>JAOBWK010000079.1 GCA_025463305.1 Ilumatobacteraceae bacterium
GTCAACTTGCCGTCGATGCGGGTCATGCCGTCGCCGAGGTCGGTGAACCGGATCCCGCGTTGTTGGCGTTTGGCGTGTTCGCGTTCGGCGTCGGTCTGTCCGTCGGGCGGGTTGAGCTCTTGGAACATGTTCCCGGCGTCTTTGGCCTCAGCGGGTGTGGCGCCTTTGCAGGCTTCGACGAGTTCGGCGACGTCGCCGGTGTGATCCGACCCCAACGCGGGCAACAGGGCTGCGGCGGTGTCCGGGGTGATGTCGCCGGCCGAGACGGCGTCGGACAGCTCGACGGACTTGTCCAACGCCTCGCCGAGCTTCTTCTGCTGGGCTGCGGCACCGGTGGTGGTCTTGCCGTTCGCGGCCAGCCAGGCTTCGATCGAGCGGTGCCCGGACGCCACCCAGATCCGGTGCCGATCCGCTTCCAGCAGTGCACGTGCTTGGGCGACGCGGATCCGGTCGATCTCGGCCTGCATCGACAAGATGCACGGCCCCAACTCGTCGACGGGAAGCAGCGCTGCATCGGCGGCCAGCAAGGCGGTGGTGCCTTGGTGGATGGTGTCGAGCGCCGACTGCATACCCCAACACTATCGAACACGCGTTCGATCACCACCGAATTCCTGAAATGTTCCGACAAAACTTGTCGTCCACCCAAGTGCAGCGCCCTCCCGGGCAGCGTCACACCCCGTCCGTAGACTGGGTGGGCCATGTCGCTGTTCGATCACTTCCCCGCTGACAACGAAGGGGACGAATCCCTGCTCACCGGGCTCAACCCCGATCAGCTCGATGCGGTCGTGCACAACTCCGGGCCGCTGTTGGTGGTGGCGGGCGCCGGGTCCGGCAAGACGCGCGTGCTCACGCACCGCATCGCCCACCTGATCGAGAGCGAGGGCGTGCACCCGCAACGGATCCTCGCGATCACGTTCACCAACAAAGCCGCCGGCGAGATGCGCGAGCGCGTCGGTCACCTCGTCGGGCCGGCGTCGAAGAACATGTGGGTCAGCACGTTCCACGCCGCGTGCGTGCGCATCCTGCGCGCCAACGGTGAGGCGCTCGGCTACCCGCGCAGCTTCAGCATCTACGACCAGGCCGACGCGCAGCGGCTCACCGGCTACGTCATCCGCGACCTCAACCTCGACCCCAAGCGGTTCACGCCGCGCGGTGCACACAACGTCATCAGCAAGTGGAAGAACGAGCTGCTGTTCCCGAACGACGCGCTCGCCACGTCGTCCACGCCGATGGACCGCAAGCACGCCGAGATCTACCAGGAGTATCAGCTGCGCCTGCTCAAGGCCGGGGCGATGGACTTCGACGATCTGCTGACCAACACCGTGCTGCTGTTCCGCCAGCACCCCGACATCCTGCACAACTACCAGCAGCGCTTCCAGCACATCCTGATCGATGAGTACCAGGACACCAACACCGCCCAGAACGAGATCGTGATGATGCTCGGCGCCGAGCACCAGAACGTCACGGTGGTGGGCGACTCGGACCAGTCGATCTACAAGTTTCGCGGCGCGGATCTGCGCAACATCATCCAGTTCGAGAACGCGTTCCCGGACGTCACCACCATCGTGCTCAACCAGAACTACCGGAGCACGCAGATCATCCTCGACGCGGCGAACTCGGTCATCTCCAACAACCCGACGCGCAAGGCGAAGGAGCTGTGGAGCGAGCTCGGCCGGGGCGACGGCATCACCCGCTACCACGCCGACGACGAGGGCGACGAGGCCACGTGGGTGGCGCGGACCATGCAGGACGCCCACGACAACCACGCGATGATGTGGAAGGAGATCGCGGTCTTCTACCGCACGAACGCGCAGAGCCGCGTCGTCGAGGAAGCGATGATGCGCTTCGGCATCCCGTACAAGGTGGTCGGCGGCACCCGCTTCTACGACCGGCGCGAGATCAAGGATGCGATGGCGTACCTGCGCGCGGTCGCCAACCCGGCCGACGAGGTGAGCATCAAGCGCGTGCTCAACATCCCCAAGCGCGGCATCGGCGACACCAGCGTCGGCAAGCTCGACGCGTGGGCGCGCGAGATGGGCAACGGGTTCATGGACGCGATGCGCCACGCCGACGAGGCCGGCCTCGGCGGCAGCGCGGCGCGAGGCGTGCTCGCATTCGTCGGCCTGCTCGACTCGCTCGGGCACATGCTCGACGGCTCGCCCGCCGACGTGCTGCAGGCCGCGCTCGACCAGAGCGGCTACCTCGCCGAGCTGGAGGCCGAGAGCTCGGTCGAGGCCGCCGGCCGGCTGGAGAACATCGGCGAGCTGATCGGCTCGGCACGCGAGTTCACGCGGGTCGACGAGTTCCTCGAGCAGGTGTCGCTGGTGGCCGACACCGACGATCTCGACGACGACAACCGGGTCGTGCTGATGACGCTGCACTCGGCCAAGGGGCTCGAGTTCCCCTACGTGTTCCTCGTCGGGATGGAGGAGGGCATCTTCCCCCACGTCCGTGCGCAGAGCGACCCCGACGAGATGGAGGAGGAGCGTCGCCTCGCCTACGTCGGCATCACCCGCGCCCGCCAGAAGCTGCACGTGTCGCACGCGTGGAGCCGCAGCCTGTTCGGCAGCACCCAGTACAACCCGTCGTCGCGCTTCCTCGACGAGATCCCGGCCGAGCTGCAGGAGAACAAGGGCAACGTCAAGGGCCGCAGCACGTACGGCCGGCAGAGCTACCGCGATCGCGACGGTGGCTACGGCGGCGGGGGTTACCGCGGCGGCACCGCACCGGCGTACCGTCGCAACGGCGCGGCCGAAGAGGAAGCGCGTCGCGCCACCGACGAGCACCGCGAGCGTGTCGTCGATGCCGCGCTCGCCGCCGGCCGGCGGATGGGGCCGCAACCGTCGAACTCGCAGGAGATCGGGCTGCGGGTGGGCGACGATGTCGAGCACCCGTCGTTCGGCGAGGGCGTCATCATCGACATCGAGGGCTCGGGCGAGAAGGCCGAGGCCACGATCCGCTTCCGCGACGTCGGCACCAAGCACCTCGCGCTCGCGTGGGCGCCATTGAAGAAGCTGTAGCCCGGTGCTGCGCGATCTCGTCGCCCGACTGCGTGCTGCGACGCTGCAACGCGTCGGCTTCCTCCGCCAGGTGGCGCGGTGGATCGCGCTCGGCGCGCTCTCCGGCCTCCTCGCCGGCTTGTCGTCATGGGTGTTCCTGAAGGGGCTCGAGCGGGTCACCGAGTTCCGCGAGCACGGCCGGCAGTGGCTCGTGTTCCTGCTGCCGCTCGCCGGCATGGGGATGGGCGCTGCGTACCACTACCTCGGCGGGCGATCGCACGAGGGCAGCAACCTGCTCATCGACCAGATCCACGAGCCGACGGAGTGGGTCCCCACGCGGATGGCGCCGCTCGTGCTGATCGGTACGTGGGTGTCGCACCTGTTCGGCGCGTCGGTGGGTCGTGAGGGCACCGCCCTGCAGATGTCGGGCAGCCTCACCGACGGGATGTCGAAGCTGCTCCGGCTCACGCCGAGCGATCGGCGGATGATGCTCATCGCTGCGCTCGGTGGTGGCTTCGGCGCCGTCTTCGGCGTGCCCGTCGCCGGCGCGGTGTTCGCGCTGGAGGTGCAGTCCGTCGGCCGGCTGCGGTTCGAGCCGATCATCCCCACGCTCACGGCCGCGCTCGTCGGCGACCGGGTGCTGATCGCGCTCGGCTACCACCACACGATCTACGCGGCGATGACCCCCCACATCACGCCGTGGATGCTGGTCCGCGTCGCCGGCGCCGGCCTGTTGTTCGGCCTGGTGGCCGCACTGTTCGCCGGCGCCACGCACCGGCTCAAGCACGTGATGGCCGAGCAGGTCAGCTGGGCCCCGGCTCGGCCGCTGATGGGCGGCATCGTCGTGATCGCGCTCGTCACCATCTTCGGTCACGCCTACCAGGGCCTGTCACTGCCGTACCTGGCCCGGGCGATGGCAGGCGACCACCTCAGCTTCGCGGTGTTCGCGCTGAAGCTGCTGTTCACCGTCGTGTGCGTCGGCACCGGGTTCTTCGGCGGCGAGGTGACGCCGCTGTTCGTGATGGGCGCAACGCTCGGCGCCGCGCTCGCGCTCCCGCTCGGGCTCAGCGCGCCGGTCATCGCCGCGGTCGGGTTCTGCGCCGTGTTCGGGGCAGCGGCCAACGCCCCGCTGGCCTGCATCATCATGGGCGCCGAGCTGTTCGGCAGCGGCGTGATCGTGCCGATCGCCGTCGGCGTGATCGTCGCGTACATCGCCAGCGGCAACCGTGGCATCTACACCAGCCAGCGCGCGTTCGGCGACAAGCTCGGCATCGACCTCGGCCACGGCGCATAGGCCGTTCGAGCCATCGACCGTCGGGGACGTCAGCCGAGGAGCTCGATCACGGGCGCCATCGTGCGCTCGTCCTGGTCCGATCCCGGGCGATCCGCCGCAACGGTCACCGACGTCACCCCGAACCGCTCGTGGAGATCACCCAGGCGTTCGGCGATCTCGGCGGCGCTGCCGACGAGCACGAACGGCGACGTCCGCACCACCTCCGGCGGGAGGTGCATCCGCGCCGCCAACCGGTCGATGGCCACCTCGGGACGGTCGGTCACCACGACAGTGCGGACGAGCAGATCGACGTCGAGCGGCCAGCGATCCCCGGCGGCCGCGCGGACCACCGTGAGGCGTTCGGCGAGGCCGACCTCGGTGACGTGCGTCGGTTCGCGTCCCGCCCCGTCGGCCGAGGGCGTGAAGCCGGTGATCCCGACGATGTCGGCGAGGCGTCCGGCGGTCTGCAGCACGCGCGTGCCGTTGCCGCCGATGAGCAGCGCGACGGGTGGAGCGTCTCGACCGCGGACCGCGACCTGATCGAGCTCGTACTCGCCGTCGGCATCGACGGTGTCACCGGCGAGCAGCCGGCGGATGATCGCGGCCGATTCGCCGAGCCGGGCCACTCGTCGGCCGGGCGGATCGAACGCGATGCCCGCCTGCGCGAACTCGTAGTGCACCGAGCCCGGGCCGAGTCCGAGCGTCACCCGGCCCGCGCTCAGATCGGCCAGCGCGGCGACCTCGTGCGCCACCACCACCGGGTGGCGGAAGTCGTTCGTCATCACGGCCGTGCCGACGCGCAGCCGCTCGGTGACGGCAGCAGCCGACGCCATGGCCGTGAACGGCCCGCCACCGCCGGGGACGAGGTGGTCGCCGACGTGCAACGTGTCGTAACCCATCGACTCGACCTCGCTGGCGAAGCGCAGCCAGCCGCCGGGACGGCTCTGCACCCGACCGGGCTCGGCGAGGAAGTTCACGCGCACCGGCACCGGCGGATCCTAGGAGTCGGGTGGATCGGCCGCCGACGAGTCGCGCGGCGAGGTCGGCCGACGTGCTTGAATCGGGGGATGGAAGCAGCGCTGCTCGTCGAGAGCCTCACTGGGAACACGTGGAAGGCCGCCGAGCTCGTCGGCGCGAAGTTGCAGGAGGCCGGCTGGGGCGTGAGCGGGCTCTCGCGCGTCCGCGACCCCGATCTGCGCAGCATCCAGCTCGCCGACCTCGTGCTCGTCGGCACCTGGACGCACGGTCTGTTCGTCGTCGGCCAGGCACCCTGGGGTGTGAGCGCACTGTCGAACCTGCCGGCGATGCAGGGCAAGAAGGCTGCGGTGTTCTGCACGTTCGCGCTGAACCCGGCCAAGACGCTCGACAAGATGACGGGCATCATCGCCGGTCGCGGCGCCGACGTGATCGGTGGCTTCGCGATGAACCGGCGTCATCTCGATCGCAATGCCGAGGAGTTCGCGGCGCGACTCGTCGACGTCGCACCTGCGCTCGTCTGATCACGGCGCCGATCGTCCCGGCCGCCGCTCAGTGGCGGGTCTGGGTCGGGTCGCCGATGTGGCCGAAGAACAGGATCGCGCCGGTCTGACCGTCGCGCACCGCGAACGCGAACGGGCGGTTCACGTCGAAGTCGATCGGCTCCTCCGGCGCGGGCGCGCTGGCTCCGGCGATGAGCACCGCGGTGGCCGCGGCAGCCTCGGTGCCGTCCTTGTCGACCGTGATGTTCGCCTGGTGGATGACGGCGCCGACGTACAACGGCGGCTGTGCGGTGGAGATGCCGGTGAGGTCGGCCTTGGCGGCATCGAACGCGTCGACGATGCCGAGCGCTGACAGAGCGTCGGCGAGCTCGACCGAGGTCTGGATGTCGAACGACGGCAGGCTGACGGACACCATCTTCGACGAGCCACCGCTGTCGAGCGCGCCTGTGGCAATCGCCGCAGCGGCCACCGACAACGGCTGTCCGGCGTCGGGCAGGGCGATGATCATGCTCAGGTCGACGCCGAGGTACGGCAGCTCCACCAACTGGCAGCCCGTCGCGGCGAGGTAGGTGAAGCGCTCGAGGACGTGCATCGTCGGCGCCTGCACGGTTGGTCCCGCCAGCGTCGTGAACGTCGCCGGCGACGGATCGCCGAACGTCGTCTGCCACGGCGCCTTCATGTAGACGGCGTTGACGATGGTCAGCAGCGTGGAGGCATCGACGCTGCCCTGGGGGAGCAGCTCGGGGATCCGGCCCTTGGTGTGATCCGACACCCAGGCGTTGATCTCCTTGCGGGCCACTTCGGCATCCTTGGCGTAGTCCACCGTCTGCACGGCGGCGCCGTAGTCCTTGTCGGCGACGTCGAGGAACGGCGTTTCGATGTCGAGGCCCGCTTCGGCCCACAACGAGTTGGCGATGGCCAGGACGACATCGACCGGATCCCCGCCGGGGACTTCGACCTTCTGGGTGCGAGTGGCGAGCACGGCGGCGAGCGCGCCCATCGAGCTCGAGAGCGCGGCGGCGTCGTTGGTCTGCAGCGTGGTGGCGAGCTGATCGGCCGTCTCACCCTTCGCGCCGGCGAGCACCAGGGACAACGCGATGGCGATGCTGGTCGGCGAGAACACGAGGTTCGTCGGCGCCTCCGTGCCCTCCGCGAGGTGGGTGCGCAACGTCGCGCCGAACCCGTTGATCGACGTCACCGCGACGTCGACGGCGCCGGGATCGGACGACACCGTGCCGCCCGCCGAGCTCACCGTCGAGCCGCCGGTCGTGTCGCCCGTCGAGCTGTTCGTGGTGCTGCCGGTGGTCACCGTCTGCTTCGACGAGCCGCAGGACTGGAGGATGCTGAGGGCGACGGGCGTCGAGAGCAGGGCGAGGAAGGTTCGGCGATCCATGCCGACTATGACGTCGTGGCGACGGTGCCGGTTCCCGCGATCGTGGTGCTCGGCGCGGCGTTGGGCAGCAGATCGAGGGTGAGGGTGCCGTCGGCGGAGACGATCGGCAGCACGCCGTCGGGCGGCGCGGCGAGCGCCTCGACCGCGATCGTGCGCCCGTTGCAGTCGGTGTAGTTGCGGGTGTGGCGGATCTGGGTGACCTTGCAGTCGACCGTGCGATCGGCCGGGTAGGCCAGGTAGATCCGCCAGCCCTGCTGCGGATCGTCGCCGACGTGATCGAGCACGATGGTCTTCTGGCCGCTGGAGCGGAGCAGGTCGGGGAAGATCAACGGGCCGTCGTCGGTGACCGTGGCGGCGATCGACGTGGTGCGGCCGACCTCGAACGTGGAGGGCGCGAAGTCCTTCGAGCGCTGGTCGCTGTGGTGGGCGATGTAGGCCGCGGCGCCCCACAGCAGCAGCCCGAGCACACCGAAGAACCCGATGCCGGCGAGCACGGGCATCACCGCGCGAGCCAGGGGAGAGCGGTACCGGGGCAGGCGCATCGGATGCAGTGTGCCCGTTCGCCGCGCGAGATGCACGTTCCTGCGTGGCGCACCGTCCTGCCCGACACGTGGCCGACACGTCGCCGCCGCGGGACGATGTGTCGCGTTGCACTCCTGCTCGCGGGCCTGTCGGTTGTGACTTGCGCATCCACGACGCCTAGGGTCCAGAGTTCGTGCAGCGGCTGACGTCGCGCGGGACCGAACTCGACAGACGAGAGGATTGAGACCTTGGATCTCTTCGAATATCAGGGCAAGCAGTACTTCGCCCGCTACGACATCCCGGTCAGCGCCGGTGGTGTCGCCGACACCGTCGACGAGGCCGTGGCCCAAGCCGACAAGGCCGGCTACCCGGTCGTCGTCAAGGCCCAGGTGCAGGTCGGTGGTCGCGGCAAGGCCGGTGGCATCAAGCTCGCCAACAACGCCGCCGAAGCCCGCGAGCACGCGGGCAACATCCTCGGGATGGACATCAAGGGCCACCTCGTCAAGCGGGTGTGGGTCGAGAACGCCAGCGACATCGCCGAGGAGTACTACGCCAGCTTCACGCTCGACCGCAGTGCGAAGAAGCACATGCTGATGCTCTCCAAGGAGGGCGGTGTCGAGATCGAGACCGTCGCCGAGACCAACCCCGATGCCATCCTGATCCGCCACATCGATCCGGTCGACGGCATCACGCTCGACTGGGCGATCCAGGCCGCCAAGGACAACGACTTCCCCGAAGGCTCCGTTGCCGGTGTCGCCGACATCCTCGTCAAGCTCTACCGCTGCTACACCGAGGGCGACTGCGACCTGGCCGAGATCAACCCGCTCATCCTCAAGCCGACGGGCGAGATCCACGCCCTCGACGCCAAGGTCAGCCTCGACAACAACGCTGCGTTCCGGCATCCCGAGTGGGACGAGTACCGCGCCACCGAGGAGCTCGACGAGCGCGAGCAGCTCGCCCGCGAGAAGGACCTGCAGTACATCGGTCTCGACGGCTCGGTCGGCATCATCGCCAACGGTGCCGGTCTGGCGATGAGCACGCTCGACGTCGTCAACCAGGTCGGCGGCACGGCCGCCAACTTCTTGGACATCGGCGGCGGCGCCAACGCCGACGTGATGGCCGCAGCGCTCGAGGTCATCAACTACGACCAGAACGTGAAGAGCATCTTCGTCAACATCTTCGGTGGCATCACCCGCGGGGAGGAAGTCGCCAAGGGAATCGTCGAGGCGCTGAACCGGGTGAAGCTGAAGGCGCCGATCGTCATCCGCCTCGACGGCACCAACGCCGAAGAGGGCCGTCAGATCCTGGCCAGCGCCGGGATCCCGGAGAGCGTGCTGCAGAGCAAGCCGACCATGCTGGAAGCCGCACGCGCGGCAGTCGCCATCGCGAACGGAACAGGGAAGTAGTCATGTCGATCTTCGTCGATCAGAACACCAAGGTCATCGTCCAGGGCCTCACCGGCGGACAGGGCAAGTACCACGGCCTGCGCAACAAGGCGTACGGCACCCAGGTCGTCGGCGGCGTCACGCCCGGCAAGGGCGGCACCGATGTCGAGGGCATCCCGGTGTTCAACACCGTGGCCGAAGCCGTCGCTGCCACGGGCGCCACCGCGTCGTTCATCGCCGTGCCCCCGAAGGCCGCCTCGGCCGCGATCCTCGAGGCCGCGGCCGCCGGGATCGGCTTCATCGTGTGCATCACCGAGGGCATCCCGGCCCAGGACGAGGCCCGTGTCTACAACACGCTCATCCGCGACCACCCGGCCACCCGCCTCCTCGGCCCGAACTGCCCGGGCATCATCAGCCCCGGGAAGTGCAACATCGGCATCACCGCCGGCGAGATCGCCGCGCTGCCGTCGGAGAAGGGTCCCAACGTCGGCATCGTCTCCCGCTCGGGAACGCTCACGTACCAGGCGCTGTACGAGCTCAAGCAGCGCGGCATCGGCGTGTCGACGTGCGTCGGCATCGGTGGCGACCCGGTCCCCGGCACGAACTTCATCGACTGCCTGAAGGAGTTCCAGGCCGATCCCGAGACCCACGCGATCATCATGATCGGTGAGATCGGTGGCTCGGCCGAGGAAGAGGCCGCCGAGTACATCAAGGCCAACGTCACCAAGCCGATGAGCGCCTACATCGCCGGCGTCACCGCCCCGGCCGGCAAGAAGATGGGCCACGCCGGCGCCATCGTCAGCGGCGGCAAGGGCACGGCCCAGGGCAAGATGGACGCGCTCGCCGCGGCCGGCGTCAAGGTCGGGCTCAACCCCACCGAGGCCGGCGACCTGATGGCGGAGATCGTCGCCGCCCTCTGACGTACGCGTCACGAGCACTGATCACCGAACGACTCGAAGGCCCCGGGCGCGATGCCCGGGGCCTTCGTCGTTGTCAGGTCTCGTGTCGGAGGGTTTGTGACGCGCCCGGGTGCACGGGAAACCCTCCGGCCGGGAAACCCTCCACGGGTGGAGCGGGAGAACGGAAGAGCCCCGGCCAGCTGGCCGGGGCTCTTCGATGTTGCGATCGGTTTGGTTCAGCTCACACCGGTGGGGGCGGCGGCGGGGGGCTGTAGCCGCCACCGGGGGGCGGCGGGGGCGGCGGGGGCGATGCCCCGGGCGGCGGAGGAGGCGTGTAGCCGCCACCGGGAGGGGGCGGGGGTGCGCCGGCGGGGCCGCCGAACTGGCTCTTGATCTTGTTGATGTCCTTGAGGTCGTTCAGGTCGCCGCCCGACTCCTTGAAGCCGAGGAACGAACCGACGAGCACGGCAGCGGCGGCGAGGAACCCGAGGATGGCGCCGATGCCACGGCCCGAATCGAAGCCCGAGTAGGTCGGGTGGATCAGGTAGATCAGGACCAGCAGGGTGGCCAGTGCGGAGGCGGCGAGGAAGATCAGCGGCCACGGGATGGTGCCCTTCTTCATGATCCCGGCGGCCAGCAGGAAGGCGAGCACGCCGACGGCGACCGTGAGGATCCAGGGGATCGTGCCCCGGAAGAAGAAGCTCGATCCGGACAGGTTGGCGTTGTCACAGTACGACGTGCCGAGCCCTGGGATCGACGGGCAATCCGCGCTCGTCCAGTCGAGGAAGTAGGCGATGAGCATGACAACGCCGCCACCCACCTTCAACCAGTCGGATGGTTTGAACTTGCTGAGATCCACGGTTTGCCTCCATTGAACGCCGATGTGGAATTGGGTTCCCCGATCGGGAACCGTACACGTTCTGACTCGGCGGACGCCGCACCTGCTACATCGCACGGACGGGTTTGTGCTGTCGCCTGACAATCTGTCAAAGCGCTGCTCGGACATCGTCGAGGGTGCTCTACGGTCGGTTCGTGCCTACTGCTCTGTTGTCCGTGTACGACAAGTCCGGGATCGTCGAACTGGCGACCGGACTGCACGATCTCGGTTGGCGGCTGATCAGCAGCGGTGGTACGGCGAAGGCCGTCGCCGATGCGGGTCTGCCCGTCACCGACCTCGCCGAGCTGACCGGGTTCCCGGCCATCCTCGGCCACCGCGTCGTGACCCTGCATCCGAAGATCCACGGCGGGTTGCTGGCCGATCTCGATCAGCCCGAGCACCTCGCCGACCTCGCCCGGTACGACATCGAGCCGTTCGCGCTCGCCGTCGTCAACCTCTATCCGTTCTCGTCCAAGCCGAGCATCGACCTCATCGACATCGGCGGCCCGACGCTCATCCGCGCTGCCGCGAAGAACCACGCCCACGTCGGTGTCGTGATGGACCCGGCCCAGTACGGCCCGGTGCTCGCCGAGATCCGCGACCACGGCGCGCTGTCGGCCGCGACGCGTCGCGCCCTGGCGGCCACGGCGTTCGCGCAGATCGCCGCGTACGACGCGGAGATCGCCAACTGGTTCGCCGGCCCGCAGGACGAAGACGACCAGACCGTCCTCGACGTGGCGCCGACGAAGCAGTCGCTGCCCGCGTCGCTGCACCTGTCGCTCGACCTCGTCCAGCCGTTGCGCTACGGGGAGAACCCGCACCAGGACGGCGCCCGCTACCGCCGCGCCGGCGCGACCAGCTGGTGGGACACCGCCGTGCAACTCGGCGGCAAGGAGCTCAGCTACCTCAACGTCTACGACACCGAGGCGGCATGGCGGATGGTGAACCGCTTCGACCGTCCCGCCGTCGTCATCGTCAAGCACGCCAACCCGTGCGGCGTCGCCATCAGCGACTCCATCGCCGAGGCCTACGTGCTCGCCAACGCGTGCGATCCGGTCAGCGCGTTCGGCGGCATCGTCGCGGCCAACCGCGAGGTCGACGCCGAGATGGCCACGGCGCTGGCGCCGGTGTTCACCGAGGTCGTCGTCGCCCCGTCGTTCACCGACGAGGCGCTCGCGATCCTGACCGCCAGGAGGAACCTGCGCGTGCTGGCAGCCTCGTCGTCGCCCGTCGCCGGGCTCGACATCCGGGCCATCGACGGCGGTCTGCTGGTGCAGCAGTCCGACACGGTGACCATGGATCGCAGCACGTGGACGGTCGTCACCGACGCGCAGCCCACCCCCGCGCAGTGGGACGACCTCTCGTTCGCGTGGCTCGTCTGCGCCGCGGTCAGCAGCAACGCGATCGTGTTCGCGAAGGACGGCCAAGCCTTCGGCATCGGCGCCGGCCAGCAGAACCGGGTCGACTCGGCCCGCATCGCGCAGACCCGCAGCGCCGGTCGTGCGGTGGGCGGGGTGTGCGCCAGCGATGCGTTCTTCCCGTTCCCGGACGGTCTCGAAGTGGCGGCGGAGGCCGGCGTCACGGCCGTCATCCAGCCCGGCGGCAGCGTGAACGACCACCTCGTGATCGCCGCAGCGAACGAGCACGGTCTGGCGATGGTCTTCACCGGGGAGCGCCACTTCCGCCACTGAGTGGCGCTGCGGCGTGCCGCCGCATGCCTGTGGGCGGTGGGGGCGCGTCGGCCATACTGGGCCGATCGGCACTGTCGCTCCATCTCGCGCGTCCTCGAACCAGATCAGTCGTGTGCCGTACCTCCCCGGCCTCGATGGCATGCGCGCGCTCGCCGTCGTGGCGGTGATGATCTTCCACGCCAACCACGACTGGCTGTCCGCCGGCTTCCTCGGCGTCGAGGTCTTCTTCGTGATCAGCGGCTACCTGATCACCCTGCTCCTGATCGCCGAGCACGAGCGGGCCGGCTTCATCGACCTTCGCGCGTTCTGGGGCCGCCGCTTCCGGCGTCTGCTCCCAGCGCTTTACCTGACACTCGTGCTGGTGGCCGGCTACTGCGCGTTCTTCCTCAAGGACCCGCTCGGCAAGGTCCGTGGCGACGTCGTCGCCGCGGTGTTCTACGTCAGCAACTGGTACCAGGTGTGGACCGGTCAGGGCTACGCCGCGCTCGCCGACTTCGTGCCGCTGCGCCACCTCTGGTCGCTCGCCGTCGAGGAGCAGTTCTACCTGATCTGGCCGCTCGTGATGGTCTGGATCCTGCGCCGCGGCCGGCAGCACCTCCCGAAGATCGCGCTCTGGTTGATGACGCTCTCGCTCGTGCTCACCATCGGCACGGCGGTGTTCTTCCACGCCGGCCAGTACGGCAACGCCATCGAGTCGCCCGGTGCGTACTTCGAGATCTTCGGCCGCGCCGTCGAGAAGAACAACTTCCTCTACCTCGGCACCATCACCCGGGCCAGCGGCATCCTCCTCGGCGCGGCGTTCGCGATGCTGTGGCGTCCGGTGGCCGTGATGCGCGGTCCGCTGAAGCACAAGGCGCGGATGCTCGACGGGTGGGCGGCCGTCGGGTTGATCGGGCTCGTCGTGCTGATGGTGACGTACCAGCTGTACGACTCGTTCACCGGCACCTACTTCAGCCTGCTGTTCCGCGGCGGCTTCCTGATCACCGACCTCTGCACGCTCGTCATCATCGCTGCGGTCACCCACTCGGGTTCGTTCTTCGGCCGGTTCCTCGGCAACAAGGTGCTCAACTGGGTCGGCACCCGTTCCTACGGCCTGTACCTGTTCCACTGGCCGATTTACGAGATGATCCGCAAGGAGGCGGGGATCGCCCTCACCCTGCCGAAGTTCGCGATGGCGATGGTGATCAGCGGTGTCCTGGCCGAAGCCAGCTTCCGGTTCATCGAGACGCCGATCCGCAAACGCGAGTTCTTCGGGAAGATCGTGCACGGCGGCTCGCGGGTGATGCTCGGCCTCGGCGTCGTCGGCCTGCTGGTCGGCTATGCCGGCGTGTCCCTGGCGACGGCGCCGGTGAAGTGCACCTCCACGATCGAGTGCGACAGCCAGGCGGCCCACGACGCGACCACGTCCACCACGGCGACCTCCAGCTCCACGGCCGTCACGCTGCCGCCGGACTCCACCGTCACCACGGTCACCACGGTCACCGGGTCAGTTCTGCCCACCGTGCCCGGCGAGACCAGCACGACCGTCGCGCCCACCACCACCGTGCCGGCCAAGGCCGTCATCGACACCCTGGCGGTCGGCGAGTCCGTGATGCAGGGTGCGTTGACGCAGCAGCTTGCGTCGCGTGGTGTCACGGTGGATGCCCAGGAAGGCCTGCAGGCCAAGGGCAGCATCGCCCTCCTCCAGACCGATCTCGACAAGTACACCATCACCAACGCAGTCGTGATCCAGGTCGGCACGAACGGCACGGTGACCCAGGACGAGTACGACCAGCTGGCGAACATGGTGGCCGCGTACCAGCACGTGTACTTCCTGACGGTGAAGGCGCCGAAGTCGTGGATCGACGGCAACAACGCGCTCATCAGGGCGCTCCCGGCCACCCACCCGAACGTCACGGTCGTCGACTGGGAGGCGCTGGGCAAGACGATCGAGAGCCAGCTGTCGCCGTCCGACGGGTACGTGCACTTGAAGACCAACACGGCCAGACGCGACTACTCGAACCTGATCCTCGGTGCGCTCGGCAAGCCGTTGATCCCGGATCCGAACACGGTGCCGACCACCTGATCGAACCGTCGCTGGTTTGGTCGCGTCGCTGGTGACGGGCCTACGCTCGCGGGTATGAACAGTCCTCTTCGTGTTGCCGTCTCAGGTGCTGCCGGCCAGATCGGCTACAGCCTGTTGTTCCGTATCGCCTCCGGAGCCATGCTCGGCGACGACCAGCCCGTCATCCTGCAGATGCTCGAGGTCACCCCTGCGCTGAAGGCCCTCGACGGCGTGCGCATGGAGCTCGACGACTGCGCCTTCCCGCTGCTCGCCGACACGGTCTGCACCGACGACGCGAACGTCGCGTTCGGCGATGCCGACGTCGTGCTGCTCGTCGGCGCGATGCCGCGCAAGGCCGGCATGGAACGCAGCGATCTGCTCAGCGCGAACGGTAGCATCTTCAAGCCGCAGGGCGAGGCGCTCAGCCGCAGCGCGAAGAAGGACGTCAAGATCCTCGTCGTCGGCAACCCGGCGAACACGAACGCGTTGATCGCGCAGAGCAACGCCAAGGACCTCGATCCCGGTCGCTTCACCGCGATGACCCGCCTCGACCACAACCGTGCCGTCTCGCAGCTCGCGGCTCGCACCGACAAGCCGGTCAGCGCCGTCACCAAGATGACCATCTGGGGCAACCACTCCACCACCCAGTACCCCGACCTCTTCCACGCCGAGGTCGACGGCCAGAACGCCTACAAGCTCGTCAACGACCACGCCTGGGTCGACGGCACGTTCATCCCCACCGTCGCCAAGCGCGGCGCGGCCATCATCGAGGCCCGCGGCGCGTCGTCGGCCGCATCGGCTGCCAACGCGGCGATCGACCACGTGCGCTCGTGGCACCTCGGCACGCCCGCCGGCGACTGGGTGAGCATGGCCATCCCGTCCGACGGCTCGTACGGCGTCCCCGAGGGCCTGATCTCGTCGTTCCCCGTCACCTGCTCGGGCGGCGTCTACAGCATCGTCCAGGGCCTCGACATCGACGACTACAGCCGCGGCAAGATCGACGCCTCCACCGGCGAGCTGTCCGAGGAGCGCGACGCCGTTCGCGATCTCGGCCTGATCTGACCTGATCTGAATTGATCGCTCACCGCTGATCCATTCGGATCACGACCGGCCGGCACCCTGGGTGCCGGCCGGTCGTCGTTTTCGGGCGGGTCGGTCAGAGCGTGCCGGTCAGGTGGTGCTGGTGGTCGGCACGCAGTCGAACAGCTCGAAGGCCACGGGCCGCAGCTTGGCGTCGGTGGTCTCCGGACCCGAGTCGATGACGAGCTGCAGCTCGGCGCTCGTGAACTTCGTCAGCGTCTTCTCCACGCAGGCCGGGTCGAGGGATTCCGCGCCCTGGTACTGCTCGACGACGGCCGCCGCCTGCTTGATCAGCGTCGTGTCGGTGTTGACCTTCGTGCAGTCGAGCGCGGTGCTGCCGAGCTGCTCGCCCGCCGGGCTGATCACCGGTTGCGTGGCGTCCGGGGCGGTGTCGAGGGTGCTCGCCGCGATGAGTGCCGCATCGGCATCGCTCAACTTCGCGACCACCTTGGCGAGGCAGTCGCCGTCGAGGTTGTAGCCGAGCTGTGCAGCCTGGACGCTCTCGTACGCGACCACCGTGGCGCGATCCTTGTCGCCGGCGGACGTCACCGGGCCGTTGGTCGGCGGCGTGGTGTCGCCGGGCGTCGTGCCGAGGGTCGTGGTGCCGGCGGTGGTGTCGCTCGTGGCCGGTGTCGACGCTGCACTGCTCGCCGGCACGGTCGTGGCCGACGTGGTCGCGGCGGACTTCGAGTCCGAGGAGCACGCCACCGCGCCGAGCGCGAGGGCGATGCTCATCGTGACGGCCGGGAGCCGGGCGGCCCTCACGAGCCGAGCGTCTCGGCATAGAGGTCGCCGAGCGCCTGCCAGTGGCGCATCTCGGCCGCCGGGTCGTACGTCGGCATGTCCGTCACGGCGAAGCCGTGCGCGGCCTCGTACGTCTCGATCGTGTGCGCGACCCCAGCGCCGAACAGTGCGGTCTCGAGTCGTTCCGCCTGCTCGGGCGGGAACGAATGGTCGTTCGCCGCGGCGGCGACGTAGACCGTGGCGCGGATCTGATCGGCGAGCAGGTGCGGGCTGTCGGGCGCATCGCTGGCGAGGTTGCCACCGTGGAACGAGGCCGCGGCCGCGACGCGGTCGGGGAACCGTCCGGCCGCCGTCAACGACAGGCCGCCGCCCATGCAGTAGCCGGTGGTGCCGACGGCCGTGCCGGCCACCTGGGGATGTTGGGCGAGGTAGTCCAGGAACGCACCGGTGTCGCTCGTCGCGGCTGCCTTGGTGACGGTGCTCATCAACGCGCCGAGGCGGGCCCGCTGCTCGGGGTCCGTGAACGCCGTCGCCGGATCGAACGGCTCGAACGGTCCGCTGCGGTAGTACATGTTCGGGAGGAACGCGACGTAGCCCATCGCGGCCAGGCCGTCGGCCATCGACTCCAGCGACGGGCGCACACCGCCGGCATCCATGAACAGGATCACGGCGGGCCATGGGCCGTCGCCGTCGGGGGTCGAGAGCAGGGCGGGGCACTCGCCGTCGGGTGTCGTCACGGTCACGTTCGTGCGTGGCATGGGGGCATCTCCTGGGGTTCGGTCGGCTGCGTCATGTCAGCCGGAGGGTGATGATCTGGAACGGGCGCAGCTCGACAACGATGTCGTCGCCGTCGAGAGTGGCCGCATCGGCTTCGTCGTCGAGGGCCACCTCGAGGAAGTCGCACACGGTGACGCCGGTGGTCTCGAACGCCGTCGTGATCACGGTGCGCGCCCGTGCGCCGCGGGACTCGTACGCGCGCACGATGAGGTCGCCGCTGCCGTCCTCGGCGAGCTTGAGCGCGGTGACGACGATGCCGGGGTTCGACGACGCGACGGCGGTGAGCGATCCGAGGTCGCCGGCCGCTCCCTGTGCGGCGACGACGGGCTGGTTCAACCGGCCGGCCTCGGCGACCACGTCGGACCGCACGAGGTCCTCGAGGTGCGGATACAGCGAGTAGGTGAAGTGGTGATCGCCGCGGTCGGCGTCGGGGTCGGGGAAGTTCGCGGCCCGCAGCAGTGTGAGCCGCAGCGCGCCCCGGTGCACGTCGTGGCCGTACTTGCTGTCGTTGAGCAACGCGACGCCGTAGTCGGGCTCGCTGATGTCCACCCAGCGGTGCGCACACACTTCGAACTTGGCGGCGTCCCAGTTCGTGCTCGCGTGCGTCGGACGCGACACGTGGCCGAACTGGATCTCGCAGGTCGCCGTGTCGGCGTGAACGTCGAGCGGCATCGCCACCTTGAGCACCTGCTCGTCTTCGTGCCAGGCGACGTCGGTGACGAAGTCGACGCGCGCGCTGCCGGCCCGCACGACGATGTCCTGGGTGATGCTCGACGCGCCGAACGAGCGCGTGATCCGCACCGTCGCAACGAGCGGCCCGTCGTCGAGCACCTCGATCGAGTCGACGTCGGTGAGCTCCGCGGTGTGGTTGGCGAAGTACTCGTCGAGGTCCCAGGCGTCGTACTCGACGGGGTGGTCGGCAGACAGCTCGAGGAGGTTCAGGCGCTGGCCGTCGAGCACGATCTCGCGGTCGACGCGCTGGTCGAACAACGACGTGATCAACCCGTCAGCGTCGATCGCGAGGTGGATGATGCCGTTGCTGATGTACACGCCGTCGTCGCTCGTCACGATCACGGGTTCGGCCGGCGCAGCCTCGAGCGAGGCCCACGTGAACGAGCCGATGCTCATCGCGTCGATGTCGGCCCACAGCGCGAACGATCCGTCGTGCAGCTGCTGCACCACCGCGGCCTCGACCTCGATCGCATCGGCGGGTGCGAGCGACTCGTCGACGATGATCACCTCGGCCCGACGGTGCGGTGCCGAGTTGGCGACGAGCACGTCGCCACCGACGCTCGGGGCGAGCGCCGTCAACGCCAGGGCGCGCAGCCCGCCGAGCTCGCCGGCGAGGCGCGCGTACGCGGCCTCGGCGTCGTCGTGCACCCACGCGATCGACGAGCCGGGGATGATGTCGTGGAACTGCAGGGTGAGCACTTCGCGCCACGCGACCTCGAGCTCGTCGTACGGGTACTCGGCGCCGGCCACCGACGCGGCCAGGGTCGACCACAGCTCGACCTCGCCCAGCAGGATCTCGCTGCGCCGGTTGCCGGCCTTGGTCTTGGCCTGCGACGTGTAGGTGCCGCGGTGCATCTCGAAGTACAGCTCGCCCACCCACGTTGCAGCGTCGGGGTAATCGGCCACGGCTGCGGCGAAGAAGTCGGCGGGGGAGTCGATGCTCACGGTGGGCAGGCCCTCGAGGTCCTGCATCCGCCGGTAGCGCTCCATCATCTCGCGTGTCGGACCGCCGCCGCCGTTGCCGTAGCCGAACGGCGCCATCGACATCGTGCCGCCGCCGTGGTCGGCGTAGTTGCGCTCGGCGTGGGCGAGCTGGGCGGGCTGCATCGACACGTTGTAGGTGTCGACGGGCGGGAAGTGGGTGAACATCCGCGTGCCGTCGATGCCCTGCCACCAGAACGAGTGGTGCGGCATCCGGTTCTGCTTGTTCCAGCTGAGCTTCTGGGTGAGGAAGAACTCCGCGCCCCCGAGCCGGAAGATCTGCGGCAGGCTCGCGGGGTAACCGAACACATCGGGGATCCAGACCTCGCGGCACGTGATGCCGTAGTGCTCCTCGAAGAACCGTTGCCCGTGCAGGAACTGACGGGCGAGCGACTCACCGGACGGCAGGTTCGTGTCGGCCTCGACCCACATCCCGCCGACGGGGATGAACCGACCTTCAGCCGCCTGCTCCTGCATCGACGCGAACACGCTCGGGTAGCGATCGCGCATCCACTCGTGCTGCTGGGCCTGGCTGCACACGAACTTCAGCTCGGGCTCGCGCGTCATCAGATCGAGCACATTGCTGAAGGTGCGCGCGCACTTGCGCACCGTCTCGCGCAGTGGCCACATCCACGCCGTGTCGATGTGCGCGTGGCCGATCGCACTGACGTGGTGCGCGCTGGGAACGGCCGGGCGGGCGAGCACGTCGGCCAGCTCGTCGCGCGCCGCGGCGGCGGTCGCCGGCACATCGGTGAGGTCGAGCGCGTCGAGCGCCCGCCCGATCGCGACGGTGATCTGCGGCCGGCGGGGAGCGTTCAGCGGCAGCTCCTGCACGAGGCTCCCGAGCACATCGAGATCGTGGACGAGCGCCGAGACCTCGGGATGGAACACGGTCAGCTCGGCCCGCTTCAGCGCGTACAGCGGCGTGTCGGGCAGCGTCTGCGGATCGCCGAGCGGTGTCGGCCGAAACGTCGGTCCGCCGATCATCGGGTTGGCCGCCGCCTCGACGAGGAACTCGAACTGCTCGCCGCCGTTCGCCGTGACCAACAGCGGGATCGAATGGTTCAACGGGTTGAGGGCACGCAACGGACCCTCCGGCCCCCACACCAGGCCCTCGGACTGGAAGCCGGGGGCGAGCCCGAAGCCCAGGTCGATGCGCGCCTCCACCGTCGCGCCGCGCCACGCCTGGGGCACGCTGCCGACGAAGTGGAACCACGTCGTGCTCCACGCCGCGCCGTACGCGCCGCCGATGGGGAACGAGTGGAACTCGCCGTCGGCGAGCGCGACCAGTGCGTCGTCGAACGAGATCGGCTCGCCCGGCACGTGGTACGAGGTGACCGTGAACGGCACGGTCCGGCCGTAGCGGGCGGGGCGGATGCGCTCGAGCAGGAACCGCTCGAGCCGCTTCTCGGTGATCAGGTGGCGATCGTGCACGGCGGGCTCAGCCGGCTATGGGGGAGACCGTGGCGACGGGACCGCTGACGGCCACTTCGCAGGCGATGCGCATCATCTGATCCACCCCGGCACGCAGCTCCTCGTCGCTGATCCGCTCGCTGTTCTCCTCGTCGGCGATGATGTCGCTGACGGTCATCATCGCCACCGACTCGATCTGGCGGAGCGCCGCGATCGTGTACAGCACCGCGACCTCCATCTCGACCCCGAGGTGCCCGCGTTCGCGCCAGCGCTGCATGATGCCCGGGCGGGTGTCGTAGAACAGGCTGCTCGTCACCACCGGGCCGGCATGGACGCGCGCACCCTGCTCGCGGGCGAGCCGGATCGCCAGCTCGGCCAACTCGTACGTGGCCGTGGGTGCGTGCTGCTCGCCCTGCAGCAGCGTCGCCACCGTGGCGTCGTCGGGCGTCGCGGTGATGGCGACGAGCGTGTCGCCCATCCGCAGCCCGGGCTTGAGCCCGCCGGCGGTGCCGACGCGCACGATGCGCTGCGCGCCCAGCTGGATCAGCTCCTCGTAGTAGATCGCCGCGCTGGGCCCGCCCATGCCGACGGACTGCACGCTGATCGGCTTGCCGGCGAAGGTGCCGGTGAACCCGAGCATGCCTCGCTCCTCGTTGACGCACCGTGCGCCCGGATCGAAGAACGTCTCCGCGATGTGGCGGGCGCGGCGCGGATCGCCGGGCACGAGCACGGCTGGTGCGTAGTCGTCGGGTTCGGCACGGAGGTGGACGGGCATCCCTGCAGCGTACGCGTCGACGTCGTCACGGGTCGCCCCTGCCGCGTGCCGGCCGGGTTCGCGGGCGTTCCGACTCCCAAGGGAGTTGCTGGATCCAATCGCTCCGAACGCCGGCTATGCGCGCTGTTCTCGACGGGCGGCCGGACATTCTGCGCTGTCGCTGGCGAACGATCTGCGCTGTCGGGATCTTGAGCGCGCGTTCTGCTCGGATCGCGTATTCCGGCACGAGCGCGGAACGGCAGCTCTGCGCTACCTCAGTCGCCGATGAACCAGAGGTACGTCCCGCCGTTGTCGGCACATTCACGGGCCAACGCGGCGACTGACGTCAATGAGTCCCTGCTGTCGGCCGGGGCTGCGTCACGGGCGGACTCAATCTCGTCTGCGAGCACCGGCGCTTGCAGGTAGTTGAAGACTGTCTCGCCGTAGGGGTCGATGAAGCGAAGGCAGCAGCCGGAAGTCGACGCCGACGCAGCTTCCTCGATGTGGCCAACGTCCACGACACGACGGATCAGCTCGCCTCGTTCAGTGCGAAGTTCGACGGTGTGCACGCCCGCACTCTGGTCGATCAGAGCGGTCACGTCCAGAGCGCCGAGCGGCAGTTCGGATCGGGGTGCGGTTGTAGTCAGGTGCGCTGCTCGCGTACCCGGCGCCTCGCCAGCACCCACACCGCCTTTCGATACACGAAGTCGGCACACGCGCCGATCTCGTCGCTGTGAGTCACACGATCGTGGTATCCAGCGTCATAGAAGCCCACCTCGCAATCGTTGACGTAGTGATTCGGCGATCCGCGGGTGTCACCTGAAAGGCGCTGCCAGTCATTCACAAGATCAGGGTTCGCTCGCAGATGTCGCTCGACGGCCTCGGTTCCTCGGTCGTCGTCGGACAGGTCTGGACACGCCTCTCGAACGCAATCAAGGAGCGACCTATTCTCATGGCGGATCCGCTGCGGGACCTCGCACAACGGTGCCACCCAGCTGGCTTCCGGAATCGTCACGTGGCGATCTTCGCGCCGGAACTCCGACGAGCCAAGTAGCGCCGAATGCCCGATATGGAGCGGCTCGGCAAGCTTCGTGTGCGGGTCCACGATCGTGCGAGCCGACCCGCAAGACTCTTCGAGTGGTTCGGCCGATGGATGAAGCGGAGCACGCTGCGTGGCGCGTGCGGCAACCGCCCCCGGCCGCGACACTGGCCTGGCTTATCGATGAGCTCGACGTAGCCGAGGTCATCGAGGTGAGCCCGATGCCCGGCGGGTCAACATCGGCGATGCATCGCGTGGCGCTCATCGACCGGAGTGGCCATCAGCAGTCTGTGGTGTTGCGCCGGTACGTCCGCGAGAAGATCCTCGCCACGTCACCCGATGTCGCAGCTGTCGAAGCTCGAGCATTGCAGCTCGCCGAGCGTCTGCCGGTACCGACGCCCACGCTGCTCGCGCTTGACGCGTCGGGTGACCGGGCGGATGTGCCGGCACTCGTCATGTCGTTGCTCGACGGACGGCCCGTCTGGGAGACCCGGTGGGGTTCGAGGTGGGTATCGGAGACGGTCGACGCGATGATCGCGCTGCACGACATCGACGCCTCCCAAGTCGAGTTGCCGCAACTCGCCACCTACACACAGAAGCGCTACGACCCACCGCGATGGACGACCGATCCGGCACTGTGGGAACGAGCCGTCGAACTGTTCCACGGCCCGGCGCCCACCTCCGATGTCGGGTTCGTTCATCGTGATTTCAACCCGGGCAACGTGCTCTGGGTTCGCGATCGACTCACAGGAGTCGTCGACTGGCAATCGGCGTGCATCGGATCGCGTTCGATCGATCCAGCCCACTGTCGGTTGAACCTGTTCCAGTACAGCCAGAAGATGGCAGATGATGTCCGCGTCGTCTGGGAACAACGATCCGGGCTGACCTTCGACCCGTGGGCAGACCTGGCCAGCATCATCGGCACCCTCGACACCCTCCGAGGGCGCCGACATCCCAACGCTGCGATGTGGTCAATCGAAGAGGCCCTCAAGAACGCCGTGCACGCTCTCAGCTGACGACAGCCCTTGCCGAGCCGCTCCATATCGGGCACTATGCGCTCCCTGCTCCACGATCGCGATTAGTTGTCAGGAGCGAGCTTCGATGAAGGGTTGGGAGCGATCTTGGAGGGACTACGGGACGTCCTGTTCGGCGGAGCAACTCTGTCGCGTCGGCGGGCGTGGCGCCTGATCGCCTTCGTGGTGACGTTCAACGTCGTCGTAGGCGGTCTCTCCCTCCATCAGGTCCTGAAGGTCAGGGCGTCGTGATCGACCAGGCGCACCGCGATCCCCGGGCCTTTCGTGCCGAGGCAGACGCAGCTCGCCAGGCGCGCATCCCGATACGCCCGGTCACCAGGCGGCATTCTCCGTTGATCCACCAGGTCCGAGCTTCGCCGGTGTCGAAGCTCTCGAACTGGCGGATCACGATGCCACCGACGAGGTCGTCACCACGAAGCTCGACGAATCGGTCAACGATCGAACGTAGGGCCACCTCGTCGCTTACATCAGGCACGTAGACGGCCTCGTGCCAGTAGTGCTTCATCGACTTCACGTAGTCCTTGATCACTGCCGGTCCCGGTCCGAGATGGTCGGCGAGAGATCTGAGATCCATGGTGGTGCCGTGCCGACCGGTTGATGGCCCGAGCTCCGTGCGCGCGAGGAGACGGCGTCAGCCGAAGTCCATGGGCTGGTTCGCCTCCCAGCCCAGGCGTGTCGCGGGCAGGTCGTACGCCGGGGCGATCTCACACTCGAGCTGCAGACAAAAGCTGCGTCAACACCCCGTCGCCGCTACTCACCATGCGGTTTCGGCGTCGACAACATCTGGACAGCGCACGAGGCTGCGTGAGACGTCGATAGGACGGCCGAGTGTGTGCTGCCTGGGCGCCAGTTCGTGCGACGCCGACCAGAGCGCCGACGCTTCGTAGCTTCACACTCCCTGGCGCCCGCCAAGAGTATTGACAAATAGTAGCCGCTAGGATAGGTCACCTAACTGCTAGTCTAACTCGAGAAACGCAACTTCGGGGGGAGGCTGTGCAGCCTGGCGAACATCCGTGTTTCGTTTGTTTTATCGTTCCTTTATGTGGAGGTGGGGCATTTTGAGATTCAACGGTATGCGGGCTAAGATATTAGCTGCCGGTGCTTGTTTCGCAGCGGCAGTTTCGGGCGGACTCGCGACGGGTCCAAGGACGTCATTCGCCGTCACGACGCTGGAGAAGCACAGGGGCTTTGATCGCTGCGGTACGGTGTACCCAGCGACCGGTAGCGGGCAGAGCATGCAGACCCTCTACAGCGCCAGCAACCTCTCCGTCGTTGCTCCGTACATCGGGGGGCAGCTGTCCGTGGGCTGCGGATCCGCATCCGCTACTGCGCCGTGGGTTTCAGCGATCGTCGGCCAAGGTTGGAATCTGGTGCCGTTGTACGACTACCACCATCCGTCGTGCGCTCCTGGGCAAGGCTTCAACACGTCTGGAGCAAACTATCCTATTGACACGAATCTTCTGAATGCCTACAACGAGGGCAAATCGGATGGTGCAGACGCGATCGTGCAGGCCTATAGCCGTGGATTGAATGGTCCGATAGCGCTCGACGTCGAGCCGGATACAACCAACGGATCGCCGTGCGCTCAGTCGACGGACTACTATGAGGCTGGTTTCATCGATCAGATTCACACCAATGCGAGCTATAAGGCCTTCATCTACTCGGGGGAATACAGCCTGGTGCGGACCGGGTCGTTTGGCCATCCACCAGACGGGGTTGTATACGCCCACTGGGGAACCGCTCCGGGCGTCTATGCGGGTGCGACCGTGTTGCCATCTAGCTATTACGTGTTGGACCAACGAGGCCATCAGTACAGCGCAGTCTCCACGCAGGGAAACATCTCGTATGGAGGCCAATCCTGGGGCATTGACCTCACATGTTGGGACACAGCCGCCGCTGGGCCAAATTCTCACCCCTATCAAGCCGATTGCACGAGCTAGGAGCCGCAAATGAACTCGAGCAAATCTCAATCCCAAGTCTGCCGGAGACTCCCTTCTTTGCGCATCACCGGAGTCGTAGCGGTTATTGCGCTCACGGCCGGATGCGGAAGCGCCGCAAAGTCGATAGACGCCGGCGCCAGCCCAGGCACGTCGACGGGAGCAGTGAACTCCAGTGTTCCCCCAGCGACTGCCGCAATCACGGTCCCCGCAACGGAGTCGACGCCATCCATCGATACAACGGCGGCTGCGCCGGTCAGTACTGAACCGACTGCCTCTACGGCGCCTCCCACTGTCGCAGCGCAGCCTGGCGGCACGGAATGCCAGGCATCGCAGCTGTCGCTGGCGGTAGCGAACCTCGATTACTACATGGGTAATCACAAGTACGAGATCCTCGTCACGAATACAAGCCCGCAGCCATGCCAGCTGTTAGGCACGCCTGTCGTTGAGGGTGTTGGTCCAGACGGCTCGACTTCCAAGCTCGTCGTCGCACCGGGTGACCTGTACTTCCCAGCGCTAGGCCCGATTGACCAACTCGATCCAGGTCAGACCGGCGGCGCGCTACTTGCGACGGCTCCCTATTGTGATGCCGAGTACTCGGGGAAGCTGATCACGTCCAGCGGGCTGCAAATTGACCTGCCCGCAGGCGGCTCCCTGACAACGCAAGTTTCCTTCGACTCGACGTGCGGCATCAACGTCGGGCCATTCGGAACCCCTGATGTGGACCCTTCGCAGTACACCGCGACCTGACCCCCAGAAGATCGGCCGATAACACGCATCGGCAAGTTTGAGATACTGGCTGAGGCGTCCGGTCGCGTGGATAACTGCGTCCACCTGCGACCTCTCGCCCTTCAGGGGTCGCAGGTTCACATTCTCACCAGCCACGAATGTGATCTCTCAGGAGATCCGAAACGACCCGGACCTACGAAGGTCCGGGTCGGTGCCGATGGTCACGTGGTTTCGTCCGCCCCGAGAGATGATTGTGAGCGGAGACGACGGATTGTGCCCATCACGCAACAGTGCAGATCTGCCGATCCGCACAGTGGACAGCGGCACCGCGATCGGGCATTCTGCTCGGGTGTCGTGGACGTCAGGGGAGAACGCTGACGAGACAGCACGCACACTGGACCCGACTCGAAGTTCGAGGAGTACCCCGGCTTTTCGCTCATCGCGGCACTTCGCAGAGCCGCGATCACGGACGTCGGATAGCGGTATTGGCGGGCGAGCTGCGGCTCTGGATGACGACCAGCTCAGTTTGCGTTGCGGGTGCGCGACGGGCAGTCTCGCAAGATGACGGCGGAGGAGAGTCCCAGGCACGCGACGCCAGTGAACGTCTTCGAGAGGCTGTCCAACTCGCTCCGCTTTCAGTGGTGTGTTCTCGTATTCGGCGCGTTCGAATGCCTCGTTTCAGTTGCCTCGCTGGCCAACGGTCGCCGCGGGTTTCGCGTTGTGACCGCGCCTGCGTTCTTCGGCGTGGTTGCGATCGCTGCTGGGATACGCCTCTGGCGGATCTACCGCAAGCGCCGGTAGCGAACATTCCCGATTGGCGTCCAGATCTGCCAGTGAGAATGGTGATGTCGGTGTTGATCCTTGAATTGGGATCGGTGTTGGCGACGTAGAGGTTGTGATCCGGGGTCGACACGCCCCGTTCCGGAGGGCGACTCGAGCTGCTGCTGGA
>JAOBWK010000080.1 GCA_025463305.1 Ilumatobacteraceae bacterium
CTCACCCTCGACCCCACCCGCGACTACCAACCAACCGGCGCACCCAAAGGCCCCACCAGACCCCGAAAATGAAACCAACCCGGACCTTCGCAGGTCCGGGTCGTTTCCGATCTCCTGAGAGATCACAGCTCCCGGCGAGCGTGATCCGAACCCACGGACCGGGAGGCTCGGCGCGGGTGGTGTTCGGCTCGTGCCGAACGGCCGCACCGCACATCGCTCCTTGGGCACTCGAGCTGTCGCTCGATCCGCGCGGCCGGGGCGTCGATGCGCTGTATGCCTACGCGTTCCAGATGGCGCGGCTGCCGGTCGAGCAGTGGCCGGACCTCGCGGTGTTCCTCGGCGATCAGGTGTACGCGGACGACTCGTCGCCGAAGACCCGCGCCCGCGTGCACGCGGCACGCGCAGCCGATCGGGCCGGGCTCGACACCTTGCCGGACGAGCTCGTGCACGGGTTCGAGGAGTTCACCTGGCTGTACCAGGAGTCGTGGTCGCCCGAGCTGGAGCGATGGTTCCTCGCGAACGTACCGAGCGTCATGATCTTCGACGATCACGAGATGATCGACGACTGGAACATCTCTGCGGACTGGGTGCGTGAGATCCGCCGCCAGGGATGGTGGGAGGACCACGTGATCGGCGGCCTGATGACGTATTGGCTTTACCAGCACCTCGGCAACCTCAGCCCAGGTGTCATCCGCGACGAAGGCCTGCTCGCCCGGCTGATGGAGGCCGACGACGGTGAGGCCATCCTGCGACAGTGGGCGCTGGGGTCGGAGGAGTTCACGCCCGTTCCCGGCGGCTACAGGTTCAACTTCACCCGCGACATCGGACCGATTCGCCTGGTGATGCTCGACGCGCGCAACGGTCGCGTGCTCGAGCCGGGGCACCGGAGGATGATCGACGACGACGAGTGGCGTTGGGTCGTTGCCGCCTGCGACGCGCCCGTCGAGCACCTCATGATCGGCACCTCGGTTCCCGCCTTCGTGCCGCGTGGCATGCACGACCTCCAGGTGTGGAACGAGGCGATCGGCGACGGTCGATGGGGAGGGCTCGGTCGTCGGGTCGGCGAGCTCGCCAGGATCAAGGCCGACATGGAGGACTGGCCGTCGTTCAACGCCTCGTTCGAAGCGCTCGGTCGTCTGCTGGCCGAGCTCGGCAGCTCGTCGCGACCGGACGCGCCGAGGACCATCGCCGTGCTGTCCGGCGACATCCACTTCTCGTACGCCGCGCAGATCCACTTCCCGGCCCGGGCGCGGATGGGGAGCACTGCCCACCAGCTCGTGAACTCGCCCATCCGCAACGCGCTCACCGGCCCGGAGCGCACGGCGATGCACATGGGCATGTCGCGAGGGCTCGGCGTGCTCGGGCGGGTCCTGCGGCGTGCCGTTGGCCGGCGACGGACCGAGCTCCGCTGGACGATCGATCAGGGTCCGATCTTCGACAACTCGCTGGGCGAGCTGGCGTACGACGGCGCACGGGCGAGGTCACGCGTCCTGCGCGTCCAACCCTTCGATGAACACGCGGACCCCGCGCTCGACGTGGCGATGGACATCGATCTCGTCGCCGGTGCCCGAGCGACGACGGGTGGCCGACCGGTACGCGACCGGCCACGTTGGCGGCCGCGACGACGCTGATCGATCACGCTCGTCGTGGCGCTCGAAGCCGCACTGGTCCGAGCGGTGCGGTGGCACCTGAGGCAGCGCACCGTCCGATGCTGCAAGGTTTTCGACAGGTCGAACGCTGGTCGGCTCTCCGCGCCGGTGAGATCCGCGTCACCGAGGGTCGCGGCACGCTCTCGATGCCCGATCGGAGCCGTCGTCGTCGACGCCGGACTCGGCCACCTCGAGTGGCGCAAGGAGCTCTGCGACGAGAGCCCGGACGCGCCGATCGATCTCGTCGCGGATGGGCCGCACCGCCGCCACGTCTCGTCCGGCTGGGTCGTCCAGTTTCCAGTCGAGGTACCGCTTGCCGGGGTAGAAGGGGCACTGGTCACCGCAGCCCATGGTGATCACGACGTCGGACGCTCGAACGGCTTCGTCCGTGAGTCGCTTCGGTGTGGCTCCGTCGGCATGGAGGTCGATGCCGAGCTCGGACATCGCGGCCACGACGGCCGGGTTGATCGTGTCGGCGGGTGCGGTTCCGGCAGATCGGACGATGATGCGGCCGGCGGCGTGGTTGGTCAGCAGTGCTGCGGCCATCTGGGATCGGCCGGCGTTGTGGACGCACACGAAGAGGACCTCGGGTCGGGTGTCAGGCATCGGGTCTCGCTGTCGGAGGGTCACGGAAGACGAAGCGGACGAAGGCGAATGCGGTGAGTCCTCCGGCGGCTTGCATCGCGACGAACATCGGCGCCGAGCGGGGTGCGATCCCGGAGAAGCTGTCCGAGAACATTCGTCCGACGGTGGCTGCCGGGTTGGCGATGCTGGTCGACGAGGTGAAGAAGTAGGCGCCGCCGATCCACAGCCCGACGGCGTAGGGCACCGATGCAGAGCGACCGGTACGGACGCATCCGTTGATGATCAACAACAGCGCGAACGTCGCGACAGCTTCGGAGAGCCACAACGCGCCGGAGGAGCGGACGTGGTGGGCGACTTCGAAGGTGGGCCGCCCGAACATCGCGTTCGCAACGATCGCTCCGACGCATGCACCGGCGAGTTGGACGCCGATGTAGGCGACGGTGTCGCCGGTGGTGATGGTGCCGTTGAGCCGATCGACGAGCGTGACGATCGGGTTGAAGTGCGCCCCGGAAACGGCGGCGAACGTCAGGATCAGACCGATCAGGGCTGCGGTGGTCGCTGCCGCGTTCTCGAGCAGCTGGAGACCCGTGTCGGCGGGGGAGAGGCGGCTGGCCATGATCCCCGACCCGACCACGGCGATGAGCAGCAGCGCCGTGCCGACACCTTCGGCGACGAGACGGCGCCCGAGGTCGAGACGGAGCGTGCCCGTCCCGGTCTCGATGCCGTCCTCGACGGTCGACCCGGTCAGCAGCAGCCGCCGTTCGAACCAGCGGTCGCGCCGACAGCGTCGGTCGAGAGGCCGATGATCCCGGTCGTGTCGCACCCCATCGCTGGGGCGTCGCCCTTGACGAAGTAGATCTCCCACATGTTCTCCGGGCCCTTGATCCACGTCTTGTCCTGGACGGCGAAGCAGCACGACACGTCCTCCTGGATCTCCTGCTCCATGCCGAGTTCGTCGGCGCGAGCGATCATCGCGCCCACGGCTTCGACGTCGTCGACCTCGACCCCGACGTGGTTGAGCGAGCCGGGCTGGCCCATGCCGGTGAAGAGGATCAACTTCAGCGGTGGATCGGCGATCGCGAAGTTCGCGTATCCGTCGCGGACCTTGGCGGGCTCGGTGCGGAACAGCTTGGTGTAGAACGCGATCGAGGCGTCGAGGTCGGCGACGTTCAGCGCGAGCTGGACACGTGACATGGCAGGTTCCTCCTTGGGTCGGACGACAGTGCATTGACATCCGTCGATGTACTCACGGTATCAGTCGATCGACGTTTGTCAATGGACTACTTCGACGATCGTGGATACAGTTGGTTCCATGCCGACTCGCAAGATCGCGGTGCTCGATCCCATCGCCTGCTGTTCGCCGGTCCGTTCCTCCGTGCTCGACGAGGCGCAAGCCGTGGAGCTCTCGCATGCGTTCGCCGCGCTCGCCGACCCGGTCCGGCTGCGGATGCTCTCCTACATCGCGTCAGCCGATGGCGAGGTCTGCGCGTGTGATCTGACCGAGGTGTCTGCACGGTCACAGCCGACCGTCAGCCACCACATGAAGATCCTGTTCGATGCGGGCCTCGTGAGTCGCGACAAGCGTGGTCTGTGGGTCTGGTACCGCGCCGTCCCGGAGCGACTCGACGCGCTCCGGTCCGTTCTGCGGTGACCGTGATGATCATCGTTCGATCGTTGACGCAGGCCGACTGGCCGGCAGTCGCAGCGATCTACGAGGCCGGGATCGCAACGGGCAACGCCACGTTCGAAACCAGCGCTCCGGCGTGGGAGTCCTGGGATGCGGCGCACCTCGCCGACCATCGACTGGTCGCTGTCGACAGCGACGTCGTTGTCGGCTGGGCCGCGCTCAGCGGCGTGTCGGACCGATGCGTCTACGCCGGCGTCGCCGAGAACAGCGTCTACATCCACCACGACCACCGCGGCAAGGGCGTCGGGCGTCGGCTCCTCCAAGCCCTCGTTGACGGTTCTGAAGCAGCCGGCTTCTGGACCGTGCAGACGGGCATCTTCCCCGAAAACCATGCGAGCCTCGCACTCCACGAGGCGTGTGGGTTCCGGATCGTGGGTCGCCGCGAGCGCATCGGACAACTGGCAGGCGTGTGGCGGGACACCCTCATGCTCGAGCGCCGCAGCGCGAGCGTGTAGCGAGCCCGGTTCCGTTGGGTCAGGGCCGGTGATCATCGACGCTGTCAGCAGATGTCGCGCCACACGCGACATGTGCTGACAGCGTCTCGTGGTGCGCCCCCTGGGTTTCGAACCCAGAACCTGCGGATTAAGAGGCCAGAAAGAATCTTCCAGACTGTGTCAGACGGTTTCGCTGACCTGCGGTTTCTCGAACCTGAGGGTCCAACCCGTCCGCAATTTTCCAGTCTGTTCGTCACCGTTCGGCGCCGAGTTGGGCGCCAAGAACCTGCGGTTTGTTGGGACTGGGGGTCCGCAGGTCGAGCCGCCACAGGCATAGTACGGACGCGATCGCGCACGATGGTGCACCGGCCTGCTCACGAGCGATTGTCACTCGTCAGGTACGAGTGTTCGGACAGCAAGGGTCATGAGATCGGTCAGCCTCTTCAGCAGATTCTCCCCAAAGCCGCGGGTGGACGGGTAGTCGAGATCGAATGAAGGGATCTGGTGAAACCGGTGCAAGGGATTGAGGCATCGCTGCATCGCGTAGTCCTCGATCGCCCACCATTCGCCGTGAGCAATGCCGCTTGCCGGTTGGAAGACGTGCCGATACAGCCCGTCGAGTCCGGTGTCGGCTGCCATCTGGCGGAGGTCCTTGCCCGCGAAGTTCTTGTCGACGGACACCTCCTGGAAGGCCTCACCCCGATCGCCTCCGGTTGAACGCGCCATGGAGTCGATCGCCTCGACGAGCATGGCTGGCGGCTCCTCGAACGTGGCGCTTAACTCCTCCATCTGTTTCCGGAGGAGCTTTCGCTTGCCGAAGCCGTATCGCTGATAGTTGACGTAGGTGGCCGGGTCGTTGGTGCTGGCCATCCAGGTGAGCACTATCTCGGTCTCCGCGAGCACTCGCTGACTGCCCATGCCGTGCTCGCCTGACCACAGGTCCGGGTGCGAAGCCGTTCGGATCGCGGATCTTGCTGCTCGAGCGACAAGGCCACAGATCACCTCATGCTTCTCCGGCTGGTACATGTCGTGGCCGATGTCGTGGTCCAGCGCAATCGCCAGGAACCTGTTGAACAGATCGGTCATTTGCTCAACGGCATTGGCGGATAGCTCGTCAGCTACTGGATCGAGATGCGGAACGTCGTCGGCCTCGTTCTCACTCGCAGACTCAGTCGCGTCGCCCACGGCATCGCCGACAAATTCTTTGGGGGCCGCCACCGCGTCGGCCTCGTGACCGTCGACCGCATCGTGGTTGCCAATATCCGACAGCCCTTCTTCGGGCATGCAGTCTGTGGCGTGCCAGTTGTGAAGCCAGAACGATCGGGCCCACTCGATGCGCCGAATGACGTCGCGTGGGTGACGTTCCCGCGTCGCTCCGTCGTGTGCGAGAAACGAACTGCGTATCAAGGCGCTTGCCATGGCACGGTTCGTTCCGCCCGGAAACTGCATCACGTCGCTGCGCAACTCGTCTTGCATGTCCAGCTCGCCGGTTAGGAGCGCCCAGCGCAGCACGCTGTTCTTGGTGAGAGCATTGTTGGCTGAGACAGCGTCGACAACCGCTTTGGCCAGGACTCCCGCGGCACGCTCGGGCGTCACAAGTCCCTCCGGGTTCCACGGTTCGAAGAGCAACCAGGTGCCGGGTGCGTCGACGTAGAGCGCCATGATCGCGATCAATTCGGCTGGCACGAGGTGATTCCGATCGGGGCTTGAGCGCACCACCTCCACCACAATCGATCGGTCGGCGATCGCGACTGTGTCAAGGGAAGTCAGGCGACCGTCGAAGACATTCGCCCCGTCAAAGTGGTCGGTCTCGAATTTCGCGATGAGCGCATCCTGCAGTCGGTTGATCGCCAAGATGCCTTCGTCGCCGAACATGCTGCCGACCACGGCGGGCCAGAGAAGGTCCGGCAGGTCATCCCGCACCCAATCTGACGCGCGCAGGTTCTCGTAGGCGAGAAGGGGTGGCCGATAGATCCGGCCCTCACGGAGGTGACCCTCGAGAACGCCGTCAGGCTGGATTCGTCCGCGTTGTGGTCCCTTCACCATCTACCGAACCTAGACGAGCGATCGGCCAAGAAAGGTCGGGGTTCCGCACACGCGCGGCGACAGCCGACCTCACTCATTCCTCGCTGTCCTAGACCTCATCAACCTGCTGGGCATCGATCCACGGTGGGATCAGATCACCTCTGTCGATCGCCTCGATTGTCTCGCGCCACATGGGCGGTTCCGGGGCAAGCTCGACCTCGCGCGTCAGATCCCCGATCGGGTCTCGCTGGTGCGCCATCAGCCACTCGAGCACTGGCTTCACCAGGTAGTGGGCGAAGTGGTACTCGGCGCTCTCGGCAGAGGCGGTCGTCGTCGGCGCTGGTTCGTCTCCATGAGCGGCAATCGATCGTTCGTCGTACCAATCAAGGACAGTTCGCCACTGGCTGCATCGCCATAGAGCTGACTCATCTCCCAATCGGCGGAGGCGGGACAGGCGGCCGTTGCTCGCCGGTTTGATGAACAGCACTGCGCAATTCGGCTTGTCTCTTCCGCAATGGAGTTCGCTTTCTAGCGCGCACGTGAACCAGGTCACGTATCGAGCCAAGGTGAGAGCCTGCGGACCTTTCAGCGAACGGTCAATGAGCATCGCCTCCATCGCAGTGATGATCCCGATCATCTTCAGGTCCGCGCGATGTTCCACGACGGCACGCGAATAGAGCTGCACCCCCAACACCGCCCGCCTCTCGCCCTCCGATCTCGAATGCTTGGTGAGCGCTTCGCTGACGAACTGAAAGGCTGCAGAATCGAGCCACTCCTCCCGGTTGACGGCCGAGAACTCCCATCCTGTGAAGCTGCCACGGTGGAAAGCGCCAACGGCGCTATAGCTGCCGGTGAGGACATACTCCACGGTTGCCTCAAAGACCTCGCCAGGGAGTCCGAACAGCGCCGTCATCGTCAACGCACGCGATTGCTGGAAGAGGCGAAGCAGGTCGAGTGCAGCGCGTACGGCGTCGAGGGCTGTCTCGGCCTCCTCCGAATCTCGTCGCTCTACCACGGCGACGGACCTACCTGACACGCCGGTGAGCACGTCATTTATCCAGTCATCGACTGGACCTCCAACTCCACCGACCGGCGGTGTGTCCGCGAGGAGCTCGACAGCGCGGTTGGCAGGCAGAAACGTGACGCGCCCGACAGTCCACGCATCAGGAACGGTCAGGTTTGCGATCGGGAAGATGAATCGCTCGGCGCGTTCGGTCACGCACTGATGCTCGCGCTTCGGGCCCGCCATGGCGTGCACTTCGTGAGACGCGGAGGACGGCGATGTCCTGATTGTCTCTGGCTCGGACTCTGTCGATGCGGACGCCTCTGAGCTCAGCTCCATTGGGCGGGCGAGAGGAGTTCGGTGACGAGTGCTCGGACGCGTCGGTCGATCTCGTCGCGGATGGGTCGCACAACGTCGATCCCTTGGCCGGCGGGATCGTCGAGTTTCCAGTCGAGGTAGCGCTTTCCGGGGTAGAAGGGGCATTCGTCGCCGTAGCCCATGGTGATGACGACGTCGGATGCCTGCACGGCGGCGTCAGTGAGCTTCTTGGGTGTCGCTCCATCGGCGTTGAGGTCGATGCCGAGTTCCTGCATGGCGTCGATGACGGCAGGGTTGATGGTGTCGGCGGGTGCCGTACCGGCGGATCGGACGACGATTTTGTCACCGGCGTGGTGAGCAAGAGTGCGGCGGCCATTTGTGAGCGTCCAGCGTTGTGGATGCAGACGAACAATACTTCGGGGATGTGGGCGGGTTCAGACATCAGGAGCCTCCTAGCCGGGCTGCGGGTAGATGAAGCGGATGAGGGCGTAGGCGAGCAGCGCGCCGACGAGCTGCATGGCGATGAACATCGGGGCGGACGATGGCTTGATCCCGGCGAAGCTGTCGGAGAGCATGCGGGCGATCGTGACGGCAGGGTTGGCGAAGCTCGTCGAGGAGGTGAACCAGTAGGCGCCGCCGATCCAGGCGCCGACGGCGAACGGGACGACCGAGGCTCGGCCCGTGCGGACGCAGCCGTGGATGACGAGCAGCAGCCCGATCGTGGCGATGACCTCAGACAGCCACAACGCGCCCGAGGATCGGGTGTGTGTGGAGATGTTGATCGGGTCGAGCTCGAACATGACGTTCGCGATCACGGACCCGATGCAACCGCCGACCGTTTGAGCGATCACGTAGAGGATGGCGTCGCGGGTGGAGATGGTGCCGAAGAGTCGGTCGACCAGGGTGACGACGGGGTTGAAGTGGGAGCCGGACACCGAGCCGAACATCAGGATCAACGCGACGAGCGCACCGGCGGTGGCGAATGCGTTCTCGAGGAGTTGGATGCCGACGTCGGTGGGGGATAGGCGCGACGCCATGATCCCGGACCCGATCACGGCAACGATCAGCAGGCACGTGCCGACGGTCTCGGCCACAAGCCGTCGGGCGAGCGCGAGATGGAGTTCGCCGGTCCCGGTTTCGGGAAGGTCGGCGAGTTCGGTCACGATGCCACCCGTCCAGCGAATGCTGAGATCCGTTGATCGAGTTCGTGGATGGCATCGTCGAATGCGACCTTGGTGTTGACCGCAACCGGGTCAGGGATCGACCAGTGCAGCCACGAAGCTGGTGGTTCGAGTTCCTCGTGGGCCTGGTCGCAAACGGTGACGACGAGGTCCGGCATCGCCGCTATTTCGTCGAGTCGGCGGGGTCGGGTGTCCGCGAGGGTGAGCTGCGCTCGGCTGGCTGCCTTGAGGGCTCCAGGGTGGATCCGCGCGGCAGGATGTGTGCCGGCAGACAAGGCGGGTTGCCCGGTTCGTTCGATCCACAGCGCTGCGGCCAGCTGCGACCGGGCCGAGTTCTGTGTACAGACGAACAGAGCCGGCGTCGCGTTCGGCAGGTGGACTGGCGAGACCGACGCGAACGGCTCGGGCTCGAGGTGGACGTAGCGGCGACGACCGTCGCCAGAGGAACGGTGGCGGGTGATCAGTCCGACGCGCTCCAGGATGTCGAGGTGGTGAGCGAGCAGGTTCGACGGCAGCCCAACAATCGTCTGCAGCTCCATCGGCGCCCGATCGGCCCGCGACAGCTCATCGACGATCGCGAGCCTGATCGGGTCCCCGAGAGCGGCGAATCGCTCGGCGCGTGTCACGAGATGTTCGTCCATGCAGTCACTGTGGTGACTCGATGGTCATTGAGTCAAGAACAGTTGAGTGAACTTCGGGTGAATGCCGGCGGATGACCCGCCGGCACCCATCATTCGATGTAGGTCAGCAGCACTGCGACGTGGACACCGGAACAGTCTCGAGCACCGGCTCAGCACCGTCGGCCCAGCCGCTGGCCTTGTCGGTGATCCCGCACGCCATCGCTGGCGCGTCGCCCTTGACGTAGTAGATCTCCCAATCGTTCTCCGGGCCCTTGAGCCAAGTCTTGTGCTGGACGGCGAAGCAACACGACACGTCTTCCTGGATCTCCTGCTCCATGCCGAAATCGTTCGCGCGAGCGACCATCGCGGCGACCGCGTCGACGTCTTCGACTTCGACGCCGATGTGGTTGAGCGAGCCGGGCTCGCCCATGCCGGTGAACAAGATCAGCTTGAGCGGCGGATCGGCGATCGCGAAGTTGGCGTGGCCCTCGCGGATCTTGGCGGGCTCGGTTCCGAACAGCTTCGTGTAGAACGCGGTGGACCGCCGACGACGAGGTGTGCGCGTGCGATCTCACCGAGGTCTCCGGCCGTGCGCAACCGCCGGTCAGCCACCACATGAAGATACTGTTCGACGCTGGCCTCGTGACGCGCGAGAAGCGCGGCCTGTGGGCCTGGTACCGAGCAGTCCCACAACGGCTCGACGCTTACGAGCCGTGCTCGCTGAAGACCATCGCGCTCCGTGTGATGACCGTGGATGACGGGCCGAGTGTCGCCACGATCTACGCCGAGGGCATCGCCACTCGGAACGCAATGTCCGAGACGTGCGGGCATGGCATACATGGATGCCGCCGTCGTCAAGCCGGGCTGGGCGAAGCTCACGTGACCGGCCATGCCAGTCCGCAACGCTCGGCCGCACCCTCGAGCGCCTCGACCAGCCGATCGGTCGAGCCGGCGCACGCCTCGAGCTGGTCTGCGTCGAGAAGCACGACATGTTCGGCGTCAGTCTCAGCGACGATGACAGGCGCGTTCCCGTTGGCGGCGGCGCGGACCTTGGCTGGCTGATCGTCACGGTGAAAAGTGTCGATGGGCACCGGTATCCCCGCCCGGCATGTCTTCCATTCGGGGCGTTGGCGCAGAGCGCCATGCGTGATGTCACACAACGAGCAGTGCCGACGACCGAGACGGGCACCAACCCAGTAGGAAAGCTCTCCGCGCAGGCTGCTGTCGGCGTCGTAGACGCCGATGAGACGCACGATCGGCTGATTCGGTCGCGCGTCGCGTGGCTTCATTCGTAACAGCATCGCGCCTCGGCGACGGGCGGCGTCATCAAGTGGCCCGCATTCAGTGTCGCGTGTTCGCGAACGGCTGGCACGATGTCGGGGTGAACCGGCGGGCACAGTTCTCAGGCGACGCGAAGTTGGTTCGTGCCGGGGTGTTGTTGGAGAGTGCCACGTTGGGTTGGAACATCGTGGGAGTCGTCGTGCTCGCCATCAGCGCAACTCGTGCTTCGTCCGTGGCCTTGGCGGGGTTTGGGTTCGACAGTCTGATCGAGATCGGTGCGAGCACGGTCGTGTTGTGGGAACTATCCGGCACTGGTGAGCAACGCCAACGCCGGGCGCTGCGCCTGATCGCGGGGGCGTTCGTGGCGTTAGCGATCTACTTGTTGATCCAGTCGGGCATTGCGTTGATCGCCGGTCACCACGCCACGCGAAGCATGCTCGGCATCGTGTGGACCGCGACGACCGCAGCGGTGATGTTCGCGCTGGCCGCGGGGAAGTCGACGACGGGTCGGGCGAGCGGCAACCCGGTGTTGATCACTGAGGGCAAGGTCACCTTCATCGATGGGGTGCTCGCGTGTGCGGTGTTGTCAGGAATCTTGCTGAACGTTGCGCTCGGCTGGTGGTGGGCGGATCCCGTTGCCGGGTTGGTGATCGTCTACTACGCCATACGAGAGGCACACCACATCTTCACGACCACGGCCACCGACGGCGGCTGACGTTGCGGGGATGTTCTTGGTGGAGGCGGGGGTGTGTGTGCCTGCCAGGATGCATGAGTTCAGGCTTGCTCGCTGGCCGTCCGGCGGCGGTTCGCCGAGCCGCCCGCCGGGGTGCGGGCGGCTCGGCGCATCGGTCAGTCGTTCGGTTGGTTCTGGATGGTCTTGGCTTGAGCGATCCTGGTTTGGGCCCGGCTTTGGATGCGATCCTTCGCTCCCTGGCTGGCTTGTTGGATCTTGGGCTTCTCTTCGTCGTACTTGGCGAGGACGTTGGTCCACCGCTCCCGCATCGGGAGGATGCCGCCGCCTCCGATCGCGATGACGGCGGAGCCGACGATGATCGCAAGCAGCGCGTAGAAGAGACCGGTGACGATCTGCGGAGCGATCAGCAGTTCGTTCAAGGCCGCGAACGTGCCGATGACGAGAATCGCCGCACCCGCTGCGGTGCCGAGTGTCCTGCCGTAGCTGAGACCACTGAGGCTGGCATCGACGAGCTCGCGGACCGCGGCACCGATTGCGCTGGCGATCACGATGATGATGATCGCGACGAGGACTCGTGGGATGTAAGCGATGACGCTGCGGAGGAGGTCGCTGATCGGGTTCTTCCCGAACACACCGAAGGCCATCTGCAGCACGAGCAGGAAGAGCCCGTAGAAGATGAGCTTGGCGACGATGTCGGATGCATCGAACTTCGACTTCGCGAGCGCGGATTTCACGCCGCCTCGCTCGACGGCCTTGTCGAAGCCGACCTTGTCGAGGATCGCGTTCAGGGCTTTGCTGATCGCCTTGGCGACGATGTAGCCGAGGATCAGCACGATCAGGAACCCGATCAGCCTGGGCACGAAGCTGGCGACGTCGTTCCAGGCCTTCTGGATGCCGTCACTCCATTCGATCTTGGCGATCATCGGGCGTCACCGAGGCCACGGTCATCGACGTCGCCTTCGACGCCGATGCGCTCCTTGCGGACCGTTTCATCGACGGGCACTTGCTCGGTCTCGGTCTCGGTCTCGAGACCGACACGCTCCTTCGCGACGACGTGCTTGCTGACGTCGACGACTTCTTTGGAGAGCACGATCTCCTCTTCGCCTTCGACGAAATCGCCGGCGCTGTCCGTGCCGGTCGCGGGTTCGCGCACGACGCGGGCCATCTGGCGTTGCACCGGCACGGTCAGGTTGACGTTCTCGGTCTCGACCCACTTGCGGAGCTTGACGCGTCCGGCTTCCTCGCTGTGCTTGTTGACCGAGAGCTCTTCTTCGGATCGCACCATCGAAGCCGCATCGCTCGTCCCGTTGGCCGGGGTGGCCGGCACGGGCGGGGGCAGGGTCGCGGCGGTGTCTCGGTAGGTGCGTCCGTAGTGGTTGTAGAGGGCGCGCTCTTCTTCTTCGGAGAGCTGCCCGTCCGCTTCGGCGTGCGGGGCGTCCTTGATCAGTGCCTTGTCGTAGGGGACGACGACGTTGCCGTCGGTGTCGAACCCGACGCCTTCGATCGGCACGAAACTGACTCGGGTGCCGAACATGCCGGTGGTGACCGCGAGCCACTCCGGCTTGCGGGTGTCGGTGTCCAGGTACAGGTCGAACACGGTGCCGACCTTGTCGCCTTGCGGGTCGACGAGGGTGCGGCCGGTGAAGTCGCCTGCGGTTGCTTGGGTGTTGTCGGTGGTCATGCTGCTGCTCCTGTTGTGATGAGAGCGGTGCTCTCGTTGTTGGTTGGTGGTGGGTAAATGACGGTTGCGGGTGAGCTGTCGTTGTTGATGTCGAGGCCTGGCTTGTCGTTGGTGTCGTTGATGTTGAGCGCCCACAGCAAGCCGGCTGCGATGATGACGATCAGCAGCAGCCCGGCAATCCAGGGCACCCATCCCAGGCCGTGTTTGGTCCGTCCTGTTGCGCTGTGGGCGGCAACGAGCTTCGTTGGCCATGGCAAGGTTCCTCTCGATCGGTGCCGATGTGTGCGCTGCTCCTGCTGCGCTGGCACATGAAGAAACGCTTCCGGGCTTGTCGCGTCACGTGTTTATGTCTCGGCGACGTGGGGCAGCGGTTGGCGATGGCGGCCGATGAAAAGGCCCTGACTTCGCTCTCCTCGGTGATTCGGCGCACGCTGCTGGCGAGAACGACGGACCACGACCTCGTCGAGGACCTGACGCAGGAGACGCTGGTCCGGGTCGCGGCGGCACAAGCCCGCCTCGAGGGCGACATGCTGCGCGCGTATGCGATCGTGACCGCCCGCAACACGCTGAACGACCACCTTCGTCAGAGCTCGATCGGCCGGCGTCACCTTCATCGCCTCGTCGAGTACCGCAGCCTCGACGGCCCAGAAGCATTGACCTTGGAACGCGAAGAGACTGACGCCCTCGCCTCGGCGCTCGACAAACTCGACCCTCGCGACCGCCAACTGCTCGTCGAGCACGAAGCCGAGGGCGCCACACTGGACGAACTCGCAGCCAGACACGGAACCACCTCGAGAGCTGTCTCGATGCGGCTGTCCCGGGCCCGAGCCGTGCTCCGAGTCGAGTTCGTGGTCGCGTATCGCCGGATCCGCCGTCTACCGGTGCAATGCCGCAACAACTTGGTCGCCCTGTCTGCTGGTGACTCCCGCCGGCAGACCGAACTCGGCGCAGCAGACCATCTGCTCCATTGCGCGACCTGTGCCGAGCTGTCGCACCCTGTCGCGGCACGTCGGCGAGGTATCGCCGCAATGATCCTCGTCCCGGCCACGACAATCCGACGGTTCATCGTAAGGCTGCGCCGCAGCCACGTCACTCAAGCCGTTGCTGCCACCGTGGCAGTGGTTGCAGCGACGATTGCGTTTCTGGCGCTGCGGCCGAGCACGCATGCACCGACAGCTCACCAACCGGCACATGTCGTCAGCACACAAGCGACCCGCGCCATTGCAGCGCCGGCGCCCGCCCCCGGGTCGACGGCGCACTCCACGCAGCTGGCGCCCGTCACGAATGCTGATCGATGCGCAGGCGCCGCAGGTGCCGCTGTCATCGACGCGAACGCAGACTCATGCCCGTTCGAGATCGCCCACGCCAGAGTGACCACCGTGCCAGCCGACGAGGGCTTCTGGATCACTGCACCTGACGGCCAACCAGCTTGGGTCAGCCTGATCGGAACCGGAGAGTCACCAGCCCACATCGTTGCCGGGGACGTCGTTGATCTGACCGGCGTCATCCGGGCGAACACACCACAAACGACAGCGCCCATACCCGCTGATCAACTCGCCCAAGTGAATGCCCGGACGGCACACCTCGAGGTGAACTTCGACGCCGTGGTCATCGACAGATGACACATCGTGGCCGTGTGGCTCTGCCGTGCAGCGACAGGAGCGACGCCGTCACGCGTCGCCGCCCGCGAGCCCGACGGCGTCGTTCGATCCGACACGGCGATATCGGAAGCCGGTGATTCCGTTCCATGGACGTCATTCGCCTTCACCGCAGTAGGCGAGCGCATCCCGCGCATCTCGACGGCCGCGGGCCGATGGCAGCTGCACTGAAGCGTGAGTGTTGGAGGAAGCATGTACTGCATCGGTTTTGTCAAGGCGGCACATGGCCGGGCGGGCCCATGCGAGGGCGAAGTCCTTTCAAGGGCGGCACGAAGTCGGAGGAGGTCAAGGAGGCCGCCGAATGTTGAGCGCAGATTCAGGCAGTCAGCGTCCGCGTACAGCCGCAGGATGGCGCATCCAGAAAGACCGGAGCTATTCCCGCTCGGCAGATCCAAAGGGCCTTGAAGGGCCGATGGTGAGAGCACGGACGGGTTGCAATTGATGGTTTTGACAAGGCGGTGGAACGGGCGGGAGACAACGTCGTGGTCCGACTTGCCGCGCCTTGGATTTGGAATCTCGTCAGATGCTCGTGCCGCTAACGGATGTCTGGATCGCCGCCCCGAAGAGAATGTCGACCAATTGGCTGAACTCACCTTCATTGACTCGGCTGGCAGTCGGGACATTCTGAACAGCGGCCATTTCGCCCAGGCCGCCGGCATCTCATACCGCTGATTCCCAGGCGCTGCCGAATGTACGGCGAGTTTTCGAACTGACAGGCGTCAGCGGGGCCTTGCGCCTATCGGCTGATCGTCACCCACACAGAGCTGCACACGATGAAGGCTGACGACGGGTGGGAGGTGATGCGCCAGCTTCAACCGTCTCGGTATCGGCTGCGCGATCATCAACTTGATCGAGTCTGGTATGTCACAGCGGGTTACCTGCGGTCGACGGTCGATCACGCGGGTGCCGATGCACGCGTTTCGCTTTCCGCATGACGCGGTACAAGTGGTTCGCGCAGCGAGAGCAGCGTCGCTCGGAGGGCCCGGCGAGTTCAGCGATCACCGCTGCGAGCGTGCCGGCGTGTCGTACCAGTTGTTGCAGAGCCCGGAGGAATGAGGTGCCCAGCAGATACCCCCTGGTGAACCTGGAAAGTCTCCTGACCGTTTGCAGGCGTGCAATCGCAGACATCGATGGCGCGTTGCACGCATCGGTTGCACGGGCGTCTGGCGGTCAACTCGACATCGTCGTTTCCACTGACTGCCGCCTGGACCTTGAGATCAGCAATGGTCCCACGACGACGGCGCTCAAACTGAACCGGATCAGCCTATTGCCGACGAATACGCTCACGGACGAGTTCCCGGATTACGCGCTTGCCTGTCGCGCCGCCGGCATCGGCAGCGTAGCGAGCGTGCCAATCAGGGCCGGGAACAAGCTGCTCGCCGTACTCACCGTCACCTCCGCCGACCATCACGGCTTCAGTGCGAATGATCTTCGACGCCTGCGAGATGCGGCTGTGAATCTCTCTGCACATCTCCAGACACCCGCCTACGAGCCGCTCACGTGAGCCGCCGCATGAATGGTGGTCGGCGCAGAGGCGGTCCGCGCCTCTCCAGCTTCACTCGCTACGTGAGGAGCCGTTGCCCGTTGTCGCTCGGCGCGATGCCGTCCAGATGGAAAGCGACGATCAAATGGCCAAGCGTGGCCTCGTAATCGGGATGGACCTGTAGGTCGGTGTCGACGACGTACCGGTTCCGTCTGCCCACACGCGTCCGAATCACCGCACCATGCTGCACAAGTTCATTCACGAGATTGAGCACGGTGCGATCGGAGTAGCCAGTCGCGTCAGCGATGCTGGTCAGCGTTGGCCGGTCCATCGAAGCAAGACAAATCAACACATGTGCGGTGCGAGTGAGCAACATGATCGGAGGCGTGCTGGATGGCGGTGTGTTCATCGGTGACCTTCAGTGGTGACCCATCCGACTCAGCTATCGGCGAAGAAGCAGGAACCTTGAGCGATCGAGATGGCGTCGCTGGCGATGTGCGCGGGCGACTGGTTGGAGCGAGCTACGCCTCACCAGGTGTGGGGGTCTGAGAGCATCCGCTGCTGGGGCAATCCGATACGCCGTTACGGCATCTATGGCATGAGTCAATGGGCGTTGTTGCGGGATCGCAGGGGCCCTCACATCGGGCAGCAGCCGCTGACCGTCGTCAGCGGGGACGGTCGACGGGGGACGCTTCTGTGCTGTTGGCGATGGGTTTGATCAATCGCACGACGTCACGACCGAATCCCTTTCGCTCGTACATCTGCGCGGCTCTGGCGTTGTCCTCGAAGACAGAGATCGACAGCCAGTCGAACCCCTGCGCGCGAGCCCAGTCCTCGGCGATGTCGAGCAGCCGAGCAGCGATTCCACGGCCCTCGAAACCTTCTGCGACGACGAGGTCCGCGACATGGCCGTGTCGGCGGCGGCGGTAGTAATCGTCGGTCGAATGCACGTGCACGAACGCGACGAGACGGTCATCGACTCTGGCCACGAACACACACGGGTCGTCGGCCTCTGCTCGGACAGCCTGTCCGATCACGTCGGAATCGGTTTCGGTCATCGATGCCGGGTCGCGCCACGCCGGGGGACCGAACGCCACCAGCCGAGGCGCGAGGGCGAGTATCGCTGGTACATCTGACAGGGACGCACGCTCGACAGCCTCTTAGTGCCGGCGCGAATCGGAGTCCGGGGTCATGGCTGCGATGTTATGCAGCGCCCTCGCGCGGTGGGCGGCGAGGGCGCTGCGATCTCGTGTGCGGTCAGTTCCAGGCGGCGTCTGACCAGCGCGCGCCCGACCAGCGTGCACCGTCCCACGTGCCTGCGGACCAGCGGGCGCCTGACCAGCGTGCACCGGTCCAGCGTGCTCCGTCCCAGACGGCGTCGGTCCAGCGTGCTCCGGTCCAGCGGGCTCCGGTCCAGTCGTTGGAGGTCCACGTCCCGGCGGACCAGCGTGCGCCGTCCCAGGTGTCGCCCGTCCACCTGGCCCCGTTCCAGGTGCCGTCGGTCCACGCCGCTTGCGCTGCGGTGGCGGCGGCCAGGGCCGTGGTGTCGACGGGGTTGGCGAAGATGTCGGACTCGCCCGTGAGCGGGGTTGCGTTGATGACGACGTGGTAGCTGCCGCGGCTGGCCTCGATGGATCCGAGGCCGGTGCCCGACGGGGGGATCGCCACGACCGTCTGGACGAACTTGGCGACGTCGCCGGGCTTGGCCGCTGCGACCGCGGCAACGTTGACGGAGCCGGCGCCGGAGTATCGCGGGTCCTTGCCGCCATGCTTGGACGTGTCGGTCAGGTTGATGCCGGTGGTCGACAGCTTCAGGTACGCCTTCACCGCATCCGGGGTCGCTGTCGGGAACTTGGAGAGCATCAGCGCGACGAGGCCGGACACGACCGCTGTCGACTGGCTCGTGCCGCTCGCCCGCTGGAAGCGGGTGCCGATCTTGCCGGTCGTCACGTTCTGATCGACGAAGCCTCCCGGCACCGCGAGGCTGGCGACGGAGATGCCGGGCGCTGCCACGTCGACGGGTCGTGCGAGGGTGCCGTGCTGGGCGAAGTCGGCGACGGTGTCGTCGGCCGAGCTGATCGTGCCGTGCGGGTCGGTCGTGCCGACGGCGAGGATCGATGGTGAGTACGCGGGATCGGCCAGTTCGCCCGGCGCGTCTCCGTCGTTGCCGCCCGCAGCGACCACGACGATGCCGGCCTTCCACGCTTGCTCGGCGGCGAAGGCCAACGGATCGACCTGCGCCGGTTGGAGCGAATCCGTGCCGAAGCTCAGGTTGAGCACGCGGATGTTGAGCCCTGGGTCGTTGCGATGCTGCACGACCCAGTCGATCGCCGCGATCACCTGGGTGACATCGACCGCCCCGTCGTACGCACCGACTTTGACGTTGACGATCTTGGCTTGTGGGGCGATCCCGACGAACTTGGTGGTGTCCGTGTATGGATCGTTGTCGGTGCACGTCTTGCATCCCTTCGCCGAAGCGCCCGGCAGCACGTCCGAACCGGCGATGATGCCCGCGAGGTGTGTGCCGTGACCGAACGCGTCGGTGGACGCAAGGGCCGGGTCCTGCGAGTCGAACGACAGGTCCGGACCGTCGATCACCTTGCCCGGCGCATCGAGGCCAGGCACCTTCGCGACGCCGGTGTCGATGACCGCCACGCCGACGCCTTGGCCGAAGTAGCCCTGGTTCCACAGCGTCGGCGCACCGGTGATCTGCGCGATCGCTCCGAGTGCTCCGGTGTCCACCGGCGGCGGCCCCGGTGCAGCGCCGGCCGGGCTCGCCACCGACACTGCGCCGGCGACGAGCGCCACGCCCGAAGCCCCCACCAGCGCCGTGAACCAACGAGTCGTGCGGCGCCAAGCGCGTGCACGCACATCCGTGTGCGTCATTCCCTGCATGTCTGTCCCTGTTCCATCAGCCCACCCGATGAGGGCGTCATCATGCGCTGCGCTCAAGGACCCGTCCAGGCAAGAGACCTTCAATCCTCTGCGGCCGCCCGCCCGCGCACAGTGAGAACCGCTTGACAAACCCTTGCCGAAATTCAGGATCAGTGGCACCGGCGTGTTCGAGCTTGTCGTGTGCTGATACCGCCAGTGCTGACGGCGACGGTGGCCGAATGCCGAGGAGCATGATGCGCCAGGTGCCCGCCCGCCGTGAAAACGAGGAGGTGGCGCGCCACCTCTTGGATCCGATCGATGGATCACTCGACTGCTCCCGGATCACGAGCGCATGACTTGAGGGATTCTACCGATCGTGGCGATGGCCGGGGAACGACAGCGCGCATTGCTCCTGAGTGCTGCAGTGTCGCAGGCGCCTCTCGCCTTCGTTCGATTCAAGTGCTGCGCAACGGGTGTCGATGACTTGACGGGCCGTGGTTCGAGTTGAGGGGAGGTGTGCCGTGGCGGAAGATCCAGTCATTCGTGGCCGGTCGCGCAGCATCGTCTCGTTCTTCGTCGGCTTCGCGCTCCTGATCGTCGTTGCGGCCGGCGTCGGGACGTACTTCGTCTGGCAAGCCACGAGGCGAACCGCGCTCAGTGAGGCCGGGCGAGATGCTGCTTTTGCGGCCGGCGGCGCGGCCGGATCGATCGATGCAGCGGTTCGCGATGCGGCGGCGACGGTGTTGACGGCTGCACAGTCATCGGCCGTGCCCCAGGCGATCAGGACGCCGCAGGGCTGCACCCTGTCGTTCGCAGGGGTCGGGCCGTTCACGGCGGGGCATCTCGATTTCCTCGCCGCCGACGGGCAGGTTCGATGTGCCTCGGAACCCGTCGATGGGCGGCGGTATCCCATTGCCACGTGGTTCCCGGACCTGCGCGATGGTGCCACCGGGACGGCGTTGCACACCGAGGTCTCCGGCGCGACGGTGCTCGTCGTGGCGGCCGCCGTCCCTGGCGGTGGATATGTCGCCGCGTTTCTCGATCTCGACGTGCTCGGCGCCGGCCTCGGCCGGCTGTATGGCGGGCGTCGGAACCTCGAGTTCGTGGTCACGAGCGTGGGCAGCGCTCGGATCCTGGCCCGGTCGGTGGACGATGCGGCCTGGAGCGGCAAGGCCGTCGCCGACACGGAACTGGCTGGCGTCGTCGCCAGCGGATCTCATCTCGATGTTGAATCCCTCCCCAGGGTCTACGCCAGGGGAGCCACCACGGGCACGCTGCACTGGCTCGTCTACGCCGGAGCGGATCGTTCGGCCGCTCTCGCCGACGGCGCCTCGGACTTCCGACAGCTGATCGCCATCGTCGCGCTGGCCGTGCTGGGTCTGCTGGCCCTGTTCGTCGGCATGTACCGACGCATCATCGGTCCGATTCGGGCGTTGTACCACGGGACGCAGATCCAGCGCTCGAGCAACTCCGTGGTGCCGCTTCCACTCACCGGGCCACGCGAGATCGCCGCGGTTGCGCGAGAGCTCAATGCTGCGATGAGCGAGCTCAGGGCGTCCGAGCAGACCTACCGAGTGCTCTTCGACGGCAACCCACAGCCCATGTGGGTGTGGTCGCTCCGCACCGGACGTTTCCTCGCCGTCAACCAAGCCGCGATCGAGCTGTACGGCTACTCGCGTGATGAGTTCCTCTCGATGCGCGTGGACCAGATCGTGCCGAGCGCCCACGTCACGCTGGCATCGGTCGAGGACCCGTCAGGGGTGAGGCAGGTTGCTCGCTCCGGGCCGCTGTTGAAGTCCGGACCATGGACGCATGTGAAGCGTTCGGGCGAGACGATCAGTGCGGAGATCACCTCGGACGACTTCAGCTACCTCGGCCAGCCCGGACGATTCACGATCGTCGTCGATGTGAGCGAGCGGCTCGAGCACGAACGGCAGCTCCAACACCTCGCTCTGCACGATGACCTCACGGGCCTCGCCAACCGCACGCTCATCCTCGACCGTTTGGCGACGGCCATCGGCATCGCGGACCGTGAGTCGAGCGTCGCCGTGCTCTCCGTCGATCTCGACGGCTTCAAGCTGATCAACGAGATGCACGGTCACGACGCCGGCGACCACCTGCTGACGGTGGTGGGTCAGCGGCTGTCCGAGGAGCTCCGTCCGAGCGACTCCCTCGGTCGCGTCGGAGCGGACGAGTTCGTCATCGTCTGCCCCCGGCTGTCGGACGAGACCGAAGCGGTTGCCATGGCCAGCAGGGTGGAAGGCATCCTCGCGATACCGATCGATGTCCGCGGCACACCGACGTTCGTGACGGCGAGCATCGGGATCAGCATGTCGGTCGAGGGATCCATACCGGCGCAACTGGTTCGCGATGCCACCCTGGCGATGCATCGGGCCAAAGAGCGCGGTGGTGACCGCTTCGAGATCTTCGACGAGGGGATGCGCGAGAGGACCCTCGTCAAGCTCGCGACGATCAACGAGCTCCGCCGCGCTGTCGAGAACGATGAGCTGCGGCTGCAGTTCCAGCCGGAGATCGACTTCGCGACCGGTGCGTGCAGCGGCTTCGAGGCCCTCGTGCGCTGGGAGCACCCGTCGAGAGGTCTGCTCGCCCCGGCCCATTTCGTGGAGCTCGCCGAGGAGAGCGGATGCATCGTGCAGCTCGGAGCATGGGTGCTCGATGCGGCATGCCGTCAGGCCGCCGAGTGGATGAGGCAGGGCCTCACGATCGGCACGATCTCCGTCAACCTGTCGACAAGAGAGCTCGTCCAACCATCGCTCGTCGGCCAGGTCAGCTCTGCGCTGGATCGGTCGGGGCTCGATCCGGGCAGGCTCTGCCTGGAGATTACCGAGACCTCGTTGATGGAGGACCCGGACGGGGCGGTGTCGGTGCTCGCCGCGCTGCGCGATCTCGGGGTCAAGCTGAGCATCGACGACTTCGGCACCGGCTACTCATCGTTGCAGTACCTCCGCCGGTACAAGGTCGACTACCTGAAGATCGATCGCAGCTTCGTGTCCGGTCTCTGCACGGACGTGCAATCGACAGCGATCGTGTCGAGCGTGATCCAGCTCGCGCATGCATTGGAGCTCTCCGTCGTCGCCGAGGGCGTCGAGGAGATCGGGCAGGCCGACATGCTCCGCGCCATGGGCTGTGACCACGGGCAGGGGTACCTGTGGTCGCGCCCCGTGTGGCCCGCTGATGTGCCGGCGCTGTGCAAGCGGCCCCTACACGGGCGGCCCCTCGTGTCCGCGGTGCGACCATGACAGCGCCGGAGATGACCGCCGACGACGCGTTCGGGGGCCGGCACTTCGGGAGCGCGAACAACCAGTACATCATCCCCTACCTGCGCACCCGAACCCCTCCCGGGACCCTCGACCGAGTCCTCGCGAGGGCAGGTGAGCAACGCTCGCCAGACGTGCTGGTCGATCCGGGCACGTGGAGCACGTACGACGAGTTCCGCCGCCTGCTGTCTGCATGCGCGGCCGAGCTCGGCGACGAGGTCCTCCCGGAGTTCGGGCTGAACTCGTTCGCCGACATCTCCACTCCCGACACGGCTGCGATGCTCGCTGCCTTCGGCTCGCCGGCGGCGTTGTACGCCGACATCGGTCCTGCCGCCGCAGGCGTCTCACCGGTCGTCGCGATCAGCGGACATCCGGTCGGCGAGACCGAGTGGTTTTTGAGCATGCACTTCGAGCCGAGGTTCGAGCCGTTTCGCGAGTACTGCCGCTACGCGATGGGCCTCGTGGCGGTCACGCCGCGCCTGTTCGGCTACCAGTCGGCGTCGGTGGTCGAGGAAGCATGCGAGTGCCGTGGCGACCCGGCGTGTGTCTTCCGCGTCTCGTGGGAACCCGTCGATGAATCGACACGGAGAACCCAGCTGCTCGACGTCCAGGTGCAGATGCTGCAAGGCAGCCTTGAGGCGTTGCAGGTCACGGTCGGTGATCTGGTCTCCGGGGACGAGCTCGAAGTGGTCTTGGCGCGGATCGTCTCGTCCGCGGCACGTGCCGTGAACGCTCCCGGTTTCGTGCTGGCGATCGACAGCGCCGTCGAGAGCTCCAAGCGCGTCTTCTCCGACGGCCTCGATGCGACGTCGGCCGCCGCCATCGCCGATGCACTGCTCGGTGGCCGACAGCTGACCGATTCACACTGCCTCGTCGTCGAGCTCGCATCACCGCGTCGGACATATGGACGGCTTGCCGCGCTGAAGCCGAATGGAGACTTCTACCCGCAAGAGCTGGGCACGCTGCGCGCATACGGTCGCCTAGCCGCCGCCGCCCTCGACGCAGCCGCGGCCCACGAGGAGACCCGCGTCCAGGCAGCTCGCGCCGAGGCGCTCCTGACCCTCTCCATCGCGCTCGCGGAGGTGACCACCTCCGACGAGATGGCCCAGCGGATCGCACAGGCCATGCTCTCGGTCATCGATTGCGATCGCGCACTCGTCATGCTCGCCGACAGCCCAGCCACCGGACGCGTCGTCGGAATCGCCGGCTATCCGCCCGAACTCGCTGCAGCGTTGGTCGGGCGTTCCTTCCCGATCGAAGCGAGCCCGGAGGCGGTCGTCACCATCGAACAGTTCGACGAATCGTCGAGCACGGTCCTCTCAGGCGGGCAACGCACGATGACGTGGACCGGCACGGTCGCAGCCGCCTCCTTCCCCATCGTCTCCGATCGAGGCCTGGTCGGCTTCATCTCAGCCAGCGTGACGAACAGGCCGGACCGGCTGACGGGATCTGCTGATCTCGGCGTACGGCTTCGCGGACTCGGAAGCCAGGCACGAACTGCACTCAACAACGCTGCGCTCCTCGAGCAGGTTCGACACCAAGCGCTGCACGACGAACTGACGGGTCTTCCGAACCGCGCCCTCATCCTGGATCGCGCCCAGCAGATGCTGGCCAGAGCAACGAGGACGGGCGTGCCCGTCGCTGCCTACTTCGTGGACCTCGACAACTTCAAGCTCGTCAACGACACCTTGGGCCACGCAGCGGGGGACCAGATGCTTCGAACAGTCGCCGAACGTCTTTCCGGGATGCTGCGTTCACAGGACACGCTGGGACGGCTCGGGGGAGACGAATTCGTGGTGCTCGCAGAGGATGAGTCGCTCGATCGCGGCGCCGTCTGGCTCGCCGCACGGATCCTCGACGCTTTCTCGTCGCCATTTCACCTCGATGGCTTCGTTCGTCGAGCGATGAACACGTCGGCCAGCATCGGAATCGCGACCGGCTGGCGCTGCGACGCCGACGAACTCTTCCGCGACGCCGACATCGCGCTCTACCGCGCGAAAGCTGCGGGGCGTGGACGCGCGACCGTCTTCGAACCGTGGATGCTCAGCGAAGCAATGCAGGAGCTCGAGGAGGAGTTCGACCGAGCCTGACGAACACATGGCGCGGCCCGCCAACGCTCGCTCACGACCGCGGGATTGGCTTCGGTACGCCGAAGAGGCTTGCGGTGAGCAGCACAACGGCCGAAGAGACGGGCGCAGCGCAGAATGGCTTGACGAAGTGAGGGTCCCCTCCTCGCCAATCCGTTGGGAGCCGACAGTATCTTCACTCCTCAATGCGGCGCTTACACCCGCCCCATGTTGATGGTGCTCGGCCTGCTCGTCGACGTCGAACGCTCGATGCACGCGTCCGTCCGACTGCCTGACGCCGAGCGGCCAATGACCGTGTGGACTGCGAACGAGTGAATCGGCATGCGAATGGAGTGGGCACTTGTGATGGCGGCGGAGAGCGGTCGCGCGTCGCGTGGACCCGGCAACGTTGCCCTGCCGCACCTTGGAAGCAACGCCCGACCGCCTTCACCAGACCGACGTGCGATCTGTACCGTCGTAGCCCGGCGGCGTGATGGGAAAGAGGACACCCAACGGATTGGCGGCGACGTGGCGGAATTGCCGATACGTTCAGTGGTTTTGCGCGAAGGCTGGGGGTCTTGCCATCATTCCGGCGTGGGTGGACCCGGCAGGAACGCAGGCGCGCCTCATTGGCGAGACGTCGGGCTCGGCTCGGTCGTCGGCGCGATCGTCGTCCTGTCGGATGGGCTGAGCGGTCCTTCGATCATCCTGATACCCCTGCTCGTGCTCGCTCCTCTGATCACATCGGTGCGTGGTTCGGCGAACGAGACGATCGCGGTCGGATCGGCGGCGGTGGGGTTCGCTGTGGGTCTCGGTTGGGTCGATGACATCGCCGGTGATCTCCGTCATTTGGTCGCGATCGCGACAGTCGTGGTGGGCGGGTTCTTGGCTGTCTGGTTCGCCGCGGCGCGTGAGAAGCGCGACGCTCAGATCGCAGAGTCCGCAGACGTGATGCGCTCCATGGATCGGCTGAAGGTGTCCTTGTCGACCGGGCGCATGGGGGAGTGGTCGTGGAACGCGACCGACGACTCGGTCGAGTGGGACGTCAACGTCCTCGAGCTCTTCGGCGTGGCACGCGAACGGTTCGGGGGAGACCTCGGTGGTTGGCTCGCGCTCATCGACGATCGGGATCGGGACCTGACCAGGGCCGAACTCGCGGCAGCGGTCGATGAGGCGAGGTCGTTCCGGTTCGACCACCGTTGCATGTGGGACGACGGATCGACCCACTGGATCGCGGTGATCGGCGACGTCGCAGTCGACAGCTCGTCGGGTCGCGTCACGGGTGCGTTCGGACTGGCAGTGGATGTCGATGAACAGCGCCGCCAGATCGATGAGGGGAGCCGGCTGGCGGAGTACGAGCGCGGCCAGCGTCAGCGTGCCGAGTACCTCGCCAGCGTCAATGAGGTGCTCACGTTCTCCGTCGACCTAGCGCAGATCATCGACAGGATCTCGAACTCGATGATCTCCAACCTGGCCGACTGGTGCTCGATCGTCCTTTCGATCGACCGACCCCGCGACCGTCCTCTCATCACCGTTGCCCACATCGACCGGGAAATGGTCTGTTGGGCGGAGGACGTGCAGAGGGAGCACCCGTATGACCCGGATGCCGAGTGGGGCGCGGCGGGCGTCATAGCACGCGGGCGTGCCGAGTTCATTCCCCGGGTGGATCCACGGTTATTCGACCTTCCTGGCGGCGAGGTGCTCGCCCGGGCCATGCCGGGTTCGATCATCACGGTGCCACTCAAGGGCACGCTCGGCATTCTCGGCGCGCTGCAGCTGATCCGCACCAGCGACAAGGCAGCTTTCTCAACGGCTGACCTCGAGTTCGTCGACGAGCTCGCCGGGCGCGTGGGTTTGTCGTTGAACACCGCCATCCTCTTTCAGCGGCTCACCCGCAGCCGCTCGGCGCTCGACACGTTGCAGGAAGTGAGCGGTCACATCTCGGCGGCTGCCACTCGCGAACAGGTTCTCGATGCGGTCCTGCTACACGTTGCCGACGGTCTTGGCGCCACACACGGGGTCGCGTTCCTCCTCGACGAAATGGGCCGGCCAACTCTCGCAGCGGCGACCGCAGACGTCGACTCGGAGGCTCGAGAGCTGGCCCGAGACGCGGCCACGCATGCACTGGAGATCGGCCAGGTCGCCACATGGCACACCCCGACCGCTCGAAGCGATGCAGCCTGGGTGGGAGTACCCCTACGCATTCTGCACCGCACGACGGGTTGCGTGGTGTTTGCGCTGTCAGGCGAGCGGGAGTTGTCGACCGAAGATGAGACAATGCTTGCGACGATCGGCTTGCGCTGTGCGGGAGCCTTGGAGCGTGCCTCGTTGTACGAGCGCGAGCGTTCAGTCGCGCTGACCTTGCAGCATCGACTGCTCTCGACCCTGCCGTCGACGCCGACCTGGCTCGAGGCCGCAGCCTGCTACGTGCCAGCGAGCGGCCTCGAGATCGGCGGCGACTGGTTTCAACTCCTCGACGCCGGCGGCGGCCGCATCGCGGCGATCGTCGGCGACGCCGTCGGACATGGGTTCGCCGCTGCGGCAGCGATGGGCCAACTCCGCGCGTCGTTCGCGACAGCAGTCGCGAACGACGCCGAGCCACTGAACGCCCTCACTGCGGTCGACCGTTTCGCAGAACTCGGCGCCGACACGATGGCCGCCTCGGCCGCCTATGTCCTCCTCGACCCGGACACTGGAGCCCAATACGCGAGCGCAGGACACCCATCCGTCCTGCATGTTGCCGCCGGCGGCACCGTTGCGTTCCTCGATGGCGGTCGTGGACCTCTTCTCGGGTTCCGTGCGAACCGGGCGACAGGAACCGAGCACATCTCATTTTCGGATGACGATCTCATCGTGATGTACACCGACGGGCTCGTCGAGCGGCGTCGAGAAGCGATCGACACAGGTCTACGACGCCTCGCCGAGGCTGTCCGAGAAGCGAGACACCTCGCGCCTCAAGGGTTGGGCGAAGCGATCGTCGCCGCCTGCACGGAAGGCCGCGAGCCAGAGGACGACATCGCTGTCTTGATCCTGCGTCGCCAGACACAAGATCCTGCGCGACCTCGCAACTGACGAGACTCGCGGCCGCGTGTCTCCCGCGCAGACCCAGGCTGGCATGCTCGATTCGAGTCCGCACTCCGGGTGCTCGCTGGCCGACGGATCCAGCGTCCGCAACTGCATTCGAAGTTGCTCGTAGAGGGATGATCGCTGGCCTGCGTGACGCAATGCTCGACACGCTGCTGTACTCGGCAGCGGATGCGAGATGACGCGCAGCGACGAGTTCGGCGTGGGCGTCGACCTCGGCGCGATCGCCTCTGACGACACACGGATTCGGCTGAACATGGTGAGCTCCTTGGGGCCTGATACGAACGGGTCCGACAACACGAATCTCTTGGCGGCCACCAACTCACCCCGACCGCAGACCGCGCCCGGTCCGCCACGGCAGCCCGACCGTGCGCGAGCTTCTTGGAACTTCGACTGTTCTTCCCTCCCGGCGTCCACAGTGCGGGCCGAGGTGTCGCGGTACGTCCCGGCTTGAGCGGAAACGCATCGCGAGTGTGTCCGCCGACGGATTTGCTCGGCGTCAGCGATCAAGCGCTTGGGAGGTTCCGCCCGCGAAGTCACACGCGACGATCGCCTCGCGCGCCTCGTCATGCGTCCGCACGCGATGAGACGGCACTCCTCGCCGCCGGGATCCACCTGACCGCCGTCGCAGTGAGCGGACCTTTCGCGAGCCGAGCAGCAGTGCAGGCCGACGAAGGTGCGCTCAGCATTGCGTCACGCGCCCGACGATGCGTTCCAGGAGCGATCGAGGCGGGCGGGTCGTGGGACGTTGGTGGTACGCGCCCTGCGTATGTTCGCCGGATGGGCTCGTGTGTCGCTTCTTGTCAGTCATCTTCCCGTTCCAAGGGGCTACCCGGGCGGGTGGTGGCCGCTGTTGTGATGGTGGCGGCGATAGGCGTGACGAGCGCCGGAGGTGGTGTTGTCGTCAGGGCGACAGGGAGCGCGCCGTGCGTGTCGTCGACGCTGGTGGGATTGCCTCCGGCCCGGCTGTTGGACACCCGCATCGGTGCGGGGTTCGACACGATCGATCATGTCGGCGCGGGCGGTGGCCCTGTGTCGGGAGGATCGACCCTCGATGTGCACGTGGCCGGGCGCGGTGGGGTGCCGTCGTCTGGGGCGAGTGCGGTTGCGTTGAACGTGACGGTGGTCGATCCGACGTCGGCGTCGTACATCACGGTGTATCCGGCCGGCCAGCCGCGTCCGTTGGCGTCGAACTTGAACATGGTCGCCGGGCAGGCGATCGCGAACATGGTGATCGTGCCGATCGGCGTTGGCGGCAACGTCACGTTGTTCAACAACGCCGGCGCGACCGATCTGGTGGTCGACGTCCTTGGTTGGTGGCCGCCGAGCGCGTTCGACGGTCTGACCCCGGCGCGGCTGTTGGATACTCGAACCGGCCCAGGCATCGACACGATCGACCACACGGCGCTCGGAGCAGGTTCGCTCGGTCAGGCTTCGACCCTGGATGTCACGGTTGTCGGTCGCGGCGGTGTCCCGGCAACAGGGGTGGGCGCCGTAGCGGTGAACATCACCGCTGCGGGCGCGACCGCCGCGTCGTACGTGACCGCGTTCCCGGCCGGGCAACCGCGACCCGTTGCGTCCAACCTGAACACCTCACCGGGTGAGACGATCCCGAACATGGCGATCGTCCCCGTCGGTGCCGATGGCAAGATCAGCCTCTACAACAACTCCGGTTCCACGGATCTGGTCGTCGACGTGTTGGGCTGGTTCCCGACGGGCGCCTCGTACAGCGGACTCACACCCGAACGACTCCTCGAGACCCGCTCGGGTGGGTCGTTCACGACGATCGACCACGTCGCCGAAGGCAGAGGTGCGCTCGCCGGCCAATCAACGCTCGACGTCCAGATCGGCGGGCGGCCCGGCATACCCGCGTCGGCTGGAGCGGTCGCGCTCAACGTCACCGCGATCGATCCCACTGACGCGTCGTACCTGACCGTGTACCCGACAGGCCACGCGCAACCGGTCGCCTCGAACCTGAACTTCACGCCCGGCCAGACGATCCCGAACATGGTGATCGTCCCCCTCGGTGCCGGCGGCAAGATCACCCTGTTCAACAACGCCGGACGCGTCGACGTCGCGATCGACGTGCTCGGATGGTTCGCCGCACCGACGCCGGCGACCAACGAGCTCGACCTCCGCGCCGATGGCACCCCGACCACCGGACTTGGCCTGTCCAGTTGGGCGCTCAGCGCCGACGGCCGCTACTCGGTCTTCAGCGGCGACTTCTCCGATCTCCCGGGTGGCAACGCCGCAGCGCAGATCGGGATCTACGACCGCACGACCAGGCAGTTCACGATGGTCGACACGCAGCCTGGCGCACCGACTGGCAACCCCACCAACGATTACCCGGCGATGTCGAAAGATGCCAGCACCGTCGCGTACTGGACCGCAACAGCGACCGGGGACCGCATCGCGGTCTGGGATCGCGCCACGAACGCCACCACCTTTGCCGACGTACCGGTCAGCGGGTCGTCGGAAGGGTTCGCCGCGCCAGCGGTCGTGGTCTCGGCGACCGGGCGGTTTGTCCTGTTCGACAGCAGCGACGACAACCTCGTCAATGGTGACCACAACCACGCAGAAGACGTGTTCGTCCGCGACCGCACCACGGGCACCACCACCCGCATCGACCTCGGTGTCGGCAACGCCGAAACCGCCGGCGGATCGAGCCGCCTCGGCAGCATCAGTGCCGATGGCCGCTACGTCACGTTCGAATCGAACGCAACCAACCTCGTCTCCACCCCGGACATGACCGGAAGCTCCGGGCTGTATCTGCGCGACACCCTCACCTCGACCACCACGCTGCTCGCCGCCGCGCCAGGCGGGTCCGCCTTCTTCCAAAGCCTCATCGCCGCAGACGGCTCGACCATCTACTACTCACGCGAGGACGCAGGGACCACGGTGACCCGGTACACCATCACGAGCGGAGCTCGCGCCGAACTCACCTTCAGTCACGACCCCACATCATTCTTCGGGATCGACGACGTTTCCACCACGGGTCGGTTCCTCGCCTTCAACACCGCAGCAGCCGACATCGTCCCTGGCGACACCAACAACGACGTCGACACCTTCATCTACGACGCCACCACCGGCACGACCACCCGAGCTTCGCTCGGCGCGGACGGCACCCAACCCGACGGAGAGTCATACGGTGCCGGCATTAGCGACGACGGCACCCTGCTCCTGTTCGACTCAGACGCCACCAACATCGTCATCGGCACCAGCCACACCGGAGGCGTCTTCCTCCACGACCCAACCCAATGCCCAGTCATCTGACAGACGTCCACCCAGACCAAGGAATGAATCGCGCCCGGGTCGCGTGACCGAGGCACATCACTCCGACTACGGAGGCGGCGGTGAAGGCCGGCGGGGTCTGAGCAAAAAATTGCCGACCTGGACCTCTTCCGGCAGGCTCAGGAGATCTGGCGCTCGTGATCTTCAGCTTCTCTCACCGTCGGTTGATGAACATCTTGAGTCGGCGAGGGCACCGGGAGAACGCAGCCCGATCCGGCGTTTGGCGGCTCCTCAGATGTCGCCGCAACTTCTTTCGCCCGGCGTAAGCTCAGCGAAAACGAAGGAGTGATCATGGTCAACCGGAGACGGCCCATGGAATCTCATGAGCCGGCATCGAAGCGATTCCGTGGGCTGTTGTGGGCTGAGGCCCACAGCAAGCCCGGGGTAGTCCCCCCTTCGACACCAGGATCGTGGGCTACAGCCCACAAAACCCGTGTCGAAGTGCCGTCCCCGAAAGGGCGGCACTCGACCCCGGTGGTAGGCACCTATGTCTGCCATCCACGACACCTCACCACATCAGCTCGCGGAGCTGATCATGATCGCCGGGAGCAAGCTCGCCGACGAGGACCGAGTGAGCGGCGCGCTGGTGCCGACCGGGATCCCGGTCCGACGCGGCCGCCTGTACCTCGGTCGGTTGCGGACCCTGCTCGACTCGTCAGAACGACCGAGCCTTGGAGTTCGCTTCGCGACGGCGTGCTGGATCGGTCCGGCTGGCGGTTCGATGCCCAACCTCGGTCAACTCCGATACGCGGCGACCATCGACGTCGATCCACGAGGTCGCCTCGTGCTCGACCGTCGAGTGCGCTCGTGGTTGGCCGTCGACACGCCGATGTGCTTCGACGTGATCACTGCGCCGGCCAGTGAGGGCGGCGTGCTCGTCGTCCCCGTCGACGGATTCGCGCAACGTTGGCAGGCGATCTCATCGTGAACGATTCTGCGTCTCCTCGACCTCTGCGAACGCGTTCGACCGGAACTGGAGTGCCTTGGCGAGCTCGGTCGAGCACTCCTCGATGTCGTCGGCGTGATCGAACAAGTCGGCGCCTGCCGGACCATCTCCGCGCTCGACGAACCCGCCTTCGCGCTCGACGTGCTCACTGCTGCCGGGAGTATCGAGCCGCGCTCGATCGGTCAACTGCTCGACTTCTTCCGACTTCGCGCCGACGCAATGCCCGCCCCCTCCGGTGCAGCGAGGTCTTCGGCCATCACCGTCGCCGACGCAATCGATCTCTACGAGTCGAGCGCTCTCGCGCTGATGGCGACCGGCACACGCGCGGTGTATCGCACGTGGACGCGGCGCCTGGTGGTCGAACACGGTGACCGTCCGCCACGCTCGCTGACCGCCGGTGACCTGACCGATCTCATCGCTCGACATGTCATCGCCGGACATAGTGCCGACGATCGTTGACGAACTGGGCGCTCGGCCGAAGAGAACGCAGTCGGCGCCTTCCGGCACCTGTGGTCGTACCTGTGCGACAAGGGATACGCGACGACGAACATTGCGCTCGGTCTCCGCACGCCGACACGTCCGGAGCCCCGCCGTCGCGCGTTCACTCTCGAAGAAGCAGCGCTGCTCCGTCGCCTCGCGCGAGGTGGACGCGACCCGCTGCTCGACGAATTGACCCTCGCGCTCCCCGAACGCGTGGGCCTGCGACGGATCGAGCTCGGACGACTGCGCATCGGCGACATCGACTTCGAGCGACGCACGATCGAGGTATGGGGTAAAGGCGACAAAGACCGGACCATGCCGATCCCGCCCGCCCTCTTCGATCTCATTCATCGCTATCTGGAGAGCCGGCGCCGGACGCATCTGTCGAGTCACGAATGGCAACGGACAGACGAAGTGCTGCTGCGCCGCCCACCGTCGCCCGCTGCGCCGATGGGCCGACCCACGGGCCGGCGACGCATCGAAGATCTGTTCGTCCGATTGCAGGGCGACGCGCCGGATCTGTTCGCGCGCGGCGACCTCTCGCTGCACTCGTATCGGCACTCGCTCGGCACCTTCGTCGACAGCGCTTATGGCAGACCCATGACTCGGGCGGTGCTCGGGCACACCTCTCGGCAGTCCCCGACGGACCACTGTGTCCATGTGGACCGGGAACGCCTTGCCGAGGCGCTTGCTGACTACGAGCAGCGACTGCTCGACCTTGACTACTCCGCGCAGGATGACAAGACCGCCTGAGACAGCCTCGGAATCTTTCTCTGTTCATGCTGGAGGGACCCCGGTGGTGGGGGTGCGCGCAGTTTCTCGAACCTCATGTTTAGTACCGAGGCCATCCCGGGTAGGGAATAGGCCACTGTTCTCGCCCTGGCGGCGCGGTGGGCGGCGGCGTCCAGTTCGAGAGCACCTGCCCGATCGGAGACGGCATGCGCACGCGGAAAGCTCGAACGTGGGAGTACTTGGTCCGCTGACCCGCCTCGCGGCAACCGCGACAGTGACCGCTCTGTCGGTCACTGTCCTCGTTGCGTGCGACTCCGCTCCCAGCTCCAACACCGCCGAGACGAGTCGGGTCGTCGTCTCCTCATCCACGCCGCCGACGACGACCGTGCCCCCGACCAGCAGCGAGGCCAAGACGACCTCCGGGGCGACCACGTTGACGATTGAGCCCACAGCGAGTTCCGTTGACTCACTTCCGCCATCGACGGCTGCCCCGACGACAATCGCAGTCCCGAGCACCGCAGCGGCGGCCGATCCTGAGGCCGCCGTGCGATCGGCGATTGCTCTCGCCGAGAGTTCCTATTCGGCTTGTCTCACCGCGATGCCATCGTGCGATCCGGCGACTCTGGCAGTCGCCCGAGCCGGGGATCTGCTGCAGGGCAATGTCGATCGCGTCAACGAATGGAACGCTCAGGGTTACACCGTCCGTGACCGCGACCAATTCCGCTACGTCGTCGAGTCGGTGACCCTGGGTCAAGACAACACCACAGCATCCGCGGTCGTGTGCATTGCAGATGGCAGCAAATTGGTCCTGCCCAATGCTGGACCAGCCGGCGTCGACGTCGTAGTCGATGACACCTTTGCGTCCGGCGTTTCCACATGGGATATGCGTTTGGACGGCGATGGTGTGTGGAGGGTCTATGGAGCGCCATCGACCGGCCCGGCAGAGACGAGCGATGTGTGTCCGCCGGCGTGAATACCCTGCTGACGTTGACGATCGCCATTGGCGGCGCTGCGACGGTCTCGAGAGTCGACGCCTCCCCAGGAGATGGTGTCGGCCAGGGCAGCTCCTCATCAGGGGTGATCACCGCTGGTGCGACCGTGTACACCAACGGAGGAGCGGCAACCTCGTCCGGGTCTTCGTCGTGTACGTGGGATCAGATCCAGACGCTTGGATCGGCGGAGACGGCGCAGGTGTCGTGGCCGAACACTCGGAATGGGATCACCTACGAGCTGTGGCGCAAGACCTGCAACGGCGTCGAGACCTACATCGAGGTCCCGCAGACCAAGCCCACCGACTTGCTCCCAGGTCTGCTGAGCCAGCTGAAGAGTTCGAAGCTGCCCGAGCCAACGCCGACGTTCTTGGGCACTGACCCGCAGTTCGGTTGGGCGTATGTCCAGGTTCCGTTGGACTTCCGCGCGAATCCTGCCTCGTGGGCCCCTGTGTCCGTGACGGCATCCGCGGGTCCGGTGTGGGCGACGGTCACGGCCACACCGCAAAGGTTGACGTTCGATCCGGGCGATCCGTCCGGGCCCGGTGCAGTTAGCTGTGACGGTGAGGGACCTATCGCCGCATACGTGGCGGACGCTCCGGGGGCGTGCTCGTACACGTACGTGGATGCGTCGTCGACGTCTCCGGTCGATGGCTACCACTTCACGACCGAGATGACGATCGAGTGGGCGATCGTCTGGACGTCGTCGACGGGTGCGGGTGGTGCGCTTCCGGCGTTCTCGACGACATCGACGACACCGCTCGCTGTCGCTGAGGCGAAGGGTCTCGTCACGTGCACTGGCGGTCGACCGCAAGAAGGTGGTTGCTGATGGCTCGCACCGTCCGATCCCTCGCGCATCATGCCGACGTCCCGGAGGCAGGACCGGCGTTGTCGGTGGTGTCGGTTGCTGGTCCGAAGCGACGTCGACCGTCGTGGGTGGCGTTGGGTGTGGTCCTTGTCGGGTTGGCGGCGTTGCTGGGTGCGTGGGTGTTCACGACGACGTCTCATCGTCTGTCGATCGTGGTGGCGTCCCATGACATCTCGCCAGGTGAGGTCGTCACGGCTGCGGACCTCCGTGTGGTCGAGATGGGCCAGACCGGTGGAGTGCGTGCAGTCCAGTCGTCGCAGCAGGATCTGATCATCGGTCAGGCAGCGCGCGGCCCGATCCCGGAGGGCACGATCTTGAACACCGGTCTGTTCTCGCAACGCAGCGATGTCGTGCCCGCCGGCCAGGTCGTGATCGGCGCGGAACTCGATCCTGGGGCGGTCCCGACGTCGGTGTTGCAGGCCGGCGACCATGTCGGGTTGCTCGGCGTCGTGAAGACGACCGCAGCCGACGCCGCTGGAGTCGCGCCGTCGGCGGTGTCGTTGGGGGCGGGAACGGTGTGGTCCGTCGAGCGGGCGAGCTCGAGTTCGACCTCATCGAAGCTGTGGGTGTCGTTGCTGATCCCCGAGGGCGCACAGGCCGCAGTCGCGCAGTCGGCAGCGGACGGGCTTTTGCGATTGTCGTTGGTCGGCGGGTCATGATTGTGGCGCTGTCATCGGTTGGTGGTGCGCCAGGTGTGTCGTCGTGGTGCGTGCTGCTCGCGGCGGCGTGGCCGGTCGACACGGATGTTCGGGTTGTGCTCGAGGCTGATGTGAGTGGCGGGGTGTTCGGCGCCCGTTACGGGCTTGGTGTCGACCCTGGGGTGGTGTCGTTGATCGCCGGGCTGCGCCGCTCAATGGATGGCGGCGTTGACCTTGGCGAACATGGCCGTCTGCTCGCGCCTTCGCTGTGGTTGATCCCGGGGCCAGAGTCAGCGGAGCAGGCGACAAAGGTCTGGCCCGGATTGACCGGTACCGTCGCCGACTGCGCAGCCGCAGATTCGGGCGTGTGGTTCGTCGATTGCGGGCGGGGACCGGGTAGCGGTGGCGATAACGATTTCGTACGGAGTGCCGTGTTGTCGATCGTCGTGTCGCGTGCTGAAAGCGAACATCTCGTGCAGGTGCCTTCGCGTGTGGCGGACTTGCGCAAGGTCGGCTGCCGGGTGGCGGTGTTAGTGATCGGCAAGGCCGGCCACGGCACGGAGGAGCTCGGTGCGTTCTTCAGGTCGGATCGGACCTGGGTGGTGGGCGAGACGAGCGACCTGGTCGCGATGACCGCGGCAGTACTGCATGGCGGCCGGGCACGCCGGTCGTGGTTGTGGCGTTCCGCTGTCGATGTGGCCGCATCGGTGTACGACGAGATCTCGACCACCAGCGCAGATCCTGCAACGGCGGGAGACGTCGCGTGAACCGTGTCGACCCGGCCCTGGTGGTGGCCTTGACCAAGGCGGTCCAGGCAGCGCTGGAGCTGGACGCGACCGAGCGATTGAAGTCCGATCGCGCTCATCTCTCGGCTGCCGCCCAGGAGGCGTTGGCGGACTCGGTGTTACGCGCTGAGTTCCAACGGATCGACGAGGAGCGGATCGCCGGCGGCGCCGAACGCCTGTCGCCGGTGGACGAGCAGCAGCTGTCGGAACGTGTGCTCGCGTTGTCGGTCGGGTTGGGTCCGGTCGAGCTGCTGCTCGCCGATGACTCAGTGGAGGAGGTCGTCGCGTCGAGGTTCGACCTCGTGTTCGTCTACCGCTCGGACGGCACGGTGGAGCAGATCGACGATCGGTTGTGGGCTTCGGAGGCCGAACTCGACGCGTGGTTGTCGCATCTGGCCCGTACGGCTGGTCGCACAGAACGCCAGTTCAATTCGCAGGTGCCGCTGTTGGTGATGCGCCTCGGTGAAGGGTTGCGGCTCGCTGCGACGCGCGGGGTGTCGCAGCACGTCTCCTTCGCGTTGCGTCGCAACGCGCTCGGCAAGGTGACCTTGGGGGATCTCGTCGGGTTGGGGATGTTGACGGAGGTGGTGGCCGAGTTCTTGCGGGCGTGTCTGCGGTCGAGCGAGATCCGGATCGTGTTCTCCGGCCCGACCGGCTCGGGGAAGTCGACGGCGGTCCGTGCGTGTTTGGCGGAGATGGATTCGATGAAGCGGATCATCATCATCGAGGACACTTCGGAGCTGGATCTGTTCGACCCGGTTGCACATCCGAACGTCGAGTCCTGGGAGGAACGGCTGGCCAACAACGAGGGCGAGGGCGCGATCACCCAGGGGCAGCAGGTCAAGCATGCCTTGCGGTACCGGCCGGATTGGCTGGTGTGTGGGGAGGTCCGCGACTCCGATGCGGCGGTCCCGATGTTGAAGGCGATGACCCACGGCCAGTCATCGCTGACCACTGTCCACGCCGCCTCCGCCGTCGGCGCGCTGGACAAGCTCGCCCTCTACCTCGGCACCGGCGAAGACCGCCTCCCACCGGACGTGGCCCACAACCAGCTCTACCAGGCCGTCGACTTCATCGTCCAGCTCGACCGGCTACCGGATGGACGGCGCGTCGTCACAGAGGTACTCGAGGTCTCGGGTTTCGACGGCAAGCGGTGCACGACGAACACGATCGTCACCCGCGACGACGACGGGCACCCGGTCACGTTGCAACGTCTTGAACAAGCCCATGTCGCCAAGCTGCGCCGCGCTGGCTTCGACGATGCCCTGTTGGGCGGAGGGTTCCGATGACAGCGCTCGCCGGAGCTGTCGTCGGTGTGATCTCTGCGATCGGAGTGTGGATCGCGATCCTCGGCGCGACCGGCGTCACCGTCAACGAACATCCCAAGACCTCGATCGAGTGGTCGACGGTCGGCTGGCGAGCCGCACTCGTCGTCTTTGCGGCTGCTGTTGTTTGGGCGGTCACTGGGTGGCCGGCCGCTGGCGGGCTGGCCGGGGCGGCGACGGGGATCGCTCCGATGCTGAGTGGTTCGCGTCGGCGGCGCCGGGAGTTGGAGGAGCGAACGGAGAGCCTGGCGTCGTGGGCGGAGATGTTGCGCGACACGATCAGCGCGCACGCCGGACTTCGGGAAGCGATCGCTGTCACAGCGCGTGTTGCGCCGCCGGCGATCCGACGGGAGGTGCAGGCGCTGTCGGTGCGTGCCGAACGCGAGTCGCTGCCGGTTGCGTTGCGACGCTTCGCGAGCGAGGTCGACGACCCGGTCGCCGATCTGATCGTGACGGCCTTGGTGATCGCCGCCGAACGGCAGGCGCAACGCTTGTCCGACCTGCTTTCGGAGATCGCCGCTTCCGCGCGTCAGCAGGCGGCGATGCGGATGCGGATTGAGACCGGACGGGCACGGACCTATGCGTCGAGCCGTGCCTTGGTCGTGATCACGCTCGGCCTGGCGGTGTTGCTGTTGCTGTTCTCCCCGAGGTTCATGTCGCCGTACGATTCGGTGACCGGGCAGCAGGTCATGCTCGGCATCGGCGCCCTCTTCGCTGGCGCCTTGTGGGGCTTGGTCCGGATGAGTCGCCCGGCACCTGCCCCTCGGCTGCTGGCCACGATCGAGGACGGGGTCGTCGGATGATGTTGATGGCGATGATCGTTGCCGGCGCGTGTGCGGGCGGGGGAGTGCTGATCATCGCACGCGGCCTCGTCGGCACGACCGAACCGTTGACAGCGCTGGTCACCGAACTGCACCGTCCACGAACGACAGCAGCAACCGCAGGGCGATCCAAGCGACTGTCGTTGGAGGCCTTGGCCGGTCGATCCACGCCCGACCGTGCGTCGGACCTGGCGGTGTGTGAGCGAGATCTTGGCAAGTACGTCCAGGACCGGCTGCTGTGGGCGGCGATGTTCGGTGCCCCCGGCGCACTTCTGCTGCTCTTGTCCGTAACAGGGAGTGCCTCGTTCGTGTCCCCGTCACTGCTGCTGATCGCGCTCGTCGGCGGAGCGACCGGCGGCTGGTTCTACGCCCGAATCGACCTCCGTTCCGACGCCGACCGGAGCCGCCGCGAGTTTCGCCACGCCCTCGCCGCATACCTCGAGCTGGTCACGATCCTGATGGCCGGCGGCGCCGGTGTCGAGACTGCGATGTTCGACGCTGCAGCTGTCGGCCACGGCACCGCGTTCCGGCACCTACGCTCCGCCCTCACCGCCGCGCAGGCACGACGAGAGCCGCCGTGGCGGGCACTCGGTGAGCTCGGCAACCGGCTCGGTGTCAACGAACTGATCGAACTTGAAGCATCCATGACCCTCGCCGGCGGCGGCGCGCTCGTTCGGGACTCCCTCAACGCGAAGGCCGAAGCCATCCGCGCCAAGGACCTCGCCCAACTCGAATCGGACGCAGAAGCTAAATCAGAAACGATGGTCCTGCCCGTGGCGATGATGTTCGCCGGATTCCTGCTGCTGATCGGCTACCCGGCGCTCGCTGCGCTCTCCACACCATGAACACTCCGACGGACCCCGCAACAGCGCTACAGGCGCGGCCGACCCCGATCTCGATGACCACGAACCCTGACCAAAGGAGCCCCCGACATGTTGCAATTCCAGATTCTGATCCTGACGACGTGGATGCGCGCCAGCGCACCGATTCGACGACGCATCGACGAACGCGACCGCGGCGAGATCACCTCCACCACGGCGCTGATCGTGCTGCTTGTCGTCGCAGCAATCGCCGCCGGCGGAGTGATCGCGGCCAAGATCGCCGGCAACGCCAACGCCGTTCCATCACCCTGACCCAACGTGCCGCAGCCTCCGCCAGACGCGATCGTGATCGGGGTGAGGTCACCACGACCGTGATCATGGTCCCCGTTATTCTCCTCGCGACGTTGTTCGTGGTGCAGTTCGGACTCGCCTACTACGCCCGCAGCGTCCTCGCCGGTGCCACCCAGGACGGAGCGGCGGCCGGAGCTCGACGCGACTCGAGTCCGAGCGAAGGCAGTGCACTCGCCGACGACCTCATCGATCAATCCGCCAGCGCCCTGCTCAATTCCCACGCCGCCCACGCGTCGACCGACGGTCAGACCGTGACGGTGTCCGCGGAGGGCAAGGTCGTCTCCTTGCTGCCGTTCGTCGGATCGATCACCGTTCGAGCTTCCGCGTCGGCGACCGTCGAGCAGTTCGACCCGCAGGGCCAGCCATGACCGAGCAACCAACGACCGATCGTGGCTCGGCCGGCGTCGAGGCTGCGATCGCAGTCGTCGCGCTGCTGTCTGTCGGGTTCTTCATCGTCGGCGCGCTCCGAGTCGTCGGAACCGGCGGCGACGTCAACGCCGCCGCACACTCCGCAGCACGGGCCGCGGCGGCCGAGTACGACTCCGGCGCTGCGTCCGCAGCCGCGAACACCGCCGCAGCTGGCGTGCTCGCCGATCGAGGAGTTGCCTGCCAATCCCTCAATGTCAGCGTCGGCGGAGACTTCGTCGCCGGCGGGCTCATCACCGTCGACGTGTCCTGCACCGTCTCGCTCGGCGATGTCGTCCTCTCCGGGTTCCCCGGCAGCCGAACCGTTCACGGCCACGGCGTCGAGCAGATCGACATCGTCCGCGGAGGAACCTGAGATGAACGCCGCGCGTCTCGAGTCGACCGAGCGTGACCGTGGCTCAGTGATGCCGATGACCACCATCCTGGTCATCTTCTTGATGATGGGCGCGTGGTCGCTGATCTCGGCATCACAACAATGGGCGGCCCGCCGCGACGCCCACGCGGTCGCCGCCGCAGCTGCCCGGGCCGCAGCCCAAGCCGACCCGCTCGCGCTCCGCTCCGGCGACCTCATCGACCCCGACGCAGCCCAAGCAAGAGCCGAAGCGATCATCTCCGCATCCGGATACGCCGGCTCCGTCACCATCGACGGCGCAGCAGTCACCGTCTCAGTCTCCGCTGGAGTCGACTACGCCTTCCCCGCACCCGGGTTCCCGTCAAGCGTCTCCGGATCCGCTTCCGCAGTCGTGCAGCGCGGAGTCACCGGCACCGAAGGAGGCTGACCATGACCCAGCTCGTCCACCGCTCCCGGCAACTCCTCGGCTGCCTCGCACTCATCGCCCTCGTCGCTGGTGTCCCGGCTGTACTCGCTCAGATCGCAGGTTGGCCGCTGCCGCACCGACTCCCGACCTGGTCCCGCTTCTCAACCGCCGTGCAGCAAGGCGACATCCCAGCCAACACCGTCATTAGAGCCATCGCCGTGCTCGTCTGGATCGCGTGGCTGCAACTGATGTGGGCGCTCATCTGGGAACTCGTCGTGAACGTGCCTCGCGTTGCCCGCGGGCAACGAACGGTCTCGGCCCCGATGGTTCCCCAGTCGGTCGGCAACGGCATGGGACGACTCGTCGCGCTCATCCTCTCCATCGGGATCATCGCATCGAGCAGCCGAACCCTTGCGCTTGCCCCCGCATCGACGACACCGCTGCCGCATCGCACCTCGGCGGTGGCGGCCCTCGTCACCGAGACACCATCGCAACGCCAAGCTCCAACATCGGTCCCCGTGGCCTCTCGGTGGCATGTCGCTCCACGAGACTCGCTGTGGTCGATCGCTGAAGCTGCGCTCGGCGACGGATCACGAGTGCACGAGATCATCGACCTCAACCCGACCGTCAACTCACCACGAGACATCCGCAGCGGCATGATCCTCACGCTCCCACGCGACGCCACCGTGCCGGCCGACCGCCAACAAGTGACATCCGCCAACCAACCCGTCGACGTCGCCACACCAGACGCAGCACCGAGCTACGCACCCGAAAGCACGATCACCGTCGTGCGAGGCGACACCCTCTGGGACCTCTCTGAGACGGAACTGGAGACCGCCGGAATTGCCCGGCCCTCCGGCCGCGACGTCGTCGAGTACGTCCACGAGGTCGTCGCCGCCAACCCGATCATCGCCGAACCCAACCTGATCTACCCCGGCCAACAGTTCGTTCTGCCTGCCATCGGCCAACCACCCCCCGCTCAGCCGGCTGCGGACGCGCCCGCCGCCGACGCGCCTGCAGTCGCGCCAACGGAATCGCCTCCCGGCAGCAATGTGCCACCGACCATCGAGACCGCACCAGTCGTTCGTGATTCGTCAGTTCCGACGTCGACGGTCGACGAAGAGAGTTCAAGCACCACCGCACTCCCGCCGGTGCCCACGGCGACTTCGCCGGTGACCACCGAGCCAACGCCGTCGACCACCTCCGTAGACCGAGCGGCTGCGAACGCTGCAACCGCTGCAACCGCTGACGTGTCGACATCGGACTCCACGGTCGGATGGCTCGCTGGAATATCTGGCTCGACAGTGCTCGCCTCAGCACTCGTCGTCGCGCATCGTCGACGCCGTACCCGCCAGGCAACCCGGGGCTCACGACTCGCCCTACGACATCGACCCGAACCGGCCGTAGCGCACCTCGAACGATCACTCGTCACCGCCGCCGACATCGCTCTCGTCACATGGGCCAACCATCAGCTACTCGGACTCCTCGAACGAATCGACCACAAGCGAATCGCCGGCGGACCCGTCGCCGTCGAACTCTCCGAGACCGCCGGCATCGAGCTGCTCTGGGATCAACGGAACCCGACAACCATCAAACCCTGGACCAGCAACGACGGCGGCTGGACATGGCGCATCCCGTATGACCCCGACGAACTCTTCGCCGCGAACGGCGTCGTCGCATTGCCAAGTCTCGCGAGCATCGGCACCCGCCAAGGCAATCAGCTCCTCATCGACCTCGAGGCCTTCGGCAGCATCTCGATCGGCGGCGACCCGGGCCGCGTCGACGACTTCGTGCGGTCCCTTGTCCTCGAGCTCGGAAACGGTGATCTCCTCTCCGACACCTACATCCACGTCGTCGAACACGACCTCACCGCCAACGAGCTCTCGCCCCGTGTGCAAGTCCGACACGCCGAGTCCGCCCTCACGCATCTCCGCCAGATGATCGAGGCAAACCGGGAGCTCGCCGACACGAACCAGGCGGCCGACACCTTCCGCCTCCGAGTGAACTGTGGCCCGCTCGGCCATGAAACGACGATCGTCGTCGTGCCAGCCAACGAAGCGCTGGTCGACGACTTCGTCAACGCGGTATCGCCACGCTCAGGCGGGATCGTAATAGTCATCGGCGAGCACGCCGATAGCGCCGCCACCATCTCGCTGCCAGCGGACGGCACAGCCTGTTTGCAGCCACTCGGGCTGGCATTCGACGCCGCCGGCGTACCGACCGAGACCATCGCCCTGTTGGACGCCCTTGCCAGCGACACCGGGCACGACATCGAAGTTGACGAGCCCGCACCCGCCGAAACGGACGCCACATCTGCGCGGGACGAACGCCGGTCGCTAGCCGAGTCGTTTGTGACGGACGACGAGGTGGAGCAGCTCGAGCTGGACATGCTCGATTGCGACGGCGACGAGGATCAGCCGAGGTCTCTGCCAGAGCCGGGCCTTCTCGTCCGACTCCTCGGCGCCCCGACGCTGCCAGACCACCCTCAGCTCGGACGCCTCGACGTCAGCCTGGTCGCCTTCCTCGCGTGCCACGACCACTCGGCGACCGAAGACCAAGTCATCAATGCTGTATGGGGAGGTCGGCACATCGAACGATCCACGCTGTGGAACCGAATCTCCAAAGCGCGATCGACACTGGGACCATTCCTTCCCGGACGTGGCCAATCATCCCAGCTCGTACGGCTCAGCAAGGACGCGGTGACAGATCTCGACCTCTTCAGAAGCCTCGCTGCGCACGCCACGCAAGTGTCGTCGTCGGAAGCACTCGAGTTGATCGAGCAGGCCATGGACATGATCGTGGGTGTCCCCTTCGATGCACCGGGCTACGACTGGGCCTACGACCATCAGTACTTCGCGCAAGCCTGCAACCTCATCGAATCGACGGCGCTGCGCGGAATCGACATCGCCCTCGAAGCCAACCACCCCGAGGCCGCGCGGCGAATCGCCACCGCCGCGCTTCGTGCACTCAAAGCCGATGAACCGATCTATCGAGCGCGAATGCGCATCGAAGCACACGTCGGGAACCTGACCGGCGTGCGAGGCGCCTACAACGAACTTGCCGGCATGCTCTCCGAACTCGCAGAGGACGACTCCTACCAGCCGTCGAACAGCACCAAGTCACTGCTCGGCCAGCTCGTCGGCACGAGCGACTGAGCCAGGCGTGGGTAGGCCACCGGAAGGTGCCCGCCGGTGCACAACAGATCCGCCGCCGAGGTGAAGGTCTGAGTGATGAGGCCTCGAGGTCTGACTGCCCGGTGCTCGCCGCGTATCCGGCGGTAGGGGGCAGCAGCGGGGATGCGAGCGCCGTTCTCGGCTATCTCTGCATTTCCGCCGGAGGGTCGGTGTCGCGCTGACCGCTGCGTTGGTCGGACCACTGGGGAATCGGGGCTCGTTGTCAGTCGGGCTGATCGTGGGCGGCGAGATCGGTTGGTGGGGCAGCCCACCCGCCGAGCAGGTTCAGGCCTGCTCGGGCGATGATGCCGGTTCTGCGCTGTACCACCGACGAATCGCACAAGCAGCGCAGTTCCTCCTCGGCGCCGAGTTGGTCACCGGCAGTGACCTCCTCATCGACAGCGGCGTCATCGCCGCAATCCGTGCCGGCGCGTCAGCCTGGAACGGTGACCACCAAGCCCCGATCCGCTGCGATCGCTTGATCGGAGGAAGCCCCTTACCGAACTCGCAAGTGCGGAGCCGACGTTGCCGCCGCCGCTGATCGAGTCGGTGGGCGGGTCGTCATGTCACTCTCTCGCGATTGGATGGCGGAGCGCGGAGGCTGCGCCGCCACTACCTCCCTGTCTGGTCCGCTTGCCACGCTGCTTGACCTGGCGTGTGTCGGCCGGTTGTGACGCAGTGGGGATGGCGTTGTCGATGAGGACAACTGCGATTGCAGCGGCTGTGGCGAGGGTGTCGGTGTCGAGCACTCGGCTACGGGCTGAGGCTCCATCGAGCAGTAGCGCGAGTTGCTCGCCGAGCTGCTCGGGGTTGGTGGCGCCGGCCTCGCGGGCCGTCTCGGTGAGCCGGGCGGCGAAGGCCCGCTTGTAGTCGCGTGCGTGGATGCGGGCGGGGTGGCTCGAGTCGGCGATCTCGACGGCTGTCGCGATGAACGGGCACAGGGGCGAGTGCACTTCGAATGCGGCGAGGAGACGTTGTCGCGCCGTGGTGTCGGTCCTGTCGAAAACTTCCGGCAGGACGTCGGGGTCGAATCGGCGGAGGCACTCGGCGATGACCTCGTCCTTGCTGGCGAAGTGCTGATAGAGGGTTCGTTTGGACACCTCGGCCACTGCGCACAGCTGGTCGATGCCGGTGGAGTTGATGCCTTGCTCGCGGAACAGTTCCCGAGCAGCGCCGAGAATGCGTTCCCGCGCGCCTCTGCCTCGGCGAACGCCTTGTGGCCCTTTCTCCGGTTCTGTCATGTCACCATCGTAGGCCGATTGGGTACCGATCGGTGTGGTTAGGTTGGTTTGCGTCGGAGTGAGAGATACGTTCCACACAGATCGGTGTACATAACATCGGCACGGCGCGAGAATGGAGTCCTGATGGGAAAGCTCGATGGCAAAGTTGCGGTGATCACCGGAGCGACCAGCGGTATGGCGCTGGCTGGTGCGAAGTTGTTCGTCGAAGAAGGCGCGTACGTCTTCATCTCGGGCCGTCGGCAGGACGCCCTGGACGAAGCCGTCAAGGAGATCGGTCGGAACGTGACCGGCGTACAAGGCGACTCGGCCAACCTCGCAGACCTCGACCGATTGTTCGAGACGGTCAAGCTCGAGAAGGGCACGATCGACGTGCTCTGGGCAAGCGCTGGCACCGGAGAGCAGGGCAAGCTCGGCGAGATCACCGAGGAACACTTCGACGATGCGTTCATGTTGAACGCGCGCGGCACGCTGTTCACGGTCCAAAAAGCGCTGCCACTGTTCAACGACGGAGGATCGATCTTCATGACCGGCTCGAACGCATCGGTCCGTGGCTACCCCGATTGGAGCGTGTACGCAGGGAGCAAGGCAGTCCTGGCCGCCTACGCACGGGTCTGGGTTGCCGAGCTGCGAGATCGCAAGATCCGAGTGAACGTGCTGATCCCCGGCTCGGTCGTCACACCCAAGATGGAAGCGGTGCTGTCCCCGGAGCTGAAGGCGCAGTTCGAGTCAGTCATCCCGCGACGAGCGATGGGCCGCCCCGAAGAGATCGCATCGGTCGCGCTGTTCCTCGCCTCGGACGACTCGAGCTACGTCAACGGCATGGAGCTCGTCGCCGACGGCGGCACCACAGTCATCTAACCGTCAACAAGACACCACGACCTCACTGACCGACATACCAAACAAAGGAACATACGACATGTCCACCATCAGCATCATCGGCTCAGGCAACATGGCCGCCGCCATTGGCGCCCGAGCGATCAAACACGGACACACCATCGAGCTCATGAGCCGCAACACTGCCAAGGCTCAGGCGCTCGCCGACCAGATCGGTAACGGAGCCGCCGTCGGCGTCTACGGAGCCCGACCAGAGGGCGACATCGTCATCGTCGCCGTCCTCTACGCCAGCGCAGTCGACGTGGTCGCGCTCTACGGCGATGCGCTCGCCGGCAAGATCCTCGTCGACATCACCAACCCGTTCAACGCCGACGGCAACGGACTCGTGACAACACCGGGAAACTCGGTATCCGAGCAGATCGCCGCTGCCGCCCCCCAAGGAGCGCACGTCATCAAGGCGTTCAACACGATCCTCGGCAGCGTCATTGCCCACGACAAGCCGGTAGACGTCTTCCTCGCCGGCGACAGCACCGAAGCAAAAGGACGTGTCGCGGCGTTCGTGGAGAGCCTTCACATGCGGCCGCTCGACTCGGGAGCACTTGAGATGGCCCACGCCCTGGAGTGGGCCGGCATCCTCCTGGTCGGCGTGGCACGCAACGGCGCCGGCTTCGACATCGCCCTCGGCGCCAAGGTCCCGTGAACACCGTCAGTCCTTCGAGATCCACACCCGACGTTCCGAACTCGATGTAGCAAGAAAGCTGGCTTCGGGTCGCACTCTCCGGGCGAAGGTAAGGTCAGGCATGGAGCCGGTATCGGAGGACTGGGAACGCGGCCTCGCAGTAGTCGCGCATCCCGATGACCTCGAGTACGGCGCGGCGGGTGCGATCGCTCGCTGGACCGCTCAGGGCAAGACGATCACCTACCTGCTGGTGACCAGCGGCGAGGCCGGGATCGACGCGCTCGATCCCACACTCTGCGGGCCACGTCGTGAAGCCGAGGAACGAGCTGGCGCAGCAATCGTCGGCGTGACCGACGTCGAGTTCCTGCGCTGGCCAGACGGCACGGTCACCGGCGGGATCGAGCTGCGCCGCGCAATCGCCGGGGTCATTCGCCGGTGTCGACCCGAGATGGTGCTGACCTTGACCTTCGAGACGGAGGCAGGCGGCTCCGTGAACCACGCCGATCACCGCGCCGTCGGATTAGCGACTGTCGACGCGGTGCGCGATGCAGCGAACCGCTGGGTGTTTCCCGAACTCGGCGCAGCGTGGTCGGGAGTTCAAGCCACCTATGCGTTCGGAGCCAGCGAACCAACGCACTTCGTCGACGTGACCCTCACGATGGACGCAGCGGTCCAATCGCTCACGGCGCACAAGGCGTACCTCGACGGTCTTGGCGGTGACTTCAATACCAACCAGTTCCTCCGCAGCAACGCTGCACGCGCAGGAGCCGAAGTCGATTGCGGGTACGCCGTCGAATTCCGCTTGTACTAGCAGCGTCGACGCGATGCACGTGAGGGCATCAGGATTGATGACGGAACATTTCGATGTGCGGGCGCGTGGCGGCGAGGAACTCCAATCCTGATCGCCTGTATCCAGAAGCAGCGCAGATCCTGCCGATACGCCTTCAGCGTGCGGCCGCCCCACCGGGAAGGAACGCCACCGCTACCAACTCCGCCTCGTCAGCCTTGCGCACGAGCAGAACCTCATCAAACCCAACTCGATTCGGACATTGCAGACCCCCTAAAAGTCGTGAACCTCACGGGACACCGACCGTCAACCGATGCACCGTTCGTAGACGACTGCCACAGAAGTGCCGGTATGTCGCGATACCGAACGTCCCGATGCCGATCCGAAGCCGCCCCTCATCAGGGCTCCATGACAGCGAGCTGCCCCACTCGATCGGGGTCACTCCCGTTCACACCACGCCGGCGAGCATCTGCTCTGTCAGAACGAGCAGCCGCTCGTTGGAAGGGTGCGCGGATCGAGACCGATCTGGTCGTAGTAGAGGCTTGCGATTAGTCGCTGCGGGCAACGCTGCACGCCGTCGATACGGATTTCGACGTGAATGTGCGGCGCACCTGAGCGCCCGGTGTCACCGGACCACAGGATCTGCTGGCCGGCATTCACGGTGTCGCCGAGACGGACGGTGACATCGGTTGCGTGGCAGTACGTCCACCGCACGTTGTCTGCATCGACGATGGTGATGCCGACACCACACGTTTGGCAGTCGGCGCGTCCGGATCCGCAGTTCGCGGTCCACCAGTTGTGCGGCCAGTCGTGGACGACATCGACTCGCCCGGCTCGAATGGCGTAGATCGGTGTGTGGACCGGGACGAGCCAGTCCCACGCGGGGTAGTCGTGGTGCGGTGCGTCGATGGCGCTCGGTGCGGCATCGAGGAGAGCTCGCGGACCGGGAAGCGACCAGCCACCGCCAATCGGGGCGACGCTCCCTCCGATGCACTCGGTGGATTCCGGCGTGGCCGATGGCGAACCCGCTGAATCGAGCTGGTCGTGGTAGGTGTCCATCCATCGCGCTTGGTATTGGCGGGGTGTGAGCCGGTTGCCTGCGTCAGCGCGGGGCACGGTGTCCCACTCGGCCGATGTCGATGCAGGGACGTGTCCGATGTACCAGACGACGGGCACCGCGGTGAAGTCGTTGTCGTTGTGGCTGAGGATGCTGTTCACGAGATCTGTCGCCTTCTGATCCTGGACGGCCGGGGGAGCGTCTTTGGCGTGGGCGTAGCCGCCGTAGCGGTTCCAGGAGCTGTCGAGGAACTGGTACGCGCCGGACGCTGTCGCGCCTTTCGCTTGGGCGGTGTAGTCGTCGTTTGATTCGAGGTGACGGATCGTGGCGAGGATCGGCGTGATCTCTGCTGTGCCGTCGGTGCACGGCGTGAGCTGTGGACCGTCACCGTTCGCCAACAGGACTGGGAGCAGGGTCGCGCCGACGGCGAGCGCGGCGACGGCGGCAGCGAGAGCCTTCATGTCTCCCAACGGGGTGAGCGGTCGCTGCGACCGGGAACTCGGAGATTCTTTCCCGTTGTCGGGTGATGCGATCCCGCTGGTGTGTACGGCCCGCAGCTGGCAGGTCTTCCAGAAAGGAGCGTGTCATGAGTGAAACGAACAGGGAAGGCGTGCTAGCTCGGGTCGCCCGCAAAGCGATCGCGGCGACAGTGTTCGCCGTCGTTGAGGGCGTGTTGATGTCCGGGGCGGCGTTCGCGGATTCGATCCCGAACCCGCCGGCGGATGGCTCGGCGCCGGGAGCGGCGTTGATCAGCACGGTGATCGGCTGGTTGAAGTGGGCCGGTCTGGCTTCGGCGTTCGCCGGGCTGTTGATCGGGTCGATCATGACTGGGGTCGGCCATTTCGGGTCGAACTACTCGGCGTCGTCGGCTGGGCGGAAGTGGCTGCTCGGCGGGATGGGCGCAGCCGTGCTCGCCGGTCTCGCGTGGACGATCGCGACCACGTTGTACACGGCGACGGGCGGCTGAACATGCGCAAACTCACAATCGCCATTGCGTTGCTCGTCGCACTCGCCGTCATCGGCACAGTTGCGATGCGCATCGGGAAGACCGCTTCAAGCCGCCCATCAACCTCGGCGAGCGGGTCGAGCGTCACCGCAAAATCGAATGCCACGTCGAATGAAGCGACCAACGGTTCAGTGCTGGCAGCAGCGAGGCAAGCTGCGATCGACGCAGTCGCCACCACTCCGACCGTCATGAAGGCTGGGTTCATCTCGCGACGAGACCTGATCGCATCGTTCGCAACGCCGACGTACGCGCCGAAACTTGCCGACGAGACGTCAGCTCAGATGGACGAGTTGCTCGTTCAGGTCGGGCAGGACGACGTCGACGCTGGTTCGATGCAACTCGCCGAGCGGCCGATCACCGCCGCGGCCACAACGACGCGGGACGGCGTGCAGGTGCAGGTTTGGTCGGTGCTGATCATCGCGGTTCGGGGTGCGGGCCCGGCGCGTCAGGTCTGGCGGACCGTCACGCTGCAGATGCGCCTCGACGGCGGCAGATGGCTGGTCGACGATTGGAAGTCGACGCTCGGCCCGACGCCGTCACCGGCTGCGGACGTGACGTTCGAGGATGCCTCGACGTTCACCGGACCGCTGGGATGGGATGCGGCCGACGTTGACCGGGCGGTGCGCTGATGTTCCCGATCCCGAACCCTTTGGATCTGTTCGGTGACGCGATCAGCAGCGTCACGGGTTGGGCGTGGGACAAGGTCATCGAGGGGATCTACACCTGGTTCGCGAACGGCTTGTTGATGTTGATGGAGTGGGTGTGGGGTGTCCTCGACACCGCCACTACCCCACGGCTCACCGACGCCTGGTTCGCGGACGGACTGGTGCGTCCGATGGCGGCGATATCGCTGTCGATCACGATCGCGTTGATGCTCGCCTCAGCTGTGCAGGCCGGGTTCGGAGGCCGACCTGAGTTGATCGGCGACGCACTCAAGGAAGGCCCGAAGTCGATCGTCGCGACGGCGCTGACGATCGTGGTGATGGACGTCATGATCAAGGGTGCCGATGTGATCGGCGATGTGGCGTGGCAAGCCGGCCGAGCGGACGCGATGACGGCGATGGACCGGATCGCGGCGACGATCGGGAGCGCAGGCGCGTTGGCCGGCACGTTCCTCGGTCCTTTGGCGCTGCTGTTCGGCATGATCGGACTGCTCGTCACGACCGTCGTGCTGTTCATGCGCTCGTCTCTGTTGTACGTGGTGGCAGCGTTCGCGCCGATCGTGTGGTCGTCATCGGTGGCGCCGATGATGCGCGGCTCGGGTCGCCGACTGGTGCAGGTGACGGTCGCGTTGGTGCTCGCGAAGCCGGCGATCACGATCACACTCGTCGTCGGTGTGAAGTTGTTGGCGAACGGCGGGACGACGTCGAGTGGCGGGGATGGCGCAGCCGCGCTTGGCGTGTTGATCTCGGGGTTCTCGTGCTTCGCGATCGCAGGTCTGTCGCCGTGGGTCGTCTACCGGCTGTTACCGACGGTGGAGTCGGCGACGGTCGGGACCGGGATCGTCGGCGGGTGGGGTCGGAGCGCGATGACCGCAGCGAACGTCGGCATGATGGCCAAGTCGGCCGGGACTTCCGCAGCGGCGTCGGCGGCGTCTCGGTCGCTGCCCCAGATGCCCGGGGCAGCCGGTGGGGGAGCGCAGTCCGGTTTCGCCGGTGCGGCGACTCCGACCGCAGGCGCTGGCTCATCTGGGTCGCGGAGTGGAGCGACAGCGATGCCATCGGTTGCTGCGTCACCGTTCAATGCAGCCCGCAGCGCCGGGCCGGCGGCACGGTCCGATTCCGATGATGCCGGATCCCGAACGACCGTTCCGACGCCCCGTTCCGCACGTAGCGATGGTGAGCAGTGATGAGCGAGCAGGCGGCGGATCGGGCGGCCCGTTACTCGTTCGGTGACAACACGCGTGCTGGACTGTTGTTGGGTTTGACCGTTCGGCAGAGCATCCCGATTGTCGTCGGTGTTGTGTGGCTGACGATCTGCATCGCGATCCAGGTTCCCCTGGTCGGTGTGCTCGGCCCGTGCGTCGGTCTGATCGTGTCGTTCGGGACGTGGAAGCGGACCCCGCTGTACGAGACCGCGTCACCAGCGGCACGCATCGCGATCAATCGGTTGCGTCATCGCAACACCTGGGTAAGGACCTCGCTGCTTGGCACCGGCGACGGCTACGAGCACCAGGTTCCTGCGGCGTTGAGCGGGCTCGAGGTGTTGGCTGCCGAGATCGACTGGGCGAACGGCCCTCAGGCGGCTGGTGTTGTCCATGACCGGTCGGCCGGGACGGTGTCGGTCGTTCTCGACGTCGTGGGCGACGGATTCGCGGTCGCGTCATCGCGCGAGCAGGACGGCATCGTCTCGTCTTGGGGCGCGACGATGGCCCCATTGGCACGCGTTGATTGCCCGGTCTCGAAGGTGACGTGGCAGGTGTGGACCCGTCCGATCGGGGTCGACGGCCACCTCGAGTTCCTCGATGCTGCGGCACCCTCGCAGCCTTCGAAGTCCCGCGAGGACTATGACCAGTTGCTGCTCTGGCAGGCTCCGCACACCGTGTCGCACACGGTACTGCTCACGCTCACCGTCGACATGAGGCAGGTCCGGTCACGCCGTCGTCTGACTCGATTGGACGCGTCGATCGAGGCCGTCCTCGACGAGGCCCGTCTGCTCCGGGACCGACTCGACACTGCGGGAGTCTTCACGAACGCGCTGTTGTCACCGGCGGCGCTGGCGGACACGATCAGGTCCCGGTCCGATCCGACCCGGATCGACACGGGAAAGGACATGCGTCGGTCTCTGAGCGCGGCGACTGGGCGCGTGCCGTTGGAGTGGGGTCCGATGGCGGTCGAACCGGGATGGTCGCACGCTGCGGTGGACGGATCGTTGCATCGTTCGTATCGGGTCGCGAGTTGGCCGATGCTGCCCGTCGGTGCGGACTGGATGGCACCGTTGCTGACCGGCGCCACCGCTATCCGAACGGTGACGATGGTCCTCGAACCCGTCGCGCTGACTCGTGCGGCGCAGGAAGCGAACCGGCAGCTGACCTCGATCGAGGCAAATCGCCAACAGAAAGAAGGCCACGGGTTCCGGCTGACGGCTCGCGAGCGTCGCCGACACGCTGATGTCGAGTCGCGTGAGCGTGAACTCGCCGAAGGTCATCCCGAGTTCCGTCACGTCGGGATCGTCACCGTCGCCGCAGCAACGCTCGACGACCTCGACGACGCCGCTGCGGCGGTGGAGCAGGCGGCAGCGCAGTCGATGCTCGATCTCCGTCCGCTCGCCGCACGTCATGTCGAGGGCTGGGTTGCGTCATTGCCGGTGGGTCGCTCTGTGCGGCAAGGCAGGTGGACATGACCGGGTTGGCGGTGGATTGGCATCGCACGACAATGGCTCACCTGTGTTCGGCGTACCCGTTCCACGCCGACAGCGGCTTCGGTGACCGCGGCGCCCTGATGGGGGCGAACATCACCGCCGGGCTCGGCGCGTTCTACTTCGACCCGTTCGAGTTCTACACCGAACGCCACCTGACGAACCCGAACATGATCGTGATGGGCTCCGTCGGGTTCGGGAAGTCGGCCACCGTCAAAGCCCTCATCCGCCGACTCCGTGCCGTCTACGGGAACCGCCGCTACCTGGCGATCATCGACCCGAAAGGCGAGTACAGCCCGGTCGCCGCCGACCTCGGCCTGTCAGTCGTCAAGCTGTACCCGGGCGGTCCACACCGGATCAACCCGATGGACGCCGCCGACGGCGACTCCGACGACAGCGTCATCGCCCGCCAGAGCCTCGCCACCCAACTGGTCGCAGTCGTCCTCGGCCGTGAGCTGTCACCGTTGGAGGACGCGGTGCTCGGCTGGGCCGTGGAGCGACGCTGCCGCACCGGTGGCCCGTTCACGCTCGCCGACCTGTGCGCCGAGATCTCCGACCCCGCCGATGAGCTCGTGCGGATGTCGCGCCACACCCAACTCGAACTCGCCCGGGCGACATCACCGGTGACGTTCGCGCTCGACAAGATCTGCCGCCGCACCCTGCGCGGCATGTTCGACTCGCCGACCACCGTCAACGTCGACTGGGAACACGGCCCCGGCGTCGTGATCGACCTGTCCGCCGTCTACGGCAAACGCGACGCCCTCCCGCTCGTGATGATCGCCGCCACCCACTGGCTCTCCGCCGCCCTGCGCGGTCACCCGCATCGGCAGTCGATCCAAGTCGTCGACGAAGCCTGGGCTGCGATCCGTCACGGCGCCTCCTACTTCCAGTCGAGCCTCAAACTGTCCCGAGCTCATGGTGTCGCGACCGTCCTCGTCTGCCACCGCCCGGCCGACCTCACCGCGCAAGCTGACGACGGCACCGCCGCCGCGAAGATCGCCGCCGGACTGCTCAGTGACATCCAGACCCGAGTGCTGCTGCGCCAACCCCCGGAGCAGATCGCGGACGCCGCAACGATGTTCGACCTCTCCGATCGCGAACGGCAATGGCTCGGCCAACTCGTCCCCGGTCGGGCGATCTGGCGGATCGGATCCCGCTCCGCCGTCGTACAAACGATCCTGACACCGAACGAGCGCCGCCTGTTCGACACCGACCAAGCCATGGTGGATCAACGTGACCGGCCATGACCGGACCACACCACGGTGGAGCATCGACGACGTCCTCGCCCGCACCGACCTCGCCAACCTCCTCGACGAACTCGGCCAACCTTCCGGCCGCCTCGGACCGAACCGGCGCTGGCACTGCCCAGTCTCCGGCCACGAAGATCACCGCGCGTCGGTGTCGATGTACCGCGACCACCACGGCCACGAACGCTGGCGCTGCTGGTCCGGCGACCACCGCGGCGACGCCATCGACCTCGTCACCATCACCAGCAACCGCGACCGCGTCGAGGCCGTCGACTGGCTCGCCACCCGCGCCGGAATGATCCCCGACCGGCCACTCCCACCCATCCAACCCAAACCCACACCCGACCGCACCCTGCCGGCGACCGTGATGGCACCCGTCGTCGAACGCTACGTCCGGCTCTGCGCCAGCGTCCTGCGCGGACCCCAAGGCGCACCCGTGCGGGAGTGGCTGCACAACCGTGGCATCAACGACGACACCATCCACGCCAACCAGATCGGCGCCGACCCCTCCCGCACCGTGCTCCGACGCAACGCGGGCTCCCGTACGGGGCAGCGATCGCCGCCACGTTCCCGGCCCTCAACCCGGCCGGACGCGTCACGTACGTGCAAGCCCGCTACCTCGACCCCGACGCCACCGGCCGCAAGTACGACAACCCCGCCGCCGTCCTCGCTCCACACCCGCGACTCGCCTTCCCCATCACCACCAACACCGCCCAGTCCGCGCAGTTGCTGGTCTGCGAAGGCCTCCCGGACGCACTCATCGCCGCCCAAGCCGGCTTCCCTGCAGTCGCGATCCTTGGCGCGCAAACACCCGACGAGTCCGTTGCCGCACGAATCGCCTCCCACGCGACCGAACGCGACCTTGCAGTCACGCTCGTCTGCGACCCCGACGCCGCCGGCCGACGCGTCGCCGAAGCACTCTGCCCCCTCCTGCAAGTACACGACATCGAACCCCGAGTGCTCACACCGCCGAACGGACTCGACCTCAACGACTGGGCACTCACCGAACCGGACTGGGCCGAACAACTCCCAACCGTTCACCGTGAATCTGTGACGCGGCCAGGGATCGGCGACGAAGCGACGATCGAGCTGTAGGCCGACGATGACACTTCACAGACCGGACGCACGGGAGTACCATTTTCCTCAACGGTTCGAGGCGTCACCGACAAGCGCCTCCCTCATTGCCACACGCAATCAGGGAGGCCCACGCCCATGAACACCACCGAATGGGTGTTCCGCCACGCCGGCGGATGCCTCATCGAAACACCCGACCTCCCCGCCCCCCAAGGTCCCCAGCGCAGAGCCTGGATCGCCACCCACTGGCACGAACCCGGAACCGGCCACTGGCAAACCCTCGCCTGGACCCCCGGCGAACGCGGCTGGCAACTCCCACAAACACTCGCCGTCGGCGACGTCATCGAATTCGGTACCGACACCCTCGATCCCTACGGGCAACCCATCCACGGCACCATGACCCGCTGGTACGGATGGCTCCACTACGCCACCAACCGCGGCATCGTCGTCTACGGACCCTTCACGACAGTCGCTGCTGCCGAGGACGCCGCCAGGCCGCTCGTCGACGAACTCCGCCTCGCCCAACTCGGCGTCGAGATGGGGGAGTGGGTCAGCGGCCACGACATCGGCATCGCTGGCGACACCCGATGACCGACGACAGGTTATCGATGCCCGGCGAAGGGACCGAGGTCGTGGCCATTGCCGCGGGTGCTGCGATCATGGGCGTCGGCGTCGCGACCTGGGCAGGGGCACGGCTCTCCACCGTGGTCGGTGGTGGACACGTGAGCGGAGGGTTCGGTGACTGGCTCCTGGTCGCCAGTCGCCTGCTCCGTGGACAGGGCCAGCGCGCAGCCTGGGGACAGCTTGCATCCGATCTCCCCGGTGCGCCGCTCTACTGGGCGTGCACGTCGCTCGCGCTGCTCGCTTTGGTTGCGACCGGCGTGTTCGCCTACTTCGGATGGAAGCGCATCCGAGTCGATGCACGACGCCGCCGGTTCGGCCAAGACACCGAAGCACACCAAGCCAAACAAGCCGACATCGCCCCATTGATCGTCAAAGACGTCATCCCGCCCGCGGGCAGGATGCTGCTCGGACGGATGGCCGGCACAACATCGATCCTCGCAACTGAAGACCGCACCCGCCACCCGATCGCGAAGGGCTCAGCCCGCCGCCAAGGTGATCGCGGCTCCGTCGCACTCATCGGGCCAACCGGCTCCGGCAAGACCGCGCTCGTCGCATCCGCGATCGCCACCTGGGACGGGCCCGTCGTCGCCGTCTCCGTCAAACGAGACCTCTACAACACCACCGCAAACTCACGCGCCAAACGCGGCGAGATCGCCGTCTTCGACCCTGGCGGAGCCACCGGTCTCGCCACCGCCCGATGGTCACCTCTCGAAGCCGTCACCACATCATCGGGCGCGCTCCGCACCGGACGCGCCCTCGCACAAGCCATCCCGCGTGGCGGCGTCTCCAACGCCGACTACTGGACCAAACACGGCGAGAAACTCCTCAGCGCGTTCATGGCCGTCGCCGGACTCGCCCGCCTCCTCACCGACAACGACGACACCCCGACGCGGGTGTCGATGGAACAGATCGCGACCTGGGTCACCACCATGGCCGGCGCCAGCGACCCGACCATCAACCAACTCCTCCACCGAGGACTCGGCAAACACCAGAACACCGAGATCAAGCTCATGGCACGCCACGCCGCAGTCACCTTCATCGGCATCGCCCGAGAAGACCACAAGATCCGCTCCAGCATCTACTCAACCGCATCCCTCGCTCTCGACCCGTGGCTCGAACCGTCCGTTGCACACTCCGCCACAGACTCCGCCCGACCCTCCTACCTCGCCGAGAACCAGTGGCCGACCAAGCCACGCTTCATCGACCTCGACTGGCTCATGGCAGGCGACGACGACCACGCCAACACCCTCTACCTCGCCGCAGCGCAACCCGAATTCGAACGACTCTCACCCGTCCTCGGTGGGCTTCTCGCCGACCTCAAAGACGCAATCCACGCACGAGACATCGCACAGCAGCCGCTCACCAAGCCGCTGCTGTTCGTCATCGACGAAGCCGGCCAACTCGAACTCGGATGGCTCCCCACCGAAGTCTCCACCATCGCCGCCCTCGGAGCATTCTTCGTCACCTGCTGGCAATCGCTCTCCCAGATGCAACACCGCTACGCCACCCTCTCCGACGCGGTCCTCTCCGGACATCGCACCAAATGCTTCTTCGCCGGCGTCGACGACCTCGCCACCACCGGCTACCTCGCCAACCTCCTCGGTACCGAACATGTCACCACCCGGGGATCGTCTCGAGACTTACCGACGATCTGGACGAACGCCCGCAACGGTGCGGGCAGAACCATCTCTGAGTCGGAAACGTCTGAGGGATTTGCCCCCGCGAACGCACTGCGCCAGATGTTCCCCGGGGAAGCCGTCCTGCTCCACGGCACACTCCCACCGATCCACCTCGACGCCGTTCGATGGTGGAAGGAAACCCAGCTTCGCGAGCTCTTTCCGACCGATGCGCAGGGACGGTCGATCCCCGACCCGAACCAACCAACATGCCCGCTCACCGACAAGCCGGCTACGGGCGACGCCACCGTCGTCGACGAGACCACGTTCGAATCTGCTCGTGCTCAGCTCCCACCAACCCCACAATCGACAACGAACAAGACTGCAGCTCTGACGTCGGATCAACCGAAGACCGAGACCAAAGGTCAACTGTCCATACCGTTGGAGACAGCACCGACTGAGGTATCCGACCAGCCGGTCGTCACCGGGGCAGCGGCCAGACCGCAGAGCGATCGACCCCGCACACGATGCGAAAAGTGCCAGCGATCCCTGGGGCCCGACGAGGCAACCGGAGCGCGCATCGCCGGCAGGCTCGTCACGGTCTGCGCAACCCCATGCAGAGCGGCTCCAGACGCTCAGTAGTGATCGTCGACGGCCACCCTTGGATCACCTCGCGCCGACGCGACGTCCCAGATGCATGTCTTCGCACCTGCAAAACTGAGCTAGTGGAAACTCAGACCGGCTCCAGCACCGATATAGCTACGCCGAGTAGCGGACGATGCGATCGCTACGGAACCTTTCCTGAATGCCCGCTCTGCGGCGGATCACTTCACCCCGAACACGCACACTTCAAATGCCGCTCCTGCGGATGGCGCGACAGCTGCTGCGACTGACGCGATCGACCGAGCGCGCCGATCGGAATCCGCGCAACCCGTTGGTGCTTCGCCGCGAGCCTCGCGCCCGCCGAACTGAGGCGTTCGGCGCCGCTCGTACCTGTAACTCGACAGATGATCTGTTGCGGTCGAATGACGGAGGAACGGGCCGGATCTACGAAGCGTGGCCCGCCGATCCCGTACTGCTCGCCCGCCTGCTCGGGTCGCAGCGATCGCCACCACCCGAGGATTCATGATTGCCTCACGCTGACGTTGGGTACGTGACCGCCATGAGCACCAAGCGCGAGAAGATCAAGCCCCACGAGGGCGACAGCCGCTACATCCGCCGTGACGACGACGGCAAGTTCACCGACGACCAAGTGGATGTCGGCGCATCCAGCGCCGCAGACCAGCGTCAGCACTCCACGCACGAGCCCCCGAAGGGCCAGGGAGACAAGGGCGACCGGCACAACTAGCAGCCCAGCGCAGTCACCTCGAAGCCAAGGATCTACGATCCTCGGCCATGGATGGGATCAACGTTGTGGTGGCCTCGGACTCCGGTCACGTCGTGGTGACGGTGGTTGGTGAGTTGGACATGGCGACCGCTCCCGCACTCGGTGAGGAGGTCGGTGCCGCAGTCTTGGTCGACCCGCCGCCCCAGTCGGTCATCATCGACCTAGCAGCGGTTACGTTCTGCGACTCCCGAGGACTGCGGGAGCTACTGACCCTCAAGCAGCGCGCAGATGGTGCAGGAGTGGCATGGCAGATCGTCGGCGCAAGGGACGGCGTGCTCCGCCTGTTCGAGATCACCAAGGTGATCGAAGCGCTCAACGTGCAGGGGTGACTACCAGCTCTGCGAGCTGAGCTGCTGTTGTGATCCCGATCTTGAGATCGGCGGTGACGAACCCGTACGGCTCCTCGGAGTCGACGGTGAGGACCGCAAGTGCCGTGCGGTTCTCAAGAACCGGGAACGCCGCCTCGCTGAACACGCCACGAGTAGCGCAGAGGGCTGCATACGGCGAGTCCGGCAGAGTGAACAGGCGGTGAGGTTGGCCAGTGGCGAGTGCGAGCGAGGCGGGGCTGAGCGTCACCATCGGCTGGGCATCGGGATCGGTCGAGACGAGCACCGAGCCGTCTGGCAAGTGCACAGTTGCGTGTCGAGAGCAGTCGATCCGTTCCAGCAGATCGCGCAGGATACCCAGCACCATTCCTCCTCGTCTCGTAGAGACGATGAGCCGTTCCCGGTGGCGGCACCGGCCAGACCATCTCCCTTGCGGTCAGGACGCTCGCAACACGAACGGGCCTCGCCTCAACCCCTCCAGCGACAGCGCGTTCGCCAGCCGCTGGGCCGCCGATCGTGACGGCGCGGGCGACTCGTTTGCAGTGCGCTGGGAGCGAGCCGCAGGGGTCGACACGGCCTCGACGGGCACCTCGAACCACACGGCCTTGCCGTGCTCGCCCTTGTCGATCACACCGAACCCCAGGGCCGTGCCTCGAACGAGAATCAGACCTCGACCGCAGGTGTCGGTCATGTCGACGTCGGCCATCTTGCGCTCGGTGTCGAGCAGGATCTGGAAGGCGTCGCTGATCGAGAACCCGTCGTGCACCTCGACCCGCAGGGTGTCATCGTGCAGCACGATGACGACGTCGATGTCTGACGCAGCGTAGGTCACTGCGTTCGCAACCAGCTCGCTGGTGAACAGCATCGCATCCTCGGACAACATCCCAGCCGAGCCGAGCGCATTCTCGACGAATCGTCTGGCTGCGCGGCTGGCGCTGCGTTCGGGCAGCAGCCGGATGGATGATCGGCGCTCGCTCATGGCTGCGCTCCCTGACGGCGGCTCGCCTGGATGAAACCGGGCGCCCCAAGGAAACGGGCCGTTGGCACTCACCCTACCGTCCCTGCGAAGGACCTACGGCGTCAGCGTCATCCGGTAGGCGGCGCTGTGGCGAAAGGTTCTGGGAGGTTGGCCAAAGTGAGGGGCCGCAAGCGAGGGTTGAACCGGCGAATCCCTCGCTCTACAGTCACGGGCGGTCAAGAAGTCGGCCACGGGTCCGTCGCTGCCTAGTCCCCGCAGCGAAGATGCTGGCGGTATCACCATGGACTTCAACTCGAAGTGCGAATCTTGGTTCAATGGCCTCCCAGCCGAGTTTCAGGAGCGAGCGTGCTACATCGTCGATCTTGTTCCTGACTGGATGGTCGTCTCCCTGCGGGAGGCCGACATAGCTCTAGCCGCAGCCGAGATGACGTGTGCTTTGCGGCACGGATTCCTGATGCCAACGGCACTCATGGAGTTCTTGGAATCGAAGCGGATGGCCGACAGCGGCGTCTGTTGAACGCCGTCACAGACTGCCTGGCGCGAAGGCGTTCGGCCGAGCGGTCAGCGTGGGCCACGGGCGGGTACACGGGCGATATGGCCGCAACCGCTGAGGACTTCCAGGATCTCCAAGCAGAGATCACGAGGATGCTGGCCGCTGCCTTGCGTACCGAGGAGGACCACGCCGCCGACATCGAGCGGCGCATCGAGGCGCATCTTGCCGAGACGGACCGTCGAGACCAGCTACACCTGGCCGAGGTTGACCGTCGCGACGTCCTTCATCACGACGAGAAGAAGCGCCGACATGACACCTACGAGCGAGAGCTTGACAGCATCCGTGCTGCGCTCGACAACCGGGACCTGATCGGCCAGGCTAAGGGGATCGTCATCGCCTCGATGGGTTGCACGGCGGACGAGGCGTTCGACCTCTTACGCAAGCAGTCCCAGGCTGAGAACCGCAAGCTGCATGAGGTCGCTGCGGATGTGGTCGGTACAGCGCAGCGACGACGTCGCTGAGCGTGCGCTCACCCCAGCAATCACCCTCTGCGTGACCTTGAGCTGTGCCCCGCCGTGCCGAAGCCACAGGCGTCGCTGCCGGTGATTCCCTTCCGAGCCGACAGCGACGTCACGCACGGCGATCGTTCCGCTCGTTCCTCGGGGCACCTTGAGCGAGCGTAACGCGCTGGCTTATGCGGAGTTCGGGCCTTCGACTTGGTCGTCACCGACTTTCTCACCGCCCGCCTCGATCAGCGCGTCGTTCGCCACATCCGCTCGAAGGTCAGGCTCAGCCCGCTGCGTCTCGTCGTCGTTGCTCATGGTCGCCAGATGCCCGGTCGACAGCTCCACCAACCGCAACAGCTTGCTGACGTCGTTGATCGAGACCACGCCATCGTCGAACGGTCGGGCCGCTCGAACCGTGTAGATACTCCGTCGCCAGTTCGACGGGTCGCGCCGAGCTGTCAGCCAGCCGTCCTCGATCAGCTCGGCCACGATCGTCGCCGCACGCCGAGGAGACAGGCCGATCGCCGCTGCGATCTCCGTCTGCTTGACGGTCGGGTCGTTGGCGATGACGGCGAGGACGTGAAGATGCGGCCCGACGAACGACCAGCCGCCCGGTGGTCTCTGCGCTCGGCGCGGCATGACGGAACCGTAGCCGGTGCGGTTGTAGGGGTTCCCCTGATTCGAGCGACCCGCCCCATCGGTCATCATGGCGGCAACGTCAACGGCAGGAGGACGACGACGCGTCGATTCAGTTTCGTACATGTAGGAGTCGCAGCACTGATGGGTGCAGCGACGGTGAGCGCCATCGGCCTCGTCCAGTCGGCGGGTGCAGCGGGTACGGGTACAGCCTCCGTGCTCGTGCCGATCACACCTTGCCGCCTCATCGACACCCGAACAGGAGCGGACAACGTCGGCACCCGCGCCACCCCGATTGGGGCCCGGTGAAGCCGCCACGTTCCAGGTGACCGGCACCAACGGGAACTGCACCATCCCGGCGAGCGCCACGGGCATCGCTACCAACGCAACCGCCGTCAACGCCTCGTCTGCGTCGTACATCACGATCTACCCCGCCGATGCCTCGCCCCGTCCGACCGCCAGCAACCTCAACTTCGTGGCTGGTGCGCCACCAACCCCGAATCAGGTGACGGTCGGGCTGTCCGCCACCGGAGCGATCGGCGTCTACAACCTCTCAGGCACGGTCGATCTGCTCGTCGACATCGTCGGTACTACCAAGCCATCACGGGTGGTGGCACCCAAGGACCGACCGGGCCACAAGGACCGCAGGGAATCCAGGGCATCCAAGGACTCACGGGTGCGGCAGGCCCAAGGTGTCCAACTAGAGGCTGCGTCCAGCCATACGGAACCTTGGAGGTCGACTACGACAGCACCGCATTGGCGTCGATCAACAACCGTGTGAGACCCGGTAGCGGCAGTGCGTCAGCGCACATTCCCCTCACGCTTCCACTGGGTGCTGTCATCCAGTCGGCATCAGCGACAATCTTCGATTCCGCCGGATCGACGCAATACCTCGTGTACCTCAGCCGCCAGCACCTGACGGTGGGCGGGTCGGGTCAGCAAGGCGTCGATGATACGGACGTCGGCATGGTGACCGGTGGCACCGCATCCAATCAGCCCGTGACGCAGACCATCACACCGTCATCGACGGCCATTGTGTCGGCCACCGACAGCTTCTACCTGCAGTTCAATCTCGGCGTGAACACGAACGCCTTCTGTCGAGCGAGCGTCATCTACACGCTGCCGTAGCGACGGTCAGCGGTCCGCGTTCTGCCGCCACAGGTTCCTGGATGCGTCGGTCTTGGCCTGGTCGGCCGCATTCAACTTGTCGCGCTTACTTCCCTTTGGCACCTCGGGCACGACCCGCACCGGGTACGGCCCGGAGACGTACAGCTCCCTGGCCCGCTCGTCTCCCCGGCGACGGTGCTCGACCCACAACGCCTTCCACCGCTCGATCAGCTCGGGCGGGCAGTCGTCCGGGACCTAGCCCTTCTCGGGCACTTCATGCGCTGCGCAGTGAAAGCGTCGGGCAAGCGCGGCCAGCTCGTTCTCGACGGCGTCCATGAACGCAACCTACGCAACGGCTGCGGTTGGGTCAGGCCGACTTCTTGCGGCGCACCGGAGCCGCAGCGTCCGCCGCCACCTTCTTCGCTGCCGGGCGAGCCGTTGGGTGACGAGCGCGCGACGCCTTCGCCGCTTCAACGCTCGCTTCGAGAGCAGCGGCGAGATCGACGACCGTCGAGCGCTCAGGCGCCACCTCGGCCTTGATGGTGCGCCCCTCGGCCTTGGCCTCGATCAGCGCCATCACCTGCGCCCGGTACTCGTCCCGGTAAGTCGCCGGATCGAACGGATCGGCCATCGCCTCGACAAGCGTGCCCGCCATCGCCAACTCACGGTCAGAGAGCTCAACTCCGACCACCGTCTCGAGATCCTCGACCTCGGCCGGGTCGACGACCTCGTCCGGGTACGCCAGCGTCGACAGCGTGAGGTGCTCACCATCAGATCGAACGGCGGCGAGGTACTCGTGCTGACGCATGACGAACTTGCCGATCCCCACCTTGCCGGAGCCAGCCAGTGCCTGAGCGAGCAGGGCGTACGGCTTCACGATCTTGCCCGGCAGCATGATGTAGGACGACTCGTACATGGCGGCTGGGATCTGCTCGGCGGGCACGAACGTGTCGATCCCGATCTCCTTCGACTTCGCCGGAGCGAGCGGCTTGAGATCGTCGTCTTCGATTAGCACGTAGTGCCCGCCGCCGAGATCGAAGCCCTTCTTGATGTGTTCCGGCTCGACCAGCTCGTCCGTGGCCTCAGCGACTTTCTGGTACCGGATGCGCGCTCCGCTGCGGTCGTCGACCTGGTTGAACGAGATCGACTGGCGCTTGACGGCGGACACCAACTTGACCGGGATGTTGAGCATCCCGATGGTGATCGAACCCGTCCAGATCGAGCGTGCCGCCATTGGCGGATCGTACCCACGCCCACGCCTTCATAACCAGTGCCTGCCGAGCGGTGCGGGGGAGGGGGAGGTTGACAGGATCTGGCGGTCCTCGAAGATGGACGCCATGGCCAAGATGAACAACCACCGGAGTCTCTAGCGAGCCACGGTTGAAATGACGTATGACCGCAGCACGACGAGTGAGCGGAGTTCTCCAGTCGAGTGTGTGGTGCGCTGCGTGGTCGAGTGTGTGGTCGCGGGTGCTGCGTTCTTCAGGTTGTCCGCATGGACATCCTCAGGAATCTCGAAATGCAGCTACGACTCGACCATCCGCGATCCTGCCCGACGGATTGGATCGGTGACCCGGTCCTCGGCCGGCTCAGCTCTATGCAGAACGTGATCGCAACGGTCCGAGAGTTGGACGGCGAGTCGGACACAGTTGTCCATGCGCTGTTGACGAGGGGTCCGGGCGATGGAATCGCGGCCGCCGTGTTGATAGTTGGGTTCATCCCCTTCACGATTTCTCGTTGCCGTGGGCGGCAGGAGCTCATCGACGAGCTGGCCGGCGAGTTGGCTATCGTGATCGGCGAGTTCATGGCGCGCGGTGTGCCATCGACGGATCGTCGGCTCGTGAACCTTGTAGTGGACCGTGCGTGGGATCGTTTGCGAGCGGGCACTCGTCGGAGCGGTCGCACCGTGCCCGTGGACCCGGCGGAGGTCACATTTTCGGACGAGAGCGATTGGGGTGATCCGGAGCGGGTCGCGATCAACCGTGTCGTGCTCAACGAGTTTCGGGATGACCTAGTTCGGACGGCCACCTACCGGCGACCCGTAGTGGAGGCCTGGAACTCGGCCGTCGTGTTGGTCGATCGGCAGAACCGAACCTGCTCGGAGCAGGATCGCTGGAAGTACGCCCGCCGGCAGCTGCGCCGCCGGGCTTGGCCGGACATTGCTGCCTGATCTGCACATTCTGCTGGTGAGTGAGTGGTCGAGTGTGTGGTCGGGTGTGCTCAGTTTCGGAGCGTTGAGGGATGGTCGTTGTCGCTCACACCCTCCGGTTCGACGAGGACGATCCGCGGCCGATGTTCCGGCATCTGGATCAGTGGTCTCGGTCGTCGCTGACGTCGCCGGAGGCGTGGGGATCGATGTTGGAGCGATGCGATCAGTGGGCCGACTACTCCGCTCGCAACCAGGTCCTTCTGGCGTCGTACGGGGTGGTCGGCCCGGTGGCCGGCTCGGCGACCTGGGACCGAGTCCCGTCGACCGAGCCCGGACGTGGATGTGCCGTGCGGACCGGTGAGCGGGGTCTGCCAGTACGAGTGCCCGTCGTCGAGGCGACGGAGGGCGGCAGCGATCGAACGAGATCGGGGGCCGCGTCGGTGTCAGCTGCGGCATCGCATCGGTGGGAGCCGGTATTCGCATTGGAGCAGCTCGCTCGTCGCCCCGCGTCGGGCGCGCTCGAGCCGCCTCCGGTCCCGCGCTTGTCGAATGCCGATTGGTTGGAGGCTGTGCGGGTGGCGTCTGGGCGGATGCTGGGGCGCACCCCCCGCAAGATCGACGACCCAGGGGTGCAGCTCGGCGCGCTCGCCGGTCGCGTGTGGCACGGATCTGGTCGGGTCCGACTCGATGAACAGCTCCGGGCGCAGGCCGGGTGGCTCGTTGCGTCTCGAGTGGGCCGGGCCGACGACCCGATTCCTGCGTTCGACCCGTCGTCGCTGTCATCGCGCGAGCGGTGGCGCACGCTGGTTGACGTACGTCACGCCACGGGGCAGGTATTGTCGGCGGTCTCGTTCGCGTTGGAGTCGGATCTGGCCGCGTCGATGCTTCCGCGGCATGCCGAGGTCGATGATCGGTCGGTCGTACCTGGCCGGCGGAACTATCTCGCTCCGGCGGACGTTCGGGCGTTGCCGCTCGCGGTCTGGGTGGAAGCCGGGCCGTACACGAAAGGCGAATGGCTATCGCGTGGCATCGGCGGTGCCGCGGGGCGAGGGGCGTTCATGCGCGTCAACGAGCGCTCCTATCTCGCCGCGTACGAGACGCGGACCGGGGCGATGTGGCGGCTCGAGACGACCGGCCGCGGCGCACACAACGGCCTTGTCGCCGAAGGCAGCTCCGACACGCTGGACGATGCGAAGGACGGCGCCCGCCAAGCCCTCGCAGAGCGGTACCCCGCGATCGCCGATGCCGTCGACGTCGGCTATGCAAGGACGGTCGTGTCGCCGGCGTGTGGATGGGTTCCGCTCGCGGATGGTCGCGATGGCCGGACCGAGCAACGGACCTTCGACGAACGTGTCGCGGCGATGGTCAGCCCGGGGCCGGGCGGGCGATGGCAGACCTGGACCTGCGTTGACGGAACGAACCGTCAGGGCCCACTCGCCGCTGACTCGGTCACGGCGAAGACGGTGGCTGACGGGATGGCTCGCGGCGCGTTGATGGAACTGGCAGCAGTCTCTCCGGATCGCGCCGACGCGCTCGTTCGTGACCTGGCAACGAGCGACGGTGTCTGGCGTCGGGAGGCGATGGTTGCCGTCATCGGTCATCGATTGACCGACGCCGACCGAGCCCAACTCGCGACGACTGAGTCGGCAGACCAGTTGGTCCGCCAGATGCTCAACGTCGGAGTGCTCTCGTCGTCGACGATGCTGAGTGTCCTCCGGGCCGAGGGTGTCGACGCCGCCACAGTTGCCGGGCTGATCCCGACGTTGGGGACGCCGATCGCCGACGCCGTTCGCACGATCCATCACGACTGGGGCATGGACCGGCTGGAAATCGGCTCGGCTCTCGGCGCAACGAACGAAGAACTCCGAGCAGCTGGGTGCAGCGCGGTCGAGCTGCTCGCGGCGGGTCCGCGCGAGGAACTCCGCCGGCTCGACTCGCGTGAGCAGACATGGATGCAGGCTGCCCCGATGCTGCTCGAGGCCGGCTTCACGCCCGGCCAGGCCGTGGCCCATCTGGCTGCGCACGCACCGACACCGGAGACCTTCGCAGCTGGCGTGGTCACCATCGTCGACGATCCCGTCGAGGCGTTCGCCTTGGCGGCGCGACGGGCGACCACAGAGGACCTTGTCGCCCTGTCCGAGCGATTCACCCTTTCCCCACAGGAAACGGCCGAAACGCTCGCGACCGCGTGTGTCACCGCACGGACCGCTATCGAGGTTATCCATGAGCGGTGCGAGCAGGATTTCGCCCGAACCGTTGAGATCGGGGCTGAGCTACTGGGGATGCGAGAAGGCGACGTGCATCGTGCGCTGTTCGAACTGCCGACGCTCGATCAGGAGGTGGTTGAGTTGTCGAGCATCGATATCGCCGACATCGACTCGATCCGCGTCGCGCTCGGCCCACCCGACCCGTCATCGTCGTTTGGGATCGACGACGAATCGCTGGCCCGTGCTCTGTCAGACGTAGGTCGGCAGGCCGAGCTCGAAGTAGAGATGTGAGGACCACGATGTCGAACAGCGAGACCGTTCTCAACACGGCGACAGGGCGTGAGCATGCCACTGTGTGGCTCGACGTGGTGGCCGCGACCGACTACCTCACCTTGCATCACCGGCCCGGGTTCACGGTGTGGGACGCCGTCGAGGAGGCCACGCGCTGGTGGGCCGCCGACTTCCTCTCACCACCGAGCGAGTCGGAGTCAGTTGCCGTTCCCGACCTGCCCTGGCACGATCCCGATCCACTCCGGTCGAGCATCGAGCGCCTGTTGGCCACCGTCGGTGCGAGCGGTCTGCCGGATGGGCACGGCCTGCCGGATGTACTCAGCGCGGCGCTCAGGGTGTGGCTGGATTACATGTCGAACACCTACAACGACGGTCATCGGTTCGCGCATCCACTGCCACGAGCGGGTTGGCCGACCGTGACGGTCTCGGACCTCAGTCCCTGAGCACTTTTGCCATGTCGTTGAGCGCGGTTCTGACGTGCGGCCAGTGCGGCCCGAGCCGACTGAGCATCTTGCCGAGTTCGCGTTGGCGTCGTGCGAGTTCGAGTGCAGTCTCGATGACCTCGTCGATCGCAAGTCTGCTGGGGCTGGAGAACGCACACGAGCGGCGCAGCGTCTCGATCTCCTCGTATGACATCGGCATCACCACACATTCGCGCGAACGAACATGTGTTCGCAAGCGCAGCCGCATCTGACCCGGCACGGTCCGGCGGTCTCCTGGCCCGACTTCGCAATTTGCGCCGACCGGAGAGCGCGTCGATAGGAGGGTTGGCCACAGCGAATCGTCAGAAGTCGATGCCGTCGAGAGACTGCGAGGCGTCCGGAGATCGGTCGATCGCAGTGAGGCGGTCACGGTGTGCTTGCTCGAAGGCTGCGAGGTCGTGTTGGAGCCGAGCGAGCTGTTGCTGTTGTCCTCGATCGCCCGGCTTGGGAGGTCCGAGTGGTTGGGTGCTGGTGATGCTGTAGTGGTCGCGGTAGTTGGCGACTGCGTCGAGCCAGTCGACTGCCTCGGGGTCGAGAACGTTGTCGTTGCGATCGGCGACAGCGCACAGCGCAGCGCGGAGCCAGGCCTCGCTACGTTCGATCGCGCCGACGAGCTGTTGGCCGGCGACGGCTGGGTGGATGGTGTCGAGGAGTGCGGGGTCTGGTCCCCAGGTGCCGGTGGCGAGGGTGCGGTTGGCTTCCTGGTATTCGATGATGTGGGGCCAGTGCTCGAGGATCCAGTGCTGCCGGTCGGTCTGGTGGGCGAGTGCTTGGGTGAGGAGCTCGGTGGTGTCGTCGAAGGACAGTTGCCCGGTCCGGAGTTCAGCAATGAGCTGGCGGTAGTCGGCTGGTGCGGTGGTGAAGAGGCCATCGAGTTGGTCGGTGCGATCGACGAGTTCCTGGTAGCTGCGTGTGACCGGCCAGGCGGGCTCGGCGCGGTCGGTGGAGGTCAGCCACGTTCGGGTGAGTCCGAGCCGGCCGCCGAGTTCTGCCCACGCTGCAGCCGCATCGGGGTCGGCGGGATGAGGTCCGATGCCGGGGAGGTCTGGTGTGAGTTGTTGGCGTGAGCGCCATGCGGCGATTTCGGTGACGGCGTCGTCCCATGTTCGTGCGCCGACGGCGTCGCCGGGCCTGTCGCCGATGAGGTCGGTCAGCCAGGCGGGGCGTTCGGTGGTGAGTTGTGCTGCGTGGCGGGCGATCAGTCGTGCGCCGGCGTGCCGGTAGCGGTCGTGGTCGCCTGGTTCGGTGTGGCGCTGCTCGATGAGTTGGTTCCAGCGGTCGAGGCGTGTCTGGATGTCGGTGAGTGTGTGGTCGAGTGTGTTGGTGGCGGCGGGTGTGAGGGGCCGTTCGGGCGGTGTGTGTGGTTCGACGATGCGAAGATCGGCCCAGGCGAAGGTGTGTGTGGCGTGCCGGTTGCCGTCGCGGGACGTGAAGTGCACGGCGGCGGTGCCGGCGCGGTCGTCGATGGCGGTGACGACGCCGATGTTGTGCCGGTCATGTGGGCTGACGTGGACACCGATGTCGATGTGGCGGGCGACGAACTCGAGTCTCGTCATCGCCTCGACGAGTTGCTCCGCGTCGGCACCGGTGGCGGCGGTGGCGGCCTGTTCTGCTTGCAAGGCGGTCTGCGTGAGTCGAGTGAGCTGGGGGAGGGTGTGGTTCCGTGAGTGCCAGTCGACGGCGGCTGCGTCGGGGTCGATGGTGTGGGTGAGTTGTTTGGCCCGGCTCACTCCCATCCGGGTGGTGAGATCTTCCTCGACTGTGGGCGCAGGGTCTGGGTTGAGGCCGTGGTCGTGGCGGTCGACCTCGGACTCGGCTTGCAGTTGCCGTTGGAGTTCCGCGGCCTCGGGCGCGGTGAGGATGATCCAGTTCGATTGTGTGCCACGGGAGAGTTCGACATAGGCGCCCTCGCGGTAGAGACCGTCTGCGCCGACGGCGATGCCGAGGTCCCAGGTGCCGCCTTGGGCGCGGTGGGTGGTGAGGGCGTAGGCGTGCGTGAGGTGTCCGCCGTGGTGGAGGTAGCCGGCATCGAGTTCGACGTGACGTCCGCTGGTATCCAACTGGACCACGACCGCGTCGGGGTTGATGGAGGTGATGGTGCCGGCCTGTCCGTTGGCCACGGAGACTTCGTCGCCTTCGATGGTGCGCAGCGTGCTGTTGCGGCGGATCACGACTCGTTCACCGACGCGGAACTCGCCTGTCCCGTAGCCGGTGGGATCGGGTTCGAGTTCGTGTTGTTGGATGAGTCGGTCGATGACGGCCGCGTTGAGGGCGTCGACGATCTCGTTCGTGCCCGCGAGCAGCACCGGCTGTAGGCCGCGATCGCGAGCGGTGAACCAGGTGTCGACCGCGAGGGCGATCATGTCGGCGGGTGTGTCGGCGGTGAGGACGCGGTCGTGGTCGAGGTAGGCGGCGACCGCGTTGGGGATGCTGCCGGTGCGCAGCTCGGTCAGCACGTGTTGTTCCCACTCGTGTCGTTGGCGGCGGTTGACAGTGAGTTCGGCGACGGTGCGGGCGTGTTCGGTGGCGTAGGCGAATCCGCCGCCGGCTCCGACTTCGGGAATTTGGTGGTGGTCGCCGACGAGCAGGACTCTGCCGCCGGACGTCGTTTGGTGGTGGATGGTGTTCGTGAGGGTGCGGATGTCGGCCATGCCGGCCTCGTCGATGACGAGGAGTGTGTGGTCGGCTGTGTCGATCCCGGTGTCCCACCGACGTTGGAGTGAGTGGAGTGTGTAGCTGTCGAGGTGCGCGCCAGCGGCGAGCTCGACCGCCGCCCGCGCCGACGGCGCCGCACCGATCACGCGCCAACCGGCGTCCTGGAACGCGAGGCGGATGGCATCGACGGTGTATGTCTTGCCGGTGCCTGCTGGACCGATCAACACCGACACGGACGCGTCGGACTCGCAGATCTGGCGCACCGCTCGTTCCTGATCGACCCCCAGGCTTCCGATCGCGCTGACGGCCTGATCGATCGACGCTGGAGCGACGCCAGCGGTGGCGCATTGTCCCGTGAGGAGCTCGACATATCGGTGTTCGGTGTCGAGCATCTCCCTGCTCGTCCACAACCCTGTCGACGGATCAGTGTCGTGCACGGCGATAACCTGATCCGACGCCAACACGCGAGCTGTGATCCGTTCGATCGTCGTGATCGAGGCTCCAGCGCCTTGGCGGGCAGCGATGGCGCGGGTGAGGTCTGCGGTGGTGAACGTGGTCCGGTCGTGGGTGAGGTCGGCGCGGAGCAGATCGGCGATCCATTCGTCCGCGTCGACGACCCGCTCGAAGACCTCGATCTGTCCGGCGTCATCGATGCCGTGATGTTCGAGGCGCCACACCTCGTCGAGGTCGCGCTCGACGTGTGGTCTGCACTGAGTGATGAGGTGTTCGGCCTGGTCCGGTCCCCAGCCGAGGGTGATGGCTTCGATTTTCCAGGCGTCATCGAAGCGTTGACCTTCCATTTCTGGCTTGTTCCGGCGAGTCGCGAGCACGGCCTCTTGGCGGCCGGCCGCGTCGTTCGGTGTCCCGGTCGCAGCGAGCCAGGCGTCGATCTCGTGACTCCGCTTGGAGAAACCGTCCAACAAGGACTGGGGGATCCCGGCGATCTCGGGGACGTGCCGACCGGGTCGCCACTCGACGCCGAGCGAGGCCGTGAGTTCGTCGCGGTAGACGGCCTGGAACACCTCGCCCGCAGCTCGGGCGTGGCGGTAGAGGTCGGGGTGCGCGAACGCGGACCACTTCCCGTCCTCGCCCTCGACCAGGTTCGCGACCAGGACGTGCCAGTGCAGCAGCGGGTCACTCGCCCGGGAGGTGCGATGCCGGAACGAAGCCGCCACCACACCCGACGTCGGCAGCCGTCGCGGGCCGACCTGTGACGGGTTTTCCTGGGTGGCGAGCCACGCCTGGTTGTGCGAACCGCGCTGCACCTGGATCGCTTCACGTTCCAGCCAGCCGACAGCGGCCCGCATCGCCCGCTCACCGGCCTCGATCACCGCGCCCTGGACACGTGGATCGTCGGACACCGCATACAGAACGCTCGCTGACTTCGGGGCCTTGAAGGTGAGGTCGAAGCCCGGTACCCGCCGCGGATGCGACCGTGGCTCCGTCCCGTTCGGCGTGAACCCGCCCCGGCCGGGTGCCAGACCGGCGAGCACAGCGCGAAGATCATCGGCAGTCACCAAACCTTCGAGTCCGAGGCGGGCTGCTCCGCCACCGACCCAGGCACCGTCGGCTTCGCCAGCGCCGGTGTAGTACGCGTCCAAGGACTCGGCGACGCCGGACAGGTGGTAGGCCTCCTGCCCGACACGGAGCTTCGCGATCGACAGCACTGCCCAAACACCGGGACGGGACGTGCACCCAACGGGTAATACTCTGTGCAAGAACCCACTCACTCGCTGCCCGTCGACGTGAGTGTGCTCACCGACGACACACTCGCCGCCGACATCCGTCCGGGCGCGCGAGTGCTCCACGACGCCGAGCGTCGTGGAGCACGGACCAGGGGAATGGACGTTCAGAACGGCTGCCGGCAACCTCCGCATCGGTCGTCTTCGTAGACCTGATCGACGAAGACGTCCTTGGGGAACTCGTGAGTGTCGAAGCTGTGTTCGTCGGCGCGGTCGATGCCGAGGGCTTCGGCGCATTGATCGAGCGCGTCTTCGATCGGCATGTGTCGAGCGGCCGGCGCGGCGATCCCGGCGGCGATCATTGCTTCGATGACACAGGTCGGGCAGTAGAGCTCGGCCCAGAAGTTGTAGGCGGCGATGTCGTCGACTCGGCGATACGGCGGCCGGTTCATGCTGCGACCTCCGGCTCATCGTCGGCGGTCGCGTCGTTGGTTGCGTGTCCGGCGACGGTGTCGAGGTAGTCGACGGCGGCTTGTGCTCGGCTCGCGACGGTGACGAGTGCTCGGGCGTCGGTACGCAGGACTCGCAGCCACCCGGCGAGGTAGGAGGCGTGGTCTTCGCGGGTGACCGTGGACAGGTTCATCTGGGCGCACCACATCGCCGCGCCGAGCTCGGCGACGAGTTCCTCGGCGGCGTAGCTGTCGCTGCCGAATCGGCCGGTCAGGTCGCGGGCGAGTCGCTCGGTGGTCCCGGTCCAGTGGATGTGTTCGTGGGCCTTTGTTGCGGCGTGGTGTGCGGCGGTGTCGAACTGGGCGAGGGTCGGGACGTGGATGGTGTCGGTCGACGGCTGGAAGTAGGCGCGATTGCCGCCCTCGATCACCGTTGCACCGACCGCAGCGAAATAGGCGTCGGCCGCATCGATCCGATCTGGTGTGTCACGGTCGGCGAGGTGAGCGGCTCGGCGGGCGAGGATCTCGTCGGCTCCGTCGACCTGCTCGGCGGCGAACACGCTGTAGGCGCGGGCGATCAGCCGGCGGCGTGGACCCTTGCCGTCGTCGTTTGTTTCGGCGTCGTTGTCGGTCGGGGTCATGGTCTTCCAGAGGATGACTTGAGTGGCTTTGGCGCCGCGGCGGACTTGGGCGTTGTGGCGTTGCCAGCTGCGGTAGGTGGCCCACACCCCGGAGGTCCAGTCGTGGGCTGTGGCGACCATTGGGAGCCAGAGTGAGTTGATGCCGCGGTAGGGGCGGCAGTCGACGTTGGTGGGTGTGCCGACGTCGGCGAGTGTGTGCCATGGCATCCGCCAGGACTTGGTGGCGCCGGTTTCGATGTCGGCGATGAGTTGTTCGGTGATCTGGGCGAAGAGATCGTTGGCCTGCATGACATTGCTCCTTGACGAGATGGGCTTCGCCCTACGGGCGTGTGGCCCGCCGCCGTGAGCAGTCGCTGTCAACCCGGAGGGCTTGGCCCCGAGCTTGCGAGCGGGCTTGACAGCGACTGCGGCGGCGGGCACGCACTGCACCCCGCCGAAGGCGGGCAACGTCCAACACACCGACGATGGCGAGCCGGCACACCGGCTCGCCGGGTCGTGAGGGTTTGCGGCAGTCAGGCTGCGTTGATCAGATCTCGGTAAGCCGTAGCGAGCGACAGGGGTAGGCGCGTCAGGTGGCCGTCTCGGAGTGCTGGGAGCTCGATCCGGATCGTGGCGACGTCGGTCGAGACGAACGTGAGAAGTTCGAAGCGCTCAAGGCGGTCGAGGCGTTGCCACAGGTTGGAGTGGCTGCCGCCGAGGCCGACGGTGCGGGCGAGGTCGTCGATCTGCCAGGTGGTATCGGCGTGGCGGGCGTGTCGCGCGAGGACGTAGGCGAGGAAGCTCGCGCCGGGTCCGATGATCGGGAGCCACCAGAAGATGTCTTCGCTGTCGGTGATGTGTGGGCCGGGGATGTGGTCGGCGATCACGATCAGATGGTCGGGGCGGTGGGCTGCGTCAGGCATGCCGATTCTCCTTGCACGTGGTGCGGTGGAGGGGGAGCCCCGGCCTTCCCCAAGGATGACGCTCCCCCTCCACCTCCCCGACCGGTGCGGCCGGGTTCGCCCGTACGGGCGGCGTCGGCAGCGACCGCCTGTCAACCCGAAGGGCTCGGCCCCGAGCTTGCGAGCGGGCTTGACAGGCAAGGGAGCAACGACGCACCCACCGCACCCGCCCAAAGGGCGGCAACGTCCCCGGCGGCGGCTCCGATCGTGTCTCGTTGCGTGAGCAATGCCCTCTCGGCACTACTGAATCGGCCTGGGATCCGCGGAGTCTCCTTACCTTGGAAACGAGGATGGATTCATGGCAACCAGTGGTGCGCGGCGGAGCCCGCAGAAGTATCCGGTCGAGCTGCGTGAGCGGGCGGTGCGGAT
>JAOBWK010000088.1 GCA_025463305.1 Ilumatobacteraceae bacterium
GCCCGCCTGGAAGCGTCGAACCATGGTGTCGCGTCCGGTGCGCGATACGCCGCCGTGGAGGAACGATGCTTCCATCTGCAGACGCTCGCCGAGGTGACGTTGCAGCAGCAGGCCCATCTCCCGGAACTGGGTGAAGACGAGGCCGCGTTCGCCGAGCTCGAGCATGTCGTCGACGATCTCGTCGAAGCGGGTCAGCTTCCCCGACCGGCCGGCGATGCGCGATCCGTCGCCGGCCGCATGTGCTGGATGGTTGCAGATCTGCTTGAGCCGAGTCAGCGCGGCGAGGACGAGCCCACGCCGGCGCATGCCGGTCTCGGCTTGTGCGTCGGCCAGCAGCTGATCGACGACGGCCTGGTACATCGCCGCTTGCTCCTTGGTGAGGGTGGCCCACGCGATCTGCTCGATCTTGTCGGGCAGCTCGGGCAGCAGCGTCTTGTCGGCCTTGGTGCGGCGCAAGATGAAGGGCTGGGTGAGGGCGCGCAGCGCGGCCGTCGCGGTCTCGTCGCCGTTGCGCTGGATCGGCTTGGCGAAGCGCTCGTTGAACTGGTGCGCGCTGCCGTAGAGGCCGGGGTTGACCGCGTCGAGGATCGACCACAGCTCACCGAGGTTGTTCTCGACGGGCGTGCCGGTGAGCGCCAGCTTCTGATCGGCGGTGATCAGGCGGATCGCCTTCGCCGCACGCGTGAGGTGGTTCTTCACGTTCTGCGCTTCGTCGAGCACGAGGGTGCCCCAGCGGACGTCGGCCAGCGAGTCGATGTCGCGCGACAACGTGCCGTACGTGGTGACGACGATGTCGGACGGCACCAGCTGATCCACGGCATCGAGGCCGCGAGCGCGCTCGTTGCCGTGGTGGATGGCGACCTGCAGGTGCGGCGTGAACCGGGCCGACTCGGCGTACCAGTTGTGCACGACGCTCAGCGGGCAGACGACGAGGTGCGGCCCGGGCCGGGTGGACAGGTGGGCGAGCGTGGTGGCGGTCTTGCCGAGGCCCATGTCGTCGGCCAGGCATCCGCCGAGCCCGAGCCGGCTGAGGAAGGCCATCCAGCTCAACCCACGGCGCTGGTAGTGGCGCAGCTCGCCGACGAAGTTGTCGGGTTCGCGCATCTCGATCAGCTGCTCGTCGGGCAGGCCGGCCAGCAGATCGCCGATCCAGCCCTCGCCCTTGACCTGCACGGTGTCGCTGGCGTTGCCCGGCGCGTCGGCGATGACCGCATCGGCCGCGAGCTTCATCAGCGCAGCGACGTCGAGCTCGGCGTGATCGGTGCGGTGCTTCTGCAGCCGCTCGAGCGTGCCACGCACCTGCTTGGTGTCGAGCCGCACCCAGCGCCCGTTGACGTGCACGAGCGAGGAACCGGCGAGCGCCGCCCGTTCGAGCTGCGCGTCATCGACCGGTGAGTCGTCGATCGTGGCGTCCCACTGCACGAGCGCGCCGGCGGAGAACCGGCCACCCGCCCCGCCGCCCGGTTGGGGGGTGGCCGCGGCGCGCACACCTGTCTTCGCGCGCACCAGCTGCTCGGGGCCGAGCAGGCGGATGTCGAGGGTGCTGAGCACGTCGGGCGCGGCGACCAGGAAGGCCTCGACCTCGTCGAGGGTGAGCTCGGCGACGTGCCCGGTGTCGTGGCCGAAGCCCTGCAGCGCGGTGGCGAGGTCCGGCGCCAGCGTTGGCACGAGCCGACCGTCGATCATCGCGCCGGCGGTGGCGAGGCGCTCGCCGAGCCGGGGTAGGTGCTCGGCCGTGCGCGCCAGATCGAGCGCGAGCGGCGTGCTGTCGCGCACGTCGGCGGCAGTGCACCAGTGATCCGGCTGATCGACGTCGACGAGCTCGAGCGAGATCCGCCACGGATCGTCGAACGTGTCGGGCAGCGCGAGCCGGAGCTGCGCGGCCAGCACCGCCATCCCGCTGGCCCGCTCGATCTCACGGTTGAACGTGCGCTGCAGATCGGCGAGCGCGGCGAGATCGTCGTTCCGGTAGAGCACGTTGCCGGAGTCCGAGCCGAGCGCGCGGAGCGCGGACTGCGCGGCGCGGTAATCGGTGCCGCGCCCGTTGCGCGGCTGCGGCGGCCGCCACGCGGCCCGGCTCAGCGTCTTGCGCGCCAAGGCGTCGAGGATCAGCTCGAACACGGTGCGGATGTCGTCGACCCCGCACGCCGGTGGCATCGCCGCGTGGAGCGCGGCGAGCTGGCCGGCCAACGCGTCGTCGACCACGGGCTGCCAGCGGGAGTGGTGGATCGCGCCGTCGATCAACAGCGTGGGCCGCAGCCGTCCGGCCGCGATGCACGAGCGCGCCAGCGTGGCGAGTGCGACGAACCAGTCGACCGTGGCCGAGCCGTCGGCAGAACCCGGATCCGCGGAGAACACGGTCAGCTGGGCGAGCGGGATGCGCAGCGTCGAGATCGGGGTCGAGCCGAAGGGAGCCGGCAACACCACGGTCATCCGGCCCGGCGAGGAGATGATCGAGAGGTGGGAGTCGGTCTGCTGGTCGGTGAGGCGGAGCAGCTCGTGGGTGGGTGCCACCGAACCGTCGTCGGCGGCGATGGCCCACAGGTGCAGGTTGTGGTTGCGCCAGGTCAGCTGCAGCGTCCGAGGAGGTTGATCACGGCGCCGCACCCCTCCAAGGTACCGACGGGCTGTGACAATGCTGACCCGTCGGTGGTGACCGGAGCTCAGGGGACAAAGTTGATACGAGTCGTATCAACTTTGTTGTTGAGCGATACCATGTCTGCATGGCGTTCGACCCCAAGAAGTGGACTCACAAGACCCAAGAGGCTTTCGCTGCGGCCATCGACCAGGCCAAGGCCAACTCGAACCCCGAGCTCACGCCCGACCACGTGATGGTCGCGTTGATGAGCCAGGACGGCACCATCGTCGGCCCCGTGCTGCAGGCCCTCGGCCTCGCCCCGCTGATGGTGCGCAACAAGGCCGAGGAGGCCGTGGCGAAGCTGCCGCGCGCCGTCGGTGGCAACGAGCCGCGGATGAGCCGCGAGCTGAACAACGTCGCCGAGAACGCCGAGACCTACCGCAAGGACCTCAAGGACGACTTCCTCTCAGTCGAGCACTTGCTGCTGGCGATGAACGCCCGTCTGGGCATCGGCAGCGAAGAGGTGCTGCGTGCGCTGCAGCAGGTCCGCGGCAGCCATCGCGTCAACAGCCAGAACCCAGAAGAGCAGTTCCAGGCGCTGGAGAAGTACGGCCAGGACCTCACCGCGCGGGCCCGGGACGGCAAGATCGATCCGGTCGTCGGCCGCGACGAGGAGATCCGCCGCGTCATCCAGGTGCTCAGCCGGCGCACCAAGAACAACCCGGTGCTGATCGGCGAGCCGGGCGTCGGCAAGACCGCGATCGTCGAAGGCCTCGCCCGGCGCATCGCCGACGGCGACGTGCCCGAGGGCCTCAAGGGCAAGCGGCTGATCAGCCTCGACATCGGCTCGATGCTCGCCGGAGCGAAGTTCCGCGGCGAGTTCGAGGAGCGGCTGAAGGCCGTGCTCAAGGAGATCATGGACTCCGACGGCGAGGTCATCACGTTCATCGACGAGATCCACACCATCGTCGGCGCGGGCGCGGCCGAGGGCGCGATGGACGCCGGCAACATGATCAAGCCGATGCTCGCCCGCGGCGAGTTGCACATGATCGGCGCCACCACGCTCGACGAGTACCGCAAGTACATCGAGAAGGACTCCGCGCTCGAGCGCCGCTTCCAGCAGGTCTTCGTCGGCGAGCCGTCGGTCGAGGACACGGTTGCCATCCTGCGCGGGCTGAAGGAGCGCTACGAGGTCCACCACGGCGTGCGCATCCAGGACAACGCGCTCGTCAGCGCGGCCGTGCTCAGCAACCGCTACCTCACCAACCGCTTCCTGCCCGACAAGGCCATCGACCTCGTCGACGAGGCCGCGAGCAAGCTGCGCATCGAGATCGACTCGATGCCCACCGAGATCGACGTCGTCCAGCGGCGCATCCTGCAGCTCGAGATCGAGCAGGTCGCGCTGAGCAAGGAGACCGACCTCGCGTCGATCGAGCGGCTGGCCACGCTGGAGGACGAGCTCGCCTCGCTCAACGCGCAGAGCGCCATCATGAAGGGCCACTGGGAGGCGGAGAAGGACGCCATCACGGCCATCCGCACCCTCAAGGAGGAGCTCGAGCAGCTGCGCACCCAGGTCGAGCGCGAGAGCGATCTGAACCTCGCCGCGGAGATCCGCTACGGCCGCATCCCCGAGCTCGAGCGCCGCATCGACGACGCCACCCAGCACCTCGATTCGCTGCAGAGCGGCAACCGGATGCTGAAGGAGGAGGTCGACGCCGAGGACATCGCCGAGGTCGTCAGCAAGTGGACGGGCGTGCCCGTCACCCGGCTGATGGAGGGCGAGGTCGCCAAGCTCGTCCACCTCGAGGACCACCTCCACGAGCGCGTCATCGGCCAGGACGACGCGGTCACCGCGGTCGCCAACGCCATCCGGCGCAGCCGCGCCGGGCTGAGCGATCCCAACCGGCCGATCGGCTCGTTCATGTTCCTCGGGCCCACCGGCGTCGGCAAGACCGAGCTCGCCCGCACGCTCGCCCAATACCTGTTCGACGACGAGAAGGCGATGGTCCGCATCGACATGGGCGAGTACATGGAGAAGTTCTCCGTGACCCGCCTCATCGGTGCGCCTCCCGGCTACGTCGGGTACGACGAGGGCGGCCAGCTCACCGAAGCGGTGCGTCGCCGGCCGTACAGCGTGATCCTGCTCGACGAGATCGAGAAGGCCCACCCCGACGTGTTCAACGTGCTGCTGCAGGTGCTCGACGACGGCAGGCTCACCGACGGCCAGGGCCGCACGGTCAACTTCACCAACGTCGTGCTGATCATGACCAGCAACCTGCCGGGTGACCCCAGCTCGTTCTTCAAGCCGGAGTTCATCAACCGGGTCGACGACATCATCCGCTTCCGTCCGCTCACCGAAGCCGACATCTCGCGCATCGTCACGATCCAGCTGCAGTCGCTGCGCGGTCGCCTCGCGGGTCGGCGGATGACGCTCGACGTCACCGACGAGGCGATGCACCTGCTCGCCCACGAGGGCTTCGATCCGGCGTTCGGCGCGCGTCCGCTGAAGCGGGTCATCCAGCGCGAGATCAGCGACCGCGCCGCCACGCTCATCCTCGAGGGTGGCATCAGCGAGGGCGACGCGATCGTGGTCGATGCCCGCGACGGTGTCATCACCGTCCAGCGGGCGATGGCCGCCGTCTGAGCAGGCCCGGGCCAGGGCATACTCCCTCATGAGCGTGACCGCCGACGAGCGAGCCCAGTTGTCCGACCTGTTCGACGAGCTCGGCCCCGACCAGCCGACGCTGTGCGGCGATTGGACCACCCGCGACCTCGCCGCCCACCTCATCGTGCGCGAGCGGCGCCCCGATGCGGCCGGTGGCATCCTCGTGCCGGCGCTCGCCAAGCGCACCGAGAAGGTGATGGCCGACGTCGCTGCCGAGCCGTACCCGGCGCTCGTCGAGAAGTTCCGCGAGGGCCCGCCGATCTGGTCACCGCTCGGCTGGCCGGTGGTGGGTGATCAGGCCAACCTGTTCGAGTTCTTCATCCACCACGAAGACGTCCGCCGCGCTCAGCCGGACTGGGAGCCGCGCCCCGACGCGGGTGGTCGCGACGACGCGCTGTGGAAGTCGATGAAGCTCGGCTCGAAGATGTTCTTCCGTCACTCGCCGGCCGGCGTGGTGCTGCGCAGCGCCGGCCGCGATGACATCGTCGCCAAGAAGGGCGACCCTGGGGTGACCCTGGTCGGCCTGCCCGGTGAGATCGCGCTGATCGGCTTCGGCCGCTCGCCCGACCTCGCCCGCGTGGTGATCGAAGGCGCTCCCGACGACGTCGCCGCCTTCACCGCGAGCAAGCGCGGCCTCTGACCCGCCGGCCTCACAGCCGGCGCAACGATCAGTCGTGGATGATGACGGTCTTGCCGATGGGGAGCAGGTTCTGCGCCCAGACCTGATCCATCCAGGCGTTGGTGACGCGCACGCAGCCGTGTGAGGCCGGGTAGTTCGGCACGCTCGGGTAGCCGTGCATGGCGACGCCGCCGACGATGAACCGCGGGCGGTACAGCGTGCCGAGCGAGCCGTGGTACGCGGCCTGGTCGGCGACGCGGTAGATGTGGAACGTGCCGTCGGGCGTGATCGCGGTGCCGGTGATCCGGTTGCCGTTGTTCTCGTCGACGGCCTCGTAGAAGTAGCCACCACCGGTGGAGGTGTTGATCGTGTACTGCACCTTGCCGCCGCTGATGAAGATCGCCAGCTGCTTGCCCTTGTCGACCTCGAGCAGATCACCGGTGTACTTGGTGGTCGGGCGGCAGTTCGGGAAGCTCAGCCGCTGCGCGGTGGCCGTGTCGATCTTGCCGCTCGGCGACAGGCCGTTCCACTTCTGGTAGGCCATCACCGACTGCTGGGTGGTGAGGCCGTAGGTGCCGTCGGCGCCGCCGAGCCAGAAGCCGAGATCGATCAGGCGCTGCTGGGCGATCGCGATGTTGCCGCTGACGTTGCCCTGCTGAGCGCTCTGGACGACCTCGCTGGTGAAGCTGAGGCAGCCGGCCGGCGTCGGGTCGACGTTGTTGGCGAGGCCGAAGGCCGGTGCGCTCGGCGTCCCGAGGTAGAAGCCGCTGATGTCGGCGATCGCGTGCAGCGGGGTCTGGGTGAAGACGTCGAAGCCGCGCGTCGACACCGGCACGATGGCATGGTTGGCCAACGTCTGGGCGATGTGCGAGATGTTGATGTTCGACGTGCTGCGTGCGTTCGCCGCGGGATCGTTCGAACCGGCGGGCGTGACGCTGACGTAGCCGGCGCCGAACGTGTCGGTGACCGTGAGGTTCATCACGACGGCGGAGACGTCGGTGCGGTTGATCGCCGGGTTCGAGGTGACCGGCACCTCGACGTCCCATCCGCTGAGCAGACGCTTGCTCGCGCCGAGCGGATCGAGGTTGGCGGTGCGGGTGTCGAGGAAGCGGGTCGGCGTGTCGAGGGGGACGAACAGCCCGACCGTGGACGACGGTGCGGTCGAGCCGGTGAAGGTGCCGACGACGTCGATGATCACCTGGCCACCGGAGGAGGCGAACACCGAGAAGGTGCCCGATGCGTCGACCGGCACGATGACCTGGTTGGCGGTCGCCTGACCGCCGACCATCGTGTTCAGGTTCGACGACGACGGCGGGGTGGTGCCCGTGGGGAAGACCTGCCAGTAGCCGGGGGCGTTGCCGATGACCGTCACGTTGAGCGCAACGGCCGACGAACCGGCCGCGCCCGGTGCGGTGAAGTCGCGGGTCTCGCCGGCGGCGAGCGGGGTGTTGGTGGTGCGGGTGTCGGTCATCCGGCTCGGCGCGGTGAGCGGGATGAAGCGGCCGGCCGTCGCTGCGGCGGCCGGGGCGTAGTAGCCGAGCATGTCGACGATGACGTTGCCCCCGTTGGAGGAGTACACGTCGACGAGGCCGTTCGCCGTGACCGGGACGGTGACGAGGTTGGGCAGCGCGAGGTCGTTCCCGGAGAACGTGGCCACGGGATCGACGTTGATGTTCGATGCCGTCGGCACGGTGCCGCCGTGCGGGAAGATCGTCCAGTAGCCGACCTGGGCGGGACCGACGACGGTGACGTTGAGGACGGCTGCCGTGATCGAGCCGGCGGCGGGGAGGCGGGCATCGCCGGCCACCGAGGTGACGGCGACGGGCAGGGTGATGCCGACGCCGAAGGCGCCGGTGCTGCGCGTGTCGGCCAACCGCACCGGCGTGGGGAGCGCCGTGAACGCCGAGGGCGAGCCGGCGGCAGCCTGTGCAGGGATCGCGTTCGTTGCCAGACCGGTGGCGATCGGCAGGGCTGTCAACGCGATCAGGCCCGCGCAGAATCGAGAAAAGTGTCGCCTCATGATCCCAGAGTAGCTGCCGGTCGCGTCCTCAGATGGTCAGGGACGGACCATCTGGACACGCGATTCGGCTGGACAGGGGCTCTGCCTACGCACCGTCGGCGCGCTCGGCCGACCCGGCGTGGGCCGCCGGGAGGGTCAGCACGAACACCGTCGGGGCGCGGCTGATCAGCTCGAGCCCGCCACCGTCGGCCTGGGCGAGCCGGCGGGCGAGCGCGAGCCCACGCCCGTGCGGCGCGGCGGGGTCGTCGGAGCCGCTGAACAGGCCCTCTGCGGCGCGCTCGCTGATGACGCCCTCGTCGGTCACCCGCATCTGGCGGTCGGACACGTCGATGCGCACGTCGCCGCGGCCGTGGCGGAGCGCGTTGTCGAGGAGGATGTCGATGATCTGGCCGATGAACCCGGGCGTCGCCAGCACGGAGCTGCCGATGCCGTGGCAGAGCAGCCCGCGGCGGGCGAGCTGGTAGCGATGGAGCCAGTCGCCTCGGTGCTCGAGCGCGATCTCGTGGAGCTGGACCGTCACCCGCTGGCTGCCACGTCCGCCGCGGGCGAGGTCGAGCAGCGCGTCGAGCGTCGTGGTGAGCCGGTCGGTCTGGGCGAGGGCGTGGTTCGCGTCGGATCGCACCGCTTCGTCGTCGTGGGTGGCCAACAGTTGCAACTGCAACGCGATGCCCGTCAGCCCTGTGCGCAGCTGATGGGTGGCGTCGCCGGTGAAGCTGCGCTCGGAGCTGAGCGTCTTGTCGAGCCGGCTCGCGCTGGTGGACAGCGTGGAGCGGATGTCGTCGATCTCGCGGATGCCCGACGCCGGCGGCAGCGCGGCGCTGAAGTCGCCGGCGCCGAGCCGGGCCGCCGACGCGGCGAGCTGCTCGAGCGGCCGCGACACGCGCGCGCCGAAGATGGCGGCGAGCACCGCGGCCAGCAACACGCCGCCGGCCGCGAGCACGCCGAGCAGCACGAGCTCGCTGGCGAAGCGACGGCGGAGATCGCTCCCGCTCGTCGCGACCTCGATCGTCGAGTGATCGGGTCCCGAGGACTCGGCCGTGAAGCCATCGCGGATCACCGGACCGTACGACGCGATCACGACGCCGGTTGCCGAGCGCACCTCGATCCGGTCGCCCTCGGGCACCAGGCCGATGAGCTCGGCGGCGGTCGGGGCGAAGGCCTCGGTGCCGAGCCGATCGCCGAGGTTCGTGCTGATCGTGGTGGCCTGGGCGACGAGGCGGCTGCGCAGCTCGTCCTCGGTGGCCCGTCGGAGCAGGAGCACCACCGGCGTGGCGAGCACGACCAGCACCATGACGGTGACCAGGATCGTGTTGCGGACCAGGCGCCGGCGCACGGTCGGTCAGCCCGCTTCGTAGCGGAAGCCGATGCCGCGCACCGTGATGATGCGCTCCGGCGTGTCGCTGGTGTCGCCGAGCTTGCGGCGCAGCGAGGCGACGTGGGTGTCGAGCGTGCGCGTCGAGCCCCACCAGTTCTCGTCCCACACCTCCGACATGATCATCTCTCGACGCAACGTCTCGCCGTGGTGGGTGCTCAGCAGCACGAGGAGGTCGAACTCCTTCGGCGCGAGCGCGAGCTCGTCGTCGTGCACCCATGCCCGGCGGGCTGCGCGATCGATGCGGAGCGAGCCGAACACGTCGGCCTCGGTGTTCGTGGTGCCGACCGCGCTGGCCCGCAGCCGCGTGCGGATCCGGGCGGTCAGCTCGGCGACGCGGAACGGCTTGGTGATGTAGTCGTCGGCGCCGGCATCGAGGCCAACCACCATGTCGACCTCTTCGTCGCGGGCGGTGAGCATGACGATGGGCAGCGCCGGGTGCGTCAGGCGCAGGCGTCGGCACACGTCGAGCCCGTCGATGTCGGGCAGGCTGAGGTCGAGCAGCACGAGATCGGGCGTCGATGCCTTCGCCGCGGCGAGCGCGGCCTCGCCACCCTCGACGTGCTGCACCGTGAACCCCTCGGCCTGGAGCATGCGAACCAGCGGCTGGCTGATGCGATCGTCGTCTTCGACCAGCAGCAGCGAGTTCATGGTCCCCCGATCGTACGGTGTGCCGACGTCCAGGTGGCTGACTCGACCCGCGACCCTGACGATCCCTGAACGAACTCGGCCGCCCCAGCGGTGCTGGCGTCGCCTCCTGGTGTCGTGCCGACGTCAGCCGTGGCGCCGGCGGAGCGCGTTGCCGTGGGCCGCGAAGCCCTCGTGATCGGCGAGGGCGATGATGGCCGGGCTCATCGACCTCAGCGCCGCCGCGTCGGAGCGGGCGACGGCCGTGCGCTTCAGGAACGCCTCCACCGTGATGCCGGACGACACGTGCGCGAACCCGCTCGTCGGGAGCGAGGCCGGGCAGCCGATGAGGTAGTTCGCCGCGCTGAAGGGCGTGTCCTGGCCGAGCAGGATCTCGCCCGCCTCGGTGAGCAGACCGAGCAGCGCATCGGGATCCTCCACCGCGAGCTGGAGGTGCTCGGGCGCGTACCGGTTGACGACACCGGCCGCCTCGGCGAGCGAACCGACGAACACGCACCCGCCGTTCTGCCCCAGCGCAGCGCGCGCCGCAGCGGCCCGCACGTCGGGGAGATCCTGCAGCTGGCGCTCGAGCTCGACGTCGGTCGCGTCGGCCAGTGCGGCCGACGTCGTCACCAGCACGACGGAGGTGTCGGTGCCGTGCTCGGCCTCGATCAGCAGATCGGCCGCGAGTCGCATCACGTCAGCGCCCTCGTCGGCGATGACGACGCTCTCGGTGGGGCCGAGCAGCATCATCGTCGCCACGCCGTGGCGCTGCATCTCGACCTGCGCGCACGTGACGGCCGGCGAGCCGGGGCCGACGACCTTGCGGACCTTCGGGATGGACTCCGTGCCGAAGCCGAGTGCCGCCACACCGGCCGGACCGTTGACGCGGAACACGTCGTCGATGCCGAGCTTGCGGCACACCACGAGCACCGCGGGGTCGACCTCGCCGCTGCCGCCGGGCACCGGCGGCACGACGAGCGCGAGCTGGGGAACGCCGGCCACGACGGCCGGGACGGCGATCTGGTAGGCCACCGACGGGTAGCTCGCCTTGCCGCTCGGCACGAACAGCCCGGCGCTGGCGATGGGCGTGATCTTCTCGCCGACGAACAGCCCAGGCGTGCTCTCCAACCACCAGTCGGCCGCGTGCTCGCGCACGGCGTTGTTGAACGTGCGCAGGTTGGTGATGGCATCGTCGAGCGCGTCATCGACCTCGCTCGACACCGAGGCGGCGTCCATCTCCTCCGCGCTCACCCGCAACCCGCTCGGCTCGATCGTGATGCCGTCGTGGTCGCGCAGGGCGCGGCAAACGGCCTCGTCGCCATGGTCGCGGACGTCGTCGATGATCCGCCCGATCGAGGCGCGCAGCGCGGGATCGAAGATGTCGTCGAGACCGCGGTGGCACAGGGTTTCGCGCTCGGCCTCCGTCATGTCGGACCAGGTCATTCGGCGGAGCACGGACATGGGCGGAAACGGTATCCGCATGCAGGCCGTGGGGCACCTGGCCGGTGCTGCCACGGGCTAGGATCACGTCACGTTCCCCATCGCTTTGGAGCGTGCATGCCTGTCACCGTCGTAGTTGGAGCCCAATGGGGCGATGAGGGCAAGGCCAAGGTCATCGACCTGCTGTCCAAGGAGCACGGCTACGTCGTGCGGTACCAGGGCGGCCACAACGCCGGGCACACCGTGGTGGTGGGCGACGAGCGGTACGCGCTGCAACTGATCCCGAGCGGCATCCTCTACGACCACGTCGTGCCCGTCATCGCCAACGGCGTGGTGGTCGACATGATCACGCTGTTCAACGAGATCGACACGCTCGAGCGGCGTGGCATCTCGTGCGAGCGGCTGCTCGTCAGCAGCCACGCCCACCTCATCTTCCCGTGGCACCAGGCCTGGGACGCGTTCGCCGAGACGAGCCGCGGCGATGCGAAGATCGGCACCACGCTCAAGGGCATCGGGCCGGCGTACGCCGACAAGTCGAACCGCATCGGAATCCGTGCCGGCGACGTGCTCGATCCGGTCACGTTCGCGGCGACGGTGCGCGAGCGGGCCACGAGCGAGGCCAAAGCGCTGCGCGCGGTGGAGGCCGCCGAGCTCGACGTCGACGCGATCGTCGAGCAGTTCTCGACGCTCGCCGCCCGTCTCGCGCCGTACGTGCGCGACACGGTCAGCGCGCTCCACGACGCGCTGGCGGCGGGTCACCAGCTGCTGCTCGAGGGCGCGCAGGCGACGTTCCTCGATCTCGACCACGGCACCTATCCGTTCGTCACCTCGAGCAACCCCACCGCCGGCGGGGCATGCGTCGGCACCGGGCTCGGACCGCGCGACATCCAGCGCATCGTCGGCATCACCAAGGCGTACACGACCCGCGTCGGCGCCGGCCCGTTCCCCACCGAGCTCACCGACGCGCTCGGCGACACGCTGGTCGACATCGGCCGCGAGTTCGGCACGGTCACCGGTCGTCGTCGCCGGCCGGGCTGGATCGACTGCGTGATGCTCCGCCAGGCGGTGCGGCTCAACTCGCTGACCGAGATCGCGCTCACCAAGCTCGACGTGTTCGACACCTTCGCCGAGGTCAAGGTCTGCACCGGTTACCGCGTCGGCGGCACGGTGCTCGACAACTACCCGGACCGGATGTCGCTGCTGGCCGACGTGGAGCCGATCTACTCCACGCTGCCGGGCTGGAACTGCTCGCTGGCCGACATCCGCGAGCCGGGCGATCTGCCCGCTGCGGCACAGGACTTCCTGCGCCTGGTCGAGACCGAGATCGGCATCCCGATCCGCATCGTGGGCGTCGGCGCCGAACGCGACGACTACCTGCTCTGGGAGCGCCCGTCCGACGACGCCGAACTGGTGGGCACGCGATGATCCCGCGCTACTCGCTCCCGGAGATGACCGCGGTCTTCAGTGATGTCGAGCGGTTCCGCCGCTGGCTGGAGATCGAGCTGCTCGCCACCGACGCGCATGCCACGCTCGGCCTGGTGCCGGCGGCCGACGCCGTCACGTGCCGCGAGCGCGCTCCGCACGTGGACGATGCGTTCGTGCAGGCCGTGCTCGACCGTGAGGCCGTCACCGATCACGACGTCGCCGCGTTCGTCGACGTCGTGCAGGGGGCCATCGGTGCGCCGGCCGGCTCGTGGATCCACTACGGCCTGACGAGCAGCGACGTGGTCGACACGGCGTGGTGCTGGATGCTGCGCGACGCCTGCGATCTGCTGATCGATGCGTCGACGCAACTGATCGAGGTCGTCCGAACCCTGGCCGAGACCCACCGCGACACGGTGATGATCGGACGTACTCATGGCGTGCATGCCGAACCGACGACGTTCGGCATGAAGGTCGCATTGTGGGCGCTGCAGATCGGCCGAGATCGGCAAAGACTGCGCGCTGCGAAGGAAACTGTTGCGGTGTGCAAGCTCAGTGGAGCCGTCGGCACGTATTCGAACATCGATCCTGCGATCGAGCAGTTCGTGGGAGAGCAGCTCGGTCTCACTCCCGTTCCGGCAACGCAGGTCATCGCTCGAGATCGCCACGCGGAATTCCTCTATGCATGTGCATCGATTGGTTCGACCATGGAAATGATCGCGGTCGAACTGCGCCACCTCCAACGGACTGAAGTGCGCGAAGTGCAGGAGGGGTTCAAGGTCGGTCAGAAGGGTTCGTCGGCGATGCCGCACAAGCGCAACCCGATCTCGGCGGAGACGATCAGCGGGTTGTCGAGAGTGCTGCGCGGCAACCTCCAAGCCGGCATGCAGGACGTCGCGCTGTGGCACGAGCGCGACATCTCGCACAGCTCCGTCGAGCGCATCGTGCTGCCCGATTCGGCCACGCTCGCCCACTACGTGCTGCACCGGATGCGGCGCCTGCTGACCGGCCTGCAGGTCTTCCCGGAGCGGATGATCGCCAACCTCGAGGCCAGCCACGGTCTGGTGTTCAGCCAGCCGGTGCTGCTCGCGCTCGTGCAATCGGGCCTCAGCCGCGACGACTCCTACCGCATCGTCCAGGACAACGCGATGCAGGCGTGGGACCAGGGTCGCAGCTTCCGGGCGCTGCTCGACGCCGACGACCGGGTGGCCGTCGATCCGGCCGTGCTGGATCGGGCGTTCGACGTGCAGCGCAGCCTGCACCACGTGCCGAGGGTGTTCGATGCCCTCGCCGCGCTCGCCTGATCAGGCTTCGCTGCGGCTGATCCCGGCCTTCTTCAGCACGCTCGCCTCGACACCGATGGTGCGCCAGGCGGTGTAGCTGTAGCCGTTGCGCTCGCTGTAGTCCTTGGCCACCTTGACGAACTCGGCCTCGATGGCCGTGAGGTCCACCGCTTGGCCGGCGCTCGCCAGTTCGGCGGTGAGATCGAGGCGCTCCTGCACGAGGCGCAGCTCGTGCACGGGGTCGGCATCGATCAATTCGGCATCGATCGCGTCGAGCCGTTTGGCGATGGAGTCGGGGGTGCGCTTGCGGCCACGCTTGGGTTTGTTGTTGCGCAACGCCTCGAGATACTCGCGAACTGCACGGCCCTCGGATCGGCCGGCAGCCAGGGCTGCTTTGTGCTCGTCGGTCATGGGTCCTTTGGGTCCGCGCTTCGCCATGTCGAAAGCTTAGATTCATCAGGCGTCCATTTGCACGCACTGCTTTTGATCGATATTCGCGTACCGTGAGGAGCTCATGGATGCGCACGAGCTGTTCCGACTCGCCGATCACGGTCCCGATACCTTCGTCGGTCAAGGTCCTCAATACCCGTGGGGCGGGCTCTACGGCGGGCAGATCGTGGCCCAGGCGTTGCGTGCCGCAGCGGCCACCGTCGAGGGCGATCTCTTCGTGCATTCGCTGCGTGCCTATTTCATCCGTCGCGGCGATCACGCCGAGCCCGTCCGTTTCGAAGTCGACCGGATCCGCAACGGCCGCAGCTTCTGCACCCGCCGCGTCGTGGCCCGTCAGGCCACCGGCGCGATCTTGAACCTCGAGGCCTCGTTCCAGGCACCCGAACCCTCGGCCGATGTGCAGACGGTGGACGCTCCGGTGGGTGTGCCCGCGCCGCTCGACGTCGTCAACGACTCGTGGACCACGCTCTTCGAACGACGCACGCTGCCGGCCAGGGCCTTGACGGCCGACGGCCGCACCGGCACCGGGCGCTACGGCGCATGGATGCGGGCCGCCGGCCCGCTCGGCGACGACCCGCTGCTGCACGCGTGCATGCTCGCCTACATGTCCGACGACCTGCCGACCGATGCCGTGGTGCGCGCCCACCCCATCGGCAGCGAGCCGGACCTCGACAAGGACAACACCCTGTTCGTGGCGAGCCTCGACCACACGATCTGGTTCCACCGCCCGGGCCGTGCCGACGACTGGCACCTGCACGACTTCTCCTGCCACAACTTCGTCGGCTCGCGGGGCCTGTCGGTCGGCCACGTGTTCGCGATCGATGGCACCCACATCGCCACGATCGCCCAAGAGGTGCTCGTGCGCGACCGGCGGCTGCACGGCTAGCTTCGGCTCGTGCCCAGCGACCAGCCCGACCTCCCCGACCTCGATCCGGCACGCTCTGCGCTGCGCGATCACGTGCTGCAGCACTCGGTGAAGCGCGGCGACTTCACGTTGAAGTCGGGCGCGAAGAGCACCTGGTTCCTCGACACCAAGCAGACCGCCTGCCGGCCCGACGGCATCCTGCTCGTTGCCGACGTCGCGCTGTCACTGATCCCCGACGAGGCCGCGGCCATCGGGGGGCTGACGATGGGCGCCGATCCCGTTGCCTACGGCATCGCCGCCGTCGCGGCCGCGCGGGGCCGCTCGCTGCGCAGCTTCAGCGTGCGCAAGGAGGCCAAGGACCACGGCGTCACCGGCCGGATCGCCGGCGCGCTCGAACCCGGCGACCTCGTGGTCATCACCGAGGACACCGTCACCCGCGGCACATCGCCGATGGAGGCCGTCGAGGTCGTGCGCTCGTTCGGTGCGGTGCCGATCCTGATCACCGTCATCGTCGACCGCGGCGGTACGTGCGGCGCAATGGCGGAGGCCGCCGGCGTGCCGTTCCTCCCGATGCTCACCGCCGAAGACCTCGGCTTCACCTTCGGCAGCTGACGTCCGTTCGCGCACGGCGCGAGCCCCCTGCATCGCGGGGTTGTGTGACCTCAGATCAGAGGTGGCCGGAGTCGGCGTGCTGGTGGGCGCCGGCGGTGACGTTGGGGGGCGTCTCACCGTCGGCGATCCGGCTGGCGGCGGCCAGGAGCAGCGCCTCGGTGGGCGGCATCGGTGCGGCGAGGTGGTAGCCCTGCGCGTACTGGAAGCCAAGCTTGCACAGCGACGCCAGCTCGTCGGCCTCCTCGACGCCCTCGGCGATGACGCGGTAGTCGAGCCCGGCCGCGAGGTCGACGATGGCCTGCAGCACCTGCTGGCCCTGCGGTGACTGGGCGATGCCGGCGACGAACTGCCGATCGACCTTCAGCACGTCGAGCGGGAAGCGGCGCAGGTAGGCGAGCGACGAGTAGCCGACGCCGAAGTCGTCGATCGCGATCCGCAGCCCGAGCTCGCGCAGCGCGACCAGTCGGGCGACGGCGCGCTCGGGGTTGTCGAGCAGCACGGACTCCTGCAGCTCGAGGGTGAGGGTCTGCGGCTCCATGTGGTGGTGCCGCATGACGCGGGACAGGAAGCTGACGAAGTTCGACGCGCTGACCTGGCGACCGGACACGTTGACGTGCAGGCCGATCGCGAAGCCGGCGGCATCGCGCCACGACGCTGCATCGCGGCAGGCGATGTCGAGCACGCGCTCGCCGAGTGCGGCGATGAGCCCGGTCTCCTCGGCGAGGGGGATGAAGTCGAGCGGGCTGAGCTTGCCGAACAGCGAGTGCTCCCACCGCACGAGCGCCTCGAACGCGACGAGCGCGCCGTGTTCGGTGGTGAAGATCGGTTGGTAGACGACGCTGAGCTCGTCGTTGTCGAGCGCCTCGCGCAGGGCGCGCTCCATGTCGATGCGCCGGCGCACCTCGGAGTGCATGACGGTGTCGAACGTCTCGATCCGGTTGCGCCCGTTCTCCTTGGCCCGGTACATCGCCAGGTCGGCGTTGCGGAGGAGGTCTTCGGCCGTAGTGATGCTGGAGTCGGCGATGGTGATGCCGATCGAGGCCGAGATGCGGACCTCCTCGCCGTTGAAGTCGAATGGCTCCTCCATCGCGTGGAGGATGCGCGCGGCCACCTGCGAGGCGATGTCGGAACGCTCGAGCGCCTCGCACAGCACGACGAACTCGTCGCCGCCGATGCGGGCGACGGTGTCGGCGGCGCGCACGGAGCGCTTGATGCGTTGCGCAGCCTCCACCAGCAGACGATCGCCGGTGCTGTGCCCGAGCTGATCGTTGACCGACTTGAACCGATCGAGGTCGAGGAACAGCAGGGTCGGCCACATGCCCGAGCGGGCGGCGAGCAGCAGCGCGTGCTCGAGGCGGTCGATCAGGATGGCGCGGTTGCTCAGTCCGGTGAGCGGATCGTGGGTGGCCTGCCACTCGAGCTGGGCGCGTGCCGGCTCGCGGTCCGAGGCGTCGGTGATGACGACGACCGCGTTGCGGCGCCCGCCGGTCTCGAACGGGATGAGCACGAAGTCGGCCGGGAACGTGGGCATGCCGGCCGGACGGAGGCGGACATCGTCGGCCTTCCAGCGGCGCTGCTGGAGCGCGAAGGGCAGCGTCTCGCTGTCGAGCAACGGGGCCGCGTTGGCCTCGGTCGTGCCGGCGATCAGCAGGTTGGTGAGCGAGGCGTCGAGCAGTGTGTGGAGCGGTCCGAACAGGCGTACGGCCTCGGGGTTCGCCATCACCACGACACCGCGTTCGTCGACGACGAGCAGCGCGGAGCTGACCGCCCCGAAGACGGCCATCAGCCCGTCGAGTTGACGCTGCAGCACGGCCGCGGCCACCGCTCCCGAGGGAGCCGGGAGCGACGAGCCCGAGGGCGCGTCATACGAGGAGATCCCGGGTTCGATGTTGGACTCGTCCACCTTGCCACCTTTCCCCGCCGCCGGTTCGTTCAGCGTGGTATCGGCGGTCCGCGAGGACGACTTGAACAATCCTGACGCCTCCTTGCAGGTCGGACGGACGGCTACGGTGCGCTGATGGCTCTCGACACCCCGGTCCGCGCCTCGGTCGACCCGGACCCCCCAATGCTCGTCAAGCCGATGCTGCGTGGCTGGTCACACGTGCTCGCATTCGTCAGCCTGGTCGCGCTCGGCGGGTGGCTGATCGGCGAATCCGTCGGCACGGATCGCGGCCCGACGCTGATGATCATCTACGTCGCCGGCACGGGCGCGATGTTCGGCGTCTCGTCGGCCTACCACCGGCTCCGCTGGCAGCCGCGGGCCAAGGCGCTGATGTCCAAGCTCGACCACTGCGCCATCTTCCTCGCCATCGCCGGGGCGTACACGCCGATGGCCGTCGTGGCCCTCGGCGGATGGCACCGCCCGAGCGTGCTGATCACGGTGTGGGTCGGTGCAGCGGTGGGCATCGCCCTGCAATGGGTGCCGTTCGACCTACCCCGCTGGGCGTTCGCCGCGGTGTACGTCATCGTCGGCTGGGCAGCGGCACCGTCGTTCGGCCAGCTCTACCACGGGCTCGGCATCCTCGGCTTCCTGCTCGTCCTCGGCGGCGGTCTCGCCTACACCGTCGGAGCGCTGATCTACGCCCGCAAGCGTCCCGATCCGTGGCCCCGAGTGTTCGGCTTCCACGAGATCTTCCACGTGTTCACCATCATCGGTGCCGGCCTCCACTTCGCCGCGATGGCAGCGGTGGTCCTGCCGAAGTTCTAGGCCTGCGTCACGCCCGTCGGCAGGTCGGCGAGGATCGCGTCGCTCACCCAGCAGCGCGACATGTGCAGGGTGCTGCTGATCCGCACGACGTTCTTCGGCGCCAGCGCGGCTTTGCCGCACATGCTGAGCGCGGCCTTGATGCACGCCTCCTCGTCGGGCAGCACCATCGGCATCCGCGACCGGCGCACGCCGCTCGCGCCGGCGGTGAAGCAGTTCACGTAGGTCTTCTGCCAGTCGATCTGGTTGGCGACGGCAGCGGGGATGAAGTCGGCCAGCCCGATGCCGAGCACGTTGCCGCGGCTGACGGGCGTGATGTCGAGCAGCACGATGTTGGACACCTTCGGGCTGGTCGAGTCCTCGAGGCCGTTGATCCAGAAACGGCCGGTCACGTTCGGGTCGAGCGTGGTGCCGCTGATGTCCTTGCCGCCGCGCTCGATGATCAGCACGTCGATCTGTGGGAACGGGAGCGCGGGCACGAGCTCGCTGGCGTACTCGAGCAGCGCGTGCTCGGCGTCGCCGCCGACGTCGTCGGCGTTCAGCCCGGCGATGCGCACGACATCGCCGGTGGTCGACTCGACGCTCGCCACGCCGCCGAGCAGGCGACCCGTCGCGCGCAGCGCGGCGATGCCGCGCAGCAGCCGGTCGCGCATCTCGATCGGGCCGCACGCGTGGATCTGCGCGGCGCCGAGCTGCTTGCCGAACCCGACGACCGCCATCTTCGTGACGCCGCTCTCGATCGGGCCGTGGAAGCAGGTGTGCGGCTTGACCCGGTTGACGGGCAGGATCCGGTCGGCGCCCGCAGCGTGGGCGTCGAGGTACAGCGGCATGCCGTCCGGGGTGCGGGTGACCTCGATGGTCTCCATCGTCGCCCGGATCTCGGCGCCGATGGCCTCCTCGGTCATCCCGAGCTCTTCGAGCATCTGCCGTTGCCCCTCGGCGGTCGCACCACCGTGGCTGCCCATCGCCGGGACGACGAACGGCTCGGCACCGAGGTCGCGCAGGCCCTCGATCGTGCCGCGCAGGATCTCGACGCGGTTGCTCAGCCCGCGGCTGCCGGCACCGACCGCGACCGTCATGCCCGGGGTGATGTCGAAGGCGAGGCGTTCGACGACGGCGGCGCGCGCCTCCTTGGTGACGTCAGCGATCGCGGGTGGCGTCGGGATGTCGAGCCGTACTTCGTGCAGTGAGGGCACGACGATGTCGGGGTGGAAGGGCAGATCGATGCCCTTGGAGAGCTGCTCCCACGGGTTTGCTGCTGCGGCCATGTGGCCGATGGTACCCGTGCGCGGCGGCGGGCTCGGGCCCGCGGCCCTACGACACTGGCGCCGTGGCGCCGGGGTTGGCGAGCGCGCTGTCGAACCGGCCGGACGGGCGGATCGTGCGGTAGGCCTCGACCGCTGGGGCGAGGTCGGAGGGTGTGGCACCGTGCAGGATCACGCCGTCGCAGCCGAGGTCGAGCTGGTGCAGCACGGCGGCGGCGCACTGATCCGCCGATCCCGTCGCGGCCGGGGCGAGCCACTCGTCGGGGAGCAGCGTGGCCACGTGCTCGAGCTCGCTCGTGGTGGCCACCCCGTCGAGCGCGCCGCGGAAGCCGGCGACGAAGGGGTCGGCGCGGAACCGCTCGAGCACCGCCGGGTCCCACTCGTTGGTGCGCACGAGGAGGTCGCCGTAGCCCTGCAGGTAGGTGGCCAGCCGACCGACCGTCTTCTTCAGCCGGACGTCGTCGGGGATCCAGTCGCCGATGGTGGCGTAGCAGCTCCAGATCCGCACCGATGCAGGGTCACGCCCGGCCTCCTCGGCGGCGCGACGGACGGTGGCGACGCTGCGTTGTACGGTCTCGTCGGTGAAGAAGGTGTGCAGCACCACGCCGTCGAAGGCCCGTCCGCCGAGTGCGAGCGACTTCGGACCGATCGCGGTGAACATCAGCGGGATGTCCTCGTCGAACTGCGGATCGAGGGCGAGCACCGGGAACTTCCCGGCCGGGCCGTCGTGGCCCATGATGATCTCGCCGTGCCACAGCCGGCGCATCAGGCCGCAGAAGTCCTCGAGCTGCGCGCTCGTCACCCGTGGCAGGCCGAACGCGTCGAACATCCGGTCGAAGCCGCGGCCGAGGCCGAGCGCGAAGCGCCCGCCGGTGAGCCGGTGCATCGTCGTGGCGTAGCTCGCGGTGACGAGCGGGTGGCGGGTGTTGTGGTTGGTGGCTGCGGTCGCGATGCCGATCCGCTCGGTGACGGCGCCCGCGGCGCCGCTGAGCGTGACCGCTTCCTTGATGTTGAAGCGCTCGCTCAGGAACACCGAGCCGAACCCCAGTTCCTCGCCGTCGCGGCATTCGTCGAGCAGGTCGCGTGGCGACTTGGGAGCGCCGGGCAGGCCGTAGAACGACAGCTCGTTGAGCGGGGTCAGCGGTGAGGAGGTCGAGTCGGTCATCGGCGCGGACTGTATACACATCGGGCTGGCGGGCTCGTACGGATCGCACCCGTTACCCTCGCTGCCGTGTCGGCGCCGCCATCGAAACGGTTCATCGCCTCGCGGCCGGTGGGCGGCAGCTACACGTTCGGTGGGCGGCAGGGACGGATGTCGCCGACGCGCCAGCGCGCGTTCGACGAGCTCGTGCCCCGCTACGTGCTCGATCCCGCCGACGTGCGCGGCGGGGTCGCCGGTCACGAACGCGTCATCGTCGAGATCGGCTGCGGCAAGGGCGACGCAACCGCTGCCATGGCGGGAGGTGATGCCGGGTCGCTCGTGATCGCGTGCGAGCCGAACGTGGCGATGATCGCCAACCTCGCGTTGCTGCTCGACGAGCAGGCGATCGACAACGTGCGGCTGTGGATCGGCGACGCGCTGGATCTGCTGGCTGCGCTCGGCCCGGCGTCGGTGGCCGAGATCCGGGTGTGGTTCCCCGATCCGTGGCCCAAGCCCCGCCACGCACGCAAGCGGTTGGTGACACCGATGCGTCTCGGCCTGCTCATCGATGCGCTCACGATCGGCGGCCGGCTCCGCCTCGCCAGCGACGACGCCACCTACGCGGACGAAGCCCTCGCGGCGATGGTGAACGACGATCGTCTCGATGCGTGGGTCGTCGCCCGTCCGTCCGAGCGACCGATCACGCGGTTCGAGTCCCGCGGTCTGCGCGAGGGCCGCGAGGCGGTCGACATCGACGCGCGACGCACGTGTTGACCGCTTGGCGAACCCGATGTTCAGTTCGGGCATCGGATGGGTACCCGAGCACGCATGTCCGACACACCTCCGTCGCCACTCGATCCGGCACACCCGGATCCGCTCGTGCCGCCGGTGCCACCCGTGCAGCCCGGACCGCCGATCGAGCCGCCGGTGCCACTCCCGCAGACCTCCGCGATGTGGCGCCGCAGCGCGCCCGTCTCGTGATCCATCGTCTCGTGACCGACGCGTGAGCGCAATGCGACGGTGGAGCAGGATCGCGCTCGTCGGCGGATTGCTCGGCGCGAGCGCCCTGGTGGCCGACGCGGCGGGCACGGCACCGCTGGCGGTCCACGCCGCGGCCGCCGACCAGACCCACGTGACGCTGCTGGGCGATTCCACGATGGCCGCGATGCAGTGGTACCAGTACGACGACGACGATCCCGACACGATCGCCAACAACGACATCCGTGAGATCGTCGCCCAGCACTACGCGCTGAACTTCTCCGCCGAGAGCTGCCGTCGCCTGGTGATCGCCAGCTGCCGCGGCCGGTTCGGCTACACGCCCGTCAGCCTGCTGCCCTACATGCAGACCACGCTGAAGGGCACGCTCGGCGACGCGCTCGTGATCATGGAGGGCTACGACGATCCGGCCATCGGCGACGGTGTCGACCAGATCATGGCCGAGGCCGAGCGCCAAGGCGTGGCGACGGTGATCTGGCTGACGCTGCGCACCGGAACCAACTACGTGCTGCCCGGTGGCCAGTCAGCGCGAGACCTCTACCAGACGCACAACGCCGCCCTGCGCGCCGCAGCGACCCGGCACCCGAGCCTGCACCTGCTCGACTGGGACACGTACAGCCAGCAGCAGCCGGCCTCGTGGTTCGCCAGTGACGGCGTGCACCTCAACCCGATCGGCGCAGTGGGCCTCGCCCACTACATCACGGCCGCGCTCGACGCGGATCCGACGATCTCACGGTGCGCTGCGACGTCGTCCCACACGGGCGTCGCCGACACCTCGCCGACCTCGGTCGCCGCACCCACCGCGGCGCCGGCGGGTTTCGTCGCATCCGACCCGACCCGTGTCCTCGACACCCGCACAGCCGGTTCGCCCGGCAGCGTCGGCGCCGGGAGCGTGGTCACCCTCGATCTCGACAAAGCGCTGCCGGCCGGTGCGACGGGAGCCGTGCTGAGCACGACCGCTGTCGACAGCTGTCGCGCCGGCTACCTCAGCGTGTACCCATGCGGCTCGCGACCGCCGACGTCGACGATGAACTTCGAGGTCGGCCGCACCACGGCCGGCATGGCCATCACCGGGCTCACCGATCGCACCGTCTGCATCTACTCGTCCGCCGCCACCGATCTGGTGGTCGACGTGATCGGCGCGTTCAGCCCCACCGGCGCGGCCTTCCATCCGATGACGCCCACGCGGTGGGTCGACACGCGCGGCGGTTCCTCGATCCGCTCGGAGCTGACCGGTGAGCGCGGTCCCGACGCGGGCACCGATGTGGTGATCGCCGGCAACGGCGGGGTGCCCGCGAACGCGACGGCTGCGTGGATCAACCTCACCGTGGCCGATCCGTCGGCCTCCACCGTGCTGCTCGCCGGCCCAGGGCCCTGCAACGCAGCACCGGTCGCCTCGACGGTGAACGCGAACGCCGGCCGCAACACGGCATCGGCCGCGCTCGTCGGGCTCGGGCCCGACGGATCGATCTGCGTGCACACCCTGTCCGGCCGGTCGCAGATCGTCGTCGACGTCGCCGGGTGGTTCGGCCCGGGCGACGGCGGGCTGCGTTACAGCCCGCAGCCGCCGACCCGGCTGATCGACACGCGCAACGGCCCGAACGGCACGACGCCGGCGCCGTCGACCAACGAGGTGTCGACACCCGTCGACTCGGTGTCCGTCCTGAACGCTGTCGCCGTCGACGCCGCTGGGGCCGGGTACGTCTCGGCCCGTCCGTGCGGCACCGATCAGGTCAGCTCGCTGATCAACACCACGGCCGATCAGGACACGGCGAACATCACCGCGGTCGGCCCGGGCAGCAACGGGTCGGTCTGCGTGCAGGCGAGCACACCGGCGCAGCTCGTGGTGGACCTCGTCGGCAGCTTCGCCCCCTGACCGCTCACGTCCGGTCGCCAGAATGCTGCGCTACCGGTTGGTGCCAGTAGACGACCGTGCCGGTGACCCCGATCGCGAACGCACCGACGATCTCGAGCAGTGAAGCGACCACGGAGAACGCCGAGACGTGGTGGTCCACGAACGAGTCGCTCAACGAGCTCCAGTGGGGGAGCCAGTGGACCGCGATGAACGCGAGGCCGAGCGAGAACCCCGACCCCGCCGCCAGCAGCGGAGCGAGACGGTGGCGGACGAGGATCAGCGTGATCACCACGGCCTGGATGACCATGCCGCTGGTGCCGACGACGTAGAGCGCGTCGGTGACGCTGCCCTGGCCCCGGCGAAGGTGGTCGGCGGCGTGCACCGCCGAGCCGATGAGGAACACCCAACCGGCGACGATCAAGCGTCGTCCCTCGCGTGCAGTCGTGTCGGGATCTCTGCGCTCGTCGGTCATGGCACCGGCTCTCTCTGGCTCGTGAAGGTGACTGGATAGATCGCTCTAGTGAGTATGCTCGCCGGCATGGCATCGAGCAAGTCAGCCCGCCGCGCGCCCACCCGCGAGCGCATCCTCAACGCGAGCACCGAGCTCTTCGGTCGCCACGGGTTCACCGGCACCGGGATCAAATCGATCCTCGCAGCGAGTGAGGCGCCGTTCGGCTCGCTCTACCACTTCTTCCCCGGTGGCAAGGACGAGCTCGGGGCGGCGGCGATCCGTCGATCGGGCGTGACCTACCGCGAGCTGGTCGAGGCGTTCTTCGTCGCGGATGCCGACGGCCGGGTCGATGTCGTCGGCGCGACGAGCTCGTTCTTCGAGGGTGCCGCCGCGATGATCGAGCTCACCGACTACGCCGACGCCTGCCCGATCGCCACCATCGCGCTGGAGATCGCGAGCACCAACGAGTCGATGCGCGAGGCGTCTGCCGAGGCGTTCGAGTCGTGGCTCGCGGTGCTCCGCGCCGCGTTCTGCTCGGTGGGCATCGACGCCGAGCGCTCGGCCGAACTGGCCGTCGAGCTGTTCTGCGCGATCGAAGGTGCCTTCCTCCTCAGCCGCACCACGCGCGACCCCGCCCCTGTCCGCATCGCCGGCCGCGCCGCCGCCGAATCCGTCCGAGCCGCACTGGAGGCCGTGCCCGGCGGGTGAGCCTGGACCCGAGAACGGCGGAAGCCGCAGGTCACACGCTCTGGAAAGGGCGTCTGACCTGCGGCTTCCTGGTGTGGTTCTGACCGGCGTCGATCCGGTGACCCTACGCTTTTCAGGCGTATGCTCTGCCGACTGAGCTACAGAACCGTGACTGTGATTGCTGTGGGGACGTTACTGCTGTGCTGCATTGCTGACCCAGCGACCAGCGATTGAACGCTGGTGGCGGTCCCGACGGGGTTCGAACCCGCGACCTCCGGCTTGACAGGCCGGCGTGAACTCCACTTCACCACGGGACCAGATTTTGGGCTGGTCAGCACCCCCAACGGGATTCGAACCCGTGCCGCCACCTTGAAAGGGTGGTGTCCTAGGCCACTAGACGATGGGGGCTCGGGTAACACTCGTCTCCGGTTGAGAGCGCACGAAGATTATCAGTGAACGCGGAGCTTTCCCCCAACGGATTACAGAATCGACACAACATGACCGGTTCTACAGACACGGTCGGCGAATCGGCATACCGTTCCCCGAATGCGCCGGACACCACCGATCGTGATGGCCGCGTGATCGGCATCTGCACCGACAGCAACTCCCAGCTGCCGGCAGCACTCGCCGAGCGCTACTGCGTCGAAGTCGTCCCGCTCACGGTTGCGATCGACGACCGCGAGTACCTCGAGGGCGTCGATCTCGACGCTGACGAGTTCTACGAGCTGATGGGGGTCCAGCACCCGCCGACGGTGCAGTGCAACCAGCCCAGCTCCGGCCAGTACGCGATGGCGTACGACGAGCTCGTCGCTCGCGGCTGCACCCAGATCCTGTCGATCCACACCTCGGCGGCGTGCAGCGGCACGCTGAAGGCCGCCCGCCTCGCGGTGCACTCGGTGCCGGTGCCGATCCGGTTGGTCGACTCGGGGACCACCCGGTTCCGGGTCAGCTGCTGCGTGTGGGCCGCCGGGGAGGCGATCGCCGCCGGTGCGTCGTTGGAGGAAGCGGCAGCGATCGCCGACTCGCTCGCCCCCTCGGTCGGCACGGTGTTCATCGCCGCCGGTCCCGACGTGATCGACCTCGCCCGCCTCGCCGGACGCAAGGTCCTGACGCTCGACGACACCGGTGCGCGCATCGTCACCCAGGTCGACAGCGCGGCCGATGCGGTCAACGCGATGGCCGACTTCGTCCTGCGCTGGAACGCGTCGGTGCCCGTCGGCGCCGGCGCCGGAGTCCGTTCTTCGCCGCGTGGCGCGAACGGTTCGGCCGGATCGATCGGCGAGAGCGGTCGGCTGAACGTGGCCGTCGGCTGGGCCCATCGCGACATGCAGCCGATCGCCGCGGCCGTGGCCCACGCAGTGGGCGAGTCCGCGCACGTCGCCGAGATCGTCGAGTTCCGGATCGGGCCGAGCGTCGGCATCGAGACCGGCCCCGCTGCGGTCAGCTGCGTCATGTTCCCGGCCTGAACGGGCAAGCACTCACCGTCCGGTTCAGCCGCCCTGCACGGCGCGGACCGACCAATCGAGGATCCAGCTGAGGAAGTCGTACAGGTTGTACTCGCCGGCGAGTGGATGGTCCTCGCGGACATCGCCGATGTCGTGCTCCTCGTCGACGTCGAGCATCGTGCCGAGCACCAGCCGGATCCCGTTCAACGCCTGCAGGAACGCCATCATCTGCGCTTCCGTGGCCGAGGCCCGATCACCCGATGCCGCGAACATGAACTCGTCGACCGCGTCGAGGCCCTTCAGGCGCGACGTGAGGATCTCGTCGCGCATCAGCCGCCGGTACTCGACGTCGAACGCCTTGTCGCTCTCCTGGTGGTAGGCCGCCGGGAAGATCCGCTTCAGCCGTCCGTCGTCGTCGTCCTCGCCAGCCCCTTCCTCCTGGAGCAGGGCGCGCATCTCGCCCATCAGCCGATGGACCAGCTCGCGCTCCTCGCGGTCCAGGTTGAACCGGTAGCCGGCGCCGTCTCGCTCGATCGGTGGTCGCTGCTTGCGGCCCACGTCAGCTGTCGTCCCGCTGCATGGTGGCCCACAGGCCGTGCTCGTGCAGCCGGAAGACGTCGAGCTCGGCCTTCTCGCGCGTGCCGTTGGAGACGACGGCGCGCCCCTTCTGATGCACATCGAGCATCAGTTCGGTCGCCTTCTCGATGCTGTAGCCGAACAGCCTCTGGAACACGAAGGTGACGTAGCTCATCAGGTTGATCGGGTCGTTCCACACCAGGACGATCCACGGGATGTCCGGCGCGACGGATTCGTCCTGGTCCGGTTGGTCGACGACGGTGGGGGAAGGTGCGATCGACATTCGCTCCCAGTCTGCGCCGGAATCGTCCGATCGGGCAACCACGCGACCGCCGTGCGGATCTTCACCCGGGGGCGGTTAGGAACCTGGGTCAAAGCCTTCTACGATGACCAGCGATGTCCGTCGGCTCTCGCCCCCTCGTGCCGTCTCGCTTCGCACCCTCGGGGCTCGGGCACACGACGCGCCGTCACCCGCGCACCGTCCTCGGTGGCTACATCGCGCTGACCAAGCCGCGGATCATCGAGCTGCTCCTGATCACCACCGTGCCGACGATGGTGATGGCCGACAAGGGCTGGCCGGCCACCTCCCTCGTGCTGATCACCTTGCTGGGCGGCACGCTCGCCGCCGGCGGGGCGAATGCCATCAACATGTACGTCGACCGCGACATCGACAAGCTGATGGTGCGCACCCAGGGTCGCCCGCTCGCCACCGGCCTCATCGAGCCGCGCAACGCACTGCTGTTCGCGATGTCGCTCGAAGTCGTCGCGTTCGCCGTCCTGTGGGCCGGCGCCAACTTCCTCTCGGCCTGCCTGGCGCTGTCGGCCACCCTCTTCTACGTCTTCATCTACACCCTGTGGCTGAAGCGGACGAGCCGCCAGAACATCGTGATCGGTGGTGCTGCCGGCGCGGTCCCCGTGCTCGTCGGCTGGGCTGCGGTGCAGAACAACGTCACGTGGGCGCCGATCCTGCTGTTCGTCGTGATCTTCCTCTGGACGCCACCGCACTTCTGGGCGCTGGCGATCCGCCACATCGACGACTACCGCGCCGCCGACGTGCCGATGCTGCCGGCGGTGGCCCCGCTGCCCCAGGTGTTGCGCCAGATGCTCGTCTACACCGTGCTGATGGTGGCCGCCACGATCCTGCTGCTCCCGGTCGCCCACCTCGGGCTGATCTACGGCATCGGCGCGGTCGTGCTCGGTGGGTTGTTCATCGGCGGTACGTACGCGCTCAGCCGCGATCCAGATCCGCAGAAGGCGATGCGCCTCTTCGGCTACAGCATCAGCTACGTCACGCTGCTGTTCAGCGTGATCACGCTCGACGTGCTTGTCCGCCACGGCTTCTGAACCGCTGACTTTCTGAGCCCGATCCGGGTCGGATCGACACCGCTCCCGGGCCCAAGAATTTTGCAGTGAGCGGTGCGGAGATTTCGGTCCGTGGTCGCGCCTGTGGGTAATGTCGTCGAGAGAACGGAACCGATTTTCAGCCGCTCCGGCGGTTCTACGCGCACCATCGCCCACACCACGACCGGTGTATCGAAATGAGCTGTTGCCCATGACCACAATTGACACCGCATCTCACGCAGCGCCCGCCGGTGCCGGCACGAACATCGTGTCGACGATCGGCGCATGGATCACCACCAGTGATCACAAGCGCCTCGGTCGGATGCTGCTCGGGACGGGCCTCGCTGCGCTGATGGCGCTCGCGGTGGTCGGTGGCCTGCTCGGCCTCGAGCGGATCGACGTCAACTCCGTGACGCTCGGCACGGGCAGCATCGACCAGATGTTCTCCATCTTCCGGGTGGGTCTGGCGTTCTTCGGTGTCATCCCCGTGATGCTCGGCCTGGGTGTGGCCGTCGTGCCGCTCCAGCTCGGCGCCCGTTCGCTGGCCTTCCCCCGCCTCGCGGCCGCCGGCTTCTGGGCCTGGTTCTTCGGGATGGTGCTGATCGTCATCTCGATCCTCGCCAACGGTGGCCCCGGCGGCGGCACCAGCAAGTACGTCGCCCTCTACATCTCCGCCTTCGCCGTGATGCTCGGTGGGCTGACGATGATCGCGATCTCGCTCGCCACCACCGTGCTCACCACCCGGGCGCCAGGGATGAACATGCGGCGCGTCCCGGTGTTCTCCTGGTCGGTGCTGGTGTCGTCGCTCGGCCTGGTGCTGATGCTGCCGGTCGTCATCGGCGCGGCCATCTACCTGTACGTCAGCTACCGGTACAACCGGGTGCCGTTCGGCGGCAACGAGGGCATCCTCGACTGGACCGGCTTCTCGATGACGCAGCCGCAGACCTTCCTCTACGTGCTGCCCGGCCTCGGCTTCCTCGCCGAGATGGTGCCCGTCACCGCCCGCAAGCGGATGCCGATGCGTGGCGTGGTGCTCGCCGGCCTCGCGCTGGTCGGCGTCGCTGCCATCACCGGCGTCACCCAGATCCCGCACCTGCTGCCGTGGCGTGGGTCGAAGCTGTACCTCGGCCACTTCGGCAAGAAGTTCGGCGACCTCATCGACTACGGCCTGTTCAACGTGCTGCCGGTCCTCGGCGCGGTCATCGTCCTGCTCGTCGCACCGCTGGCGTTCGGCGGCAAGAAGGGCGAGCGCGTCGCCCCGAAGATCACCGCAGCGTTCCTGTTCGCCTTCTTCGGTGGAGGCCTCATCGTGCTCGGCATGGTGGCGTCGATCCTCAACAACATCACCGATCTCGGCCTGCTGGGCACCGTCTACGAAGAGGGCAGCTACACCTTCGTCTGCTACGGCGCGATCCTCGCCGCCCTCGGCGCGATCACCTACTGGGGCCCGAAGCTGTGGGGCCGCCGGCTCGACGACAAGAAGGTGATCCCGCTCGCGCTGCTGGGCGCCCTCGGCGTGTTCCTGGCGTCGGCGCCGTACCTCGTCGCCGGCTTCGCGAACCAGCCGATCAACTCGGTCACGTTCTCCTACGGCGGCCCGCACGCACTGTGGAACACGCTGTCGATGATCGGCCACTTCCTCGTGGTGCTCACCGTGCTGGCCTACATCGGCCTGGCGGTGCGTGGCTTCCGCACCGGCGAGCTCGCTGGCGACGATCCGTGGGATGCGCACACCCTCGAGTGGGCCACCTCGTCGCCCCCGCCGGAGAACAACTTCGCCGAGCTGCACACCGTGATGTCGGCGCAGCCACTGCTCGATCTCAAGCCCAGCCCTGACGCGCCGAAGACGGAGACTGTCTGATGCTTGCCCTTCCCCCCGCGCCGGCACCGGCGCCGCGCCGACAGCTGTTCGTCGGCACTGCCCTCGCGTGCTCGGCCGGTGTCACCCTCATCGGCGGCATGCTCGCGATCTGGCTGCGGTTCCGCAAGGTCGCCATCTCCGGCAGTGCGCACCGCTGGTTGCCGAAGGGCATCTCGATCCCCGAGGTGGCGAGCAACATCATGTTGCTCAGCTTCATCGGCATCGGCATCTTCGCCCAGTGGGCCGTGTACTCCGCGAAGCGCGACGACAAGCGCCACGTCGGGATGGCCCTGCTCCTCACCGGCCTGCTCGGCCTGGCCGTCATCAACGCCCAGGCCGCGGTGTACGCCCAGATGGACCTGCCGATCCGCCCGAAGGACGGCAGCAGCGCCTACGGCGTGATGTTCTACGCGATCACCGGCACGTTCCTCGTCTTCATGATCATCGGCGTCGTGTTCAGCTTCGTCACCGCCTTCCGCTACCTCGGCGGGCGCACCCGCGAGCGCGAGATCGTCACCGCCCACGCCATCTACTGGTACTTCTGCGCCGCTGCATTCACGATGCTGTGGTTCGTCGTCTACGTCACAAAGTGAGCAGGTAGCAACCCGATGTTCACCACAGGTTCCAAACTCTTCCTCGGCGGCACCGTCTTGTCGCTCGCGGGGACGCTGATCTACGGCGCCACCCAGAACGGCGGCCCGCTCGGGGTCATCGGCCTGGTCTCGGTCACCCTCGCGTTCGCGTTCCTCACCGGGATCAACTTCTGGGTGCGCGACAGCAACGTCTCGGCGATGGACTCGGCCGCCGTGGAATCCGCCGCGGCGGGCCACGCCCCGCCGGCGCGCAGCATGTGGCCGCTCATCGGCGGCCTCGGCGCGGCGGTCGTACCCGTCGGTCTCGTCGCCGGCAAGGCCATCGTCTGGTTGGCCGTCATCGTGATGATGATCGCCACGGTCGAGTGGATGGTCCAGGCCTGGAGCGAAGGTGCGTCGGGCGATGCCGCCTACAACGCCGGCATCCGCCGTCGCATCCTGCATCCGATGGAGCTCCCCGTGCTCGGCGCGGTCGGCCTCGGGCTGATCATCTTCTCGTTCTCGCGGATCATGCTCCGCCTGCCCAAGGTGTCCGGGCCGATCGTGTTCGCCGCCATCGCCGCTGGCGTGCTGCTGTTCGGCTCGCTGATCGCCGCCAAGCGCACGGTCGCCCGCTCGCTCGTCGCCGTCCTGTGCACCATCGGTGGCGTCGGCATGGTCGGCGCAGGTGTCGCCAGCGCCGTCGCCGGCGGGCGCCACATCGCCAAGCACGAGATCCCGTCCTACGCCGACGGCACGTGCGGCACCACGAGCAACGGTGAGGCCGACGAGCACTCGTCGCGGGCCATCGCCGCGAAGTCGAACCTCGCCGCGACGATCATCCTCGAGAACGGCAAGCTGCGCGCCGAGGTCATCGGCGTCATCGGCAACCCGTCCGTCGTCACCCTGCAGCGCTCCACCGACTCCTACGTCCGGTTCGAGAACAGGGACGGCGGCAAGTACCGCCTCGTCGTCAGCCTCGGCAAGGAAGTGGTGGATCCGAAGGCGGACAAACTCACGTACCGCGAGGTCAAGGAGTGCACGCAGGCCGTCGGCGACGGCGGCGATCAGTTCATCATCGTCAAGCCGGCTGCCCCGTCGCCGAGGGATGCGTCGGCACCCGCCGACGAGCAGTACAACTTCACGGTGCCGGGTGTCGACTCCGCCGTGCTCGGGATCGTGGTGCCGTGAGACACGACGAGCTGAATGGGCGCGCGATGCCCCCTACAACTACGTTTGCCGGAGTGACTGAACAGGGAGACTCGATGCGCTTGCCGTCGCCAGCCGGGACATCCACGCTCCGCACCCGGGCTCGTCGCCTGGCGTTGCCGGGTGCTGCGGTGGCGGCGCTGACGTTCTTGAGCAGCTGTGCCAAGAACGCTCCGCAGGACACGTTCCAGCCCAAGGGCGACAACTCCCGCAACATCGACAACCTGCAGCGCACGCCCTTCTACATCGCCGGCGTCGTGTTCGTCATCGTCTTCAGCTTCGTGCTCTTCTGCGTCATCAAGTTCAAGGATCGCGGCCAGAAGATTCCCAAGCAGACCCATGGCAAGCCGGCGCTGGAGATCTTCCTCACCATCGTTCCAGCGCTGATCCTCATCGGCGTGGGCATCCCCACGATCCGCACCGTCTTCATGCTCGCCAAGACGAGCGACACCCAGTGCGTCATCAACGTCACCGGCCAGCAGTGGTGGTGGGAGTACGACTACCCGGTGCAGGCCGGCTGCGGCGGCATCACCGCCCCCATCGTCACCAGTGGCGAGATCGTGTTCCCCGCCAAGATGAACGTGTTGCTGAAGATCACCAGCCGCGACGTCATCCACTCCTTCTGGATCCCGTCGTTGAACGGCAAGCGCGACGCCGTCCCGGGGCGCGTGCAGACGCTGCGCATGGAAGCCGACCATCCCGGCATCTACGCCGGACAGTGCACGGAGTTCTGCGGCCTGTCCCACGCCTACATGCGCATGGACGCCGTCGCCCTCGACACCGCCGGCTTCGAGGCCTGGAAGACCAACCAGCTCGCCCCGTACACGTCGCCCACCGACGCCGCCGGCAAGGCCGGTGAGTCCACCTTCCTCACCCAGTGCAGCCGCTGCCACCAGGTGAACGGCATCGTCAACGCCAACGGCGATCCGGTCATCTCGCGGCCCGATCAGTACGTCTACTCCGGTGCGGCGCCGAACCTCACCAACCTGATGACCCGGTTCGACTTCGCCGGTGCATCCTTCGACCTGATCACCCAGGACTGCCGCGACAAGCTGTGGAGCGCCAAGCCGGCCGACTTCAGTGCGCTGTACCTCCAAGGCGTCACGCCGGCGTGCTTCGACCCGGTCAACCTCCGAGAATGGCTGCGCAACGCTCCTGCCAAGAAGCCGATGTACGCCGATCCCGCGAAGCTCGGCCCCACCGACGGCAAGACCCGTGGCATGCCGAACCTGAACCTGACCGAAGACCAGATCGACCAGATCATCTCCTACCTGACCGAGCGGAAGTAAAGGAGCACACGATGGCCATTGCCGAACGCCCCTCACCCGTCCTCGCCCGCGGAGGTGGAACCACACTCGTCACCCCCAGCAGCTCGCTCGGCGTGTTCCGCCGCCCGGTGTCCACCACCGGCTGGCGCAGCTGGGTCTTCACCGTCGACCACAAGAAGCTCGGGATCATGTACGGCGTCTGCGCCTTCGTGTTCTTCATCGTCGGTGGTTGCGAAGCCCTGCTGATCCGCCTGCAGCTCGCTGCCGGCTCGAACCACGTCCTCAGCGCCAGCGCCTACAACCAGATGTTCACGATGCACGCCACCACGATGGTGTTCCTCTTCGTGATGCCGATGGCCGCCGCCTTCGCCAACTACCTCCTGCCGTTGCAGATCGGCGCACGCGATGTCGCGTTCCCCCGCATCAACGCGTTCGGCTTCTGGTGCTTCCTCTGCGGCGGATTGTTCCTGAACACCGCCTGGTTCCTCGGCGGCGCCGCCGACACCGGCTGGTTCGCCTACGCCCCGAACACCAGCGTCGCGTTCTCGCCGAGCCACGGCGTCGACTTCTGGGCGCTCGGCCTGCAGATCACCGGCATCGCCTCGCTCACCGGTGCGATCAACCTCATCGTCACGGTGCTCAACATGCGGGCCCCGGGCATGAGCCTGATGAAGATGCCCATCTTCTCGTGGATGGTCCTCGTCGTGCAGTTCCTGCTGCTCTTCGCGATCCCGGTCATCACGGTGGCGCTGTTCCTGCTCACGTTCCAGCGAGACTTCGGCGCCGCGTTCTTCAGCGTCGACAAAGGGGCTGATCCATTACTTTGGCAACACCTCTTCTGGATCTTCGGGCATCCGGAGGTGTACATCCTCATCCTGCCCTCCTTCGGCATCGTCAGCGAAGTGCTGCCGGTGTTCGCCAAGAAACCGTTGTTCGGCTACAAGTTCGTGGTCTTCTCCGGTGCGGCCATCGGCTTCCTCGGCTGGGGCGTGTGGGCCCACCACATGTTCGCCAGCGGTCTGGGACCGATCAGCGTGGCCGTGTTCTCGATCTCGACGATGGCCATCGCACTGCCGACCGGCGTCAAGATCGTCAACTGGACGATGACGCTGTGGGGCGGCAAGCTCCGCTTCACGACCGCGATGATGTTCGCGATCGGCCTCATCATCGAGTTCACGATCGGCGGCCTGTCCGGCGTCACCCACTCGGTGTCGCCCTCTGACACCCAGCAGACCGACACCTACTACGTCGTCGCCCACTTCCACTACGTGCTGTTCGGCGGCGCCGTGTTCGGCCTGTTCGCCGGCTTCTACTACTGGTGGCCGAAGGTGTTCGGCAAGATGCTCAACGAGCGCATCGGCAAGTGGAACTTCTGGCTGATGGTCATCGGCATGAACCTCACGTTCGGCCCGATGCACATCCTCGGTCTGCAGGGTCAGCCGCGACGCATGGAGATCTGGACCGAGTTCCGTGCCGGCGACGGGTTCTTTAACGGCGCCTTCTGGAACCTGGTCTCGACGATCGGCGCGTTCATCCTCGCGATCGGCATCGGCACCTTCATCATCAACATGATCTACACGTACAAGCGTGGCGAGGTCACCCCGGGCGATCCATGGGACGCACGCAGCCTCGAGTGGATGACGGCGAGCCCGCCGGTCGAACACAACTTCGACTCGATCCCGACGGTGCACGCGCTCGACGAGTTCTTCCACCGCAAGTACGCCGAGGACGAAGAGACGGGTGAGCTGACCCAGGTCACCAACTACGCCGAGATCATGGCGGAGATGGAAGCCAAGAAGGATCAGCACATCCACCTGCCGTCGCCGTCGTACTGGCCGATCGTGCTCGCCATCGGCCTGCCGATCATCGCCTACGGCATCATCTTCAACCGTCTGCTGTCCGTGTTCGGCGCCGCCGTCGTGCTCTTCGCGATCTTCGGTTGGTCGCTCGAGCCCTCCGTCGCCGACGAGTCCGACTACGACCCGCCGGCCGATGGTGGCAGCGGCGAACCAACGAAGGAGTTGGCGACCCTTGGCTGACATCGCGACCCCGACGACGCCGAACACCCCGGAGTCCGAGCCTGACACCACCGCCTCGGTGGACCTGGCCACGGCCCCCGACATCCACGGCATGGAGCCCTCCGGCCACGCCGATGATCACGGTGCCGACCACGGTGACCATGGCGGCGAGCACGGCCACGCCACCTCCACCGGCCTGTCCAACAACAAGCTGGCGATGTGGATGTTCCTCGGCAGCGAGTGCCTGCTGTTCGGCGGCCTGATCTCCACCTACATGCTGTACCGCGGCCGCCACGAGGGCTCGCCCTCACCGTCGCAGCTGTACAACATCCCGCTCACCTCGACCAGCTCGTTCGTGCTGCTGATGAGCTCGCTGACGATGGTGCTCGCAGTGTCCGCCGCGCAGCGCCACGACGACCGCAACACCACGACGTGGCTCACCGTCACGGCCCTGCTCGGCGCGACGTTCGTCGGTGCACAGGTGTACGAGTTCACCGAGTTCTACCACGAGGGCCTCGGCTTCACGACCAACCTGTTCGGCTCGAGCTTCTTCACCCTCACGGGCTTCCACGGCGTGCACGTCACCGTCGGCATCGTGATGCTGATGGCGCTGGTCGGGATGATCAACCGTGGCAAGATCCCCGGCAACAAGGCCGAAGTGGTCGAGATGATCGGCCTCTACTGGCACTTCGTCGACATCGTGTGGATCATCATCTTCACCCTCGTCTACCTGATCCCATCGTGAGGACGTCATGAGCAGCGAGCAAACCGAGCTCCAGCGCGAGATCAGCCACAAGGTCGACGACGTCGTCGAGCCGGCACACGGCGTCGACGAGACGCCGCCGGGCGATCACAAGCACGGCCTCACCGATGCCGGGTACGTCAAGGTCGCGATCATCCTCGCCCTGATGACCGGTATGGAGGTCACGCTCAGCTACCTGCACCTGTCGGGCCACATCTTCATGCCGGCGCTGCTGATCCTGATGGTCGCCAAGTTCTGGACCGTCGTCAGCTACTTCATGCACCTCAAGTTCGACAACAAGATCTTCACCCGCCTGTTCTACACCGGGCTCTTTCTGTCGATGTTCGTGTTCCTCGCTGCGCTCTGCACCTTCCAGTTCTTCGCACCCAGCTGATCACTGCGTCCCCCGTGAGGAGGTGACCGAATCGTGTTGGCCAAGTTCGACATCAATGCGAACCCGTGGGCGTTCCACGCCCATCCGGAAGTGTGGGCACTCGTCCTGCTCATCATCGGCTCGTACATCTACGCGATCCGGGTGATCGGCCCGTCGGCGGTTCCCGTGGGCACACCGGTGGTGACCCGGCGGCAGAAGGGGTACTTCATCGCCACCGTCTTCTTGCTGTGGACCGCCAGCGACTGGCCGATCCACGACATCGGCGAGACGTACCTCTACTCCGTGCACATGCTGCAGCACATGATGCTGTCGTACTTCCTCCCACCGCTCGCCGTGCTCGCGATGCCGGAGTGGCTGCTGCGGCTGATCATCGGCGAAGGCCGCGGCTACCGGGTGTTCAAGTTCATGACCAAGCCCGTCGTCGCCGGCGTGCTGTTCAACATGATGGTGATGGTCACCCACATCCCCGGCGTGGTCAACGAGTCGGGGATCAGCGCCCCGCTGCACTACTCGCTGCACTTCATGCTGGTGTCCACCGCACTGCTGATGTGGATGCCGGTGATCGGGCCGTTCAAGGAACTGCAGATGGGCTACGCCGGCAAGATGGTGTACCTGTTCGCTCAGAGCGTGATCCCCACCGTGCCGGCCGGCTGGCTGACGTTCGCCGACGGCGTCGTCTACAAGCACTACAACATCCCCGTGCGGGTGTGGGGCATCGATGTGATCAACGATCAGCAGATGGCCGGCGCGATCATGAAGGTCGGCGGCACGTTCTTCATCTGGACGATCATCATCTACATGTTCTTCAAGCGGTTCACCGCCGGCTTCGATGACGAGCAGCAGTTCCGACGCGTCAAGATCGCCCGCCGCGCGGTCGACCCCAACGCCACCGGCCCGGTCGACGCGACGCTCACCTACGAGCAGGTCACCGACGCCTTCGATCGGGTGCCCGCCGCGCCCGAGCCCGAGCGCACGACCTGAGTCATGAGCATCGGAGGCGGAGGCCAGTTCGATCGCAACCGTGCCCAGGAGTTGGCCGACGAGCTGCGCGACGACCCCGCGACGCCGATGCGTTGGGATCGAGCGATGTGGGTTCGCTTCGGGATGGCCGCCATCGTGTTGGTCGCGGTCATCGTGGCTGTTGCCGTGTTCGGCCGCTGACGACCGGCTCGACTACTCCCAGCGGAACAGGCGGGTGGCCGCAGCCGGAGCGACGACGGCCCAGGCGACGAGGATCGCCCACGAGGTGCCGGGCCTGACGCCGCCGTGGGCGAGCGTCTCGCGCAGCACGTCGGCGAGCGCACCGGACGGCAGCGCCTTGGCCACCGCGGAGACCGGACCCGGGAGCTTGGCGAAGGGGATCACCATCCCGCCGAGCAGGAGCAGCACGAGGTACAGGCCGTTCTGGGCGGCGAGGTTGATCTCGCCGCGCAGCCGCCCGGCCAAGCTGAGCCCGATGCCGGCGAACGCGACGGTGCCGACGATGACGGCGCCGAGCGCACCGAGCCAGTTCGGTGCCGACGGCCGCCAGCCGAGCGCGTACGCCACCGGGATCAGCACCGCGAACTGCACCAGTTCGACGGCGATGACGGCGATGATCTTCGCCGCGATCAGCCGGCCCCGACCGAGTGGCGTGGCGCCGAGCCGCTTGAGCACCTTGTAGGTGCGCTCGAACCCGGTGCCGATGCCGAGGCTCACCATCGCCGACGACATCACCGCGAGGCCGAGGATGCCGGGCGCGAGGAAGTCGACCGGATCCTTGGTGCCCGTCGGCAGCACGTCGACGAGGCTGAAGAAAACGAGCAGCATCACCGGGATGATGAGCGTCAGCAGCAGCTGCTCGCTGTTGCGCAACGTGGTCGACACCTCGTGGCGGGTCTGGGCCTGGAGGGTGTTCACGAGGGCGACCCACTCGATGCGGAGTCGCCGGTGAGGCGGAGGAACACGTCCTCGAGACGCTGCTGCCCGGCGCGCAGGTCTGCGATCGGTTCCCCGTGCGCCGCCAGCCACGCTGTCAGCGGGGCGACGAGCGAGGCGTCGCCGTCGACGACGTACTCGGCGGTGTCGGTGGCGGGACCGCCGGCCGCACGCACCTCGACACCGAGCGCGGCGCCGAGGGCCGAGCGGTCGAGCGTGGGGGCGGTGCGGAAGCGGATCTCGTCGTGCCCGCGGCGGAGCTCGTCGAGGCTGCCGTCGGCGACGACATGGCCGTGATCGAAGATGATGACGTGGTCGGCGATCTTCTCCGCCTCGTCGAGCTCGTGGGTGGCGAGCACCACGGCACAGCCGTTGGCGGCGAGGCCGCGGACGATGGTGCGGATGGCCTGGCGGCCGGCGATGTCGACGCCGCTCGTCGGCTCGTCGAGGAATGCGACGTCGGGCTGCGCGGCCAGCGCGAGCGACAGCGAGAGGCGTTGCTTCTCGCCCCCGGACAGGCGTCGGTACGCCGTGCGGGAGCGCTCGGTGAGGCCGACCGTGTCGAGGAGCGCGGCCGGCTCGACGCCCTTGCCGTACAGGTCGCAGTAGAGGCGGACAACGTCGGCGACGCGTGCGGAGGGCGACACGCCACCTTCCTGGAGCATGATGCCCATCCGCTCGCTGAGCTTGGCCTGGTCGCGGTGCGGGTCGAGGCCGAGCACGCTGACCCGGCCGCTGGTCGCGGTGCGGTAGCCCTCGCAGACCTCGATGGTGCTGGTCTTGCCGGCGCCGTTCGGTCCGAGCACGGCCGTGACCGCACCCGCCGCGGCGTGGAACGAGACGTGGTCCACCGCCACGAGATCGCCGTAGCGGACGACGAGATCCTCGACCACCACGGGATGGGAGGCGGCGTCGGGCACGGCGAACACGCTACGCCAAATGGTCTCCGGGCCCCCAGCGCCGCGCCGGTAACCTGACCAACCGTGATCGACGTTCGCCTCCTCCGTACCGATGCCGCAGGGGTGCGCGCCGCACTGGCCCGCCGCGGCAAACCCGACCTCCTCGACCAGCTCGATCAGGCCGGTGCGCTCGACGAGCGGCTGCGCGAGATCACCGCCGAGCGCGACGATCTGCGCCGCCGGGTGAACGAGATCAGCAAGGACGTCGGTCAGCTGCGCAAGGCCGGCGACACGGCCGCGGCCGAGACCGCGATGGCCACCAGCCGCGAGCTCGGCGAGAGCGAGCGCACCCTGGCCGCCGAGCACGACGACGTGTCCGAGCAGCTCCACCAACTGCTGCTGCGCATCCCCAACCTGCCGCACCCCGACGCGCCCGACGGCGCCGGCGAGGAGGACAACCCGCTCGTCAAGGGACCGGTCAACCTCCCGGACACGTTCCCCGAGCACCAGCGCGTGCCGCACTGGGAGAGCGCCACCGCGCTCGGCATCCTCGACAACGAGCGGGCCACCAAGATCAGCGGGGCGATGTTCACGATGCAGCGCGGCCTCGGCGCGACGATGGCCCGCGCGCTGTGCCAGCTCGCGCTCGACAACAACGCCGACGCGTTCGAGGAGATCCGCCCGCCGTCGCTCGTCACCACGGCCACGCTCACCGCGACCGGCCAGCTGCCGAAGTTCGCCGACGACGCCTTCTCGATCGAGCGCGATGATCTGTGGGCCATCCCCACTGCGGAGGTGCCGCTCACCTCGCTGTATGCGAACGAGATCCTCGACGAATCGGCGTTGCCGGCGTTGATGATGGCGCACACGTCGTGCTTCCGCCGCGAAGCCGGCTCGGCCGGGCGCGACACGCGCGGCATGCTGCGCACCCACGAGTTCGACAAGGTCGAGATCCTCGCCGTCGCCACGCCCGAGCAGGCGCCGGATCTGCTGCAGATGATGGTCGGCCGGGTGGAGAAGACCATCGCCTCGCTCGGCCTGCCGTACCGGATCATCGAGATCTGCACCGGCGACATGGGCCAGAGCCACCACCGCTCGTTCGACATCGAGGTCTACGCACCGGGTTGCGACAAGTGGCTGGAGGTCAGCTCGGTCAGCTGGTTCAGCGACTACCAGGCCCGCCGTGGCGACATCCGCCTGCGCCGCCCGGACAAGAAGGGCACCGAGATCGCGCACACGCTCAACGGCTCGGCGCTCGCCGTGCCCCGGGTGTGGGCCGCGATCATCGAGAACAACCGTCAGGCCGATGGCAGCATCACCATCCCCGAGGTGCTGCTGCCGTACATGCGCGGCGCGACATCGATCTCGCCCCGATGAACGAATCACAGTGAGCTCGCGGTGACCGACTCCATCCGCGATCGACGGGTGCAGTACGAGTCGGCCGGGCTTGACGTCGGCGACCTCGCCGCAGACCCGATCGCCCAGTGGCACCGCTGGTACGCCCAGGCCGAAGAGGCCGGCTGCGTCGAGCCGAACGCGATGGTCGTGAGCACCATCGGCGACGACGGCATCCCCGACAGCCGCTACGTCCTGGCGCGCGGGGTGAGCGACGTCGGGTTCGCGTTCTACACCAACTACGACTCCGCGAAGAGCGCTCAGCTGGAGCACTCGCCCGGCGCGTCGGCGCTGTTCACGTGGCTGCAGCTGCATCGCCAGATGAAGATCCGCGGCACGGTGGCCAAGGTCTCGGCCGAGGCGTCGGACGCCTACTTCGCGGGCCGGCCGCGGTCGTCGCAGATCGGGGCGTGGGCGTCACCGCAGTCCGAAGTGCTCGCCGACCGGGCCGAGCTCGATGCTCGGGTCGCCGAGGTGACGGCACGGTTCGCCGACACCGAGACCATTCCCCGCCCGCCGTTCTGGGGCGGCTGGCTGATCACCCCCGTCGCCGCCGAGGTGTGGCAGGGCCGGCCGAGCCGCCTCCACGACCGCTTCCGCTACCGCCTGGTCGAGGGGGTCTGGATCGCCGAGCGCCTCGCGCCGTAGGGCTGTCACGGCCCGCCCCCTTCTTGGCGGGGTGTCAGGGGCGACGTCGCCCCTGAGTCAGCCAGGCCAGGCGAGGGCCGCGTCGGCGAGCCCGGCGATGAGGGCCTCCGTGTGCGGGGTGTGACCCGGGCCCTCCCAGTCCCACCACATCGGGCTCGAGCCACGCACGCGTGGGGGCAGTTCGATCTGCACGCCCTGCCCGCGCGGCAGGTTGACCGGGTTGTCCAGGTGCTGGCCGCGGAGGTCGGAGGGGATGGCGTCGAGATCGGTGACGATGTCGTACGCGGGCAGGCGGTGGTGCAGGAACGGGGCGAGGTGCTCGGCGAGCGCACGGTTGCGGCCGCCGAGCAGCAGCGACGTGAACAGGGCGCGGCGCCCGAAGCCGTGCACGGTGACGACGACGTCGACGTGATCGACGAACGACTGCATCGTCGGCGAGTCGGCCGGACTGAGCTTGTGTGACGGGATGTGCCACTGCAGGTCCTCGGGCTGGAGCAGCCCGTAGTAACTGGCGCCGCTGCGCTCGGCGGCCTCGGCCGCGATCACGTCGGTCATCTCCTCCAGCGATCCGCCGTGGAACGCCATGAACCCGAACGTCGAGCGCAGCACGCACTCCTCGCGCACGCCGGGGGAGGCGAGCAGTTCGGCCAGCATCAGGCGTCGACGTGCTGTGGAGTGGCTGAGTGCGGGGCGGGCGAGTGTGGCGCGGAGTCATGCGACGATCCGTCGCCGGAGCGCCGAGTCAGGAGCAGGTAGACGACGCCGATCACGACCGGAACGGCAAGGATTCCCGCGAGCTTCAAGAACCCGACGCGGGTGAGGGCGTCCTGCAGCGAGCCCTGCCAGTGCAGCACCCGGCTGGTGAGACCGTCTTCGTTGCGGTCGCTGATCGAGGAGTACCAGTACCACGTGAGGTACATGCCCGTCGCGATCAGGAACACGGCGGCCACTCGGTCCATGTACTGCAGTGCGCCGCGCAGCACGCGCAGCAGGCCGCCACTCGCGAACGCGAGCGTGACGGTGAGCGCCGTCACCATCAGCGCCATGCCGACGCCGTACAGGGCGGTGCAGATGACGCCACTGACGAAGCCATGGGTGGAGAACGAGCCGAGCACCGCGGCGATCAGCAGGGGGATGCCGCAGCCGATCGAGGCGACGGCGTAGGCGACGCCGAACCCGAACATCGACACGAAGGTCATGCTGCGCTCCTTGCCGCCACCGATCTCGGGCAGCGCGAACTTCGGCCGCCAGCCGGCCAGCATCAGGCAACCGACGATGATCACGGCGATGCCGACCACCAGCGAGACGTACTTGGCGTTGTCCTGCACTGCCGTAGTGAACACGCGGGAGATCGTGCCGACGATCAGGAACACCAGGATGAAGCCGGCCGATGTCGCGGCACTCACCACGAGGGCGCGAGACACACTGGCCCGCTGGCTGCCCGGCTTGGTGCCCTGCAGACCGAGGAAGTACATCAGGTAGGCGGGCAGCATCACGAAACCACACGGGTTGATCGCGGCGAGCATGCCGAGGGCGAGGCTGTAGGCGAAGCGCCCCTCGATGACGGCGATCACGGCAGCAGCTTCGCGGCGATGGTGGAGCGGATGTCGGACTCGGTCAGCTCGACGCCCTTCTGGGCGACGATGGTGCCGTTGGCCGAGACGAAGATGGTGTACGGCAGCCCGGTGATGCCGAGTGCGCCCTGCAGCTGGCCGTTGATGTCAGACAGCAGCTCGTAGCGCACGCCCTTGTCGGTGGCGAACTTGATCGCGCTCGGCGTGTTCGCCGCGGCGTTCACGCCGATGAACCGCACCGTGTCGCCGAGGTCGGACTGGACCTTGGCCAGCGCCGGCATCTCGCGCTTGCACGGCTCGCACGTGGTGGCCCACACGTTGATGACCATCGGCTGGCCGATGAGGTCCTTGGTGGAGACCGTGTTGCCGTTGGTGGCGGTGAGATCGACGACCGGCAACGGTTCGCCCTGGACCACCTTGTTGGTGAGGCCTTCAGACGGCTCCGGGTACACGCCACTCGAGGTGAGGGTCGCGTCGTTGCCCGAACTCGAGCTGCCGCTGTCGCCGGTACGGCTCAGCGCGTAACCACCACCCACGCTGATCACCACGGCAGCGGCCAGCGAACCAGCGAGCACCCGGGTGTTGACAGCCACCGAGTCAGGATACCGACGGTGGGGTGGACGTGTCCGTCCACCCCACCTGCGGGTTTGAACCGGGGGTCGCTCGTCGACACGTGGCGTCCTGCGACGGGGGGTTTCGCAGGGAACGTGCCGGGCGTTGCCCCGGTCCAAGATCTGGGTTGTGCGCCGGTCGCGGCTCGGCCGGACCGGCCGGTACGGGTCAGGCGACCCGCACCGGCACGGCGATGGCGTCCTCGTTGATGACGACCAGCGGGCGTGGGTGCTTCGGTGGACGACCCCTCGGGCGCTTGTTGACGACGATGCGCCCGCTCTCGATCAGCTCACCACCCCACACGCCCCAGGGTTCGACCCGTTCCAAGGCTCCTTCGAGACAGGTCGCCGACAGCGGGCACTTGCCACAGATGGCCTTGGCGCGGGCGATGGCGATGGGCTCGTCGGAGAAGAACAGGTGGGTCAGGGTGCCGTTGCCGTCGCGGCAGCGGGCCTTGGTCCAGTCGAGGACCGAAGGTGCGTCACCGGCGTCGATGACGCTCGAGGCGGCGGCGAAGGAGTTGGTGATCATGGCGGTGTCGAGCTCGGTGAAGGTGACGGCGTACATCTCGGGTCCTCTCGGTTTGCATTCGTTGGGTTCGGTCGGTGCTGTTTGTCGGACGGGCGGGCTGTTTCGGGGGAAACAAAAAGGCCGCCGGGTGATCCCGGCGGCCTCGGAGCGATTGTGCTCGACGTAGTGGTTACGTCGTTCGCTGTCCGAGCCGTCGGGGCTGCTGGCGCTTGTTGCCGGTGACTGCCATGAACGCCATCGTGTTCGCGGAGGAATCCACGAGCGCGATGGTGCACGGGGTCACCGTGGGCCAGGCATAGCCGAGGGCATGACGCACCGAGGCGCGCGCCACAGCGGCGTTGCCGGCTGCGTTCTGTGCGTGCGTCGTGCTGTTCATCGCGGGCTTCCTGACGTGGTACGGCACCGTGCCGGACCCGTCGACCAATAAACCACAGATCGTTCACACCCGTCAACCGATTAATGCCAACCGTGTCACTCCCGGCCCGAGCGGGCGTTCGGTAGGGTCGGCAGCGTGTCGGACGCCACCGCAGACGGGATCGACGGTGGGACCGCGGCGCCGGACTGGCTGGTGCCGCGGCCGGCATCGGGGCGGGTGTTCGACAGCCGGCGGCGAGTGCGGCTGGGTGATTCGTCGCCCGGCGGTCGGCTGCGGCTCGACGCAGCGGCGCGCTACCTGCAGGACATCGCCAACGACGACTCCCGAGAAGCCGGCAGTGAGAACCCCACTGCGTGGGTGGCCCGGCGCACGGTCATCCGCGTCGAGCACCATCCCGAGTACCTCGACCTCGTCTCGCTGTCGACGTGGTGCAGCGGCCTCGGACCACGATGGGCGGAGCGGCGCTACTCAGTCGTGGCCGATGGCTCCGCAGCCGGCTGCATCGAGGCGGCCACGCTCTGGGTGCACGTCGACATGGCGACCATGAAGCCGATCCCCGTGCCCGAGGGCTTCGCCGAGCAGTTCGCCGAGGCCGCAGGCGGGCGCACCGTCAAGGCTCGGCTGCACCTGCCGACCCGGCCACCGACCGCGGCCGCCGACGGCGCTGGTGAACTCGCGGTGACGGACAACATCGGCGCGTGGCCGCTGCGGTTCGTCGACTTCGACATCCTCGGCCACGTCAACAACGCCGTCTACTGGGCGATGGTGGAGGAGGAGATCGGCAACCGCCGCACCCGGGGCCTCCCGTTCGCGACGCCCTTCACCGTCACGCTCGAGCACCACGACGGCATCGACCGCGACGACACCGTTGCGATCACCGTCCTCGACGCCGACGACGGGTTCGACCTCTGGGTGCACGCCCACAAGCCGGGCGGTCCGTCGGTGGCCGCGGTCGTGCGGGCGAGGGTGGACGCGCCCGTCTGACCATCGGCAGCCAGGCCTCGCTTCAGTCGGCGCGCAGTGCCCGGCAGATGCGGTCGACGGCGTGACGCGTCGAGGGCGAGTCGTACGCGGCGAAGCGTTCGGTGAACTCGGCGCGGGTGGCGCGCTCGGTGCGATCGACCCGCTCGATGAGACGGCCGACGGCGAGGAAGGTGGCCGGGCGCGAACCGCGCGGGAGACCGTCGGCGATGTCGCGGAGCACCGCGGCGTGGACCACGGCGTCCTGGTGCTCGCCGAGGTTGTCCTGCAGCACCTTGAGCTGCTCGACGAACCGCTTCCGCGCCCGGTCGGGCATCAGGTCGGCGAAGCACTCGACGAGGTAGCGGAGCTTCTTCGCGTCCTTGCGCAGGTCGTGCAGCTCGCCCGCACTGGAGGTCTCGTCGATGCGTCGGCCGTGACGCTGCAGCCGGTGGTGGGCGCGACGGAAGCGGCGGGCCAGCACCCGCCCGATCGGCCGATCCGCGTCGTCGGGCCGACCCGCGGCACCGGCTCCGCGGGCGGGATCGATGAGCAGCTCGGCACGCCACGCGGCGAGGACGTCGGTGGAGTGATCGGCCGCGAACACCCCGGCGAGCTCGGTCCGGGCGGCCACCCGCCGGCGACGGATCTCGTCGAGCACCGGCACGGCGGCCTCCCGTTCGCCGGCATCGAAGCCGTCCGTGGCGTGGGACCAGCCGGCCTCGAGGACGTCGAGGTCGCGAGACGGCCCGGTGGCACCGGCCAGGCGGGCCAGCTCCCTGCCGAACCTGGCGCGCGTGGTCGACGACAGCACGTCGGCGGACTGGGCGAGCACCGCTCGGGTGCGCCGCAGCGCGATGCGTAGATCGTGCAGCACCTCGTCGTCGGTGTCGGTGGCTGCCTGCCAGTTGGCCTCCGCCTCGTCGGCGAGACCGAGGAGCACCTGCCGGAACGCGGTGGCCGCCGGCATCGTCCGTGCCAACGTCGTGCTGTCCATGACCGGTTCCTCCGCTGCCTTCGACCCATACTGTGCCCCGTGGCGAACGAAGTCGAACGCAAGTTCCTGATCGCACGGATGCCGGCTCCCGATGTGCTCGGCGTGGGATCGCACCTCCGCCAGGGCTACCTCGCCGAGGAGGGTGACGTGGAGGTGCGGATCCGGATCCGCGAGCAGGGCTCGGTCATCACCGTGAAGGCGGGCAGCGGGCTGAGCCGCACCGAGGTCGAGCGCGCTGTCGACGCCGACGAGGCGACCGCGCTGTGGACGCACACGGTGGGGAGGCGGATCGAGAAGGTGCGCTACCGGGTCGGTGTCGAGGGCGGTGTCGCCGAGGTGGACGTGTACGACGCGCCGTTGTCCGGGCTGCAGGTCGTCGAGGTGGAGTTCGACTCGGCCGAGGCCGCGGCGGCGTTCCACCCCCCGGCGTGGTTCGGCCGCGAGCTCACCGGCGCGCCCGGTTGGTCGAACGCCTCGCTGGCCCGCAACGGGGTGCCGGAGGGCGGTCCGCTCGCTGAGCGATGACGTTCGATCGGGCCGGACTCGGCCTATGCTGTCGGCCCAGCGGGCGGAGGGCGCGGTTTCGCGCTGTCCCAGGAAAGAGCCACCATGCGCTCCATGTCTTCACGTCTCATCGTCCTCGCGGCCGTGCCACTCGGCGCGCTCGTCATCGCCTCGTGCGTCGAGCCGGCCGATACCGGCAGCTCGAAGACCACCATCGCGCCGTTGCCGACGAGCACGACCATCTTCACCGTGCCGGGCATCGACACCAACACCACCACACCGGTGATCGTGATCGGCGGGGCGGGAGCCACCGGTGCCACCATCGCCGGGGGCACGATCGCCGACCCGAGCATCACCCTCGCCCCACAGGCCACGGTCGCCCCCGTGACCGCGGCGACGCCGACGACCACGGCGACGATCACCACCGTCACCATCGCGGCGTCGGGCCAATCCACCTACAAGATCGTGTCCGGCGACTACCTCGGTGCGATCAGCAAGCGTTGTTCGATCTCCCCGACGCAGCTGGCCGTGTTCAACGGCTGGACCGACGGCAAGGCGCACGCGATCTACCCCGGCGACACGATCAAGCTCCCCTGCACGCCCTCGACGGCGCCGACCACCACGGTGGCGGGCTCGTCGGCGAGCTCGACGACGGTCAAGGGCTCCTCGTCCGCCACCTCGACGACCGTGGATCCGTCGTCGGGCGGCACCTACACGGTGGTTGCCGGGGACTACCTGTCCGGCATCGCCGCGAAGACGGGGACGACGGTCGACGCCATCGTGAAGGCCAACGGCTGGAAGAACTCGCAGCAGGCGATCTACCCGGGCGAGAAGATCAAGCTGCCCGCCAAGACCACGGGCTGACGATGTCGCCACTGGTTCGCGACGCGTCGTAGCGTGCATCGCATGAACGAGACGCAGCCCTGATGGCCGCCAAGGCGCAGGGCTCGGTCGCGCTGGTCACCGGCGGCAACCGCGGCATCGGCCGCGCGTTCGTCGACCAGCTGATCGCGCGCGGCGCGAGCAAGGTGTACGTCGGCTCGCGCGAGCCGGTCGACGATCTGCCCGACGGGGCGGAGCTCGTGCTGCTCGACGTGACCGATCGGGCGTCCATCGCGGCAGCGGCGGCGGCGTGCACCGACGTCACTGTGTTGATCAACAACGCCGGGCTGCACGCCCGCGCCCGGCTGGTGCTCACCGACGATCCCGACGCGGCGCGACGCGAGATGGACGTCAACTACTTCGGCGTGCTCGAGATGATCCGCGCGTTCGCCCCGATCCTCGGCGCCAACGGCGGCGGAGCGATCGTGAACGTCTCCTCGATCGCCGGCGCGGTCCCCACGGCGTTCATGGGCGGCTACTCGCCGTCGAAGGCGGCCGGGCTGTTCCTCAGCTCGATCGCCCGCGCCGAGCTCGAGCCGCAGGGCACGACGGTGACGGCGCTGGTGGTCGGCTCCGTGGACACGCGCATGTCGGACCACGTCATCGGCGCGAAGGAGGACGCCGCCACCATCGCCAAGGTCGGACTGTCGGCGATGGGGCGTGGCGAGCGGGTGGTCGACACCGATCAGATGGCGGTGGCCGCCCGTGCCAGCTACGCGCTCGATCCGGTGCGCTTCGAGCGGGCGTTGGCGAAGATGCTCGACGCCGATCTCGACACCGGTCGCTGAGCGACGCCGCTGGATGCGCGGCGCGGCGACGCGGCGTCAGCCGGCGACGTGGCGGAAGCTCACGCCGAGCCGGGTGGAATCGGCGATGGTGTCCCCGCCGGCAACCCGCAGCGTGATCGCGAGGACGCCGGCCACCTCGGCCTCGACGAACGAGATGCGCATGCCGAGGTCGACCGACGTGGGCGTCGGCTGATCGACGTCGAGGAGGTGGGCCCACAGTGCGGCGAACTCGAGCGGGTCGGGCACCCCGACCTCGATCTCGACGATCGAGTCCACCGTTGCGTCGCCGGCAGGGCCCGGCGTGATGTCGTCCCAGAACCACGCCGATCGATCGGGCATCTCGTCGAGGTCGAGCAGCAGCCCACCGACCTGGCGCGGGTTGAGCTGCATGATCGGGTGCCCGAACGCGTCCTGCTCGATCAGGATCTTGATGCCCTGCTCGACGACGCGTGAGCGGATCGATGCCATGTCGGGGACCTGCACGGCCACGCCGTAGCCGCCCTGGCCGCCGTGCTTGGCGAGCCAGCCGGTGAGCGGCGACGCATCGCTCGCGGGACTGAGCAGCTCGATGTACTGATCCGGCCCCACCGGGATCGTCTCGTCGACGATGCCGTGCTCGAGCAGCATCGGATCGGTGAAGCCCTTCGGCAGGGCGTACGCGGCGCGCAGCTCGGCGCTGTCGTCGGCCGGTGACGAGGTGGCGAAGATCGCCTGTCGGACGAACGCCCAGGATGTGCTCATCCGCCCAGTGTGCACCAGTGCCGGACCGGCGTCGACGTCAGCTCGCGATCGCGCCGGCCGCGCCGCCGCCTGCCCTGGTCAGTCGGTGAGGACGTACTCCAGCACGCCGTCCTTGACGACGCGCTGCATCTCGCCGGCGAGGCGGAGGTGCTCGAGGTGCGCGAACGTCTCGCTGTCGGCCATCCCGCCCTGGGCACGCGGCGAGAAGAGGTGGGTCGACATCTCCATCACCGACGCCGGGCGATCGAGATCGGTCGAGGTGTCGCGCAGCTTCTGGAGCCGGCCGGCGTGGTGGTCCTTGATCTCCTGGGCGCGCCCGGCGAGATCGCTGAACGGCTTGCCGTGCGCAGGCAGCGCGACCTTCACCTGTGGCCCGTAGGAGCCCACCTTGTCGAGCGAGTCGAAGAACGTGCCGAGCGGATCGCGGTACGAGCCGAGACCGCCGATGTGCGGGGTGATCGTGGGCAGCACGTGATCGCCGCAGAGCATGCAGCCCTCGGTGGGATCGAACAGGCAGAGGTGGTCGTCGGTGTGGCCAGGGGTGTGCACGGCCACCCAGTCGCGGCCGGCGAGCGAGATCGTGTCGGCCTCGGCGAGGCGGACCGAGGGGATCGGCATCTTGCGCAGCTGCGGGAAGGCCCGGGCGGCGCGGAACCAGATCCGTCGGCGGAACGGGATCTCGACGCCGGGGCCTCCCCACGGCGAGGGCTCCCAGGGGAAGCGGCGCGTCCGGTCGATCTGGATGTCGTCGTCGCCGTCGTTGCTGAGCGCCTCGGGGACGTCCTCGACGTCGACGTCCGGCGGCTCGGTCGGATCCCACATCAGGTGGAACGACGAGTGGGTGACGATGTCGGCCCCGGTCTGGGCGCGCAGCCAGCCGGCGCCGCCGAAGTGATCGGGATGGCTGTGGGTGACGATGACGGTGTGCACCCGCTTCAACGGGAACCCGGCCGACTTCAGCCGCGCCTCGAGCGCGATGTGCGACTCCTTGTTCGGCAGGCCGGGGTCCACGACGGCGACGCCGCGGCTGTCCTCGAGCAAGTAGCAGTTCACGTGGCCGAGACCGGGAATGTCGATCGGCAGCTGGCTGCGCAGGACGCCGGGCGCGACCTCGGTGATCTCGGTGGTGGCCGGCTCCTGCTCCTGCTTGCGCGGACGAGCGGCCTGGTCAGTCATGATTGCACGGTACAAGCACCACGCCGTCCGGGGCGAGGCCTGCAACCAACGTCACGTCAGGTCAGGTCGCGGCGGCGTCCGCGGTGCCGGGCTTGCCGATCGGCACGAACACCCGGTCGCGGTAGAACTGCAGCTCGTTGATGCTGGCGCGGATGTCGTCGAGCGCGCGGTGCGAGCCGTTCTTGTGCGGCAGGTCGTTCTTCACCTGCGGGTACCAGCGGCGGACGAGCTCTTTCACGCTGGACACGTCGATGCTCCGGTAGTGCAGCCAGTTCTCGACGTCGGGCAGGTACGCGGTGAGGAACCGGCGATCCATGCCGATCGAGTTGCCGCACAGTGGCACGGTGCGCTGCACCGGCACGTACTCCTTGATGAACGCGAGGGTCGCTGCCCCGGCCTCCTCGAGCGAGACCGTGCTCGCCTTGATCGCTTCGAGCAGTCCGCTGCGGGTGTGCATGTCGAACACGAACTTGTCCATGATCGACAGCGTCTCGTCGCTCTGGTGGACGACGAGATCGGGACCCTCGGCGACGATATTCAGCTCGTCGTCGGTGACGATGGTGGCGATCTCGACGATGACGTCCTTCGTCGCGTCGAGGCCGGTCATCTCCAGATCCATCCACACGAGCATCCGCCCAGACTACGACCCCAGCACCTGGGCGAGGGTGTGATCGCCCATTCGACCCATCGCCGCGTCGTCGGCACGCGCGTCGAGGTAGAAGATCGCGAAGCTCAGCGCCCACGCCTTCGCCCGCCGCCACGTGTGCTCGTCGCGATCGATCAGCGCCTGGAAGCGCTCGCGTGACGGCGCGTCGAACAGGATCCAGGCGACCGCGAGGTCGGTGGCCGGGTCCCCGCCCGTGATGTCGCCGAAGTCGATGACCGCGCTGAGCCGTCCGTCGGCGGTGAGGATGTTCGACGCGTGCAGATCGCCGTGCAGCCACAGCGGCGGACCGTTCCAGTCGGGCGTTGCCGCGAGCTCGTGCCACAGCGCGACGAGGTCGTTCGCGCCCACGTGATCCGGGAGGCCACCCGCCGCGCCGAGCATCTCGATCCGGCCGGTGATCCGGTCGAGTCGAGGCGCGTGCGAACCACCGCGCACCGGGTTGACGGGCGCGTCGTCGGCGGCCGGCGTGTGGAGCGCGGTGACGAAGTCGGCCAGTGCGACGGCTGCGTCGCCGAGGTCATCAGGCGGCGCCACCGACGCACGCTCGCCGGCGAACCACGGGCCGACGCTCCACCGCCACGGGTAGAACTCCGTCGCCCGGCCGGCATGGACCGGTACGGGGATCGGCAGCGGCAGGCGCGGGGCGAGCACCGGCAGCCAGCGCTGCTCGTTGAGCACCAACCCGGCGGCAACCTCACGGCGCGGCAGGCGGATCGAGCAGTCGTCGTCGAGGCGGTAGATGACGTTGTCCCACCCGTTGCCGACGAGCTGCAACGCGCCGTCGGCGCGTTCCGGCAGCTGATCGCGCAGCAGCGCTCGCACGAGCGCCTCGTCGATGTCGACCTCTGCCGCTGGATGCCCCGAGCTCACCCGGCGACGCTACCCACGCCGCCAGTAACCTGAGCGGCGATGCCATCGACCGCGAGCACCCTTGCCCTGCTGAACCCGGCCACCGAGGAGCTCATCGGTGACCAACCGCTCGCCTCCGCAGCCGATGCCGACGCGGCCATCGCCAAGGCCGCGGCGGCGCTGCCCGCATGGCGGGCGATGGCGCCCATCGATCGCATCCGGCTGATGCGCCGGTTCGCCGACTCCATCGCCGCGCACGCCGAGGAGCTCGCCCAGCTGGAGACCGCCAACATGGGCATGCCCATCGGCAACAGCCGCTGGTGCGCGAACACCGCGGCGGAGGTGTTCCACTACTACGCCGGCTGCATCGACAAGCACACCGGGTCCACCATCCCGGTCGCGGGTGGCGTCACGATGACGTTCCACGAGCCGATCGGCGTCGTCGGCGTGATCACCCCGTGGAACTTCCCGCTGATGATCGCGGCGTGGAAGCTCGGCCCGGCGCTGGCGTGCGGCAACACCGTCGTCATCAAGCCGTCGGAGCTGACCCCGCTCACCACCATCCGCCTCGGCGAGCTGGCCCTCGAGGCTGGCTTCCCCGAGGGCGTCCTGAACGTCGTCGTCGGCACCGGCCCCGAGGTCGGCTGGCGGTTCGTCGAGAACCCCACCGTGCGCAAGATCGGCTTCACCGGATCCACCGCCATCGGCAAGCGGCTGATGGCCGGCGCCGCGGATCAGATCAAACGGGTCACGCTCGAGCTCGGTGGCAAGAGCGCGAACATCGTCTTCGCCGACGCCGATCTCGAAGCGGCCGCGCTGTCGGCGCCGGGCGCGGTGTTCGACAACACCGGCCAGGACTGCTGCTCGCGCAGCCGGGTCCTCGTCCAGCGCGACGCCTACGACCGGTTCCTCGAGCTGTTCGTCGAGGCGTCGAAGGGCTTCTCCGTCGGCGACCCGACATCGGACGACACGTTGATGGGACCGCTCGTCACCGCCGCGCACAAGGCCAAGGTCGAGGGCTTCCTCGACGGCGCCGATGTCGTGTGGCGCGGCGATGCCCCGACCGGCGCGGGTTGGTGGCTGCCGTGCACGATCGTGGCGCCGGAGCCGGGATCGCGCCTCACACGCGACGAGATCTTCGGACCGGTCGCGGCGGTCATCCCGTTCGACACGGAGGAGGACGCGATTCGCATCGCCAACGACAGCGACTACGGCTTGTCCGGCTCGGTGTGGACGCGCGACGCCAGCCGGGCGATGCGCATGGCTCGCGGTGTCGACACCGGCACGCTCTCGATCAACAGCAACTCGTCGGTGCGCTTCAGCACGCCGTTCGGTGGTTTCAAGCAGAGCGGTCTCGGCAGAGAGCTGTCGATGGCCGCGCTCGATCACTACAGCGAGCTGAAGACGGTGTTCTGGGCCAGCTGATGATCCTCTTCGTCACCTTCGTCGTCGCCCCGCTCATCGAGCTGTACGTCCTGATCAAGACCGGTCAGGCGATCGGTGTGTTCAGCACGCTCGCGCTGCTGGTGCTGTTCGCGTTCGTGGGGATGGCGTTGGTGCGGCGCGAGGGCGTGCGCGTGTGGGGTCGCTTCGTGCAGACGGTGCAGGCCGGGCAGACGCCCTCGAAGGAGATCGCCGATGGTGTGTGCGTGCTGCTCGCCGGCGCGCTGTTCATCGCGCCCGGTCTGGTCAGCGACGCGGTGGCGCTGCTGCTCCTGTTCCCGCCGACGCGGGCGATCTTCCGCCGGTTCCTGCTCCGCCGCAAGAGCTTCGGCGGGCTCGGCCACACGCGCATCATCACCGCCACCTACGGCGGCCGGATGGCCGACGGCCGTCGCAGCGACGGCACGGTCACCGACACGACCTCCACCGAGTCGCGCGGCGAGCTCGACCCCTGAACCGCTGAGCTACTGCTCGGCGGAGCGCGCGTCGGCGGCGACCGGGGTGAGCCACCGACGTCCGACGAACGCCACCGCGAGGCACAGACCCGCCGCCACGGGTGCGGCCCAGAGCGTGCTGCGGCCACCGACGTGGTCCACGAGCAACCCGCCGATCGGTGAGCCGATGGCAGCGCCGGCGACGATGGCGACGGCCAACCAGGTGTACGCCTCGGTGACGGCGTGCGGGGCGACGACGTCAGGGACGAGCGTGTTCCCGGAGATCAGGATCGGCGCGTTGGCGAGGCCGGCCACCATCAGCGCCAGCGTCGTGATGACCAGCGAACCGGCGGTCAGCGCCACCAGCAGCGCGCCGGCAGTGAGCGCCACGGCGCTGAGCACGTACCGACGCCCGGTCGAATGCTTCCACCGGATCGCGCCGTAGGCGATGCCGGCGAAGAGGCTGCCGGTGGCCCAGAGGCCGAGCATCAACCCGGCGACGCCGGCGTGGTGCCGCTCGCGCGTGAGCGCGACGACGCTCACCTCGATCAGCCCGAACAGGCAGCCGATGCCCACGAACGAGCCGACGAGCACGATCAGCCCGGTGTGCGCCATCGCCCTCGCGGGTACCGCGGCGTCGTCGGCGTGCGGGTGCGGCCGCGGCTCCGTGCTGCGCTGGGCAAGGAACAGCGTCGCGCCGATGGCCGTCACGGCGCAGGCGACGATCAGCCCAGCGGCCGGGGCGATCGCGGTGGCGAGGAAGGTCACCAGCACGGGCCCGACGATGAACACCACCTCGTCGATCAGCGACTCGACGGCGAGGCCGGTGTTGACTCGCGCGTCGTCGGCGAGCAGCGTCGCCCATCTCGCACGCGAGAACGCGCCGACCTGGGGCAGCGACGCGCCGACGACGGCGCCGAGCACCACCAGCAGCGGAGCCGGTGCCTTCGCCAGCGCGGCCGCGACGATCGCGATGAGCGCGCCGACGTGGACGACGACCTGCGGCAGCATCACCTTCGACTGCCCGATCCGGTCGGCGAGCCGACCGATGCGCGGTCCGGCGAGGCCTTGGAACACGGCGATCGTCCCGGCCACCACGCCGGCGAGCGAGTACGAGCGATCGAGCCCGGACAGCATCAGCACCGCGCCGAGGCCGATCATCGCCAGCGGCAGCCGCGCGATCGCGCCCGACGCGCTGAACCGTGCCGCGCCGGGGATGCGGAGGACCTCCCGGTAGGCGCCGAGCCCACTGACCGCCGATTCGACCTCGGTCACGACTGCCTGGTGCCGGCCAGACCGTGCTCGCTCAGACTGTGCTCGCTCAGAACGCGCCGGTCAGACGTTGTCGAACGCCGCGGCGACGGCGGCGAGCATGCGTGCCGAGCAGCCGGCCATGTTCACCGGCGGTGCGATGTCGTCGATGATGCGCTGCGCGATGGCGTGGAAGACCGCGGCCGCCGGGCCGCCGTTGGTGGTGGAGGCCACCGGGATGCCGGCGTCGCCACCTGCGCCGACCGACGGCTCGAGCGGGACCTGGCCGAGCAGCGGCACGCCGATCTCGTCGGCGAGCGCCTGCCCGCCGCCGACGCCGAACAGCGGGTAGCTCTCGCCGTGGTCGCACGTGAACGAGCTCATGTTCTCGATGACGCCAGCGACGCGCAGGAAGCTGCGCCGGGCCATGTCGGCCGCGCGAGCCGCCACCTTCTGGGCCGCGAGGGCGGGCGTGGTGACGATGATGAGGTCGGTGCGCGGCAGCATCCGCGCCAGGCCCATCTGCACGTCGCCGGTGCCGGGCGGCATGTCGATGAGGAGGTAGTCCATCTCGCCCCAGGCGACGTCGCGCAGGAACTGCTCGACCGCCTTGGTGAGCATCAGCCCTCGCCACATCAGCGCGGTGTCCTCGTCGACGAGGAACCCGGTGCTGACGACCTTCAGCGTGCCGGCGCCGACGCGCAGGGTGTTGGGGATGATCTTCGGCTTGTCGGAGCCCTCCACCGGGACGGCTTCGAGCCGATCGGTGATGCCGAGCAGGCGCGGCACGGAGAAGCCCCAGATGTCGGCGTCGAGCACGCCGACGGTGAAGCCCTGCGACGCCAGCGCGGTGGCGAGGTTGACGGTGACGCTGCTCTTGCCGACGCCGCCCTTCCCGCTGGCGATGGCCAGGATGCGCGTGGACTGCGGCACCTCGGTGTCGGCCGCGTTCTCGCGAGCCGACCAACGCGCCTTCGACATGACCTCGCTGCGTTCGTCGCTGGTCATCTCGCCCCACTCGATGTGCACCTTTCGCACGTCGGGGTGGAGGGCGATGCGGGTCTCGATGTCCTTCTTGATCTGGCCGCGCAGGGGACAGCCGCCGATGGTGAGCTTGACCCAGACGGTGACGTCGACGCCGCCCGTGGAGTCCGGCGGGGAGATCACGACATCGGGCACCATCCCGAGGGTGACCACGTCGGAACCCAGTTCGGGGTCGATGACCGCGCGCAACAGGCCGAAGATGTCGTCGCGCGAAGGTCCGCTCATGAGGAATTTTACCTGTGGGGGATCGGTTATCGTCGGCGCACCCGACTGTGGACCAGAGCGGGTACAGTTTGCGTTGTAACCGTATCTCCGATGGAGGATCACCATGATCACGTTGACAGACACCGCCGCCAGCAAGGTCAAGGAGCTCCTGGCCGCTGAAGGTGCCACGGACCTCGCGCTGCGCGTCGCCGTCCGCCCCGGTGGCTGCAGCGGCTTCTCCTACGAGATGTTCTTCGACGGCGACATCGCCGCCGACGACGAGCAGGCCGAGTTCGGCGAAGGCGTCCGCGTGCTCGTGGACCCCGCCTCGGCCCAGCTGCTCGAGGGTGCCTCGCTCGACTACAAGGACGGCCTCAACCAGGCCGGCTTCAACATCACCAACCCGAACGCCACCCGCAGCTGCGGCTGCGGTCAGAGCTTCAGCTGATCCCGGGCGGGTCCTGCCCGCCCGGTGCACTCACTGGTTGCAGATCCGCCGCACGTCGCGGCCGATCTGCAGCCAGTCTGCGTTTTCAGTCCAGGAGGACCCGTCGCGGTGACATAAACGGGCTGAGCGGTCTGCGCCGGGCGGCTGGGGTGATCCGGGGCTCAGGCGACGAGGGCGTTGAGGGCTTCGTCGAGCTCGCTCTGATCCCAGGCGCCATCGAAGCGGGTGACGATCTTGCCGCTCTTGTCGGCGAGCCAGAGGTCGGGCTCGCCGGTCAGCTTGTAGGCGTCGACGGCCGGGGTGGTGACGGTGGCCGTGTCGTCGGTGTACACCTCGGCGTGGATCGGCACGACCTTGTCGCCGAGCCGCTTGGCGCTGGTCATCAAGAACTCGAGGCCGGGGCCGCACGTGCCGAACTGGCAGTGCGCCGGCGTGCCGATGAGGTACGCGACGGGCTTGCCGGTGGCGAGCGCCTGGGTGAGCGTCATCGAGTGGAACGGGCACGGGCCGCCGGTGAGCCGGGTGCAGATCGGGTTCACGCCGCCGGTGTTGGCCGTGGTGGGCGTGTCGAACGGCGGCAGCTGCTGGCCGGGGTACGGGATCGGCACGGTGGACGGATCGTTCACGCTGATCGCGGTGCCGTGCGGATCGCCGCCGTCGAGGATGATCGTGTACTGCCCGACGGTGGTGAGCGTGGGATGGAAGTCCCAGTAGACGATGCCCTCGTTGACCCGGCGCTGCTTGGCGGAGATGCTCGGGACGACCACCTTGTTGTTCGCGTCGACGATCTTCGCGGTGAGGGTCTTCGGCCCGGTGGACAGCACGGTGCTCGACGTGCCGAGCGAGAACGGCATCCGACTGGTGCCGGGGATGACCATCTCCAGCGCGAAGCGGGCGACGAGCGTGTTGTCCTTCGTCACCCCACTGCTCGACGAGCCACCCTTGCTGCTGCCGCACGCGGCCAGGGCGAGCGCCCCTGAGGCGAGGAGGAAGCTACGGCGGTCGAACGGCGTCACACCCGCACGATATCTTCGTCGGCCGTCCCGGGGTCCGCGGGCGCGCCCTACGATGTCGCCCATGAGCACGCCTCCGAAAGCCATCGGTCCCTACACACCCGCCGTCCGCGCCGGCGACTGGATCATCGTGTCCGGCCAGCTCGGTGCCGTCGACGGTGTGCTCGTCGAGGGCGGCGTCGGCCCGCAGACCACGCAGGCCGTCGTCAACCTGAAGGCCCAGCTGGCGTCGATGGGCGCCACCATCGAAGACGTCGCCAAGACGATGTGCTTCCTCACCGACATGGACACGTTCGCGACGTTCAACGAGGCCTACGTCGCGGGCTTCGGCGATCACCGTCCGGCGCGCAGCACCGTCGCCGTCGTCGCCGTGCCGATGGCCGGAGCCGGCGTCGAGATCGAGGCCTGGGCCTACAAGCCGCAATGACCACGATGCCCGTGGCGGTCGCCGATGATCGCACTCGATGCGCTTGGGCGGGCAACGAGGTCGAGATGCGCGACTACCACGACACGGTGTGGGGCACGCCACAGCGCGACGACCGCACCCTGTTCGAGTTCCTCACGCTCGAGGGCGCGCAGGCGGGTCTCAGCTGGCGCACGATCCTGCTCCGCAAGGACGGCTACCGCGAGGTGTTCGACGGCTTCGACGTCGCCAAGATCGCCGCGTACACCGACGCCGATGTGGCGCGCTGCCTCGGCGACGCGCGGATCATCCGCAACCGGGCCAAGGTGGAGAGCACCATCGGCAACGCCCAGGCGTGGCTCGCGCTGGACGATCCGGTGGACTACCTGTGGAGCTTCGTCGACGGTGCGCCGATCGATCACCGGCGTGGCGCAGACAACCCGGTGCCGGCCTCCGACGCGATCAGCGACCGGATGAGCAAGCAGCTCAAGAAGCTCGGCTTCCGGTTCGTCGGCACCACCATCTGTTACGCGTACATGCAGGCGTGCGGTCTGGTCAACGACCACGACGTCACGTGCTTCCGCCACGACGAGTGCAACGGCTGAGGCTCGCTCACGCCGCGTTGCTCATGCTTCGTCGGTGTGCCGGCTGAGCGCGAAGTACAACCCGATCGCGGCGTAGATCGCCAGCGCGCCGATGGGTGCGATGGCCGCGACGCCCGTGCCGATGAGGTACACGATCGGCCCGACGGAGGAGCGCGCCCGGGCCACGCGCGCCCGAGCGAGTGACGTGTTCGGCGCGAGCAGCTCGGGATGGCGCACGAGGTGGTCCCAGAGCAGCGCGAACCCGAGGCCGACGAACACCATCGTGATCCCGTAGGCCACGGCGGCGCTGCGCGCGTTCGTGCCGTCGCGCATGTACCGGGCGAGCACCGCGGTCGGGAACGGCAGGAACGACACCGTGCCGAGCAGGTACAGGTTGCGGTAGAAGATCGAGCGGTCCGTACCGCTGATCCGCTCGAACAGCGCGTGGTGGTTGACCCACATGATGCCGATCGTGGCGAAGCTCACCGCGTACGCGGCGTACGAGGGCCACAGGTGCAGCATCGCCCGGGCCAGACCGTGGCCGTGCTCGACCTCGGGCACCTTGACCTCGAGGACGAGCAGCGTGATCGCGATCGCGAACACGCCGTCGCTCAGCGCCTCGATCCGGATCGAGCGCTTCGTCGCGTTGCCGGTGTCCGCGCCGTCGACCATCGGCTGAGGTTACGCCGAACTCGGCGGGCTGGGTTAGGCTCGCTGCCGTGCCCGGTGCCATCGCGATCGTCGTCATCCTGCTGCTGCTGCCCGTCGTCGTGTGCATCTCGTTCTCGATCATCGCCGCCGTCTTCGGCCAGCTCCTGTACAAGGACGGCGAAGCCCGCAACGAGGGCAGCGAGCTCGTCGACCTCAACGTCTAGTGCACGAGCACGATGCCGAGATCGAGGCTCTGACCGAGGCGATCGTCGGCTACGCGGTCGAGCGCGTCCGCCTCGATCCGCCGCCGCTCGATCGCTCCCGTTCGTACGCGGATCTGTACGCAGCGGCCGGTGAGACGATCACGCCCGACGGCCTCGGTGGGCTGCGTGCGCTCGAGGTGTTCACCGACGTGCTCGCGCCGGCCACCATCAGCGTCGACCACACCAAGTTCTTGTCGTTCGTGCCCGCCGCGCCGACCGAGGCCGCGGTGCTGTTCGACCTCGTCGTCGGGGCCAGCAGCATCTACGCCGGATCGTGGATGGAGGGATCCGGCGCGGTGTTCGCGGAGAACCAGGCGCTGCGCTGGCTCGCCGATCTCGCGGGCCTGCCCGACACCGCCGGCGGCGTGTTCGTCAGCGGTGGCACGGGCGGCAACCTCAGCGCGCTGATCGCGGCCCGGTTCGACTGGCGGCGCCGCACGGACGGCCGCAACGACCGGGTGCGTGGCCTGATCATCGCCTCCACCGGCTCGCACTCGTCGATCGCCTCGGCCGCGCGAGCGATGGACGCCGACATCGTCAAGGTGCCTGCCGACGACCGCGGGCGGCTGCACGGCGATGCGTTGCGGGCCACCGTCGACGCCCTCGATCCCGAGGACCGGGCGCGGATCTTCGCCGTCGTCGCCACGGCCGGCACCACGAACGCCGGTGTCATCGACGACCTCGACGGCGCGGGTCGGATCGCCGCCGAGCTCGGCGTGTGGTTCCACGTCGACGGCGCGTACGGCGCGGCCGCGCTGTGCTCGCCGGCCGTGCGCCCGAAGTTCGCCGGCATCGAGCGCTGCGACAGCTTCATCGTCGATCCGCACAAGTGGCTGTTCGCGCCGTTCGACTGCTGCGCGCTCGTCTACCGCAACCCGGAGATCGGTCGGGCTGCGCACACCCAGCACGCCGAATACCTCGACGTGCTCCACGGCGACTCGCCGGCGCACGAGTGGAACCCGAGCGACTACGCCCACCACCTCAGCCGTCGGGCCCGCGGGCTGCCGTTCTGGTTCAGTCTCGCCACTTACGGCACCGACGAGTACGCGACGTCGGTCGACATCACCCTCGCCGTCACGCACGGCACCGCCGATCTGATCCGCGCCGCGGAGCACCTCGAGCTGCTGATGGAGCCGGAGCTGTCGATCCTGCTGTTCCGCCGGATCGGTTGGGGACCGGCCGAGTACGAGGCGTGGAGCGATGCCGCGCTGCTCGCCGGCGACGCCTTCGTGGTGCCCACCGCGTGGAACGGTGAGACGGTCCTGCGTTTCTGCTTCGTGAACCCTTTGACAACGGTTGCTCAAGCGGGTGAAATCCTCGACTCGCTGATGTGAGAATCGGCGGATGGCAAATCCTGCTGCCCCCGGCGCCGACCTGCTGATCCGCAACGCTCGCCTCATCGCGACGGTCGACGTGGATCGGCGCGAGCTCGCCGGCGGCTGGGTGGCCATCACCGACGGGCTGGTCAGCGGCGTCGGCAGCTCCACCGAGGTGCCGCCGGACGCCACCGAGGTGATCGACGCCACCGACTGCCTGGTCACGCCGGGGCTGGTCAACAGCCATCACCACATGTTCCAGAACCTCACCCGGGCCTATCCGCCGATGACGAAGGCGCCGCTGTTCGGCTGGCTGCAGAGCCTGTATCCGCTGTGGTCGGCCATCGACGAGGAGGCCGTGTTCACCTCCGCGTGGGTGGGCCTGGCCGAGCTGGCGCTCAACGGGTGCACGACATCCACCGATCACCTCTACCTCCATCCGCGCGGCGCGGGCGATCTGCTCAGCGCCGAGATCGCGGCGGCGGTGGACCTCGGCATCCGCTTCCATCCGACCCGCGGCTCGATGTCGCTGTCGGAGAAGGACGGCGGCCTGCCGCCCGACAGCGTGGTGCAGGACGACGACGAGATCCTCGCCCAGAGCGAGGCAGCGGTGCTCCGCCACCACGATCGGTCGCACGGCGCGATGGTGCGCATCGCGCTCGCGCCGTGCTCGCCGTTCACCGTCACCGAGGACCTGATGGTGCGCTCGGCCGAGCTCGCCGAGCGGCTCGATGTCCGCCTCCACACCCACTTCGCGGAGAACAGCGAAGACGACGACTTCGCCGTCGCCACCTACGGCTGCCGGCCCACCGAGTACCTCGAGCGCACGGGCTGGTGCAGCGACCGCACGTGGGTGGCCCACTGCGTGATGCCGAACCACGACGAGGTGCATCGCCTCGGTGCTGCCGGCGTCGGCGCTGCGCACTGCCCGAGCAGCAACCTGATCCTCGCATCCGGACTCGCTCCGGTGGTCGACATGCGCGCTGCAGGGATGCACGTCGGGCTCGGTGTCGACGGCTCGTCGTCGGCCGACTCGGCGTCGCTGTGGCTCGAGGCCCGCCAGGCGATGCTGCTCGCCAAGCTGCGCAACGGTGCGGCCTCGGCCGACGCGCGGATGGCGCTGGAGATCGCCACCATCGGCGGTGCCGGCTGCCTCGGCCGGGTCGGCGAGATCGGCACGCTCACGGTCGGCGCGGTCGGCGACGTCGCGATCTGGTCGCTCACCGGCCCGACGTACGCGGGCGCGATCGCCGACCCCATCGAGGCGTGGTTGCGATGTGGTCCCACGGTCGCGCGCGACACCATCGTCCGCGGCCGGTTCCTGGTGCGGGATCGGCAGCTGCAGCACGGCGATCTCGATGAGCGCCTCGCCGATCACCATCGGATCTCGAGCCGGATCCAGCGGATCGACGTCTAGGGAGTCGAGCAGCGTGGAACGGCCGGACATGCACTCCAGGACATGGGTCACGGCCGTCCGCGCGCACTCCGACGTCTCGTTGTTCCAGACTGATCCGATGTTGATCGATCGGCGCACCCTGCTCTTCGGTGGTGTCGCATCCCTCGTCGTGGCCTGCTCCTCGGGATCGAAGCAGGGCGGCTCGGCGGGCACCGTGCCCGTCGGCCCCGTCACCTCGGCCAACATCGACCCGCCGTCGCCACCCAACCCGGCAGCGAGCAAGGTGCCCGCGTCGATCGCGATGGTGGGCGACAGCATCACGGCGCTGTCGAAGACCACCATCCAGGCCGTGATGACCGAGATCGGGTTCCAGACGATCACGATCAACGCCGAGCCGAGCCGGCGGATCGAATCCGGCAAGCAGAAGCCGACGCCCGGTTTGAACATCGTCAAGTTCATCGAGGCGTCCAAGCCGGCGCCGGACATGTGGGTGATCGCGCTCGGTACGAACGACGCCGGTCAGTACTCGAACGACGCCGACTACCAGGCGCTGATCGATGACGTGCTCGCGGTGATCCCGAAGAAGGCGCCGCTGGTGTGGATCAGCACGTATCGCCATGATCAGGTCCCGGCGTGCCAGCACTTCAACCTGCTCGTGCGTGCGTCGTTGCTCCAGCGCGGCAATGCCGCGATGGGCGAGTGGTTCGATCAGGTCACCAAGAACTCGAGCATCCTCACCCACGACGGCGTGCACCCGAACGCGAAGGGCATCCTCGTGTTCGCCGACACGGTGCGCTCGGCCATCGCCACCGTGCTGGCCTGAGTCAGCGGCCGCGGTAGCCGGCGGGCACCGCTGCGGGCGCGTGCTTCGCAGCCAGCTGCAGCACTTCCTGCGCCGACGGGTTGACCACGCTCACCGAGCCGATCGACACGGTGGGCACGGTCTCGTTGCCACGAGCGACGCTGCGCACGAACTCCGCAGCCGACGGTTCGTCCCAGATGTTGACCTTGCCGTACGGGACCTCGAGCTTGTCGAGCTGACGGAACAGGCCGGCGCAGAACCCGCAGCCGGGGCGCCAGTAGACGGTGATGCCGGCCTGGTCGCCGCCCGTCCGGTCGGTGGATGCGGAGTTGCTCATGTGTGCAGTATGCCGGTGGACGCGAGGGCGCGGTGCCGTCAGCGGATCGACATCACCGCGGCCGCGAGCCCGGCGACCATGAGCGGCAGGTAGCGCGCCGGCACCAGCTCCCACGACAGTGGGCGGGCAGCGCGTGACAGGGGGCGACGCTCGGCGGCCAGCATGCAGAAGCACGTGAGTCCGGTGATCATCGCGAGGTACGCGATCACGAGGGAGAAGCCCACCGCCACAGCCTGCCAGACCGCGTCGGCGGTTGTCATGCCGTGCAGCTGACAGAATCTCGACGAAGTCGCGCGAATGCTGTCGAATCGGTGTGGCCTCGTTCGTCGTCTGCCCGAGCCGCTCAGTCCGAGCGAGCCCACCTGACACAAGGGGAAGCCCATGAAGTACATGCTGTTGCTCGCCGATGATCCCGAGCTCGCCGCTGCGGCCAACGCACCGGACCAAGGCCAGGCCGTCATGCAGGCCTACTTCGAGTTCACCAACCGCATCGCCGCGTCGGGCGAGCTCGTCGCCGGCGACGCGCTCCACGGTGTGACGACGGCCAGCACCGTGTGCATCCGCAACGGTGCCACGACCGTGACCGACGGCCCGTTCGCCGAGACCAAGGAGCAGATCGGTGGCTTCTACGTCGTCGAGGTGCCCAGCCTCGACCGCGCCCTCGAGCTCGCCGCGCAGATCCCGGCTGCCAAGACCGGCAGCGTCGAGGTGCGGCCGGTGATGGACTTCTCGGCGAGTTGAGCATCGCCGGCGAGCGCGGAGCCGAGTACCTCTTCCGCCGTTACGCGGGTGAGGTGCTCGGCACGCTCGTGCGCCGGTTCGGCGATCTCGACGTCGCCGAGGACGCGCTGCAGGAGGCGCTCGTCGAGGCCCTCGTGCGCTGGCCGCGCGAGGGCGAACCGCGCAACCCCGCCGCCTGGCTGGTGAGCGTGGCTCGCTCGAAGGCCATCGACCGCCTGCGTCGCAGCCAGCGTCGACCGGACAAGGAGGCTGCCGCCTTCCGTCGCGAACCGGTGCAGGCGGACGACATCGACGAGCTCGCCGCGGCGCTCGACGATCACCAGGTGCCCGATGATCAGCTGGCCCTGATGCTGCTGTGCTGCCACCCGGCCCTGCACCACGACGCGCAGGTCGCGCTGACGCTGCGCACGGTTGCGGGTCTCGCCACCGACGAGATCGCCCGCGGCTTCATGGTCGACGTGTCGACGATGTACCAGCGGCTGGTGCGGGCCAAGCAGAAGATCCGCCTGGCCGGCATCCCGTTCGGTGTGCCGGACCACGAGCGGTTGGCCGAGCGGATCGATCCCGTGCTGCAGGTGATCTACCTCGTGTTCAACGAGGGTTACGCGTCAGCACGCGACGAGTACATCCGCCACGAGCTGTGCGGCGAGGCGATCCGGCTGGCGCGCACGCTCAACGGTCTCGTGCCCGACGAGCCGGAGGTGATGGGCCTGTTGGCGATGATGCTCCTCCACGATGCGCGCGCCCCCGGCCGGCTCGACGACGACGGCGTGCTGATCACCCTCGAACGGCAGGACCGGTCGCGGTGGCGCCGTGGTCAGATCGAGGAGGGCACCGCGCTCGTCGACCGAGCCCTCACGTTGCGCCGCCGCGGGCGCTATCAGATCGAGGCGGCCATCGCCGCGCTGCACAGCAGCGCGCCGACTGCCGAGGCCACCGACTGGCCGCAGATCGATGCGCTCTACGGTGCGCTGCTGCGCTACGTGCCGACGCCGGTCGTCGCGCTCAACCGCGCCGTCGCACGGGGCATGGCCGCGGGCCCAGAGGCCGGGCTGACGATGATCGACGAGCTGATCGGCGATGACGCGCTGGACCGGTTCCACCTGCTCCACGCGACGCGCGGCGAGCTGCTCGCTCGCGCCGGTCGTGCGGCCGAGGCGCGCGCCGAGCTGGCGATCGCCGTCACGCTCGCCCCGAGCAGCTCCGAACGGCAGTTCCTCGAACGCCGCCTCACCCAGTTGGGCTGAGGTTCAGCCGCCCTATCCCCAGCGGGACTGGCCGAAGCGGTAGCCGACGCTGCGGACCGTCTGGATCAGGTTCTGGTGCTCTTCGCCGAGCTTGGCGCGCAGGCGACGGATGTGCACGTCGACCGTTCGCGCGCCGCCGTAGTACTCGTAGCCCCACACCCGGCTGAGCAGCAGCTCGCGAGTGAACACCTTGCCCGGGTTCTGGGCGAGGAACTTGAGCAGCTCGTACTCCATGTACGTGAGGTCGAGCGGGCGACCCTCGATGGAGGCCTGGTAGGTCTCGACGTTGAGGGCGAGCTCGCTGTACTCGACGACGTCGGGCTTGACCCCGCCGCCGCCCTTCCAGAGCAGGTGACGCAGCCGGGCCTCGAGCTCGATCGGGTGGAACGGCGAGAGGCAGAAGTCGTCGAACAGCTCGTCGCGCAGGGCGAGCTCGCCGAGCTGACCGCCGCCGACGAGCAGCAGCAGCGGGGCGACCGGCAGGTCGCGCTTGCGCAGCGCACGACACAAGGCCCACGCGCCCTCGGGATCGTGGTCGGTGGACACGATGGCGCCGGCCCAACCGGCGGCCGGCTCGTTGCGGGCGATGTCGTCGGCCCCGGAGACGGCCTTCCACCGGTAGCCGGCCAGATCGAGCGTGCGGACCAGGTCTGGGGCAGGCGCCTCGGGAAAGACCGCGAGCATGTCCGCCGGGGCGCTCACAGCGACCTCAGGTACCGATCGTGCTCGAAGCTGCTGACGTGCGCCTTGTAGGCACGCCACTCGTTGCGTTTGTTGCGGAGGAACCACTCGAAGATGTGCTCGCCCAACGCTTCGGCCACGAGCGTCGATTCTTCCATGACCTTGAGCGCATCTCCCAGCGACGTCGGGATCTGGTCGATGCCGAGCTTGGCGAGCTGGCCGTCGTCCATCTGGAACAGGTTGGCGTCGGCCTCGGCCGGCAGCTCGTAACCCTCCTGGATGCCGCGCATGCCAGCGGCGAGCAGCACGCTGAACGCGAGGTACGGGTTGCACGCCGGATCCGGCGAGCGGTACTCGACGCGGGTGGCCAGCGGGTTGCCCTTCTTCGGGATCGGCACCCGGATCAGACCGCTGCGGTTGTTGCGCGCCCAGCTGATGTGGACCGGCGCCTCGAACCCGGGAACGAGGCGCTTGTAGCTGTTCACCGTCTGGTTGGTGACGGCCGTGATCTCCGCTGCGTGACGGAGCAGGCCGGCCATGAACTGCTTGGCGATCGGCGACAGGTTGTAGTCGTCCTCGGCGGAGTAGAAGGCGTTCTCCTCGCCGTTGAACAGCGAGAGGTGGAGGTGCATGCCCGAGCCCTGCACGCCCTCGAGCGGCTTCGGCATGAAGGATGCGTACACGCCCTCCTTCGCCGCGACCTCCTTGACGACCAGACGGAACGTCATGATCGAGTCGGCCATGCTGAGGACGTCGTTGTGGCGGAGATCGATCTCGTGCTGGCTCGGTGCGTCCTCGTGGAAGCTGTACTCGACCGGGATGCCCATGGCCTCGAGCGTGCGGATCGTCTGCTTGCGCAGCGAGCCGGAGACGTCGCTCGCGGTGAGGTCGAAGAAGCCGGCTTCGTCGAGCGGCTCGGGCTTCTGTCCCCGAACCGGCGGGGCGAAGTAGAAGAACTCCATGTCGGGAGCGACGAAGAAGGTGAGGCCCATCGCCCGGGCAGCGGCGAGGTTGCGGCGCAGCACCTGGCGGGGATCGCCCTCGAACGGCGTGCCGTCGAGGTTGTGGATGTCGCAGAACACCCGGGCCTCGGCCGCCTTGGGATCGCCCCACGGCAGGACCTCGAACGTGTTCGGATCGGGGATCGCGAGGACATCGCTCTCCTGGACGCGACTGAAGCCGTCGATGGACGAGCCGTCGAACGTCATCCCGTCCTCGAGCGCGTTCTCGAGCTCGGCCGGGCTGATCGCGAAGCTCTTCAGGTTGCCGAGGACGTCGGTGAACCAGAGCCGCACGAGTCGCACCCCCCGCTCCTCCACGGTGTGGAGCACGTAGTTGCGCTGCTGTTCGTTCATGTTCATGGGTCCTCGAAGCGGGGTGAAAAAGCGAACAGGGGCCGGACGATTCGCCCGGCCCCTGAGGCTAACGGCTGCGTGCTCGGTCTTCTCAGGCCGCGCTGCACACCGTGTCGGTGATGAGCCGGGTGACGATGTACGGATCGGCGTTGGCGTTGGGGCGACGATCCTCGGCGTAGCCCTTGCCTTCCTTGGCGACCTGCCACGGGATGCGGATCGAGGCGGCGCGGTTGCTGACGCCGTAGCTGAACTTGTTGTACGGGGCGGTCTCGTGCTGGCCGGTGAGGCGGCTCTCGATGTCGTCGCCGTAGCCCTTCACGTGGAGCTCGATCTTCTTGCCGATCGCCTCGCAGGCCTTGATGACGGCGTCGTAGCCCTCGCGCATCGCGGTGGTCGAGAAGTTGGTGTGCATGCCGGCACCGTTCCAGTCACCCTTCATCGGCTTGGCGGCGAAGGAGATCTGGATGTCGTAGTCCTCGGCGATGCGGTGGAGCAACCAGCGCGCGACGTACATGTGGTCGCCGACCGTGAGCGGATCGGCGGCACCGATCTGGAACTCCCACTGGCCGGGCATGACCTCGGCATTGGTGCCCTCGATCAGCAGACCGGCGTCGATGCACGCCTGGGTGTGCTCTTCGATGATCTCGCGACCGATGACGCGGCCGGCGCCGACGCCGCAGTAGTACGGGCCCTGCGGGGCGGGGAAGCCGCCGGCCGGGAAGCCGAGTGGCGTGCCGTCGAGCTTGAGCATCGTGTACTCCTGCTCGAGGCCGAAGATCATGCCCTGCTTGGCGTACTTCTTGTAGACCTTCTCGAGCGGCGCGCGGGTGTTGGTGGGGTGCGGCTTCATGTCGGTCGCACCGAGCACCTCGCACAGGACGAGGATGTTGGCTCCGCCACGGATCGGGTCCGGGCAGGAGAACACGGGCTTGAGTGCGCAGTCGCTGCTCTCGCCGGCGGCCTGGTTGGTGGAGGAACCGTCGAAGCCCCAGATCGGCGGGGTCGTCGCTTCGTCCTTCATGATCTTCGTCTTCGAACGCAGCAACGGTGTCGGCGTCGTCCCGTCGATCCAGATGTATTCAGCTTGGTAGGGCATTGAAGAAGTTCCTCCGGGGACGGATTGATAGCGGCGGGCGCAGCGTGTCAGGCAGGGATTTCTCACTCGTTGCGTATTTGTGAACGGCGTGTGAACCGCCCGAATCGGCTCCGTGACAGGCGACTCATCTGCTCATCACTTAGCGCTCGGGAACCGTTCGGCATCGATCGAACGTCGAACGGTGCATGCAAGCGAACCACGAACCATCACGAGACTCCAGTCGCCTCGGCGCCCTCACCGGGAACGGGATGAGCCGGCGCACGTTGCTGTCCGCGCTGGTCGTCGCTCCTGCCCTCACGGCCGTGCTCGCGGCATGCGGCGACAACACCAAGGTCGCCAACCAACCGGCCACCACCGACGGCGGCACGGGCTCGACGACGCCTTCGACGACCGGCGCGACGACGCCCGCGACGACACCCGCCACGACGCCGGGCTCGACCGGCGACACCACGGTCGGCACGACGGTGGGCTCGGGTCCTGCGACCGGCGCGGCGATCCAGCACGCGACGGGCGCCGACGATGTCGTCGTGCGCCTCGGCTACGTCGGCGGCTTCGTGCCGGCCGGCTACGCGTTCACGAACGTGCCGTCGGTGCTCATCTCCGGCGACGGTCACGTGTACACGCCCGGCATCCACACCGACATCTACCCGGGCGCGCTGCTGCCGGCGATCAACGTCCGCACCATCACCGAAGCAGGCATCCAGAAGGTGCTCGCGACGATCGAGGCGGCGGGCCTGCTGGCGACGCCGCCCGACTACTCGAACGAGTCGCTGAACGTCGCCGACGCGTCGACCACACAGTTGATCGTCAACGCTGCCGGCGGCAGCTTCACGCACGAGGCGTACGCGCTGGGACTCGGCGACCCTGCCGAGACCAAGCCCCGCGTGGTGCTCAACGGCGTGGTGATCCAGCTGCAGGACCTCGAGACGCTCGTCGGCGCGACCGAGCTCGGCCCCGACGCGACGTTCGTGCCGACGTCCTATCGGATCCAGGCGATGGTGATCGACGCGTCGCAGCTGCCGACCGACACCACCGGACCGACGGCGACCGTGGTGCCGTGGCCGACCACCACTGGCGTCACGTTGGCGAGCGCATCGACGTGCGCGCTCGTGTCGGCCGAAGCTGCCGGCACCACGTTCACCGACGCGACCCAGTTGACGTACTTCACCGAGGCGGGCATCACGTACTCGGTGGCGGTCGTCGCCGTGCTGCCCGGCGACACCTGCTGACCCACGTACATCGATCGGCCAAGAATGGATCGAGGGTGACCTCGTGCGTTCGTGATCGGTAGCCTCGGGCTGTGACCCGGCTCCGCATCGCGCTCGCCCAGATCAACCCGACGGTCGGCGACCTGAAGGGCAACTTCACCAAGATCGTCGAGTGCTACGACCAGGCCGACGCGGCGGGGTGCGACATCGTCGCGTTCCCCGAGCTGGCCATCACCGGATACCCGCCCGAGGACCTCGTCCTCAAGCCGGGCTTCGTCGCCGACAACAAGGAGATGCTCGCCACCATCGCCGCGCGCACACGTCGATGCGTCGCGGTCGTCGGCTTCGTCGACAGCGACCGCGATCTCTACAACGCCGCTGCGGTGCTGTGCGACGGCGAGGTGCGCGGCACGTATCGCAAGCGGGTGCTGCCGAACTACGCAGTGTTCGACGAGGCCCGCTACTTCACTCCCGGCACCGAGAGCGACCCGCTCGAGCTGTACGTGATCGGTGGGGTGAAGGTCGGCATCAGCATCTGCGAAGACATCTGGAGCCCCACCGGTCCGCTCGCCGAGCAGGCCGCCGGTGGCGCGGAGATCAACATCAACATCAACGGGTCGCCGTACCACCGCGACAAGGTGGCCGGCCGCGAGCGCATGCTCGCGACGCGGGCCGCTGACGCGAGTTGCGCGCTCGTGTACGTCAACCAGGTCGGTGGTCAGGACGAGCTGATCTTCGACGGGGCCTCGATGGTGTTCGACGCCGACGGCAACCTGCTCGCGCGCGCTGCGCAGTTCCGCGAGGAGCTGATGATCGTCGACGTCGACATCGATCCCGTCTACCGCAAGCGTCTGCTCGACCCGCGCGGCCGCGCCACCGAGACGCTGCTGCCGACGGTCGCGGTCACCGACGAGCCGGTCGATCACGCGGTTCGCTTCGTTGCCGGCCTGGCGCCGTTGCTCGATCCCGTCGCCGAGGTCTACGAAGCGCTCGTGCTCGGCACGCGCGACTACGTCACCAAGAACCGGTTCACAGACGTCGTCATCGGGCTGTCCGGCGGCATCGACTCGACGATCGTCGCGGCCATTGCCGTCGACGCGCTCGGCGCCGATCACGTGCACGGCGTGTCGATGCCGTCGCGCTACAGCAGCGACGGCTCGAAGGACGACGCCAAGGCGCTCGCCGACAACCTGGGCATCGACTACCGCACCATCGCGATCGAGCCGGCGTTCGCGTCGTACCTCGACATGTTCGCCCCGTCGTTCGACGGCCGGCCGGCCGACCTCACCGAGGAGAACCTGCAGAGCCGCATCCGTGGCACGACGCTGATGGCGATGTCGAACAAGTTCGGCTGGATGGTGCTCACCACCGGCAACAAGAGCGAGATGGCCGTCGGCTACTTCACGATCTACGGCGACAGCGTCGGTGGTTACGCGGTGATCAAGGACGTGCTCAAGACGAGCGTCTACGACCTGTGCCGCTACTACAACGAACGTGAGGGCCGTGAGATCATCCCCGAGGCCGTCATCACCAAGCCACCGTCGGCCGAGCTGCGCCCGGACCAACGCGACGACCAGTCGCTGCCGCCCTACGAGGTGCTCGATCCCATCCTGTCGATGTACGTCGAGGACGACCGCACCGCCACCGAGATCGTCGCCGCCGGCTACGACGAAGCGCTCGTGCGCCGCATCGCCCGGCTCGTCGACATCAACGAGTACAAGCGCCGCCAGTGCCCACCCGGCGTGCGGGTGAGTGTGAAGGCCTTCGGCAAGGACCGCCGCCTCCCCATCACCAGCGGCTACGCCGGCTGACCCGGCCACTCAGCGCCCACGCTGGCTGACACGAGCGCCCTCGGCCACCCATCGCGCAAATCGCGCACAGGTGCGCGTGTGGCGCGACCCTGGTCGCGCACGTCGCGCACGCGTGATCGATCTGCGCGGGCGGAGACTCAGTGGGCGGCGAGGACGAGCGCGACGTTGGCGATCGTCGCGCGCAGGCCGGCCTCGACATCGAGGTCGGTGATGCGAGTGGTCTGCCAGCCGATGGTCGCCGCAAGGAGGTCGCGGTGGTTGTCGCGGTGCGAGGCGCGGCGGCCCGCGTGCCAGAACGGGTGGTCGACCTCGAGCGCGATTCGCAGCGTCGGCCAGGCGAAGTCGAACCGGATCTTCGTGCCGTCCGGCAGCACGATCCGGTGCTGGGTGACCGGCATCGGAAGACCCTGTCGGCGGATCTCGTCGAACACGCGGTTCTCCAGATCGGATTGCATCGCCGCGGACCAGGCGGGCCGTCCGGCGATCACGCAGCGCATCGTGCGCGTCCCCGGTCGACCGGCGTGACCGAGTCGAACGAGGGTCGACGCATGGGTGTTGAACGTGCCTCGTCCGTCGTCGATGAGCTGTTCGAGGACGGACTCGGATCGTTCCCTGCCGAGGAGATCCGCGCAGTCGAAGAGCGTCCGCGTCGGGCTGGTGAGGCGGATCCCGTCGTCGCGCCGGACGATGTCGATGGTGTCGATCCGGCGGCTTCGGTGCACCACCACGCCCGGCATCTCGGGGGAGCTGTTCGCAGGCACGAGGACGTGCACGTCTTCGTCCACGAAAGGCGGTGGCAGCTTGCGGAACTTCCACTCGCGTGCCGCCGTCATCTGCCAGACCATCGCCAGCGGGTTGCGCAGGCACGCGGCCATCATCAGCTGCTGCGCACCGAGCGGCCAGTGGCAGCTGCGCAGGATGCCCGGCATGACGATGCTGAACTGGTCGGTGTCGACCAGACGGTACGCGTCGCGCCTCGAGCAACCCAGCCCGACGAGCGTCGAGATCGGCACGATCCCCGCGTGCCCGTGCAGCCATCGCTGCGCCTCCGCCATCCATGGTTCGGTCATGGTCCCTCCCTCGATCGAAGTCACTCGACGGGGAGGTCGGGCTCGACGGTAACGACCGGCCGGCTCCCGGCCAACCCGTCCGCACACGGCCGTCCGCGCACAGCGCCCACGCGTGGGCGGTCTGCGCGACCGCGGTCGCGCCACACGCGCACGCGTGCGCGGTTTGCGCGAGGGATCCGGCGGCGACGGGCGAGAGGGCGACGCTGCGCCTCCGGGTGCGGTGCAGGTCAGTGGATGAAACGCTCAACTCGGGGGCGGAGGCGCCGATGAACTGGCGTGCACGAATCAAGCGCCACGGGGGAACGGCACTTTGCGGGGACCCTGACCAGAATGGTCATCGACCACTGTCGTGCCCACGCGCCCGTGATCGAGCCCGAGGATCTGCTCGCCCTCGCCGGTGAGACACGCCCGCTCGAGGTGCTCACCAACGACGCCGGATGGAGCTCGTACCACGAGTTCCGCCGGTTCCTGGAGGCCGCTGCCGTCCTGCTCGGCGGCGTCGAGCGACTGCGGGACGTCGGCACCCATGCTGCGCTCGCGGCCGGCTCGATGCCCGAGGCCACCGGTGCGTTGCAGGACCTCGGTTCGCCCGAGGCGCTGTTCGAACTGGTCGGTGCTGGGCAGAACAGCATCCTGCCGGTGCTGGAGACGGCGACCGAGCAGATCGACACCAACGACTGGGCCATCCGCAGCCGGCTCAAGGACGGTCTCGAGCCGTTCCCCGAGCTGTGTGCGTTCATCGTCGGGCTCGACATGCTGCTGCCCGCGCTGTTCGGCTTCGCCGGCGTCACCACCGAGGAGGAGACGTGCGTCTGCAACGGCGACGACTGGTGCACCGTGCGGGTGCGCTGGCCGGAGACCGACGCGACATCGCGCCAGTTGGCCGTGCTGGAGACCAAGGTCCAGCTGAGCGAGCTGCGTCTGGAGGCCTTCCAGCGGATCCTCGGTGAGCTCGTGTCGGCCGACGACCTCTCCACCATGCTCAGCCGAGTGGTCGAGTCCGCGGCCCACGCGGTCCGCGCCTCCGGGTTCGTGCTCGCCCTCGAACCGCTGTCGTGGTCGGGTCGCCACGTGTACGGCAAGGGCATCACCGACGACGAGGCCATCACCATCGCGTGCGAGGTGCTGTTGCTCGACGACCCCGACGAGTGGACCGGTGGGATCGCGGTCGACATCGCGTCGACCCGCCAGAACTACGGCCGGCTCGTCGCGCTCGACAGCACCGGCAGCCTGATGCCACACGAGCGCAACCTGCTCGAGGCGTATGCGCGGATCGTGGCCACGGCGATGGACTCGGCGACCGCGCTCGAAGAGGCCCGCCGGCAGGCCCGCACCGCGCACACGTTGCTCAACCTCTCGACAGCGCTCGCGCAGATCGCCACCACGGACGAGATGGCGGCGAAGATCGCCCAGGCGATCCCGATCGTGGTCGACTGCGACCGGGCGCTCGTGGTGCTGCTCGACACCGCCGCCGGCGAGGCGCGCGTCGTCGCATCGCAGGGCTTCGGCCCGTCCGTGACCGGTGCCCGCGTGCCGATGCTGGGCGACGGGCTGTTCGGTCGGCTGCGCTTCTACGACGTGCGCGACGCTCGCGAGCCACTGCGCACGTTCATGCGCCAGACCGGCATGTCGGCGATGGTCAGCGTGCCGGTGATGGTCGACGACGTGACGGTCGGCAGCCTCGTCGCCGCGGTCACCGATCGGCCCGAGCGCCTCGCCCCGTCGATCGAGCTGGAGGAGCGCCTCCGCGGCCTCGCCGGCCAGGGTTCGACCGCGCTGCGCAACGCCGCGCTGGTCGAGCAGATCAGCCACCAGGCGATGCACGACAGCCTCACCGGGCTGCCCAACCGCACGCTCATCCTCGATCGGGCCGAGCAGATGCTGGCCCGCTCGCAACGCGGCCACACACCGTGTGCGGCGCTGTACATCGACATCGACGGATTCAAGGACGTCAACGACATGTTCGGCCACGCAGCCGGCGACGAGCTGCTGTGCGCGGTCGCGACGCGACTGACGAGCTCGACGCGCGCATCCGACACGGTCGGTCGGCTCGGCGGCGACGAGTTCGTGGTGCTCACCGAGGGCGACTCGCTCGACGCCGGTCCGGAGTGCGTGGCCGAGCGGCTGTTGAGCGTGCTGCGCGAGCCGTACCGGCTCAGCGATGTGGCGCATCCGGTGCAGGTGACCGCGAGCATCGGCATCGCCGAGGGCCATCGCGGCAGTGCCAGCGACCTGCTGCGCGACGCCGACCTCGCGCTCTACCGCGGCAAGGCCGACGGCAAGAACCGCTACGTCACGTTCGCCGCCGAGATGCAGACCGCGCTGGTCGACCGCCTGCAACTCGAGGGCAGCCTGCGCCGGGCGCTCGCAGCCGACGAGTTCTTCGTGCTGTACCAGCCGATCTTCGATCTCGACGACCAGCGGATCACCGGTGCCGAGGCGCTGCTGCGCTGGCGTCGCGCCGATGGTTCGGTGGTGATGCCCGACGCGTTCATCCCCTTGCTCGAAGAGAGCGGGATGATCGTCGAGGTCGGTCGCTGGGTGCTCCACGCGGCGTGCCAGCAGGCGGCGCGGTGGGCCCGCAGCGGATGCCGTCTCGACATCTCGGTCAACCTCTCGGCGCGGCAGCTCGATCAGGAATCGCTCATCGATGACGTGATCGAGGCGCTGCGCTCGAGCGGGCTGTCGAGCGACGCGCTCACCCTCGAGATCACCGAGACCGCGGTGATGCGCGACCCCGCGCGGACGCTGCGGATCCTCAGCGCGATCCAGGACCTCGGCGTGCGCATCGCGATCGACGACTTCGGCACGGGCTACTCGTCGCTCGCGTACCTGCAGCAGTTCCCCATCGACACGATCAAGATCGATCGCTCGTTCATCCAGGGGATCTCGACGTCCGACGAATCGAAGGCGCTGATCCGCACGCTCGTGCAGCTCGGCAAGACGCTCGGTCTGCGCACGCTCGCCGAAGGCATCGAGAGCTGCGAGCAGCTCGCGGTGCTGCGCGGCGAGCACTGCGACAGCGGACAGGGCTACCTGATCGCCCGCCCGCTCGAGGCCGCCAAGCTCGAGCTGCTGCTCGCCGAGCAGTCGCCCTCCCTCGCTGCGTCCTGAGCGCGTCGATCGATCATCCCCGCGAGGGCGTAGCGTCCGTGATCGTGGACCTCGACGAGCGACTGCAGACCGAACGGAACATCTGGATCGCGACGGTCTCGCCCGACGGGCGTCCGCACCTCACGCCGATCTGGTTCGTGTGGCAGGGGGCGCGGATGTGGATCTGCACCGGTGCGTCGGCGGTGAAGACCCGCAACGTCCGCCGCGAGCCGCACGTGATGGTGAGCCTGGAGAGTGGCGATTCGCCGGTGGTCGGCGTCGGCACCGTCGTGGTCCACGAACGGCCCTACCCGCCAGCCGTCGTCGACGCGTTCGCCACCAAGTTCGAGTGGGACATCACAGATCCCGACGACAAGGACGGCCCGTTCGAAGCCCTGTGGGAGATCACCATCGAGCGCTGGCTGATGGGCGGTCCTCCCGGCGCCTGAGCGGGGTGAGGTCGCCTACCGTGTCGGCATGAGCGAGCCGATCGCCGATCAGCAGGTGACGACTCTCGAGCTGTTCCTCGACCTCGTCTTCGTGTTCACGGTGACCCAGCTGACCGCGCTCGTGTCGGGCAGCCATCCGTGGACCACCGATGGCAAGGCGGCCCTGATCCTGGTCGTCACCTGGTGGATGTACGACGGTTATGTGTGGCTGACCGGCAACGTCGACCTCGGGCGCCTGCGGGCGCGCTTCGCCGTGTTCGTCGGCATGGGCGGGTTCCTCACGATGGCGATCGCCATCCCGAGTGCGTTCGGTGCGCGTGCGACCATCCCCGGCGACGGTGGCGTCACGTTCGGAGTCGCCTTCCTGGTCGTGACGGTCGTGCACATGGCTCTGTTCGCAACGGCGCCGAACCAGTCGGCGCACGCGATCTGGCGGATCGCTCCCTTCAACGTCGGCGGCGCGCTGCTCGTCGGTGGCGCCGGCTTCGTCGATCGGGACTGGCGCTGGGTGCTGTGGGCGGCCGGTGCCGGCGTGATGTTGTCGAGCTCGCTCTTCGGACGCATCCGGGGCTGGTCGGTGAGCGCGAACCACTTCGTCGAACGGCACGGTCTGGTGATCATCGTCGCCCTCGGCGAGAGCGTCGTCGATGTCGGTGCCGGGGCATCGGGCGCACCGATCGGCGGCGAGCTGATCATGTCAGCGATGCTGGGACTGGCCTTGAGCGCGTCGTTGTGGTGGCTCTACTTCGACCGTGACGATGCGAGAGCAGGCGAGACGATGACCGCCGAGCAGGGTGACAGCCGTGCCCGCCTCGGGCTCCGGTTGGCGTACACACACCTCGCGATGATCGCCGGGATCGTCGTGATGTCGGCCGGGGTCAAGCTCGTCATCGCGAATCCGGGGCGTCGCGCGACTTCGAGCGACGCCGCGAACCTCGCGGTCGGCGCCGCGGTCTACCTGCTCGCGGAGTCGTGGTTCCGCTCCACGATGGGCTCCCGGCGGAGCATCGCTGCGTTCGTTGCAGCGGTGCTGTTGGTGTCGACGATCGCGCTCGGGACGCGCGTCAGCGGTGTCGCCCAGCTCGGCGCCTGCGTGCTGGTGATGGTCGGCGTGATCGCGATCGAACGACAGCGCGCCGTGGTCACGCCGTCAGGTCGACGAGGACCTGTCCGCGTGCGTCGACGATCTGTGCCGTGAAGCGCGCCACCGAGCTGAAGGCGTAGGCGGCGCCGACCCGTGTCGAGTCCTTCGCCCTGGACAGCGGTACCTGGGTGGGCACGCTGTCGCCCACCGTGATCTGCAGCGAGGCGCCGGCCGGGAACGTCGGCACGGGATCGCTCACGTAGACGACCACGGTGGCATCGAGCCCGACGTAGGTCGTCAGCGCCGGTTCTGCCGACGTGAACATCGTGAAGCCCGAGGGGACGGCACCGGCAACGGTCGACTGTGGCGACTTCTGCTCATCGATCGAGATCATCGGCGGGTCACCTGCCGCGAATGCGACGGTCCACGTGTCGCCGACCGTCGTGGTGGCCATGCCGATGGTGGCGTAGGACGAGTCGCCGACGGAGTGTTCGGTGGTGTGCGTGCCGGTCCCGCGGATGATCGTGCGCAGCTGGGTGAACCACTCGTCGAGCGTCGCTCTCCGAGTCGCTTCGGCGATGGTGAGCAGCTCGGCGACGTCCGGGGTGCCGGACACCACGACGGTGTCGGTCCCGTCGTGCCACATCACGAACGGTGACGAGCCCGCCGTCGCGCCCGACTGACCGACGACCATCGTCCGGCCACCGGATGTCACCGTGCGGTTCGGCGCCAGGCCTTCGGCCGTGGCGTCGGCCGAGGCCGGCGTCAGCAGCGCGGTGATCGCGAGGTCGTTGGGCGCCTGCGGGCCGGAGGCGACGGTGACGCTCTCCGTTCCCTCGGGCGTCTGGTAGAGCGCAGTCCGCTCGGTGGACACGACCGGTGACTCGACGTCGCCACCGTCGACCCACGACGCCGAGAGCACGTCGAGTCCGTCGAGGACATCGGCGGCCGCGGGTCCGACGACGAGCCGTCCGTCCTCGGCGATCGACGACGCGTGCACGACGCCGATGATCTCGTCGTCCGACAGGCCCGAGGCAGCGATGCGCACGGTCGAGCGATCGTCGAGCGTCGTCACGAGCTGTCGGATGCCGTCGGGATCGGTCTGTTGCAGCGCGACCCGGTCTCGGATGCGGATCCGCTGGAGCTGCTGCCCGCCGGCGTCGACGCTGAAATCACCGTACGGGTTGGTCATGACCGCCAACCATCGGCCCTCGGTGTGCGTCGCGCCGGGCGCGGCCCAGACGGACAGCCACGGTCGGATCGACACGTCGTCCTCGTTCGCCGAGAAGTAGGCGCCGTTCGCCACGAAGCCAGCCGGGAGCGGATCGGCGATGTAGCCGGGCTGAGTGGCCGGCGCGGCGGTGGTTGCCGGCGCGTCGGTCGCGTCCGGTGCAGTCGGGTCGGAGACAGTGGCCGGCGTCGTCGTGGCCGGGTTCGTCGTCGTCACCGTCCCGGTGCTCGCCGATGTCGATGTGGTCCGGATCACCGCGTCCGCCTGGTTGCTCGTCGATCGGCTGTCGCCCGGTCTCGCGATCAGCACCGCGGCGGAGACCAGCACGGCGACGGCCGCACAGGCGACGACGATGCGTCGGCGGGTGCGAGCTGGCGGCGCACCATGCGAGGGCGCCCCGTCGCCGAGTGTGATCGCGGCGCGAGCCTCCGCGCGCATCCGATCGTCGAGCCACACCTCGTGCGCCGCGGCAGCCGGCGAGTCTGCCGCGTCCGCATCCGACGTGCCGGCGAGCTCGATCGCGGTGGTCCGCCACCACGCCGCGTCGCAGTCCAAGGAGCCGAGGCGCGCGGCGTCGCGACCTGCATGGACATACACGGCCGAGAGCAGATCCTGTGCTCGACGGTGATCGCCGTTCGTGAGGCGGCACAGGAGCGCGAACGTCGCCGGCGCGGTCTCCTCGAAGCACGCCATCAACCCATCGTCGTCACCGCCCCGGAGCAGCACGTCAGTGGTCCAGCGTGGCGACGGCGGTGCCGTCCGGTCCGACCACGGCGGCGGTGTAGTCGGCCCGTTCGCTGAACACGTACGCCGCGCCGTACAGCGAGCCGTCGCCGACCTGGACGATCGGCACGACGTGCTGCTGCCCGCCGACGGTGACGGCGAAGTTGCTGGCCGATGGTGGGTGGTCGAAGATCACCACGACGGCTGTGGCCTCTCTGGAGTTCACCTCGATCAGCGGGTGAGCCGGATCGGCCGCGACGGCGAGGAGCGTCTGCGCACCGTCGAACGGGGACGATCCGGTGGACGAAGGGTCGGCCACACGCTGCTCGTCGATCGCCAGGGTCGTCGATGCCCCGGCGATCAGGGTCACGTCGTACGAGATGCCCGACGTCGTGGTGACCTGGCCGAGTGCGCCCGTCGCCGATGGCCCCGGGTCGTCGTTGGTCTGATCGACCGTGATGGGCGAGGTCGTGTGCAACCGTTCCCACTCGTCAGCGTTCGCCGGTCTCGCCGACCGGGCGGCATCGAACAGCACGTCGAGTCCGACGAGCCCGATGATCATCACCGTGCGGCCACCCTGGTGCCACGCGATGTATTGGAACGGCGGCGCGCCGGGCTGCGAGAGCGCGGCGATCGACTGGAGCCGGCCGGTGTGCATCAGCTGGCCGTTGATCGTGATCGTGCGGTCCGGGGCGAACGCCGCAGCATCGTCGGTGGATGCGGAGGCGAGGAGGTTGCCGATCGTGATGTCGTTGGGCTGCTGATCGCCGACGAGGACGGAGACGAACTGGCGCCCGTCGGGCGACTCGTAGGAGGCCCGGACCCCGTCGGTGAGCCCGGTGATGACCTGGTAGTCGAGCACCGACTGCGTGGTGGCGCGGGACACCTGCAGATCGAGTCCGTCGAAGAACGCGCGCGACGCGTCCCCGTAGACCGGGCGGTTGCCGTCACCGAAGGTGGTGTCCGCAGCCAGCCCGACCAGCTCGTCGTCGCTCACGTCACCACTCGCCTCCCAGCTGATCTGCTGGCGGCCGGCGACCTCGACGGTGAGCCGGCGGACGCCGTCGTCGGTGAGCGTGAGCAGGCCGTTGAAACCGCTGACGTCGACGCGCTTGGAATGGGCGGCGAACACGTCGGGCGGGGCGAAATCGGTGGTGTCGACGGCGAGCACCGCGAACCAACGTCCGGAGGTGCGTCTCGCGTCCGGCGCCGCCCACAGCTCGAACCAGTTGGTGGGTGACTCGGTGGTGTCGGCCTGTCCTGCACCCGATGGAACGAGGCCGTCCGGGGCCGGGTCGAGCAGGTACCCGGTCGGCGCGACGGCTCCCGTCGACGGGTCCACGACGACCGTGTCACCGGGGCTGGTCGTCTCCGAAGCGTCGGTGCCGTCGGTGGTCGCGACGGTGGTGGTGGTCACAGGTCGTGGAGCCGACGTCGCGGGCGCGGTGCCGAGCGGCAGCGAACGCTTCGGGGTGCTCGAGGGCGACAGCCACACGGCCAGCGCGACGAGCACCGCGCCGACGGCCACGATGGCCCCGACCGTGATGACCCGCGATCAACGCGGACGGACGAACTCCGGCGTCGGCCGGAACGACTGGTCGGTGTCGGATGGCGGACGAGAGGAGGAGCGATCAGGGACCGTGCCGGACGGCGCGCCGACGGGCATCACCGTGGCCGTCGTCGGAGCGGGCACCGGAACGTCGCGGCTCGAGTCGCCCGCCGCGACGGAGGCTCGGGCACGCGCCCGGGTGACGTCGTCGAACCACACCTCGCCGCGGCGGAGCGCAGCGGCCGGCGTCGCGCCATCGACCGTCAGCACGGCGACAGTGAGCGCGAGCGATCGGTCGACCTCGGCCTCGGTCGTGCCGAGCAGCGCCGCAACGGCATCGGTGGTGCGCTCCTCGACCAGGCGCAGGCTCGCGACGACGCGCTCGATCGGGGCCAGCGCAGCGGTGGGCGGTGCGCCGGCGGCGTCGCGTGGCGAAGCGCCGACCACGTACACGCTGTGGGCCGCGCCGATCAGCCACCGGCGGTCGACGTCGATGCCGTCGGGCGACTTCGCCGCGGATCGCTCGAGGTACGCGAACGTGTCGACGAGCAGTTCGGCCGCCCGGTTCGCGTCGCCGGCGGTGAGCCGGGAGAGCACCGCGAAGACGATCGGCGCTGCGTCGTCGAAGCAGGCGACCACGCCCGAGCGATCGTCGGGCCCGACGGTGCGAACCGTTTCGGGGGCCATCGACCGCAGGCTACCGCCCGTGGTGGTGGCGGTCGCCGCGACCTCGCTGTGGAGATCTGGTCAGCCGCCGTAGCGGCGGAAGATGGTGATCTTGTCCTCGCCGATGCGGTCGCGCTTCTCGAGATCGTCGATGCCGAGGCCCTCGGTTGGCGCCAGGCAGAGGATGCCGATCTTGCCCTCGTGCTCGTTGCGATGGATCTTCAGCGCCGCGGTGCCGACGTCGGTCAGCGGGTACACGGCCGACAGCAGCGGCTGGATCTTGCCGAGGTTGATCAGCCGGTTCGCTTCCCACGCCTCGGCGTAGTTGGCGAAGTGCGACGAGAGCAGCTTCTTCAGCTTCATCCAGAAGTGGCGGTTGTCGAACTCGACCATGAAGCCGCTCGTCGCAGCGCACGTCACGACGGTGCCGCCGCGCTTGCACGCGAAGATCGATGCGCCCATCGTCTGGCGGCCGACGTGCTCGAACACGATGTCCGGGTCGTCGCCCGCGAGCGAGCGGATCTTCTTGCCGAAGCGCCGCCACTCACCCTCGTCCTGGGTGTGCTCGTCGGACCAGAACCTGTAGTTCTCGACCTTGCGATCGATGACCGCCTCGCAGCCGAGCTCGTTCAACAGGGCGGCCTTCTGCGGCGAGCTGACGATGCCGATCGGGTTGCCGCCACCGTTGAGGACGTATTGCACGGCGTAGCCGCCGATGCCACCGGTGGCGCCCCACACGAGCACGTTGTCGCCCTGCTTCATCCGTGCGCCGTTGCGCCCCACGAGCATCCGGTAGCTGGTCGAGTTGCACAGCGCGTTGACCGCGGATTCCTCCCACGTGAGGTGGGTGGGCTTGGGCATCAGCTGGTTGGCCTTGACGATGGTGAGGTCGGCGAGCCCGCCGAAGTTGGTCTCGAAGCCCCAGATCCGCTGGTTCGACGCGAGCATCGAGTCGTCGTGCGCCGATGGATCCTGATCGTCGACGTGGTTGCAGTGCACGGTGACGCGGTCGCCCGGCTTCCAGTTGCGCACGGCCGAGCCGGTGCGCAGCACGACGCCGGACGCGTCCGATCCGACCACTTGGTAGGGCAGCGCGTGGCGCTTGCCCCACTCGCTCTCCTTGCCCAGCCGGTCGAGGAACCCGAACGTCGGCAGCGGCTCGAAGATGCTCGTCCACACCGTGTTGAAGTTGATGCTCGACGCCATGACCGCGACCACTGCTTCGTCCGGCGCGATCTCCGGCAGCGGGACGTCGCCGATGTGCAGGCTCTTGCGCGGGTCCTTGTCGGCCGAGGCGATGCCCTCGAACATCGTTGCGTCTTCGCGACGGACGAACGCCGCCCGATAGGACTCGGGGAGCGGGATGCTCGCCAGCTCGTCGCCCGTCGCACCGGCCAGGATCGCATCGAGGATCTGTTGCATCCGGCGATGTTACCGAACGGTAGGGAGCGTGCTCCAAGTGCACGAACCCTGGGTTACCGCGCGGTAGCCCTGCAGGAATACGCTGGTCGGCGTGATGACCGCGCCGCGGTCTCGAGGGAAAGGCTGGCCATGGCTGGTTCATACATCGTTGCGGGAGCCCGCACACCGATCGGCAAGATGAGTGGCGCGCTCGCCGGGTTCAGCGCCGCCGAGCTCGGGTCCATCGCGATCAAGGCTGCGCTCGAGCGCGCCGGGGTATCGCCCGACGAGGTCGAGCACGTCCTCATGGGCCAGGTGCTGATGGCCGGCCAGGGCCAGGTGCCCGCCCGCCAGGCCGCCGTCAAGGCCGGCATCCCGATGAGCGTCCCCGCCATCAACATCAACAAGGTCTGCCTGTCCGGTCTGAACACGATCTACCTCGCCGATCAGATGATCGCCGCCGGCGAGGCCGACATCGTGGTCGCCGGCGGCATGGAGAGCATGACCAACGCGCCGTACATCGCGGCCGGTGCGCGTGGCGGCTTCCGCTACGGCAACACCGAGCTCGCCGACGCGATCATCAAGGACGGCCTGTGGTGCGCCTTCGATGCGTGCCTGATGGGCCTCGGCACCGACCGCTACACGAACGGCGAGATCAGCCGCGAGCAGCAGGACGAGTTCGCGATGAAGAGCAACGTGCGCGCCGAAGCGGCCATCGCCGCCGGCAAGTTCGACGACGAGATCGTGAACGTCACCATCCCGCAGCGCAAGGGCGATCCCTTGGTGGTGTCGACCGACGAGGGTGTGCGCGGCAACACCACGATGGAGTCCCTCGCCGGCCTCAAGCCCGCCTTCGACAAGGAGGGCACCATCACGGCGGCCAACGCATCGCAGATCAGCGACGGCGGCTCGGCCGTGATCGTGATGTCCGAGCGCGCCGTGCAGCAGCGCGGTGTCACGCCGCTCGGCCAGGTCGTCAGCTACGGCATGGTCGCCGGTCCCGACAACGCCTCCCTGCTCCACCAGCCGAGCCGGGCGATCCTCAAGGCGTTCAAGCGCACCGACCTCGGCGTGCACGACATCGACCTGTTCGAGCTGAACGAGGCCTTCGCCGCCGTCGGCATCGCCTCGATGGCCGAGCTCGGCATCAGCGACGAGATCACGAACGTCAATGGCGGGGCCATCGCCCTCGGTCACCCGATCGGCATGAGCGGCAACCGCCTCGCCCTCACGATCCTCCACGAGCTCCAGCGCCGTGGCGGTGGCACCGGCGCCGTCGCGCTCTGCGGTGGCGGCGGACAGGGCGACGCCTTGATCCTCAAGACCGTCTGAGCACCGCCGGGTCGAGGCCCGCCCGCATGACACGCCCAAATGACACGCATGAAATATTTCAGTTCCATGTCGAAAAGGGGTTGACTTCCCAGCCCGCAGACCGTAACGTAACTGCAACAAGTCACGCCGACGGTACGGGCTCCTACCCCAGCCGTTTGCAGAGTCTGAGGCACCACCTTTCCAGCTGGCCCGTCCGCCCGCTACCAGCTGAAGGGGTGGTGCCTCAGCATTTTTCCTAGGACGACATCTCCCGGCGGCCCTCCATGGCGCGGCCGAGGGTGAGCTCGTCGGCGTACTCGAGGTCGCCGCCGACGGGCAGGCCACTGGCGATGCGCGTGACCTTGACCTCGAACGGCTTCAACATCCGCGCGATGTAGAGCGCGGTGACTTCGCCCTCGGTGTTCGGGTTCGTGCAGAGGATGACCTCCTCGACCTCTTCCGGGCCGAGACGGACGAACAGCTCCTTCATCTTCAGCTGCTCCGGGCCGATGCCCTCGAGCGGGCTCATCGCACCGAGCAGCACGTGGTACCGACCGTGGAACTCGCCCGTCTTCTCCAGCGCGACGATGTCGCGGGACTCCTCGACCACGCAGAGGATGTGGCTGCTGCGCCGGTCGTCGAGGCAGATCGGGCACAGCTCACCCTCGGCGAAGTTGAAGCAGCGCGAGCAGAACCGGACACGGGCCTTGGCATCGGTGATCGAGTGCGCCAGCCGGGCGACGTCGTCCTGCGGCGCCTTGAGGAGGTGGAAGGCGATCCGCTGGGCGGACTTCGGCCCGACCCCCGGGAGCCGCCCGAGCTCGTCGATGAGGGCCTGGACCGGCTGGGTGTACGCGGCGGCCATCGTCAGCGCGACTCGTCGACGAAGATCGAGCCGGGGAACGCCTCGGCGAGCCGTTCCTCGGGCGTCTTCATCGACCCGGGCGGTGCGTCGACGAGGTCGCTGATGTCGACGTCCTCGTCGGCGGGCGCGGTGGGCACGACGACGGCCATGCCGGCGTTGGGTCCCTTGCGCAGCGGCACGACGGAGGCGAGGTGGTCGTCGGGCGGGCCGGAGGTGTCGACCACGAGCGAGAGCGTGACCGGGCGACCGATCTGGTTGGCGATGGCCGCCTCGACGTCGGCGCGGTACGACTCGCAGCGCGAGCGGTGGGTGTCGTTGGGCAGCCCGAACGACAGCGAGCCGTTCTGCTCGCCGACGAAGTGCCCGGCCGAGAACAACGCCCGGGCCATCGGCTTGAGCGTCGGCAGGATGTTCGGCTGCCAGGCCTGACTGACCGTGCCGAGCAGGTCGCCGCTGGCGACCGCGGGAGCCGGCGCCGGAGCGGGTGCCGCCGGCGAGGCAGCAGGCATCGGCGGCGCCGGCGCGGCG
>JAOBWK010000009.1 GCA_025463305.1 Ilumatobacteraceae bacterium
TGATCGGACGGCTGATCTCGCGAGCGACGATCACCTTCTGCTGGTTGCCCCCGGACAGCTTGCCGGTGCTGGTCTCGGTGGAAGGCGTGCGGATGTCGAACGCTTCGACCAGCCGCGCAGCCTCGGTCCGGGCAGCGTCCCAGTCCATGTTGATGCCCTTGCTGAGGGGCGGGGCATAGTACGCGGTGAGGGCGAAGTTCTCGGTGAGCGTGAAGTCCTTGACGAGGCCGTCGCGCTGGCGATCCTCGGGGATGTGGGCGATGCCGATCGCGTGACGCTCACGAACCGACGCGTGGGTGATGTCCGTGCCGGTGAGCGTGATGGTGCCATTGGCCGGCCGGCGCATCCCGACGAGCGCCTCGACCAGCTCGCTCTGGCCGTTGCCCTGGATGCCTGCGATGCCGACGATCTCGCCGACGCGGACCTCGAGCGATGCGCCGTTGACCAGTGCGCGTCCGGACGGATCGGCGACGGTCAGGTCCTTGACGTCGAGCACGAGTTCGCCGAGCGTCGAGTGCACCTTGTTGACGACCAGCTCGACCGGGCGCCCGACCATCATCTGGGCGAGCGAGGCCTGCGTCGCCGTCTTCGGGTCTGCTTCGCCGACGGTCTTGCCGCGGCGCAGCACGACGATGCGATCGGCGATGCGAATCGCCTCTTTGAGCTTGTGGGTGATGAACACCACGGCGCAGCCGGCTGCCTTGAGCGTCTCGACGATGCGGAAGAAGTCCTCGATCTCCTGCGGTGTCAGCACTGCGGTCGGCTCGTCGAAGACCACGACCTTGGCGTCTCGGAAGAGCACCTTGACGATCTCGATCCGCTGCTGGATGCCGACCGCGAGGGTCTCGGTGAGCGCGTCCGGATCGAGGTCGAGACCGAAGTCCCGCGACAACTGGGCCACGCGCTTGCGCGCCGCGCGGCGGTTGATCCGCCCCAACGAGATGGTCGGCTCGACACCGAGGATCACGTTGTCGGCCACCGAGAAGTTGGGGACCAGCATGAAGTGCTGGTGGACCATGCCGATACCGGCCTTGATCGCATCACGCGGCGACGTGAAGTGCACCGTCTCGCCGTCGATCAGGATCTCGCCCTCGTCGGCTCGGTAGAGGCCGTAGAGGATGTTCATCAGCGTGCTCTTGCCGGCGCCGTTCTCGCCGAGCAGTGCAAGGACTTCGCCGCCGCGCACGGTCAGGTTCACGTTGTCGTTCGCCACCACACCCGGGAAGCGCTTCGTGATCCCACGCAGCTCGAGTTCCATTGAGCACCTTTCGTGTGGCGACGGCAGACGAGGGACAATACGCCATTCGGGCGGTTGGCAACCGAAAAAGCGATGAGGGGTCCCGAAGGACCCCTCACCGTTTTCGAGGCCTGCCGAATCAGTCGGCCGGCATCAACTTCGTGTGGTCGAGATCAGCTCTCGACGGACTTGATCTTGCCCGAGATGAGGTCCGCCTGGATCTGGGTCAGCTCGTCCTTCAGGGCCTGCGGGATCTTCGAATCGAAGTCGTGGAAGTCGGCCAGGCCGACGCCCTTGTTCTCGAGCGTGCCGAGGTACGACGCGCCGGGCTTGCCCGTCTTGACGATGTTGGTGATGGTGTCCAGCACCGCGTTGTCGACGTGCTTGAGCACCGAGGTGAGGTAGACAGCGGCATCCTGCGGGTTCGACACGAACTGGTCCGTGTCGACGCCGATCACCGAGATCTTGCCGCTCGACGTGGCGTACGCCGCCGTGCCGAGACCGACGCCACCGGCGACCGGGAAGACGATGTCCGCACCCTCGTCGGCGAAGCCCTGAGCGAGCGACGTGCCCTTGTCGAGGCTGGTGAAGTCACCGGCGAACGAACCGGTCTTGCCGTCCCAACCGAGGACCTTGACCGACGTGCTCTTGACCTTGTTGTAGTAGTTCACACCGTTCAAGAAACCGGTCATGAAGATGTCCACCGGCGGGATGTCGATGCCGCCGTAGGTGGCGACGGTGCCGGTCTTGGTCATGCCCGCAGCCAGGTAGCCGGCCTCGAACGACGGGTCAGCGGTGTTGAACAGCAACGGACGGACGTTCGGCAGGGCCTTGTCGTCGGTCGAGTCGTCGGGCGTGCCGTTGTTGTCGAGCGCGGTCGAGTCGATGATCGCGAACTGCTGGTTCGGGTTGGCCTTGGCAGCCGTCGCGGTGGCGCTGTCGAGGTTGAAGCCGACGGTGATGATGACCGAGCAGTCCTTCGAGAGGAAGCTCTGGATGTTCGGCGCGTAATCGGCGTCGGTCTTCGACTCGAGCAGGTCGCCCTTGGTGCCGAGGGTCTTCTCGGCGGTGGTGACGCCGGAGTACGCGGACTGGTTGAAGCCCTTGTCGTCGACGCCGCCGGTGTCGGTGACCTCGCAGGCCGTCACGGAGGCCGGATCGAGGGAGGCACCCGTTGCGGTGTCGGCGGTGGAGACGTCGGTGCTGGCGGCGGTGGACACGTCGGTGCTCGCAGCGGTGGAGACGTCGGTGCTGGCGGCGGTCGAGACATCGGTGCTCGCAGCGGTGGAGACATCGGTGCTGGCAGCGGTGGTGACGGCCGGTGCGGCAGTGGTGGCTGCAGCCGCCGTCGTGCTGGATGATTTGGAATCGCTGCTGCACGCCGCGGCGGTGAGGCCGAGGACCGTGGTGATTGTGAGCGCGCTGAGCATCTTGTTGCTCTTCCGCATTGCTCCCCCTTATGTGTGGATAGTTGCCCGGATGGACGATTTCGGTGTGACCGGGTGATTCCGGTTCGGGCGATCTTAGCCTGCACCCCCAGGTGTCACGACCGACGATGGTTGTGACGCATACGATGCAACACAACGTTCATGGACCCGCAACGCCCACCACGACGATCCGCCGGTTCCGCCGGTCCGAGCCGCTCTCCCGGCGCTCCTCGCGTTGCCGCACCACGTTCGGTCCCGGGCGCCCCGCGTCGCCGTCGGCCCAGCCGGCGCACGTTCATGATCCGGCGGTTGGTGGTGCTCGGCGCGCTGATCGTGGTGATCATCGGCGTCGTCTCCGTCGTCAGATCGCTCGTCGACAGCGACAGCTCGAACGCGGCGAGCGGCAGTGATCCGTCGACCACCGCCACCGCCACCGCGACCAGCCTCCCGGGCGTCGTGACGGCGTCGAGCGCGGCCGTCGACCCCACCGTCACCACCGTCGATCCCGCCGGCACGTCCACCACGCTCACGACCACGCCGGATCCCGGCACGGTGCCCACCGCTGCCGATCCCGCCCGGATCCTGCTCGTCGGCGACTCCGAGGCCGGCGGGCTGTCGCCGTTCCTGAAGAAGATGCTCGATCCCACGGGCGTCACCGCGCTCACCACCGACTACAAGGTGTCGACCGGCCTCGTGCGCGCCGACTTCTACGACTGGCCCGCTCACCTGCAGGCCACGCTGCCCGCCGAGAACCCCGACATCGTCGTGGCCCTCTTCGGCGGCAACGACGGCCAGGGCTTCCTCAGCACCGACACCAGCGCCGGTGCCGCGGCGGGCAAGGCCGTCGACTCCGACGCATGGCGGGCCGAGTACGCGAAGCGGGTCGGAGCGATGATGGACTACCTCAGCGCCGACGGGCGGACGCTGATCTGGGTGGGCGTGCCGAACGGCCAGGACCCGTCACTGACCGCGGCGCTGAAGATCCAGAACGACGTCGTCAAGCTCGAGGTGGCCAGCCATCCGAACGTGAAGTTCGTCGACTCGTGGGACACGTTCTCCGGCATCGACGGTGGCTTCGCCCCGTACGTCGTGGATCCGCGCGACGGCGAGGCCAAGCCGGTGCGCAGCACCAAGGACGGCTTCCACCTGAACACCACGGGCGAGGAGATCCTCGCGTTCAACGTGAGCGCCGTCGTCACCACCGAGCTCAAGGCCCGCGGCGCGGCGATCTAGACATCCGCGATCTGGGGCCCGGAACCGGCGGAAATCGTCAAGCGTGCGGTGGGCCGTACGACCCCATTGCGTGCTCAGCCCTTTACCCATCGTGGTGGCGGCAGTACGATGACCATCCACACAGCCGGCAACGGCAACAGAGGGATGCTCTGATCCGCTGAGCGACGGGTGGTCGCGAACTGCTCAGCGGGGAGCAAGCGCGAAACCGGCCCTCGTGATCACTCACTTCGGGGAGCTGACATGAGGCTGATGATTTCGACGCTGGCGATCGGGGCCGGATGCTCGCTGGCGCTGGCGCTGGCCATCGCGCCGGGCACGCCGTCGTTCGCCCGCGCGCCGGGCGACGCGGCCACCGTGTGCGCGCCCGTGCCGTACAGCTGGGCAGGCACCACCACGCTGGCACCCGGCGCGTCGTTCTCGACCGGGATGACCGTGCCGACCGAGGTCGGCGTGCAGCTCGCCGTCGGCGCGTTCGACGTGTCCACAGTGGATCCCGCGCCGGGTGCGATCGCGCTCAGCATCGGCGGCGGTCCCGTCAGCAACGGTGCACCGGTGTCCGGCGGCGAGATCGCCGCCACGAACGCGAGCGCCTCCCCGGTGGTGGTCACCCGGGTCGAGCTCAGCCTCGATCGTTGCTACCAGGTCGACTCAGCGGCCCCGGCCCCGACGACGGATGCTGCTGCGGTGCCGTCGCCGACGATGCCACCCGTGCCGCCGGGCGGCCTGCCCGCGACTGGCCAGGCGTCCGAGCACGTGTTCGGGCTGGCGATGATCCTCTCGGGCCTCGGTCTGGGACTGCTGCTCCTCGGCCGTCGCCGATCAGCCCAGCTCAGCTGACGGCAACCCGTCCACGGCAACCCAGCTCACTGCACCCGGCCTCGATCGATGATCGCGCTGCGGCGCGCCTCCACGGCCTCCGGGCTGAACATCGCTCGCAGCCACCGCGCGCCGTCGGCGGCCTCGGCCTCCCAGCCGGGCTGATCGTGGGTGACCGCCGCGTAGGTGCTGCGGATCTGGCGGACGCCGGGCTGATCGTTGCCGACGATGTCCCGCGCGATCTGCCGGGTGACCGGCAGGAGGTCGTCGTGGGCCACGACCCGGTTGACGAGGCCCCACTGCAGCGCTTCTTCGGCACCCATGAAGTTGCCGGTGAAGCTCATCTCCCGCGCCCGGCGCACACCGATCGCCTGCGGCAGCAGCACCGTCAGCCCCCACCCGGGCATCACGCCGACGCGGGCGTGGGTGTCGCCGAACTTCGCGCGCTCGCTGGCGATCAGGAAGTCGCAGTTGAGTGCGAGCTCGAAGCCACCGGTGACCGCGACGCCGTTGATCGCGCCGATCAACGGCTTCGTCAGCGCCGAGAACGGCCGACGGACCGAGGCGCCGTCGCGGTCGTCGGACGCCGCGCCGCCGGCGCCCAGGTTGCCGCCACTCGAACCGAGCTCACGCAGGTCGAGCCCGGCACAGAACGCCGGGTCCGCGCCGGTGAGGATGATCACGTCGACGTCGTCGTCGGCATCGGCGGTGCGCATCAACGACGGCAGCAGCGCGAGCACCTCACTGCTCAGCGCGTTGCGCGCCGCCGGGCGGTTGAGGGTGATGGTCGCGATGCGCTCGCTGACCTCGAGCAGGACCGGCGCTTCCGGGATCGTCGTCATGGTGCCGATGTTGGCACCCTCCGAACCGCCATCCGCAGCTCAGGACAGTCGCAGCTCAGGACAGTCGTAGCTCAGGAATCGGCGTCGTCGGCGGGAAGGAAGCGGAGGCGGAGGTCGCCGAGCTTGACGAGCGCCGTCGCGATCCACGAGCCGAGCGTGCCGAAGTGCTCGTCGAGCAGCTTGCTCGCTCCGTCGGCCAGCGTCTCCTCGGCGAGCTCGTAGAGGCCCTCGTAGGTGATCTCGATCGCGTAGTCGGGGGTCATCTCGTCGCCGGCCGAGCCGGTCTCGTCGAGCGACGCGTCGGCGAGGTACGCGATCTCGACGGTGGCTCCCGCGCGCTCCAGTCGCTCGTTGCCGATCAGCGGGCTGGAGTCGGGCAGCACGGACTGGATGTACGCAGGGTTCGGCTGCTCGATCAGCCGCTGGACACGGAAGACGATCTCCATCTCGATCGTCGGCTGCTCGTCGAGCACCTCCTCCACGTACCAGCGGCGGTAGGCGGTCTGGCTCCAGGTCGGCCAGTCGAAGGTGATGTGCGCGACGACGCGCGGTGGCTGGCCCTCGCCCGGTAGGCCGTAGCTGGTCTCCCAGGTGATGTCGCCGAGGAGCACGTCGATCTGGAAGTGCTCCTCGAACGCCTGGCGCTCGAGGAAGGCTCCGTCGAACGCATCGCGGAGCGCACCGATGGCATCGGTGAAAACGTGATCGAGCATGGGCTCGCAGGCTACTGGCGCCCTGCTCCTCCTGCCTGCTCCTCTTGCCCGCTACTGCGGCCCGGCGTCGCTGCGCTCGTAGATCTGCTCGCCGCCGCCGGTGAGCGAGTTCGACGGGATCGTCATCCGGTGCCGGGCCCCGGGCACGGTGGCATCGCCGGTTGCGTAGCCGGCATCGGGCTCCCACAGCAGCACGAGCGTGTCGTCGAGCCGTGCCGGCACCGTGAGGAACTTCTCGACGCCGCGCTTGGCCACCAGCTCGCGCAGGCCGTCGAACGACCTGGCCTCCGCGATCGCCAGCAAGGTCACGTGCGTGGGCGGTGCCATCGGCAGCCCTTCGTCGATCGCGGCCTGCGGATCGATCCAGCGCGAGGCGACGATCTCGTGGCCGTCGATGCGGATCTCGTCGCGGGCCCACGGGGCGACGAAGAACCACGTCGTGAAGCGCCGTGGGGCGAGCATCGGCGGTGTCCAGTGGGACAGCGTGATCAGGCTCGCTGGATCGACGGTGACGCCAACCTCTTCCATCGCCTCGCGGACCGCGGCCGACGCGGCCCGGCCGAGCTCGTCGTCACCGGCGTCGGCGTCGTCGACCCGGCCGCCCGGGAACACCCACATCCCGGCGAAGGCGCCGACATCGCTGCGCTCGAGCAACAGCACCTCGAGCCCGTCGGCACCCGGGCGGGCCACCACGACCGTCGCAGCCGGTCGGGCCAGCTCGCCGGCCGGTGGCGGCTCGGATGGCGGCGCGGCATTCACGGAACCACCCTGGCACATGCGACAATCCGCTCATGAGTCAAGAACCGCTCGTCCTCGTCGGCGTCGTCGATCGCGTCGCCACCATCACGCTCAACAACCCGGCGGAGCGCAACACGCTCACCGCTCCGATGGTGGCCGAGATCATCGCCGCGATGGACGACATCGAGTCCGACGAGGGCATCGGCGCGATCGTGGTCACCGGCGCCGCCCCCGCCTTCTGCGCCGGCGCGAACCTCGGGAACCTCGCCGAGGCCACGGGTGACAGCCTCGGCGTGATCTACGAAGGGTTCCTGCGGATCGCGCGCAGCCCGCTCCCGACGCTCGCCGCGGTCAACGGCGCGGCGGTGGGCGCCGGCATGAACCTCGCACTCGGCTGCGACGTGCGCCTTGCGGCGCGGCGGGCCCGCTTCGACACCCGCTTCCTGCAGCTCGGGCTGCATCCCGGCGGCGGGCACACCTGGATGTTCCGGCGCATCGCCGGGCCGCAGGCGACGATGGCCGCCGTCGTGTTCGGTGAGGTGATGGACGGCGCCGAGGCCGAGCGAGTCGGGCTCGTGCACCGCTGCGTCGACGACGATCAGCTGCTGGCCGCTGCGCAGGAGATGGCGGCACGCGCGGCGAGCGCACCGCGCGATCTGGCCATCGCCGCGAAGGCCACGATCCAGCGGATGGCCGACGTCGACAACCATCCCGACGCCGTGCAGACCGAGCTCGTGCCGCAGCTGTGGAGCACCCGCCAGCCGTGGTTCGCGGAGCGGCTCGCCGCGGTCCAGGCGCGCATCTCGACGAAGCAGCCGTGAGCGTGCCTGGGGAGGCCTGAGCTGGGCGTTTCGAGAGGTGGGCCCGGCAATCCCTTTCCATCGAGCGCTTCCGGGTGTACGTTGAGCTCGCAAGGGGAGCCCATCAAACCGAACTGTTTACAGGAGGTACCGATGAGTCAACGTCACCACCAGTCAGAGGCAGCACCGCCGCCGAAGATGGACTTGCGAGCTCACGCTCACAACGAGCGACACCGCATCCACAGCGAGCTGTGCAACGTCGCCAACGGCGTCAGCTCGGGCATGGAGGCCGAAGATCTGCACGAACCGGGTCGGGCGTGGGTGCCGCTGCACCACCACGACTCCGAACGTGGCAAGGCCAGTGGCGCGAAGGCTTCGCCCCGCCACTGGAAGATGAAGATGTGGAAGCGCCGCACCACGGTACGCAAGGCGCGGGCCGCCGTCACCCGCTTGGTGGCCGAGCAGGCCTGAGGGCCTGGCGCCCGAACGACCGGATCAGTGGACGGGTGCAGGCGCCGTGAACGCCTGCACCCGTCGGCTGCAGCCGGTCATCACGGTCACAACCAGCTGGCGGCGAGCGCGTCCTTGCGGACGTGCCACTCCTCGGCGGTGATGCCGTAGCGCACGTGGTCCTCCCAGGTGCCGTTGATCTCGAGGAACCGCACGGCGATGCCCTCCTCGCGGAGCTGGAGCTTGTCGACGACGCGGCGGCTGTTGTCGTTGCGGGGGATGATGCACACCTCGAGGCGGTGCAAGCGGATCTCCTCGAACGCGAAGCGCATCAGCACGCACACGCCCTCGGCCACGTACGCGTGGCCGGCTCGCGCTTGATCGATCCAGTAGCCGATGGTGCCGGTCTGCTGGGCGCCGCGGACGATGTTGTTGAGGTTGATCTCGCCCGCCACCGCACCGTCGACGAACAGTCCGAACGCGTAGGCCACGCCGAGCTGACGGTCCCGGTCGCGCGCGGCGCACCGCGACGAGAACACGTCGCGCTCACGGGTGGGATCGCCCTGGTTCGGCAGTCGCGACGGCTCCCACGGCAGCAGCCAGCGCTCGTTGCGCAGGCGCACGTCGCTCCAGGCCGGGAAGTCCGGGGCGACGAGCGGGCGCATCATCACGCGCCGTCCGTACAGCCGCAGCCCGCTCGCGGGCGGCAGTGACGGATGGTTGAGGGGACGGCGATCCGTGTTCATCGGGCGGCGTTCGTGGCAGCGTTCATGGGACGGGGTTCATCATGACGGTGACGCTGTCGAGCTGCAAGCCTCGGATCAGCCCGATGACCGCGCAGCACCCGCCGACGATGTCGGCGACCAGATCGTCCGGCAGGCCGGGGTTGTGACGTCGATCGGCCGCTGACTCCGTGGCGAGCGTGCGGAACACGTCCTCCGCGGCGTCACGGTCGAGCACGAACTGCTCGGTGTCGATCGGGCCGCCGACCTCCACCGCCGCCATCGTGCGCGGGATGCGCCCACCGACGACGACGTCGGTGACGTCGAGCACGGCGGGCAGCTCGCGCTTGAGATCGTCGACGTGGTCCATCATCTCGCCGATCGCGTTGGTGAGCTCCTCCGGCAGCGGTGGGTCCCGGCGGAGGTGGCCGTTGGCCAAGGTGAGCCCGCCGCACGGCAGCTCGAACACCTCGCCCTCGACGGTGACGCGCGTGGTGTGGTCGGTGATCTCGACGTGCGCGGTGGTCATCGCATGACCGCCGCGATCCGGGCGTCGACCCAACGTCCGACGGGGTCGTCGCCGCCGGCGAGGAAGTAGCCGTAGTGGGCGTGCAGGCACTTGACGCCGAGGCGCGTCCCGCCGACACCACCGGACGGTCGCGGCCCGGTGTGACCCGGTGGCAGCGCCGCGTCGCGGTCCGCCGCGTAGCGGGCGTGGGCCGCGGCGATCTCGTCGGGATCGATCTCGGCCTCGGCCTGGCGGACCCCGCCAGCGGCCTCGAGCCGGCCGATGGCGGCCACCACCGAGCGACCGATCAGCCAGTAGCGGGTGGGCATCGGGGTGCCGTCGTCGAGCAGCGGTGCGTTGCGCAGCACGACCGGGTCGCCGGCAGCGTCGCGGACCACCACCTCGAAGGCGCCCTGCGGATCGCGGCCGAGCAGTTCGCGAACCCGGTCGCGGTCGTCGGTCATCGCCGTGCTTACTGCTTCCGGCGGCGGCTCAGCGCGAGCAGCAGGATGACCAGGCCACCGAACACGGGGAGCAGGCGCTTGAGCAGCGCGCCGCCGCCGAGGCTGAACGCGTCGATCGGCTCGGCGGCCGGACCGTCGATCTTGCGTGGTCCGGTGGGCTTGGCCGGCTCGTCGGCGGCAGGGGTGGGGGCGTCGCTGATGGTGCCGGGCGCGTCGACTGCCGGGGTCGCCCCGGCATCCGCGTCGGGCTCAGCCGCTGGTGCGGCGACGGCATCCTTGGCCAACATCTCGTCGAGGTTGGTGGCGAACTGCGCCATCAGCTTGCCGCTGATGTCGGCGAGCGCGCCGCGACCGAACTGGGCGACCTTGCCCGTCATGTTGAGGTCGGTGTGCACGACGCACTTGGCGCTGGTCGGGGTGAGCGCCTCGAGCGTCGCGGTGATGAGCGCCGACGCGTTGCCGTTGCCCTTGGTGTCGCGGCCATCGCCCTTGAGCACCGCGCGATGGTTCGTGTCGTCGCGCTCGACGAAGCTCGCCTCACCCTTCAAGGCCGCCGTGATCGGGCCGACCTTGACCTTGACGACGCCCTTGTAGACGTCGCCGTCGATCTCCTGCAGCTGCGCGCCCGGCAGGCAGGGAGCGATCCGCTCGACATCGGTGAGCACCGCCCAGGCCTCGTCGATGGGCCGGTTCACGGTGAATTCGTTGACGAGTTCCATTGCTGAAGATCCTCCATCGTGTCGATGTCGGCTGGCGAGCCGCTGCATGCTACGTCGCTGACCAGATCCGGACGGCGTCCGATCAGGCTACGGGCTCCTTCGTCGCCCTCCGTCGGGAGCAGGTCCCAGATCGCCCGCCGGAGCAGCACCGGGTTGGCCCGCCGGCCCGCATAGGTGGCGACGGCGATGTCGGTGGGGGCCGCGGCCACCGAACGCCACGAATCGGCGAGCACGAACGGCTGGTCACCGAGGCCGACCACGACGGCGTCGGCATCGACGGCTGCGGCGGCGGCGAGGCCGCAATGCAACGACGTCGCCTGCCCCGCGGCCCACCGCGGGTTGTGCACCGCTCGCACCGGTCCGTCGGCGAAACGTGCGAGGTCGATCTCGACCGCACCGGTGACGACGATGACGTCGCCGCACCCCGCGGCGATCACCGCGTCGAGGGCCCACTCGATCACGGGGCGGCCGCGCAGGTCGGCGATCAGCTTGTGCGAACCGGCCCGGAACCGGCTCCCGGCGCCGGCCGCGAGGAGCACGGCGGACGTTTTCGTCCAGATCTTCGCGGGTGTCTGGGCATCCGGCGCGCCGTCGTCGCCCATTCCATCCGTCCTGCTCACCGGCCTCATCACGGCCACATCTGAGCGCACATCAGATGACCGTTGCCCAAATTCCACGCGTGTCATACATGACGAAATGGTTACGAAGGGGTTGATTGTTGCGAATTGATGTCGTTATCATCTCGACCTGTCATGAATCGGACACGTTGCGTGCTCGGTTCGTCACAGAGAACCTGACGTCGCGCTCTCGTTTGGCGCCACGTGACTGAGCGGGCAAACGCTCACGCCACGCACACATCGGTCATCCGCGATCGGTGCTGCGTCAAACGAAGGGACAGCCAAACCATGCGCCAGACGTCTGTGTCTGCACATCGAATGCGATTCCGAATGCGAACCCGATTGCGCATCACGGCGCTCGTCGCGGCCACGTCGATCGGCGCGGTGGCCACGTCGTTCACCGCCGCCGATGCCGCACCCGTCGGCCACACGGCTCCGCAGGCGGCGTTCGACGATCCCATGGCCCATGTCGCGGTCCAGGCGCTCGCCGACCTCGCCGCGTACACCCACCTCGGCGACATCGCTTCGCTGAACGACTACGTCGCCGAGCGCAACCAGATCGCCACCGAGCTGGCGACTCGGCTCGACATGGAACCCACCGCGATGATCCTCGCCTGGCAGGCCGCCGACATGACGCACCAGACGGTGCTGATGGCCGCGTTCAGCCAGCTCGGCGTTCCGTACCACCACAACACCAGCAAGGCCGGGATCGGCTTCGACTGCAGCGGCCTCACCACCTATGCGTGGGGTGTCGCTGGCGTCACGCTCACCCGCCAGTCCGGTGCGCAGATCCGCGCTGCGGCGCCGCGCACCCAGGACACGGCCATGGCCGGCGACATCGTCTACTACCCGGGCCACGTGATGCTCTGGCTCGGCGTCGACAACGCCATCGTCCACGCGCCGTACACGGGCCGCGACGTCGAGGTCGACACCGTTGCCCAGCACCGCTCGGTGCGCTACGGCAACCCGATCGGCTGACGTCTGTCCGGCCTCCGCCGGGTGTCAGCTGTGGATCGCGCCGGACCCGTCGCGCAGTGACGGTGTCTGGCGTCCGGTGCGCCGGGAGATGATCTCGGCACAGATCGAGATCGCCGTCTCCTCCGGCGTGCGCGCGCCGATGTCGAGCCCGATCGGCGACATCAGTCGCCCGATCTGGGCGGGGTCCGTGAGGCCGGCCTCGGCGAGGCGTTGCATCCGCCGTTCGTGGGTCTTGCGGCTGCCCATCACGCCGATGTAGCCGACGTGGGTGTCGATCGCGCCGAGCACGGCCGGCACGTCGAACTTCGAGTCGTGGGTCAGTACGCAGACGGCGTCGCGCGGGCCGAGCGTGTTGCCGCGACCCTCGAACAGCTTGCCCGGCCACGACACCAGGACCTCGTCGGCCATCGGGAAGCGCCTCGGCGTGGCGAAGACCTCGCGCGCGTCGCAGACGGTCACCCGGTAGCCGAGCACCTTGGAGACCTTGGCGAGCGCGGCCGTGAAGTCGACCGCGCCGAAGATCCACATCTGCGGCGGCGGGGCGAAGCTCTGCACGAAGACCGACACGATGGCGGTGTCGACGAGGTCTTCCGGCGTGGTCTCCCCATGGGGGCCGTAGTGGCGCATGCCGGTGGTGGCGGCCTCGAGCTCGGCCAGGGCATCGCGCGTGACGATGCGGTCGAGCTCGGGGTCGCCGAGCGTCCCCATCGACGGCCCACCGGGGACCACCAGCAACTTGGCCCCGACCTGCGAACCGTCGACGACGGTCACCAGCCCGACGGGCAGATCCGCGCGGATCCGGTCGCGGAGCCGTTCGTAGAGGTCGGTGCTCACCAGTCGAGCGGCTCGATGAAGAGGTGGATCGTGCCGCCGCACGTGAGGCCGACGGCGAACGCCTCGTCGTCGCTGTAGCCGAACGTCACCAGGCGGGGCTCGGCCTCGCCGTGCAGGATCCGCAGCGCCTCGCCGACCACCGCGCCCTCGACGCAGCCGCCGCTGACCGAGCCGGCCACCTCGCCGTCCTCGCTCACGGCCATCGCTGCACCGGGATCGCGCGGGCCGGAGCCCTCGACGTCGACGACGCGCGCCAACGCCACGCGGCGGCCACCGCGTCGCCACCGTTCGATGTCGTCGAGGATCTCACGCATGTCCTGCTGCCCTTCTGCGCCGGTCCTGGGCGGGTCGGTGATCGGATGTGGCGCCGGCGATGACCCGGGCGAGCTCTTCCATGGCGGCCATCGAGTGCCCTTCCACGAAGTGGTCGACGAACGGTAGCGCCGCCGCCATGCCCCGGGCGAGGGGCGCGTAGCCGGGTGTGACCTTCAGCGGGTTGACCCACACCAGCTCGTGGGTGATGCGCTGCAGGCGCTCCATCTGCGCGGCCAGCACCTCCGGATCGCCTCGGTCCCAGCCGTCGCTGAGCACGATGACGATCGCGCCGCGGGCCATGCCGCGCACGCCCCACTCGTCGTTGAACCGCCGCAGGGTCTCGCCGAGCCGGGTGCCGCCGCTCCAATCGGTGACGCGGTGGCTCGCCAGCCTCAGCGCCTGATCGGGATCGCGGCTGCCGAGCTCCTTGGTGATGCGCGTCAGGCGGGTGCCCATCGCGAACGCCTCCACCTTCTGGCGCCCGGCCACCGCGGCCTGGACGAAGCGCAGCAGGGCCCGCGCGTAGGGCTCCATCGATCCGCTCACGTCGAGCAGCAGCACCAGCCGCCGCATCCGCTCGCCCGGCTCGCGCCAGTGGCGCTGCACCGGCTCGCCGCCCGAACGCAAGGAAGCGCGCACCGTGCGGCGCAGGTCCGGCCGCCGGTGGTCGCGGCTGGCCGGCTTGAGCCGCAGCGACCGGCGGGGTGGGCCGGCGAATCGCAGCTGCGACATCAGCTGCTGGGCGAGGCGCAGCTCGTCGTCGCTGTAGTCGCCGAAGTCCTTGCGACGCAGCACCTCGGAGGCCGAGAAGCGCAGCTGGATCATCGGATCGTCGCTCGCCGTGGCGGTCTCGACCTCGTCGTCGGTGCCGCCATCGTCGTCGTCCATCGCCAACGTGATCCGCTGCAGCTCCTCGTCGAGGTCGCTGTCGGCGGCGCCCTCGTGTGCGTCCCAGAACACCGCGAACGCACGGTCGAACAGGGGGAGGTCCTCCGGGCGGCGGACGAGCGTCGCCCGCGCCGCCCAGTACACGCTCGAGCGTCGCTCGATGCCGACGGCGCCGAGCGCCTCCTGGAACGTGAGCGCGTTGCCGATCGGCACCGCGATGCCGAGCGCGCGCAAGAGGCGCGCGAACGCGGTGGCGATCGTGGCGGGATCGGCCACGTGCGCCGAACCGACCGGCGGTGGCGGTGGCATCACGCGTTCGACATGCCCCGCTCGAAGGCCTGACGGACGAGGTCGGCGATGCCGTGCTGGTGCAGCCGCTCGACGTCTTCGCGGTACTTGAGCACCGCACCCAACGTCGCGTTGACGGACGCCTCACTGAGCTGGGTGAGGCCCAACCGGCCGAGTGCCGTCGCCCAGTCGATGGTCTCGGCGACGCCCGGCGGCTTGTACAGCTGCATCGCGCGAAGCTGCTCGACCGCTGCCGCGACCTGTCGGGTGAGCGCCTCGGCCACGTGTGGCACGCGCATCCGAACGATCTGCACCTCGCGCTCGAACGACGGATGCTCGACCCAGTGGTACAGGCAGCGGCGCTTCAGCGCATCGTGCACGTCGCGGGTGCGGTTGCTGGTGAGCACGACGATGGGCGGCCGTTCGGCGCGGAACACGCCGAGCTCGGGGATGGTGACCTGGAAGTCGCTGAGCACCTCGAGCAGGTACGCCTCGAACTCGTCGTCGGCGCGATCGATCTCGTCGATGAGCAGTACCGGCGGTGGTCCCGGGACAGGGCTGATCGCGCGAAGCAGCGCGCGTGGGAGGAGGAACCGCTCGTCGTACAGCTGGCCCTCGAGCTCGGCGGTGCCGGAGCGGACGGCCTCGCCGCTCGCCTCGGCCGCGCGGAGGTGGAGCAGCTGGCGGCTGTAGTCCCAGTCGTAGACGGCTTGGCTGACATCGATGCCCTCGTAGCACTGGAGGCGGATCAGTTCGCCGCCGGTCCATCGGCTGAGCACCTTGGCCACCTCGGTCTTGCCGACGCCGGCCTCGCCCTCGAGCAGCAACGGCCGGCGCAGCGCGAGCGCGAGGAAGATCGTCGTCGTCAGCCCCTCGTCGGCGAGGTAGCTGTTGGCCGCCAGCGCGGCGGACACATCGTCGACGGTGAGCGGCGTGCGGGTCATCGTTCGTGAGGCTAATGGAGGCATCGTCCGTCAGGTGAGAGCGTCGATCTGCATGGGTGCGGGCGAATCGGGCAAGATCAACGGATGGCAGCCGAGTGGGACGCATCGCAGCGGTCGTGGCGGATCACGCTGTGGAGCTCCGCGGCCGCCGCGGTGACGTTGCTGGTGGTCGATCGCGAACGCTCCGACGAAGCCGTTGCGGTCGTCGAGATGACGCGCGGCGATGACGAGGTGTGGACCGCGACGGTCGCCGCCGCGACGGTCGGCGACGCCGATCTGTACGGCTTCCGCGTCGACGGACCCGCAGGCGGAACCTCGCGGTTCGATCGCTCGAAGCTGCTGCTCGACCCCGAGGCCACCGAGGTCTGGTTCCCGCCGGGGCACGATCGCGACCTCGCCCGCAAGGCCGGTGCCGACACGCTCGGTCGTTCGCCGTTCGGGGTGCTGCCGATCCCGCGCGCCCCGGAGCCGGCGCCGCCCGCGCCGCCCGTCGCCGCGCCCCGGCACGGCATCGACGATCTGGTCATCTACGAGGTGCACGTGCGCGGGATGTCGATGCGCTCGCCGCACGTCGACACGGCGCTGCGCGGCACGTTCGCTGGCCTGGCCGGTCACGTCGACCACATCGCCTCGCTCGGCGTGACCGCGGTCGAGCTGCTGCCGGTGCACCAGTTCGATCCCGAGGAGGGCAACTACTGGGGTTACATGCCGGTCGCGTGGAACGCGCTGCACCACGTGTACGCGGCCGACCCGACCCGGGCCGATGCCGAGTTCCGGGCGATGGTCGAGACCTTCCACACGCACCGGATCGAGGTGATCCTCGACGTCGTCTACAACCACACCACCGAAGAGGACGAGCTCGGGCCCACGTACCACCTGCGCGGCATCGACGACGCGGCGTACTACGTGCTGCACGCCGACGGTTCGTACCGCGACGATGCGGGCTGCGGCAACGTCGTGCGTGCCGCCCACCCCGCCGCCGGTCGGCTGGTGCTCGACTCGCTCCGGCGGTTCATCGCGCTCGGTGTCGATGGGTTCCGGTTCGACCTCGGTTCGTTGCTCGGACGCGACATCGACGGCGAGCAGCAGGCGCACAGCGTGCTGATCGACGAGATCACGGCGCTGGCCGCCGAGCACGACGTGCGGCTGATCACCGAGCCGTGGGACCTCGCCGCCTACCAGATCGGCGATGCGTTCCCCGGGCGCACGTGGGCGCAGTGGAACGGCAAGTTCCGCGACGACTGCCGTGCGTTCCTGCGCGCCGAGGACGGTGCCGCCGCCGCGTTCGCCGAGCGGATCACCGGCAGCCCCGACCTGTACCCCGGTGCACCGGGCCGCAGCATCAACTTCATCACCGCCCACGACGGGTTCACGTTGCACGACCTCGTCAGCTACGAGCGCAAGCACAACGACGCGAACGGCTGGCACGGCACCGACGGCACCGACGACAACACGTCGTGGAACTGCGGCTGGGAGGGCGACGACTTCACCAGCGCGCCCGCCGACATCGACCCGGCGGCCGTCCAGCGGCTGCGGTTGCAGCAGATGAAGAACGCGTTCGTGCTGCTCGTGCTGTCGGGCGGCGTGCCGATGTTCGTCGCCGGCGACGAGTTCGCCCAGACCCAGGGCGGCAACAACAACCCGTACAACCAGGACAACGACACCACGTGGCTCGACTGGTCGCGTGAAGCGTCGTACGCCGACCTGACGGCGTTCGTGCGCGCGGTCATCGCCCTGCGTCGGTCGCACGGCGCCGGCGACATCGAGCTTCACGGCGTCGGCGCGACCGCGGATCTCGGCTGGACCTCGCACTCCATCGCCTGGCAACGCGGCGACCTCTACGTGATGGCGAACGCGTGGTGGGAGCCGCTCAGCTTCACCGTCGCGGCCTCCGGTCAGTGGCAGGTCGCGCTCTCCAGCGCGCTGACGAGCGGCACCCTCGTCGACGGCACCATCACCCTCGCCCCGAGATCGACCGTCGTCCTCACCCGCACCGCGTGAACAGTGCTTGGTTTGCCACATCAGCCGTGGCGAACCCAGCACTGTCGACCAATCTCAGCCCATCCGCGCGCGATCCACTACAGGCCGCGTGGCGAGTCAGTCGGTGTTCGTGAGTCGAGCAGGCGCTTGGTGAAGTTGAGGATGGTCCAGCCCTCGATCTCGAGTTCGTTGCGGCGAAAACGGTCGTGCTCGAACGCCTCGAGCGACCGCAGGTGGACTCCGTAGCCGTCCATCTCGAATGCGGCTCGCAGGGTCGGGTAGCTCCAGTCGAGCTCGTACTCGCGGCCCGACTGCACGGTGACGAGGTGGTGCAGGGTGAGTGGCGGAAGGCCATGACGCTCGAGGAGCAGGCCGAGCGCAGCTTCGGGAGGCGAGTCTGCCGCAGCATGGACGAGCGTGCGGTCGTCGAGCGCGAGTCGGAGACGAGGAACGCCGAGGTGGCCCCGCACGGCGCGCATCTGTGCGTCGAGGTCCTCGAGCGTCAGGACCTTCGTCGACAGCCACTGCTGGAGCCACATGGCGATCACGGGCTTGCTGACCACCGTCGCCGCGTCGATCATCGTGCGCGCCGTCGAGGTCACGGGCACGCCGCCGAGCACGGTCTGCTCCGGCGGACGGGCGACCCGATGAGACAGAACCCCCGGTACGTTGCGAGCGCCCGGCGCCGAGACCTCGGTGAGCAGGCACTGGTAGTTGCGCACGCCCCACAGCGCCACCGCGGTTCGATGGGATGCGACGGCGCCCGACCCGTGAGCGAGCACACCAGCGAGCGCACGCTGAGCATCGGTCACCGGCGCGGCAGGGTCGCGGAACACGCCCCGGTGCATGGGCTGCAGGAGACGTCTCGTCAGCAGGTGATCGATCTGCCGCATCGAGAGCCCGGCATCCCATGCCTGCTGACGAGTGACGAGCCCGAGTTGAGCGACGAGCAGCGGGTCGAGAAGCGTGTGCATGACCGACTTGGTGCCATCAGCAGCGAATCGTGGAAGTGCCGATCGTCGATGGGTTCGCACCCGGTGATGTGGCGGATCGCGCGCGGATGGGCTGTGAGTCGGAGACGACGCGCGGTTTGCCGCAGGTGATGTGGCGGATCGCGCGCGGTGGATTGTGGGGAGGGGCGTCAGCTGTCGAAGCCGAGGCCCATGCGGTCGAGGCTGCGCAACCAGAGGTTGCGCTTGCCGGTGCGGTCCTCACGGTTGAGCGACCAGCGCGTCGTCTGGATGCCCATGAAGCGGAACGGCTCGGGCGGGAAGGGGAGCGGCTTCTCCTGGACGAAGTCGGTCTGGGTGGCCTTGCTGCGCTTGCCGTCGAGCAGGTCGAGCATGACCTCGGCGCCGAAGCGGGTCGAGGCCACGCCGAGTCCGGTGTAGCCGACGGCGTACGCGACCCGCCCGCCCATCGCCTGGCCCCAGAACACGGAGAACCGGCTGCAGGTGTCGATGACGCCACCCCACGCATGGCTGAACTTGACGCCCTCGAGCTGAGGGAACGTCGTGAAGAAGTGCTTCGAGAGCTTGGCCCACGTCTCCGGGCGGCTCTCGTTCTCGGTGGTGACCTTGCCGCGCCAGTAGTAGATGACGTCGTAGCCGCCCCACAGGATGCGGTTGTCCTCGGTGAGGCGGTAGTAGTGGAACTGGTTGGGGATGTCGCTCAGGCCCTGCCGGTTGGCCCAACCGATGTCGGACAGCTGCTGAGGGGTGAGTGGCTCGGTGACCATGCAGTAGTCGTAGACCGGGGCGATGTAGTGGCCGATCCGCTTCAGCAACGGCTTGAAGGCATTCGTTGCAAGTGCAACCTTCCCGGCGCGCACCGCGCCGAGCGGGGTATGGATGATCACGCCGACACCGTCCTTCTCGACCGATGTCGCCTTGGTGTCCTCGTAGATCGTGACGCCGAGCGACTCGGCGGCGGCCTTCAGACCCCACACCAAGCGGGCGGGGTCGACGAGCGCGGCGCGGTCCTTGCGCCACAGCCCGCCCGTGTACGTCGGTGAGTTGACCTGGGCGCGCATCGCCTCACCGTCGAGCAGCTCCACCTTCTGGCCGAGCGAGCGCAGCTGCTGGTAGTCCTCGCGCAGCTCGTCGAGGTAGGTGGGGCTGTGGTGGATGGTGGAGACGTCGATGACACCCGTGCGCTCGTAGTCGCAATCGATGTCGTAGTGCTTGATCGCAGCCTCGATGTCGTTGAGGTTCTTCAGGCCGAGCTCTTCGAGGACCGCGACCTCGTCGGGGAAGCGGGCCTGAGCGTTGGCGACGCCGTGGGTGAGGCTGCTCTCCATGAAGCCGCCGTTGCGGCCGCTCGCCGCCGAGCCGACCTCGTGCGCGTCGATCAGGATGATGTCGCGCGACGGGTCGCGCTCCTTGGCGATGATGGCCGTCCACAGCCCCGTGTACCCGCCGCCGACGATGCACAGGTCGCAGCTGACCGTGCGCACGAGGGTGGGGTTCGAGTCGGGCTCGTCGACGTCTTCGTACCAGTACGGATACGGGTCCGCGTCGGCGATCGCGTCGAGGTGGAACTCCTTGATCGATTCTTCATCCATGGTGTTCGGGCATGTTGTCCAGGCACGTCATCAGCCCTGCCTCGAACGAGCACCCTAGCTTCGCGACTACCGTCACCGCGATGGACTTGGGCATCGCAGGACGACGGGCAGCAGTGGCAGGCGCATCCGGAGGCCTCGGCCTCGCGACGGCGAAGGCCCTCGCCGCCGACGGTGTGATGGTGGCGATCTGCGGTCGCGACGAGGCGCGCATCACGGCGGCGGCGGCCGATGTCGGCCACGGCTGCATCCCGCTCGTCTGCGACGTGTCGTCGCTCGAAGGCGGCGAGCGGTTCGTCGAGCTGGCGACCGCAGCACTCGGCGGCATCGACATCCTGATCGCCAACGCCGGCGGCCCGCCACCCGGCAACTTCGCGTCGACGCCGACCGATCTCTACCAGACCGGCCTCGACCTCAACCTGCTGAGCGTCGTCGGGATGTGCAAGGCCGCGGTGCCGGCGATGCAGGCCCGGCACTGGGGTCGGGTCGTGGCGATCACCTCGGTGGCCGTGCGCCAGCCGATCCCCGGGCTGATCCTGTCGAACACGGCCCGCGCCGGCGTCACCGGGTTCCTGAAGACCGTGGCCCGCGAGGTGGCCGTCGACGGCGTCACGGTGAACACCGTGCAGCCGGGGATCCACGCCACCAACCGGATGACGCAGCTCTACGGCGGCACGCCGGACGGCGCCGCGCTCGGCATCCCCGCCGGCATCGTCGGCGATCCCGACGACTTCGGGCACGTCGTGGCGTTCCTCTGCAGCGATCAGGCCAAGTTCGTCACCGGCGCCCAGTTGCAGGTCGACGGCGGCGCGTATGGTGGCTTGCTGTGATCACCCACACCGCCATGTTCCGTTGGAAGCCCGAGACCTCGCCCGAGCAGATCGCGGCGATCAACGCCGCGCTGGCGACGATGCCGGGACTCGTGCCCTCGATCCGCACCTACGCGTTCGGCGACAACGTCGCCCTGAGCGAGGGCAACATGGACTTCGCCGTCGTCGCCACGTTCGACGATGCCGAGGGCTGGAAGGCGTACGACGAGAACCCGGACCACAGCCGGGTTCGCGCCGAGGTCATTCGTCCGTGGATTGCGGAGCGGACGTCGATCCAGTTCGAGCACTGAGCTCGAGCTCGGACACCGGGTCAGCGACGGGCGCGTCTGGGCCAGCGACAACTGGCACGGGGACGACCGGCGCGACCTGCGTGGCGGGTCCGAGGGTGCTCAGGATGGTGAGGTCGAGGCCGTCGAACGCCGTGGATGCCGTCGCCACGGTGCGGATCTTCTCGCGGCGCATCATCACGAGGGCGAGCGCGACAGCCGGATCGGCCTGCGGTGTCATCCGCCGTGCGGCGCTGCGGTGCTGGCGGGCGACGTTGAGCCGCAGCAGCGGCGCGAGCGCGGTGCGCCGGAACTCGGGCGGCACGTCGCCGAGCACGGTCGACAGTGCGAACAGCCGGTCGGCGCCGGTCTGGTAGCGATCGACCAGGGTGCGGTAGATCTCCAACGCCGCGGCATGGGACGGGGAGTCGACGGCGAGCAGCGCGTCGACGAACGACTCGTCGACCAGCACCGGGCGGATCTTCGGCTTGCGCGGCTTCATGCGAGTGCCGGGACCGTGGTGGTGGGCGGCACGTCGACGCCGTCGGCGGGTGCGGCGTCAGCATCGGCGGGCGGCTCGAAACCGAAGTGCTGACGGGCGCGATCGGCCTTCTTGCGGCGGGCCGTGCGCTCCTGCCAGCCCCAGAAGAGGAACGACAGACCGACCAGCGCCCAGCCGACCAGGCCGTCGATGATCCAGTGCTCGCCGAAGTAGACGAGCGAGGTGAGCATCAGCACGGGGAAGCAGAGCACCAGCGCCTTGAGCCACTTCCAGCGGATCCGCGGCAGGAAGAAGGCGGGCACGAACAGCGCGAACGAGGCGTGCAGCGACGGCATCGCGGCGATGGCGTTGCCCCAGTCGAGCGCGCTCTCCCACGAGTGGGTGAAGCCCTTGAGCCCGAGTGCGCTGAAGCCGCGGCCGGTGTGGCGGGCGAGGATCGTCTTCACGCCGTCGGGCAGCGTGCGGTAGAGCGCGTGGTACTTGCTCGACACCATCCACGGTGGCGCCGTGGGCAGCACGATGAACATCGCGCAGGCCACGAACAGCAGCGAGGCGAAGCGCTTCATGAAGCGCGCCCATTCGCGGTGCGACGTCACCCACAGCACCGCGATCGCGATGATCGGGAAGATGAAGTGGGTGAAGTACGTGGCCGACATCACCTTGTCGTACCAGTGCACGTGCTTCGGGTCGTACCAGTGCTCTTGGAGGAACGCGCTCGGGTCCTTGCCGAAGAACAGGAATCGATCGATGTTGCGCATCGCGTAGACCTGGGTCTCGAACCCGGCCTTGTCGGCCCAGCCGCGGCTCTCGTCGTAGACGAACCACATCACGCAGTAGCACAGCGTGTCGAACACCAGCCAGGCCCAGCGCCGGGCGGGACGGCCGAGGTGACCGATGACGATGAAGATGACCACCGAGATACCGACCGAGATGCGGTCGATGATCAGCCCCTTCTGGACGAAGAAGATGATGTAGCCCACCGTGAAGGCGGCGAAGCCGATCAGGCGGACGGTGTACCACGGGTCGGCCGGCACGACCTCGCCGAGGGAGACCTTCGTCCAGCGCGACGTGGGTTCCTTCCACGACCCGTCGGCTTGGTCAGCGCGCTCGAGCGTGGTCTCGGACATGTCGTTGCACGCTACACATTCCTGACCCCAGAGTGACGGCGCGGTGAACGCCGCCTGAACGGAGGGGGCGGGTTCAGTGGGTGCTGGCGGTGAGCGCGCGGCGCACGAGCGTCTTGGCCAGGTGCGTGCGGTACTCGACGCTGGCGTTGAGATCGGCCTGCGGCTCGGCGTCGGCGACGGCGAGGTCCGCAGCGTCCTCGATGCTCGCGCCTGCGGCGATGGCATCGGCGACCTGGCTGGCCAGGATGGGCGTGGAGCCCATGTTGATCAGCCCGACACCAGCGGACGTGCCGTTGCGCCACGCCGCGACACCGACGATGGCCCAGTCCTGGGCGCGGCGGTTGAACTTCTGGAAGTTCCAGCCGGCCCCGCCCATCTTCGGCACCCGAACCTCGATCAGCATCTCGTCGGGCCCCAGCGCGGACTCAAGGAAGCCGACGTAGAAGTCCTTCGCGGCGATCTCGCGCACGCCGTTCGGGCCCTGCACGACGTAGGTGGCCCCGAGCGCGAGCGTGGTGGCCGGCAGGTCCGATGCGGGATCGGCGTGGGCGATGGAGCCGCCGAGCGTGCCGCGGTGGCGGACCTGGGCATCGCCGACGTAGCTGGCGGCGTTGGCGAGCAGCGGGACGTGCTCGGCGAGCAGCGGCGACGTCTCAACGTCCATGTGGCGGGTGAGCGCGCCGATGGCGATCTCGTCGCCGGTCTCGCGGATGTAGGACAGGTCGGTGATGCGGCCGATGTCGATCAGCACGGACGGCTGGGCGAGGCGGAGCTTCATCAGCGGCAGCAGCGAGTGGCCACCGGCGAGGAGCTTGGCGTCCTCGCCGTGCTCGCCGACGAGGCGGATGGCCTCTTCGGCCGAGGACGCCCGGACGTAGTCGAACGCGGCGGGGATCATGCCGACGCCCCAGCGGCCTTCGCGGTGGCGGCTGCGGCCAGCACCGACTTGACGATGTTGTGGTAGCCGGTGCAGCGGCAGAGGTTGCCCTCCAGGCCGTACCGCACCTCGGTCTCGGTGGGATCGGGGTTCTCGTTGAGCAGCCCGATCGAGGCCATGACCATGCCCGGCGTGCAGTAACCGCACTGCAGGCCGTGGTTCTCCATGAACGCCTGCTGCATCGGGTGCAGGACGCCGTCGACGGCGAGGCTCTCGATGGTGGCCACCTGCTGGCCGTCGGCCTGGACGGCGAGCACGGTGCAGCTCTTCACCGCTTCACCGTTCAGGTGCAACGTGCATGCGCCGCACGACGATGTGTCGCAGCCGACGTTGGTGCCGGTGAGCCCGAGGTGCTCACGGACGTAGTGGACGAGCAGCGTGCGTGGCTCGACGTCGCTCTCGTGGTTGGTGCCGTTGACGTTGACGCTGATCTGCACGATGCCTTCCCTCTGCTTGCTCGTGATCTTCGGACATCATGACGCACGATGCCCGCCGATGGTCGCATCGGCGGGCATCACGGTCACGACGGACGTGGGTTCCCTGGTCTCAGCTGAGCCAGGCGTTGACGATGTCGGGGTTGGCGTCGACCCATGCCTTGGCGGCATCGGCGGCCTTCATCCCGTCGCCGTCGATCTTCGCGGCGATCTCGTTCTGCTGATCAGTGGTGAGCTGCATCTTCGACAGGAACTTGAACGCAGCCGGGTTCTTGGTCTCGAGCTTCACCGATGCCGCCTTGAACAGGTGGTCGACCGGGTAGTCGCAGGCGTACTTGCCGTCGGCGGCCGCGGCGCTGGCGGTGCAGGCCGGGGTGACGTCGGGCAGCTTGACCTGGGTCAGATCGACCTGGGACTGCAGCCAGTGAGGCTGCCAGAACTGCATCAGCAGCGGCGTCTTGTCGGCGATGCTCTGCTTGATCGCGGTGATCAGCGCAGCCTCGGAGCCGGCCACGACGAACTTCAGCGGCAGCTTGAGGTTGGCGATGATCTGCTCGTCGTAGCTCACGTAGCTGGGATCGCCCATCAGGAACTGACCGAGGTCGCCGGTCTCGGCGGTCGCGAACAGCTTGGCCACCTTGGGATCCTTGAAGCCCTCCCAGGTCGCCAGCTCGGGGTGGTCCTTGAGCATGAACGTCGGGATGTACCAGCCGATCTTCGCGTCGGGACCGAGCACGCCCATGTCGACGACGGTCTTCTTCTGGTCGATGTAGGTGCTGACGTCGGCGGCGTGACCGGACGGCCACACCTCGAGCACGGCGTCGATCGAGTCCGAGTCCATGCCCGGCCAGGTGGCGTTCTCGTCGATGTCGGTCAGCGTGACCTTGGTGTTCAACTTGGACTCCAGCACGATCTTGGCGACGTTGGCGTTCACCGCCGAACCGGTCCAGGGGTTCACGGCCAGGGTGATGGGCGCACCGGCGGCGCCGCCACCGGTCGTGCCGGCCGATGCGGATGCGGCCGTGCTGGCCGCCGGTGCAGCCGTCGTGCTCGACGTCTTCGCATCGCTGCCGCAGCCCGCGGCCACGGCGACCAGTGCTCCAGCGAGCAGCCAGCGCGCAGTTCGTGCGTTCCTTGCCTTCATGTTCTCCCCTTGCTGTTGTGCTTGCTGACCAGTGGAAACTTCTCGCTCTACAGTAACCGACCCTCAGATGGCGCTGGGCGTGACCTGGCGGGGCGATGCGGCGCGCTGGCCCCAGCCGAACGTGGGGCGACGGCGGGTGCGGCCCTGGAGGCGTTCGCGACGCGTGCCGAAGGCCTGCGTGACGCGGTCGAGGAAGATGGCGAGCAGCACGATCGCCAGGCCGCCGGCCATGCCGCGCCCGATCTGCTTCTTCGTCAGCCCGTAGACGGTCTCCAGGCCGAGGCCGCCGGCGCCGATCAGCGAGGCGACGACGTGCACCGAGAGCACCATGATGATGACCTGGTTGACGGCCAGCATGATCGAGCGCGCGGCGAGCGGGAGCTGCACCTTGAGCAGCTCCTGGCGCGGCGTGGCACCGAACGACATCGCCGCTTCGCGCGGAGCGAAGGGCACCTGGCGCAGGCCGAGCGTGGTGAGCCGGATGCCCGGGGGCACGGCGTAGATGATCGAGGCGACGACGCCCGGCACGCGCCCGACGTTGAACAGGAAGATCACGGGCACGAGGTAGACGAACGCCGGCATGACCTGGGCGACGTCGAGCAGCGGTCGCAGGATGCGCTCGACGACGCCGGACCGAGCGGCCCACACGCCGAGCGGGATCGCGATCAGCAGGCTGAGCACGGCGGCGACGAGGACCTGGCTGAGCGTGTCCATCGCGAGGTCCCAGACCCGCAGCGCCCCGATGCCGACGAAGCACACGACGCAGGCCGCGCCGAGACGCCAGCCGCCGGCGATCCAGCCGAGCGCGGCGGCTGCGGCGACGATCACGTACCAGGCGGCCGACTGCAGCGGATCGCGAACGGGGTTCAGCAGGTGGAGCACGACGAAGTCGCTGAACGAACCCGTGCCGCCGACGATGGGCACGCCCTTGCGGAAGTGGTCGTTGACCCACTTCGCCGCGCTGTTGACGGGCTTGACGACGTCGACGCTCCACGACGACGGGAAGTGGTCGGCACCGGCCACCTTGGCGACGACGGCGACCGCGACGACGGCGGCGAGCCCGAGCACGGCGATGGCGAACGGGTGCTCGGCGAGCGCACGCAACCGGGGCGCCCGGTTGCCCTGGCGCGTGGTGCGCTGCCCGGTGGTGACCCGGTCGATCGCGATGGCGGCGAAGACGATGGCGAGACCTGGTGCGAAGGCTTTGCCGACATCGACCTTCTGCAGGCCGAGGAGCACGTCGTTGCCGAGGCCACCGGTGCCGATCAACGACGCGTAGACCACGATCGCGAAGGCCATCATGATCACCTGGTTCACGCCGAGCAGGATCGGCCGGCGGGCGAGCGGGAGGCGAACCTTGGTGAGCAGTTGGCCGCCGGTCGAGCCGAACGACTCGCCGACCTCGACGAGCGTGCCGGACACCGCGCGCAGGCCGAGGCTCGTGATGCGGACCGCCGGCGGGACGGCGTAGATCACGGTGGCCACCACGGCCGACGAGTCGCCGATGCCGAATGCGACGACGAGGGGCAGGAGGTACACGTACACCGGCAGCACCTGAGCGGTGTCGAGGAACGTGCGCAGGACCTTCTCGGCCCGGTCGGACAGGCCACACCAGACGCCGAGCGGGATGCCGATCAGCAGCGCCACGATCACCGCGACGAGCATCAGCGACAGCGTGATGAGCGTGTCGTCCCAGAAGCCGAGGAACCCGCAGCCGGACATCACCACCACCCCGGTGAGCGCAGCGCGCCATCCGCCGGTGCGCAGCCCCACCGCGCCGACGAGCGCGAGCACGCCCGGCCAGCGCAGGATCTGCAGCAGCGACAGCATGTGGGTCGTCGACCAGTGGATCGCCGTCGAGATCGGCGAGAACACGTCGGTGAAGAGCCAGTTGCGATCGTTGTTGATCACGGTCCAGTGGTAGAGCCGATCGACGGCCGGCATGACGTGCGCGTCGAGCCACGTCGGCACCTGATGGCCGATGGAGTGGCCGGCGACGAGGATCGCCACGACGACGAGCACTGGGATCGCGCCGACGCGGAGGCGGTCGAGCAGCGGCCGGGACGCGGACGCCGGCGGCGCCGCGTCGATCGCGGCGGCGATGGTCACGCGACCGTCCTCATGCTGCTGGCGTCGGGAGCAGGTCTTCGCCGGCGATGACGGACAGCACCGTCACCCGGTCGATCGACCCGACGATGGTGCCGGCGGCATCGACGACGTGGACCGGCAGCGGGCTCGCCGCGACCTGGGCGACGACGTCGCGGATCTTGGTGGTGGTGGGCACGGTGCCGGCGTAGTCGCCGTAGACCGGCGGCATCATCACCGAGCCGACGGCGACGACGTGGCTGCGCGGGACGTCGCGCACGAAGTTGGCGACGTAGTCGTCGGCGGGGTTGCCCACCACTTCCTCGGGCGTTCCGACCTGCACGAAGCGGCCGTCGCGCATGATGGCGATGCGGTCGCCGAGGCGCAGTGCCTCGCTGAGGTCGTGGGTGATGAAGACCATCGTTTTGTTCACCTCACGACGAAGGCGGATGACCTCGTCCTGCATGTCGCGCCGGATCAGCGGGTCGAGCGCGGAGAACGGCTCGTCGAACAGCAGGATCTCGGGGTCGGTGGCGAGCGCGCGGGCGAGGCCGACGCGCTGCTGCATCCCGCCGCTCAGCTGATCGGGCTTGCGGCTGCCCAGCCCGCCGAGGCCGACGAGCTCGAGCACCGCTTCGGCCTTGGCGCGGCGCTGCTTCTTGTCGGCCTTCTGCACCTCGAGCCCGAACGCGACGTTGTCGATCAGCGTGCGGTGGGGCAGCAGGCCGAAGTGCTGGAACACCATGCTGACGTGGTGCCGGCGGATGTCGAGCAGCTGATCGCGATCGGCGCGGGTGACGTCGATGTCGCCGATGCGCACCGACCCCGAGGTGGGCTCGATCAGCCGGGTGAGGCAGCGGACGAGCGTGGACTTGCCGCTGCCGGAGAGGCCCATGACGACGAAGACCTCGCCGGGCGCGACCTCCATGTCGATGTCGCGCATCGCGACGACGCAACCGGTGCGCGCCTCGAGGTCGGCGCGGGGCAGATCAGCGTCGGCCGATCCGACGATCTGGTCGGCCTTCGGTCCGTAGACCTTCCACAGTCCCTGGACCGAGATCGATGCGTCTGCCACGGCGCTCGCGCGTCAGGACTTGACGACGACGGAGCTGACCAGCTTGTCGTGGAAGGTCTGCTTGTTCTTGTCCCACAGCATCCAGATGAAGCCGAGGAAGCACGGCAGGTACGACAGGATCAGGGCGAAGTACCGGCCGACGGCCCGACCCGTTCCGATCGGTGCGCCGGTGTCCTTGTCGACCACGCTGATGCTGAGCGCCTGCTGGCCCCAAGTCTGGCCCTTGCCCATCTTCTTGCAGTAGAAGACGATGAAGGCGATGCCGCCGACGAGGCTCAGGACGAGGATGATCGCGAGGCCGCCACCCGTCGGCGTCTTGCAGATGCCGTCCTCGCCGTTGACGGTGCAATCGGTGTAGTGGGTGGGCACGACGAACCGGGCGATGATGCCGGGAAGGCTGAAGAGCAGCCCGACCAGCATGTCGATGATGAACGCACCGACTCTGGCCCAGAAGCCGGCGAACGCCCGGGTCGGCGCCTGCTGGTAGGCGGTGTAGCCGGGCGGCGGAGCGCCGTAGCCCTGCTGGGGCGCGTAGGCCGGCGGTGGCGGCGGCGCCTGCGGGAAACCGCTGTTGCCCGGCGGTGGCGGGTTGTAACCAGGAGGCGGGGGCGGCGGCGTGCTCATGAATCGACACCGTACATTGCGCAACCACGCCGGACGGACCAAAACCGGGGCGCGATCACCGGCCCGATCAGGCGCGGTTTCTCAGAGGTGCTTCCAGCGCATCCAGGGGGCCGAGTTGAAGAAGCTGGCCACCACGCTGCCGGGCGTGACCAGGTCGTCGCAGAACGCGCGGACGTCGTCGGGCAAGGTCATCTCGAGCACCGGCAGCAGGTTCTCCAGCTGCGCCACCGACTTCGGCCCGATGATCGGCGCGGTGATGCCCGGCTGGTCCTTCACCCAGCAGATCGCCAGCTGGGCCGGCTCGAAGCCGTTGTCGCGCGCCATCCGCGCGAAGCGGTTGCCGATGCGCACGCCCGCAGGCGTGACGCGCTCCGCGTAGATGCCGCCGCGGTTGGCGACGCGCGAACCCTCGGGCGCCGTCTGCTCGTCGTCGGGGCCGGGATCGGGGTAGCGGCCGGCGAGCACACCCATCGCCATCGGCGACCACGCGAACACGGCGAGGCCGTGGTGCTGGGTGGCCTGGAGCATCTCGTTCTCGAGCCGCCGATCGAGCAGGTTGTACGGCGACTGCTCGCTGACGAACTTCGCCCAGCCGCGCATCTCGCTCGTCATCAGCGCCTCGACGACGTGCCACGACGGCGCGGTGGTGCTGCCGACGTAGCGCACCTTGCCGGACTGCACCAGGTGGTCGAGCGCGCCGAGCGTCTCCTCGACCGGGATCTCGAGGTCGGGGCGGTGGGTCTGGTAGAGGTCGATGTGGTCCACGCCGAGTCGCTTCAGCGAGCCCTCGCACGCGCGGATGATGTGCAGTCGCGAGTTGCCACGGTCGTTGGGGCCCGGGCCGACGGGGTAGTGGAACTTGGTGGCGATGATGACGTCGTCGCGGCGTCCGTTCATCGCCAGCGCCTCACCGATGATCCGCTCCGACTCGCCAGCGGCGTAGCTGTTCGAGGTGTCGATCATGTTGATCCCGCCGTCGATCGCAGCATGGATCATCCGGATGCTCTCGTCCGGCGTGGTGGGGTTGGCGATGTTGTCGGTGCCGAGCACCATCGGGGCGACGAGCACCCCGGTGCGGCCGAGGCGGCGGTACTCCACGGCGGACCTCAGCCGGCCGTGACGCCGGCGTCGACCGGTACGAGCGAGCCGGTCATGTAGCTCGCCGCAGGCGAGGCGAGGAACACGACGACGCGTCCGATCTCCTCCGGGCGGGCGAGGCGGCCCATCGGCACGACGCGGTCGGCCATCTCGGCGAGGTACGCATCGCTGACCGGCTCGGCGCGCCCGGCGCCGCGCAGCATGGGCGTGTCGACCTCGCCGGGGCACACACCGTTGACGCGGATGCCGTCGCGGGCGTGGTCGAGCGCGAGCGCACGGGTCATGTTGTGGATCGCGCCCTTGCTCGCGCAGTACGCCACGTGGCCCTTGCCGCCGGCGTCGCCCCACATCGATCCGAAGTTGACGATGGCCCCGCCGCCGCTGGCCTTCATCGCCCGGATCGCGGCCCGGCAGAGGTAGAAGGTGCCCGTCACGTTGACGTTCATGACGCGCAGGAAGTCCTCGTCGCTGGTGCCGTCGGCGTCCTTGCGGATGATGGTGCCGGCCGCGTTGACGAGGACGTCGAGCTGACCGTGTTCGGTCACGGCCCTGGCCACCGCGGCGTCGCAGAACGCGGAGTCGGTGACGTCGCCGACCACCGCCGTGCCACCGATCTCGGCGGCCATCTGCGCGGCGCCTGCGGCGTCGCGATCGACGACCAGCACGTGGTCGCCCTCCGCCGCGAACAACCGTGCCGTCGCCGCCCCCATGCCCGATGCCGCACCCGTGACGATGACCGTTCTGCCCATGCGGCGAAGCTACCAGTCGATGCCGTCGGCTAGAATTTTCCATCGCCGCTCTGCGGAAGATCACCATCATCCGGGAGCACCTCATGCCACGACCAGCGATGCCACGAGCCGGCAAGCCCGCAGCACCGGAGACGTACGACTACGTGATCGTCGGTGGTGGATCGGCCGGCTGCGCGCTCGCCAACCGGCTGAGCGCCGACCCGACGAAGACCGTGCTCGTGCTGGAGGCCGGACGCAAGGACTCGAAGTGGGACGTGTTCATCCACATGCCCGCCGCGCTCGCGTTCCCCATCGGCAGCCGGTTCTACGACTGGAAGTACGAGAGCGAGCCGGAGCCCTTCATGAACGGCCGGCGGATCTACCACGCCCGCGGCAAGGTGCTCGGCGGGTCGAGCAGCATCAACGGGATGATCTTCCAGCGCGGCAACCCGCTCGACTACGAGCGTTGGGGCGCGGATCCCGGGATGGAGACGTGGGACTACGCGCACTGCCTGCCGTACTTCAAGAAGATGGAGACCTGCATGGCGGGCGCCGACGCGTTCCGCGGCGGCAAGGGGCCGCTCGTGCTCGAGCGCGGCGCCGGCGACACGTCGCTGTTCGACGCCTTCTTCGCCGCGGTGCAGGAGGCCGGTTACCCGCTCACCAAGGACGTGAACGGCTACCAGCAGGAGGGCTTCGCCAAGTTCGATCGCAACATCCGCCGCGGTCGCCGGCTCAGCGCGGCGCGGGCGTACCTGCATCCCGTGCTCGGCCGGCCGAACCTCACCCTGATCTGCCGGGCGATGGTGGGCAAGGTGCTGTTCGAGGGCACCACGGCCGCCGGCGTCGAGTACACGGTGCGCGGCCGGACGCACGTCGCTCGCGCCCGTGAGGTCGTGCTGTGCGGCGGCTCGATCAACACGCCGCAGCTGCTCCAGCTGAGCGGCGTCGGCAACGCGGCCGAGCTGACGAAGCTCGGCATCCCGGTGGTCAAGGACCTGCCCGGCGTCGGCGAGCACCTCCAGGACCACCTCGAGGTCTACATCCAGCACCGCTCGAAGCAGCCGGTCACGATGCAGCCGGCGCTGAAGATGTGGAAGCGGCCATGGATCGGGTTCAAGTGGCTGTTCTTCCGCCGCGGCGAGGGTGCCACCAACCACTTCGAGGCCGGCGGCTTCGTCCGCTCGAACGACGAGGTGAAGTACCCGAACCTGATGTTCCACTTCCTGCCGATCGCGATCCGCTACGACGGCTCGCTGCCGCCCGGACCCGACGGCAAGCCGCAGCCGATCGAGCACGGCTACCAGGTGCACATCGGGCCGATGTACAGCGACGCGCGCGGCTCGGTGAAGATCACCTCGAAGGATCCCTTGGTCAAGCCCGCGCTGCGCTTCAACTACCTGTCGACGGAGCAGGATCGCCGCGAGTGGGTCGAGGCGATCCGCGTCACGCGCAGCATCCTCGACGCCCACGCGTTCGACGACTTCAGCGACGGCGAGATCTCACCGGGTCGCGGCGTGGAGACCGACGAGCAGATCCTCGAGTGGGTCGCCAAGGACGCCGAGACCGCGCTGCACCCGTCGTGCACGTGCCGGATGGGCACCGACGAGATGTCCGTCGTCGATCCGCTGACGATGAAGGTCCACGGCGTCGAGGGCCTGCGGGTGTGTGACGCGTCGGCGATGCCCTACGTCACCAACGGCAACATCTACGCCCCGGTGATGATGATGGCCGAGAAGGCCGCCGACCTGATCGCCGGCAACACCCCGCTGCCCGCCGACCACGTCGAGTTCTACCGCCACCAGCCCACCTGACCCGCCAGGGTCGAGCTACAGGCGTTCGAGGGCGATGAGGCGGGCGCGCAGCTCGGCGTCGCGCTCGGTGGCATCGAGGTCGAAGGTGATGGTCAGCCGCCATTCGTCGAAGCCCTCGGGGTCGGCGAGCGACTGGTGCACCGTCCACTCGCGGCTCGGCGGATCGGTGACCACGTCGAAGCGGTGCGCGGCGCGGGCGTCGCCGTCGATGCCGATGCTCGCGTGCTCGGCGAAGTACGGGGCGAACGCCTCCTGCAGCGCATCCGCGCTCCATCGATGGTCACCGGCTTCGGCGAGGTCCTCGTGCAGCGCGTCCCAACGTCGTCCGGCGGCGAGTTGCACCCAGCGGAACACCCGGTTGCGGATCAGCGCCTTCAACGCCGCTGGGCGACGGAGCAGATCGGCGGGATCCGGGACTGCTGCCACCGTCGCCTCCGCCGGTGCACCATCGCGCAGCGCCTGCCACTCGTCGATGAGGCTGCTGTCGGTGGCGCGGATCACGCCGTCGAGCCAGTCAGCGATCTCCTCGATGTCCGCTGTCTTGAGGTGGTCCGGGATCGTGCGCGTGATGGTGCGGTAGGCATCGCTCAGGTAGCGCAGCAGCGTGCCTTCCGAGCGCTTCAGCCCGTAGTGGCGCACGAACGTCGGGAAGTCCATCGCCCGCTCCCACATGTCGCGCACGACGCCCTTCGGCGAGACGTTGGCCTGATCGACCCAGCGATGGCTGAGCCGCCACTCGTCGAACGCGCCGTAGATCTCCTCGGCCATCGGCTTCGGCCAGGTGACCTTGGCGAGCTTCTCGATCCGTTCCTCGTACTCGACGCCGGCCGCCTTCATCGCGGCCATGGCCTCGGTCTTGGCCCGCTCGCGCTGGGCGAACAGCACTTGGCGAGGATCGTCGAGCACGCTCTCCACGGCCGCGAGCACCGCGAACACGTGCCCGTCGTCCTCGGTGTCGAGCATCGGCAGCAGATCGAGCAGGAACGGTGCGAGCGGTTGGTTGAGCGCGAAGTCCTGCTGGAGCGACCGGTCGACGCGGACGATGCGGCCGTCCGGAAGCGGGACAGCGAGGCGCTCGACCACCCCACTGGCGAGCAGCGACCGGTACAGGCCGATCGCTCGACGCGCATGGCGGCGTTGGCGGGCACGGGGCTCGTGGTTGTCGGTGAGCAACGACTTCACCGTGGTCCACGTGTCGGCAGGGCGATCGAGGAGGTGGAGCATCATCGCCGGCGTGACCGCGAAGCTCGACTCGAGCTTCTCCGGCGGCGCGATCTGCAGCGCCGCGAACGTGGCCGCGTCGTAGTGCACGTAGCCGCGGGGTGTCGGCGGCTTGGTGGCCTTGCGCTGCTTCTTGGTGTCGCTGCCGGCCTTGGCCATCCGCGATGCGTACTCGGCCTCGTGATCGGGGGCGAGCGCGACGACGAGGCCCTCGGTGTCGTAGCCGGCGCGGCCGGCGCGTCCGGCGATCTGGTGGAACTCGCGTGCGCTGAGCAGGCGGCTGCCGCTGCCGTCGAACTTGTAGAGCTGGGTGAACACCACCGTGCGGATCGGCAGGTTCACGCCGACGCCGAGGGTGTCGGTGCCGGACACGACCTTGAGCACCCCGAGTTGGGTCAGCCGCTCGACCAGCCGGCGGTGACGGGGGAGCATGCCGGCGTGGTGGACGCCGACGCCGTTGCGCAGCAGTCGGGCGAGGTCGCGGCCGAAGCCCGGCGGCATCGGGCTGGCCCCCAGCTCGGCGGCCACGATCGCCTTGGCCTCCGTCCCGAGCTTCACCACCGAGGCGAGGTTGCCGGCCTGCTCCACCGCGTCGGCCTGGGTGAAGTTGACGAGGTACAGCGGCGACGCATCGGCCGCGACCAGCTCCTCGATCACGTTGTGCAGGCGCTCGTAGCGGTACTCGTAGCGCAGCGGCACTGGCCGGACCGCGTCGGCGATCACCACCGTCGGGCGGTTGGTCCGCCGGCTGAGGTCGTCGGCGAGGAACCGGGTGTCGCCGAGCGTCGCCGACATCAGCAGGAACGTCGCCTTGGTCAGCTCGAGCAGCGGTACCTGCCAGGCCCAGCCGCGCTCGGGATCGGCGTAGTAGTGGAACTCGTCGAGCACCACCGTGTCGGCGTCGGTGAGGCTGCCTTCACGCAGCGCCATGTAGGCCAGGATCTCCGTGGTGCAGCACATCACCGGCGCGTCGGCGTTGAACGACGAGTCGCCGGTCATCAGCCCGATGTTCTCCGGCCCGAGCTGAGCGCAGAGCTCGAAGAACTTCTCCGTCACGAGTGCCTTCACCGGCGCGGTGTACCAGCTGCGCCCACCGCCGGTGCTGCGCCCCACCGTCGCCTGGGCGTGCGCGGCGAGCGCCACCATCGACTTGCCGGATCCGGTCGGTGTGGCGAGGATGACGTTGCTGCCCGACAGCAGCTCGAGGATCGCGCTCTCCTGGTGCGGGTACAGCGTGCGCCCGTTGTCGGCCGACCACTCGACCATCGCGTCGACGACGTCGCCGCCCGAGCGATCGAGGAACTCGGCGAGCGATGACACGCCCACAGTGTGACCGGTCCCGGCACGAGATCGTCGGACGACGATCCCGCGGTCACATCGCTCCCAGGTGGGCGGATCTGCCCGCGGAATCGGCGGGCAGCTGCGGCGGCGACGTCAGCCGGCGCGGGACAGGAGCCACGTGCGCGCGTCGGCGACGAGGTAGATGCTGCCGGTCACGACGATCTGGTCGTCCGGCCCGGCGGCGGTGATGACCGACGTCAGCGCGTCGCCGATGTCGTCGATCGCCGTGGCCGTCACGCCGAGCGCGTGCGCAGCGGCGGACAGCTCGGCGGCCGGACGGGCGCGTGCCGTCGGCGGCGTGCAGCACACCACTGCGTCGAACGTGGACGCGCCGACGGCGGTCATCATGGCCGCGGGATCGCGCCCGGCGAGCAGGCCGACGACGAGCGTGCGTTTGCCTGCGCACGGGATCTCCGCCAGCGCGGCGGCGAGCGCGGCAGCAGCATCGGGGTTGTGCGCACCATCGAGGATCACCGTGCAACCGTCGGCGCCGGTGTCGATCGCCTCGAGCCGGGCGGGCATCGTGACCGCGGCCAGCCCGGCGCGCGCCGCATCGTCGTGGAGCGCCTTTCCCAGGAACGCCGATGCTGCGGTGATCGCGAGCGCGCAGTTGTGCGCCTGGTGGGCTCCGTGCAGAGGGAGGTCGAGCGAGTCGAGCTGCTGCCACGGTGTGCGCACCGTCAGCCGTCGACCGCCCGGCGCCGGGTTGTCCGCGATGAGGTCGATCTCGTGGCCGAGCCGCCACATCGCCCCGGGCTGCTGGGCCGCGAATGCGTCATCGAAGCGCGGATCGACATCGCCGAGCACGAGGTGCGCGCCGGGCTTGACGATGCCGGCCTTCTCGGTGGCGATGCGCAGCTGCCAGTCGCCGTCGCCGTTGGTGTGGTCGAAGCCGATGTTGGTCACGACGGCCACCCGCCCATCGGCGACGTTGGTGGCGTCGAAGCGCCCGAGCACGCCGACTTCGACGACGGCCACGTCGAGATCCCGTTCGGCGAACAGCGTGTACGCCGCGCCGGTGAGCACCTCGAACGGCATCAACGGTTCGCCGAGCGCTTCCTCGGCGGCGGCCATCCGCGTCAGCAGGTCGGCCAGCGCCGCATCGTCGACGTCGACATCGCCGATGCGGAACCGCTCGTTGTAGCGCGACAGATGCGGGCTGGAGTAGGTGCCGACGCGCAGGCTCTCGGCCATCAGCAGCCGGGTGATCATCCGCGAGGTGGAGCCCTTGCCGTTCGTGCCGGTGACGTGGATGATCGCCAGCGACGACTGCGGGTTGCCGAGCACCGTCGCGAAGCGGTGCATCCGGTCGAGGGACAGCTCGACATCGCCGGTGCGCGCGGAGCGGGCCGCCCACGTGCCGTAGTCGATGTGGCCCTCCAGCCACGCGACGGCGGCGTCGATGTTCACCGGATCGGCGGTGACGTCAGCGGGGGACGGCGCCGAGCATGCGCGCCGCTTCGAGGGTGTTCTCGAGCAGGCAGGCGATGGTCATCGGGCCGGTGCCGCCGGGCATCGGCGTGATCGCCCCGGCGATGGACTCGACGGCGGCGAAGTCGACATCGCCGACGATGCCGGCCTCGGTGCGAGACATGCCGACATCGATGACGGTGGCGCCGGGCTTGACGTGCTCGGCCGTGATCAGCCGGGCGATGCCGGCGGCGCCGATGATGATGTCGGCGTCGCGGCACGCGGCGACGAGGTCCTTGGTGCGCGAGTGGGCGAGCGTGACCGTGGCGTCGATGCCCTTGCGGGCGAGCAGCACCGACAGCGGCAGGCCGACGAGCAGCGAGCGCCCGATGACGACCGCGGTCTGGCCACTGGTCGCGACGCCGTAGCGATCGAGCAGACGCATGACACCCTTCGGCGTGCACGGGATGTGGCCCACGCGGTTGCGCATCAGCCGGCCCATGCTCGCCACCGTCAGCCCGTCGACGTCCTTCTCGGCGGGCACGAGGTCGAGCACGGCATCCTCGTCGAGGCCGTTCGGCAGGGGCAGCTGCACGAGGATGCCGTGCACCATCGGGTCCTCGGCGAGCTCGCGCACGGCGGCCTCGACCTCGACCTGGCTGGCGGTGGCCGGCAGCCCGACGTGGCGCGAGCTCATGCCCGCTTCGGCTGCCTTCTTGTGCTTGCTGCGCACGTAGACCTGGCTGGGCCCGTCGTCGCCGACGAGCACCGTGGCGAGGCACACGTGGGGGTTGCCCAGCGCCTCGATCTCGGCGCGCAACCGGACCACGGTCTCGTCGCGCAGGACGATGCCGTCCATGCGGATCGCCCCGCCGGGCGTGCGCGTGTACGTGTCGGGGTCGATGGACGAGGTCATGCCGTCACGCTACGACACGAGCGATGCCGGGCTGCTGGCGACGCCGCAGACGGCCTGCTGCCACGCCACTGTGTTGGCGACCTGGTTGAAGGTGAACACGTGCAGCGCCGAGACGCCGAGGCGGTCCAGGTCGCCCGCCATCGGGGCGAGCAGGTCCATCGGGTCGTAGCCGCCGGGCGCGGCGAGCTTGCTCACCACGGCCCGGTTCTTGCGCAGGTAGCGCAGCGAGGCACCGACGCCGAGCTTGGTGCCCATCGTCAGCAGCTTCATCGTGTCGATGACGCCGGGGACGCCGAGGTGGACCGGCAGCACCAGACCGTCGGCGCGGGCGCTGGTGAGCCAGCGGGTGATCGTGGCCGTGTCGAAGCACATCTGGGTGGAGACCCAGCCGCTGATGCCGGCGTCGAGGATCAGCTGCTGCTTGTCGCGTAGCGCGGCCACCAGTGCCGGCGTGGGGATGGCGGCGTGACCGTCGGGGTAGCCGCCGAAGCCGACCCGCTCGAGCGGTGCGCCGGACTCGAGCAGCGCGCGCATGAAGGCGCCGGCGTCGAGGTACGGGCCGAACGGTTCGGGTGCGTCGCCGCCGACGACGAACACGTCCTTCACGCCATGGGAGGTCAGCCACGCAGCGATGGTGGCGACGTGCGCCGGCCCGTCGACCATGCGCGCGGCGAGGTGGGGGATCACCGTGTGGCCGAGGTCGAGCAGCTGCGCCGCCATGTCGAGCGTGGCCTGGAGGTCCTTGGCCGGCGACGCGGTGACGGACACCGTCGAGCCCTCGGGCAGGTGCTCGAACTGCAGGTGCGCCTTCGGCGTCGGGATCAGCTCGAGGTGGGCCTGGGCGACCCGCCGCACGACCGAGTCGGCGAACGCAGATGTGTTGTCGTTGTTGGTCCTCGACCGGTTGAACAGTGCCACGTCGCTCTCCTCTGATTCCCAGCACGCCTGTGCTGGTTACCACCATACAGCATTGATCCGTATCGTGGAAGAGGTCCGCAGGGCGGATCCGCGCCTAGCGTTGGGCCCTCATGCGGCTGTCACTCGGGATCGACACGGGCGGTACCTACACCGATGCCGTGCTGTTCCACGACGAGCACGGCGTGGTCGCCAAGGCGAAGGCGCTGACGACGCGCCACGACCTGTCGATCGGCATCGCCGGCGCCGTGAGCGCGGTGCTGGCGTCGGCCGGTGCGCCGTCGTCGGACATCGATTTCGTGTCCCTGTCCACCACGCTCGCCACGAACGCGCTGGTCGAGGGCCGCGGTGGACGGGTGGCGCTGGTGTTCATCGGCTTCGGCGACAACGACGCCGGCCGCGCCGGGCTGGCCGAGGCGCTGCGTGGTGATCCGCTGATCCGCATCGCCGGCGGCCACGGTCCGCAGGGTGATCCGCTCGCCGCGCTCGATCTGGCCACGCTGGAAGCCGAGGCGTTGGCCATCGCACCGTCGGTCAGCGGGTTCGCGGTGACGGCCCAGTTCGCGACGCGCAACTCCGAGCACGAGGTGGCCGCGCGAGATCTGCTCCGGCGCATCACCCGACTGCCGGTCACCTGTGGCCACGAGCTGTCGGCCAAGCTCAACGGCCCGCGCCGGGCGCTCACGAGCGTGCTCAACGCGCGGTTGATCGGACTGCTCACCGGGCTGATCGCGGCGGCGGAGGCGATCATGGCCGAGCACGCGATCACGGCACCGTTGATGGTGGTGCGCGGCGATGGCGCGTTGATGTCGGCCGACGTCGCCAAGACCCGCCCGATCGAGACGATCCTCTCCGGGCCGGCAGCGAGCCTCGTCGGCGCCGCGCACCTCACGGGTGCCGTCGATGCGATCGTGTCCGACATCGGCGGCACCACCACCGACATCGCGGTGGTCGAAGGCGGGGTGCCGCACCTCGACGAGGAGGGTGCCACCGTCGGCGGCTTCCGCACGATGGTGGAGGCCGTGGCGATGACCACGGTCGGCCTCGGTGGCGACAGCGAGGTGACCATCGGGCTCGGCACCGTCGAGCCGCAGATCGTCCTCGGCCCCCGGCGCGTCGTGCCGATCTGCATGCTCGCCGCCGAGCACGGCGACGTCGTCCACCGCGCCCTCGCCCAGCAGCTGCTCAACGACATCCCGAGCGAGCACGACGCGCGGTTCGCGATCCCGCTCACCGACGTCGGCGCCACCGACACCGGCCTCGACGACGCCGAGCTGCACCTGCTCGCCCGCGCTCGCGTCGGCGTCAGCCCCGTCAGCCGGCTGGTGCAGGGCCACGCCGACGTGCGCCGGCTCGATCGGCTGGTGAGCCGTGGGCTGGTGATGCTGTCGTCGTTCACGCCCACCGACGCGTCACACGTGCTCGGCGACTTCACCGCGTTCGACGTCGCGGCCGCGCGCACGGCGGCCGAGCTCGTGGCACGCAAGCGGACGCTGCTCGGCAAGCCCGTCGCCGACACGGCCGACGCGTTGGCGGCCCGCGTCGTCGGTGCGCTGCAGCGCCGCTCGGCCGAGATCGTGTTCGACGTCGGCCTCGGCATCGACGGGTTCGAGGGCAACGGCCTGAGCCGCCATCCGCTCCTCGCGTCGTCACTCGATCAGCGGCGCGGCATCGTCGACATCGCCGCCCGCCTCACCGTGCCGATCATCGGGCTCGGCGCGTCGGCGCGCCTGTACTACCCGGCGGTCGCGGCGATGTTGCGCACCGAGGGCGTGGTGCCCGCCGACGCCGACGTGGCGAACGCGATCGGCGCGGTCGTCGGCATGGTGCGCGTGCACGACGAGGTGTACGTGTCGGCGCCGGCGCGCGATGTCTTCCGCGTGCATCACACGACGGTCGACGGCGCGGCGCACGTCGACGTCCTGTCGTTCGAGCAGGCGCGAGCGCTGGCGACGCAGGCCGCGATCGCGACGGCCATCGGCCACGCCGAGCTGGCGGGTGCGGTCGATGCCCAGGCCGTGGTGAGCGAGCGGATCAACGTCGCCCACGTCGAGGGCGTCGAGATGTTCGTCGACGCGACGTTCACGGCGACGGCCTCGGGGCGGCCGCGCCGGGCGCGCTGATTCAGTCGATGCCGGTGTCGCTCAAGCGCCGGGCCGCGGCGACGACCGCTGACTCGATGTCGGCCTGCTCGTCGGGAGCCGGGAAGCGGTAGGTGGGGCCGTGGCAGTGGATCGCCGCGACGATCTCGCCCTTGCGGTTGCGCACCGGCGCGGCCACCGCGCTGATGCCCAGCTGCAGCTCGTCGACGGTCCACGCGAAGCCCTTGGCGCGCACTTCGTCGAGCCGCTTGTCGAGCTGCACAGCGGTGTGGACGGAGTGCTCGGTCGGCGCCTCGAGGCCGCCCTTCGCGTAGGCCTTGACCCGCTCGGCGGGCAGGAACGCGAGGAACACGAGGCCGGAGGCGACGACGTGCAGCGGCGTGCGCTCGCCCGTCCAGTCGCGGATCTGCACCGCGTTGTCGTTCTCGACGTGATCGAGGTACAGCACCTCGTTGCCCTCCAGCACCGACAACCCGGCGGTCTCGTGGACCCGGTCGACCAGCTCGTGCAGGAACGGCCGGGCGCGACCGGTGAGCGTGGTGTCGTTGGCCGCGGCGAGGCTGCTCACGGTCGGGCCGATGCGATACGTCACGCCGTCGTCCTGGCGGATCACGGCTTCGAGGTGCTCGAGCGTGGCGAGCAGGCGGGCGACGGTGCTGACGGGCAGCGCGACGCGGCGGGCGACATCGGTGATGCCGGACGGCTCGGTGGCGACGGCCAGCAGGACCGAGAAGGCTCGCTCGATCGACTGGATGCCTGAGGTGGCGCTGGCCATTCGGGTCAATCTACCCGTGCGCCCGCGGGCGTCAGAGCTGGGGCGACGTGCTCGTCGGCCACGGTCACAACCGGGTCGTCCACCGGGTCCGGGGCGACCACGAGTCGGTAGACCATGAACGCGGCAAGTCCGCCGTGGCCGATGACGAGCGCCCAGAAGAAGCCGTTGACACCGACCATCGTCATGGCCGCGGCGGCGAGGAGCGGTCCGAAGACGGCGCCGACGGAGTATGTGATCAGCAGTGCGCTGCTGGCCGCGACGACCTGGCCCTCGGGCAGCCAGTCGTGGGTGTACGCGTTGCCGAGCGCGTAGAGCGGTGTGCTGAACCCACCGACCAGGAACGCCAACGCGTACGCCGGCAGCGTGCCCGCGTCGACGACCATCAGCACGAGGCATGCCACGACGGTGAGCGAGCAGAGCGCGACCATCACGGCGCGGCGCGACATCCGGTCACCGATCGCGCCGATGGGCATCTGCAGCACCACGGCACCGGCGGTGATGGCGCCGACGAAGATGCCGACGTGCGCGGCGTTCAACCCAGCGCGGGCGGCGTAGACGCTGGCCATCGTCAGCAGGCAACCTTGGGTGAGCCCGACGAGGAGGTAGCCGATGACGCCGGACGGTACAGCCCTGGCGACGTCGCCGAGCGACATCATCCCCGAGCGGCTGTGGCGCACACCCGCACCGTTGGTGACGACGAGCAGCGGTGTCCAGGCCAGGCTCATGATCGCGCCGGCGACGGCGAACGACGTCCACGACGACGGATCGGTGAGCGGCAGCACGGCTTGGCCGGCGACGAGGCCCGCCGCGACGACGGCGACGTAGAGGCCCATCACCTGGCCGCGCACCTCGTTGTGGGCGAGGTCGTTGAGCCACGTCTCGACGACGAGGTACACGCCGGCGAGGCAGAACCCGGTGACGAAGCGCAGGCCGACCCAGGCGAGTGGGTTGACGGCGAGGCCGTAGCCGAAGGCGCTGAGGCCCATCACGATGGTGGCAGCGGCGTACATCCGCCGCCGCGAGAGCACCTCGAGCAGCCGGTTCATCGCGGGCATCCCGGCGACGAAGCCCACGTAGTACATCGCCATCGTGAGGCCCATCGCGCCGGCGCTGATGCCGTCGCGCTCGGCGCGCACGCCCATCAACGATCCGAGCAGGCCGCCGCCCATGAGCGTGGTGCCGACGCTGACCGTGATCAGGACCACTGCGTAGCGGGTGCGTGGCATGTCGAGATGCCTTTCAGGGCGTCGGATCGGGCAGACTGGAGGTGTCGTGGACCCCCGGCGACGCACCGTCAACCGGCTGGCGATGGATCAGCCAATTGACCAGGTCGTCTTCCACGATAGAGTATCTTCTCGTATCGTGGATTCCGCGTACCGTCCAAAGGGAGAACATGCATGGCCGATGACGACATCGTCCTCGAGGACTTGAACGACGAAGATCTCGTCGCCCAGATGCACGACGACCTGTACGACGGCATGGCGGAGGAGATCCGCGAGGGCACGAACATCCTGCTCGGCCGCGGGTGGGGCCCGGACCGCGTGCTCAACGACGCGCTGGTCGAGGGCATGCGCATCGTCGGCATCGACTTCCGCGACGGCATCCTCTTCGTGCCCGAGGTGCTCCTCGCCGCGAACGCGATGAAGGGCGGGATGGAGATCCTCCGTCCGCTGCTCGCCGAGACCGGCGCCGAGCCGATCGGCAAGGTCGTGATCGGCACCGTCAAGGGCGACATCCACGACATCGGCAAGAACCTCGTCGCGATGATGCTCGAGGGCGCCGGGTTCGAGGTCATCGACCTCGGCATCAACACCGACGCCGCCAAGTTCCTGGCCGCGCTGGACGAGCACAAGCCCGACATCCTCGGGATGTCCGCGCTGCTCACCACCACCATGCCGTACATGAAGGTGGTCATCGACACGCTCAAGGAGCAAGGTCGCCGCGACGACCAGATCGTGCTCGTCGGCGGCGCGCCGCTGAACGAGGAGTTCGGCACCGCGATCGGCGCCGATGCCTACTGCCGCGACGCCGCCGTCGCCGCCGAGACCGCGAAGTCGCTCGTGCAGGCCCGGCGCGCCCAGATCCGCGCCGACGCGCTCACCGCCTGAGGCTCCGTTGCCCAGCTCCACCCGTCCGCTCGTCATCGCCTGCGGCGCGTTGGCCGGCGATCTGCGCGCGATCCTGCGCGCCGACGGGCTCGCTGACGCCGTCGAGGTCGCGTACCTCCCGGCCAACCTGCACATGACGCCGCAGTCCATCGTCGGCGAGCTGCGGCCGCTCGTGCATGCCGCGGTCGCCGCCGAACGCCCGGTGTTCGTCGGCTACGCCGACTGCGGCACCGGCGGACAGCTCGACGCGATGCTCGAATCGTTCCCCGGCGTCGACCGCCTCCCGGGCGCGCACTGCTACGAGCTCTTCGCCGGCGCGGCCGAGTTCGCGGCGATGCAGGACGCCGAACTGGGCACCTTCTACCTCACCGACTTCCTGGCCAAGCACTTCGACGCACTCGTCTGGGGTGGTCTCGGGCTCGAGCAGCATCCCGAGCTGCGCCACCTGTACTTCGCCAACTACACGCGGGTCGTGCTGCTGGCCCAGGGCGACGATCCCGCCGTCACGGCTCGCGCCGAAGCCGCAGCCGCGCGCCTCGGCCTCGCGTTCGAGCGCCGTCTGGTCGGCCGCTCCGGCCTGGCCGAATCCGTCACGGGTGCGCTGACGATCCGCACCGCCGCGCAGCCAGCAGCTGACCTCCACCGGGTCGCGGTCTGATGGCCCGCCGCGGCAACGCCAACGAGATCGTCGTCATCTCCTGGCGCGACATCCCGGCCCAGATCAACGGCGGCTCCGGCGAGAACCGGCGCCAGCAGATCCTGCCGCAGCGCTTCCAGGCGGCCATCGACCGCGCCGCGATGAAGGCCGGCAAGAAGACGTCGGGCGAGTACGTCGCCGAATGGCGGCGCACCTCCGTCGCGCTGCCGGCCACGTTCGACGGCGACATCGAGGCTGCCGTCATCGCTCATGCCGAGCAGCTCGAGGCCGAGTTCCCGGTCGAGCGGCTCAAGCGGTGGATCGACACCGGCGGCTGGGATCCCGACCGCCCCGAAGACGAACGAACCTGAAGAACGGACTGACATGACTGACACCATCCTGAGCTCGGCGACCCGCGAGGTCGTGATCGGCTGGGGCCGTCCCTTCGTGATGATCGGCGAGAAGATCAACCCGACCGGGCGCAAGCTGCTGGCCGAGGAGATGAAGGCCGGCAACTACAGCCGCGTCGAGAAGGACGCGCTCGATCAGGTCGCCGCCGGCGCGCAGATGCTCGACGTCAACGCCGGCATCCCGCTCGCCGACGAGCCGGCGATGCTGGCCCACGCGATCCAGCTCGTGCAGTCGATCACCGACGTGCCGCTGTCGATCGACTCCTCGATCATCGCCGCGCTCGAGGCCGGGCTCGCCGTCTACCAGGGCAAGCCGCTGGTCAACTCCGTCACCGGTGAGGAAGAGGTGCTCGAGCGGGTCCTGCCGCTGATCGCCAAGTACGGCGCCGCGGTCGTCGCGATCTCGAACGACGAGACGGGCATCTCCGAGGATCCCGACGTGCGCTTCGAGGTCGCCAAGCGCATCGTCAACCGCGCCGCCGACTACGGCATCCCGGCCAGCGACGTCGTCGTCGATCCACTCGTCATGCCGATCGGCGCGATGGCCACGGCCGGGTTGCAGGTCTTCTCGCTCGTGCGCCGGCTGCACGAGGAGCTCCACGTCAACACCACGTGCGGCGCCTCGAACGTCAGCTTCGGCCTGCCCAACCGACACGTCATCAGCGGCACGTTCCTGGCGATGGCGATGAGCCACGGGATGACCTCGGCGATCACCAACCCGATGCACGCCGACGTCAAGAGCGCGATCATGGCCGGCAACGTCCTGTGCTCCAACGATGCCAACTGCGCGTCGTGGATCCAGGCCAACCGCGATCCCGGCAACGTCCAAGAGGGTGAGGCATCGGGTCGTCGTGGCGGTCGCCGCGCACGTGTCGCGGAGGCCGGGAGCGCACCGGCCTGAGGGCCGGGTCAGCTGATGCCAACGGTCGTCTTCACCCCATCCGGTCGCCGCGGCGAGGTGGCCGCCGGCAGCACGGTGCTCGATGCCGCGCGCACGCTCGGGGTGGATCTCGACTCGGTCTGCGGTGGGCGCGCGATCTGCGGCCGCTGCCAGGTCGTGCCGACGTTCGGTGAGTTCTCCAAGCACGGCGTCACCAGCACGCCCGAGCACCTCACGCCGGTCGGACCCACCGAGGAGGCCTACCACGGGCGACGCGCGATCGAGCCCGGCGGACGCCTCGGCTGCACCGCGAAGATCCTCGGTGACGTGCTGGTCGACGTGCCGGCCGCGAGCCAGATGCACCGCCCGGTCATCCGCAAGACCGTCGACCTCACCGGGCTGATCATCGACCCCATCGTGCACCCGTACTACGTCGAGGTGGTGGCCAACGACCTCGGTGGCGATCGCAGCGACCTGCGGTTGCTCACCGACGCGCTCACCGAGCAGTGGGGCCTGCCGACGCTCACGATCACGCCGAACGCACTTCGCCGGCTGCAGCCCGCGCTGAACCACGAGGGCCGCGACGTCACGGTCGCGGTGCACGGCGGTGCCGACGGGCAGCGGGTCATCACGGGCGTGTGGCCGGGGTTCTTCGACGAGCTCTACGGGGTGGCGATCGACGTCGGCTCCACCACCGTCGCCGGCCACCTGTGCGACATCGCCAGCGGCGAGATCCTCGCGTCGGCCGGGCTGATGAACCCGCAGATCCGCTTCGGCGAGGACCTGATGAGCCGGGTCTCGTACGTGATGATGAACCCGGGTGGCGAGGTCGAGCTGACGGCGGCGATCCGCGGCGCGCTCAACGACCTGATCCACGAGCTGTGCGAGCTGGCGTCGAAGGATCGTCTCGGCCAGGGCAACGCGTCCCCGATCCGCCAGTCGGAGATCTCCGACATCGTGCTGGTCGGCAACCCGATCATGCACCACCTCATCCTCGGCATCGATCCGACGCCGCTCGGCGGCGCACCGTTCCCGCTCGCCACCGACCTGCCGTTCGACTCCGCGGCCACCGACATCGGCCTCGCCTGTCCGCTCGCCACGCTGCACATGCTGCCGTGCATCGCCGGCCACGTCGGCGCCGACACCGCGGGCGCGGTGCTCGCCGTCGGCCCGCACCGCGGCGACGAGATGGTGCTGCTGATCGATGTCGGCACCAACGCCGAGCTCGTGCTGGGCAACCGCCACGGCCTCGCCGCGGCATCGAGCCCCACCGGTCCGGCGTTCGAGGGCGCGCAGATCTCCGGCGGCCAGCGGGCCACGGCCGGCGCGATCGAGCGGGTGCGCATCGACCGCGACACGTTCGAGCCCGTCCTGAAGATCATCGGCTCCGACGTGTGGAGCAACGAGCCCGGCTTCGCCGAGTCGCTGCCCGAGGTGGGCATCACCGGCATCTGTGGCTCGGGCATCATCGAGGTCGTCGCCGAGCTGTTCCTCGCCGGCATCATCGACACCGACGGCACGATCAAGGGTGAGTACGCCGAGCGCACCGACCGCATCGTCGGTGATGGCCGCACGTTCTCGTACGTGCTGCAACGCGCGAGCGAGCGCTCCGGCAGCGCGCCGGAGCTGCGCATCGCCCAGAACGACGTGCGTGCGATCCAGCTCGCCAAGGGCGCCCTGTACGCCGGCGCGCGGCTGCTGATGGACCGCGCCGGGCTCGAGTCGGTCGACACCGTGAAGCTCGCCGGAGCGTTCGGCAGCCACATCGATCCCGTCTACGCGCTGGTGCTGGGGATGATCCCCGACTGCGAGCCGTCGAAGGTGGTGTCCGTCGGCAACGCCGCCGGGTCGGGCGCCGTGCGCGCCCTGCTGTCGCTGGCCGACCGCCGTGAGATCGCCGACGTCGCGCGCACCATCACCAAGGTCGAGACCGCGATCGAGCCTCGCTTCCAGGAGCACTTCGTCCAGGCGATGGGCATCCCGCACACCACCGACCCGTATGCCCGCCTGGGCGCCGTGGTCGCACTGCCGGCCCGCAGCGAATCGACCGGGCCAACACGCACTCGTCGCCGGGCCCGCGCCTGATGCGACCGTCCACACGGGGGAACCGATGACCGAAACAGCAGACACAGCGCTCGAGCCAGCGATGGACCCGGCAACCGAGCCGGCAGCCGCTCCGGCGGGTCGCCGTAGCGGCGGCGGCCGCGCCGGTCGTCAGGCCGCCCGCGCCTCGAGCCAGGCCGAGTCCGTGCCCTACATCACCCGCACACTGGCACCGTTCGAGGTGCTCGACGACGACGCGATCGCGCAGATCGAGCGCAACGCCGACACCATCCTCGAGCAGAGCGGGATGTGGATCCGCGACTACCCGCGGGCCATCGAGCTGTTCGTCGCGGCCGGCGCCACCGCCGACGGCGAGCGGGTGCGGTTCCCGGCAGGCATGTGCCGCAGCATCATCCAGGCCAGCGCGCCACGGCAGTACACCCAGCACGGCCGCAACCCCGCCCGCAACGTCGAGATCGGGGGGATGAACACGGTGTTCGCCCCGAACTACGGCTCGCCGTTCGTGCGCGACCTCGACGGTGGGCGCCGCTACGCGACGCTGGCCGACTTCCAGAACATCGTCAAGCTGGCGTACTCGTCGCCGTACATCCACCACAGCGGTGGCACGGTCTGCGAGCCCGTCGACATCCCCGTCAACAAGCGCCACCTCGACATGGTGTACTCGCACCTCAAGTACAGCGACAAGCCGTTCATGGGATCGGTCACCGCGATGAGCCGGGCCCAGGACAGCGTCGATCTCGCCCGGATCGGCTTCGGTGGCGACCTGCAGGACCGCACCGTGATGACCAGCCTGATCAACGCGTCGTCACCGCTGGTGTGGGACGAGACGATGCTCGGCGCGGCCGATGTCTATGCCGCGAACAACCAGGCCTGCATCTTCACCCCGTTCATCCTCGCCGGGGCGATGGCGCCGGTGACGGTTGCCGGGGTCTGCGCGCAGAGCCTGGCCGAGGCGATGGTCGGCATGACGTTCGCGCAACTGGTGCGCCCGGGCGCGCCGGTGATCCTCGGTTCCTTCGCGTCGTCGATGTCGATGCAGACGGGAGCACCCACGTTCGGCACACCCGAGCCGGCGCTCGTGCTCTACGTGATGTCGCACCTCGCGCGGCGGATGGGCGTGCCGTTCCGCTCCGGCGGCGGGTTGTGCGCGTCGAAGGTGGCCGACGCGCAGGCCGCGTACGAGTCGGCGAACACGATGCAGCCGACGATCCTCGGCGGCGTCAACTTCGTGCTCCACGCCGCGGGCTGGCTGGAAGGCGGCCTGACGTTCGGTTACGAGAAGTTCATGCTCGACGTCGATCAGCTCGGCGCGTGGCACACGTTCGTCAAGGGCGTCGACATGAGCCCGAACGGGCAGGCCGTCGATGCCATCGTCGGCAACGAGCCGGGCATGCACTACCTCGGCACCGCGCACACCCTGGCCAACTTCGAGACCGCCTTCTACCGCAGCAACACGGCCGACAACAACAGCTACGAGCAGTGGCTGGAGGAAGGCTCCACCGACGCCGACCAGCGCGCCAACAAGCTGTACAAGAAGACCCTGGCCGACTACGAGCCCCCTGCGCTCGACGATGCGCTCGATGCCGAGCTGCGGGAATTCATCGCCCGCCGCAAGGCGGAGATGCCCGACGAACTCGGCTGAGCCGACTTTGCCCCACCCGAGCCACCTTCCCGCCCCTCGTTCATGTCACCACACATCATCGACTTCGATGATGTGTGGTGACATGAACGGAGAGAACGCGCTTTTCCCCGTGCACGCCGCGATCATCTACACTTACCACCATGCGGGATCATCCCGCAGAACGGTTCCACCCCGACGAGAGGACCATCTCACGTGAGCAGCCCAGCGAGCAACGACTTCCCCACGACGGCCAAGGTCGTCGTCATCGGCGCCGGCATCGTCGGCAACGGTGTGGTCGGTCACCTGGCCGAGCTCGGCTGGCGCGACATCGTCCAGATCGACAAGGGCCCGCTGCCCAACCCCGGCGGCTCCACCGGGCACGCCTCGAACTTCATCTTCCCGGTCGACCACAACCGTGAGATGGCTGCGCTGAACCTCGACAGCCAGCGCCAGTACACCGAGATGGGCGTCAACACCGAGTGCGG
>JAOBWK010000026.1 GCA_025463305.1 Ilumatobacteraceae bacterium
ATCCGAACTGGTTGGGACGGAAACCCGACCCGCTCGGTAGCGTTTCGGACATGTCCGTCACCGTTCGAATTCCCACAACGATGCGCCCGCTGGCCGGGGGCAGCTCTTCGGTCAAGGTCGAGGGCACCAAGCTCGCCGAGGTGCTGGCAAATCTGAACACCGACTTCCCCGGATTCGACGATCGGCTGTTCGACGAGACGGGCGCACTCCGCAAGTTCGTCAACGTGTTCGTGGCCGACGATGACGTCCGCTACCTCGAGGGCCTCGACACCGTCGTCCCCGATGGTGAGACCGTCTCGATCATCCCCGCCGTCGCCGGCGGCTGATCCCCTCACCCACCGTCGGCTGTCCGGTCAGCCGGGTAGCAGCTCGACGAAGTCCTCACGTCGCTTCGGCCCCACGGGTGGCAGCGGCGGGCGGTTGTCGCGGTCCTGCCAGACGGCCAGCACGCGCGCACCGACGTCGGCGTCCTTGACGATCGCGTCGGGTGACGAGAGCAGGTTGAGGCTGCGCATGAACGCACGGGCCACGACCTGATCCGAACGGACGGCCGGGAACAAGCCGTCGCGCAGGACGCCGCGCATGAACGTGCGCGCATCGTCGGCGTCCGCATCGGGGTCGGCGCCGGCCAACACCGCGGTCGACACCCGCCGGGCCTCGTTGTCCTGGTCGACCGACGCGCGGTACCAGGGCCGGATGTCGCGTCGCAGCGCGGTGTCGTAGCTGACGGCGGCTGCGTCCAGATCGTCGCGGTGTGCGTCGAGCGCGTCGGTGAGCAGGCTCGCACCCCAGAACGCGGTCGTGCAGCCCCGGCCGTAGAGCGGGTTCGTGCACAGCACCGCATCGCCGACTGCGATCAGACCCGTGGCCACGGGCACGCCGTCGACGACGAAGTCGCGCCAACGGTTGAGCAGCCCGGCCATCACGTGCACGCCGGGATCGAGCGGCTCGGCGCGTCCGTCGAGCCAGGGCGCTGTGACGACGAGCTCCTGCGCGGCGCTGTCGAAGATCGCGGCCACGCCGAACGATCGGCGCAACTCGACGTCCTCGGTGGACACCGCGAGCGTGACGCTGAACGTGCGGTTGTCACCCACGAACACGGCGTACTTGAGGTAGCCGAGATCACCACCGATCGCGCCGCCGCGAGGCGGGTAGTCCATCCCCTCGCGCAACCGGTAGAAGCGGCTGAAGTAGACGATGCCCGTGTCCTCGACCTCCTCGGCCACGGTGCGCGCCCCGATCGCGGCGAGCCAGGCGGGCACGTCGGCGCGTCGGCCGGCGGCCGCCACGACCAGATCGCTCACGATCTCCGTGCCGTCGGACAGGCGTACTCCGGTCACCACGGGCCGGCCGTCCGCCGCGCGCGTCTCGGCGATCAGCAGGCCGTCGACCGCGACGCCCGTGCGGAACGACACCCGTCCTTCGGCCATCGCGGCACGACGGACCACCCACTCGAAGGTGGTGCGTCGGCAGGCGAGCATCGTCAGCTCGGCATCGCCCGGTTCCGGCGCGAACTCCACCATCTCCTCGGGCAGGTCCTCGCCGAAGCGCAGCTCCGTCGCCCCGGCTGCGAGGAGCTCGGCGTACAGATCGGGGAAGTCGTCGCGCAGCTGCCGCACCAAGCGGCCGAGGAAGGCGTGGCTGTGGCGCACCTGCGGGGCGCCGCGACGATCCCACTCGAACGCCTCGTCAGCGGTGGTCGGCATCGGCGTGTGATCGCGTTCGACGACGGTCACGTCGTGGCCGCGACGGGCGAGCGCGAGCGCCGTGCCCAACCCGGACACACCCCCTCCCACGACCGTCACGTTCATGCGGCGTGACCATAGATCACGCCGAGAAACGGCCGGTGATCGAGTCAGTCGGTCGATGGCAGCGTGGGGCCATCGACCGCGCCCAACCCGCTGCCGGACGGTGGCGACCACGCCGCGCGCAACGCCGGCGACATCAACACCTCCTGGTCCCACCACTGGAGCGGGCCGGCGCGGCCGAGCAGCGGATCGGCAATCGCTGCCTCGATCGTGCTCCCGGCCGACAGCAGCCGCCCGACCGCCCACACGTAGTACACGGTGATGGTGTCGTGGTAGCCGCCCGTCGGGGTGTTGGCGACGCCGGTGGCCACGTTGTACGGCGGGATCGCGGACCGCAGGACGGCGAGCGCCTCCGCGGGGCCGAGCCGGCGGACCAGAGCGAGGCACGCCAGCAGATGGCCTTCGTGGGTCCACTCCGCCTTGGGGAGCGACCGATCGAGCAGCCCCGACGCCACCCGCTCGGCCCGCTCCCAACCCGGGTCGACGGATCGGTCAGCGGTGCTGTCGAGCGGGGCCATGCACCAGTGTGACGGTCTTCGGCGAACCCGATCGAGCGATTTTCAGCGATGGCTCGGGACCGTGTCGGCCCACACGGGATCGGCCGCGAACGCGTCGGGCACCGGCTTGGTCTGGCCGACGATCGCCAGCACCTGTGCGGTGTTGCGGACGATTCCCTCGCCGTCGATCAGCTCGGCGACGGCGTCGACGGCGGCCGCCTTCAGCCGGTACTGGGCATGCCGGTTGCGCGCCGGATCGACGAAGCACGACACGCGCACCGTGTAGTGCTCGAGCTGCTGATCGATCACGCCGAGCACCTCGGGCTGCGACCGGAACGTCGAGTCGAACGCACCGCGGCAGACCGCCTCGAGCACCGAGGTCGCTCTCGCGACGCGCACGTTCGCCGGGATCTCGATGTCGACCGTCGCGCGCGAGGCGGCCTTGGAGGAGTTGCGGAACGTCGTGATCGCCGAGGCGGTGTGGTAGACGACGTCGCCGTCCCAGGTCTGCACCGCCACCGAGCGCAGCCCGAAGCCGACGAGGGTGCCGGACACCTCACCGTTCAGCTCGACCTCGTCGCCGACCGCTGCGGTGCGTTCGACGATGAACGACGCGGCGGCCAGGAAGTCGCCGAGCGGCTCGCGCACGGCGAGCGCGCAGCACGAGACGAAGGCCAGCGCGGCGCCGCCGGTCCACGCGCTCGACACCCCGAACGCGACCGCCCCTTCGCCGGCGAGCGCGGTCACACCGGCGGCGAGCACTCCCCAGCGGGTGAGCTGCATGATGCCGGTGCGGCGTCGTGCGGCGAGGCTCGCCGAGCGGGCGTTGAGCCGGCTCGCGAACTGGAGGACGGACACGATCAGGACGGTGATCCCGGCCGTGAGAAGAGCCCATTTCGTTGTGGTCATCTGAGGAACCCATTTCGACGGAGCCCGAAGGCCGCCCGTCCGCGCCAACCAGGCAACCACACCCGGGCTGGCGAGACCGGTCGCGGGTTGTCCCGTGAGCACTCCTGCCTCAGACCGCGCGAGACCGGTCGCGGGTTGTCCCGTTAGCACTCGCACCTCTAGAGTGCTAACGGCTCGCGAACGGCGAGCGAACCCATCAGTTCGTCCAATGGAGGACACCAGATGCCAAAGATGATCGCGTTCGACGAGCAGGCTCGTCGCGGGCTGGAAGCGGGCATGAACAAGCTCGCCGATGCCGTCCGGGTAACGCTCGGGCCCAAGGGCCGCAACGTCGTGCTGGACAAGAAGTGGTGCGCCCCCACCATCACCAACGACGGCGTCTCCATCGCCAAGGACATCGAGCTCGAGGATCCCTACGAGCGCATCGGTGCCGAGCTCGTCAAGGAAGTCGCCAAGAAGACCGACGACGTCGCCGGTGACGGCACGACGACGGCAACCGTCCTCGCCTGGGCCATGGTCCGCGAGGGCCTGCGCAACGTGGCCGCCGGCGCCAACCCGATGAGCCTGAAGAAGGGCATCGAGGCAGCCGTCATCGCCGCTGTGGCCTCCATCAAGGAGCTCGCCAAGGAAGTCGACTCGAAGGATCAGATCGCTCAGGTCGCTTCCATCTCGTCCGCCGACACCGAGATCGGCTCGATGATCTCCGACGCGATCGACAAGGTCGGCAAGGACGGCGTCATCACCGTCGAGGAGAGCCAGACCTTCGGCATGGAGATGGACCTCGTCGAGGGCATGCGCTTCGACAAGGGCTACATCTCGCCCTACTTCGTGACCGATCCGGAGCGCATGGAAGTGTCGCTCGACGATCCGTACATCCTCATCGTCAGCTCGAAGATCTCGTCGGTGCGCGACATGCTCCCGGTGCTGGAAAAGGTCATGCAGGGCGGTCGCCCGTTGCTGATCCTCGCCGAGGACGTCGAGGGCGAGGCCCTGGCCACGCTCGTCGTCAACAAGATCCGCGGCACGTTCAAGTCCGCAGCCGTCAAGGCCCCGGGCTTCGGCGAGCGCCGCAAGGCCATGCTCCAGGACATCGCCATCCTCACCGGTGGTCAGGTCATCAGCGAGGAAGTCGGCCTCAAGCTCGACGCCGCCACGCTCGACCTCCTCGGCACGGCCAAGAAGATCATCATCACCAAGGACGAGACCACCATCGTCGAGGGTGCCGGTTCGGAAGACGACATCAAGGGCCGGATCAACCAGATCAAGGCCGAGATCGAGAACACCGACTCCGACTACGACCGCGAGAAGCTCCAGGAGCGTCTCGCCAAGCTCAGCGGCGGCGTTGCCGTGCTGAAGGTCGGCGCGGCCACCGAGGTCGAGCTCAAGGAGAAGAAGCACCGCATCGAGGACGCCGTCTCCACGACGAAGGCTGCCATCGAAGAGGGTGTCGTGCCCGGAGGCGGCGTCGCCCTCCTCCGTGCCCAGGCTGCTGTCCTCGCCGTCGCTGCCGGTCTCACCGGTGACGAGGCAACGGGCGCCCGCCTGGTCGCCAAGTCGCTCGAGGCCCCCCTCAAGCAGATCGCCGAGAACGCCGGCATGGAAGGCGGCGTCGTCGTCGAGAAGGTCAAGAGCCTCAGCGGCCACGAAGGCCTCAACGCCGCAACCGGCGTGTACGAGGACCTCGTCAAGCTCGGCGTCATCGACGCTGCCAAGGTGACCCGCTCGGCGCTGCAGAACGCAGCCTCGATCGCCGCCCTGTTCCTCACCACCGAGGCTGTCGTCGCCGACAAGCCCGAGGATTCGTCGGCCATGGCCGGCGGCGGAGGCATGGAGGACTACTGATCCAGTAGTCGTTCATCGCTGAACGATCAATCGAGAAGGCCCGGACCACATCGGTCCGGGCCTTCTTCGTTTTCTCATGTCCGCTGCGGATCGCTCGTCCGCTCGCGCTGACCACTCCGACGGGATCAGTCGTAGGGTTGGGCGGGAGAGGTTGGGGTGAAGTACGGCTTGTCGCCGGCGATGGTGACTCGTTCCATGACCCTTCGCTGGGGGAAGTAGTCACTGGCCGCGAAGTGCTGGACGGCGCGGTTGTCCCAGAAGGCGAGTGAGCCGGGTGCCCAGCGGAAGCGGCACTGGTGATCGGGGTTGTTGGCGGTGGCGTTGAGGCGGTCGAGCAGCCACTCGCTCTCCTTGGCCGACAGGCCCTTGATCCGATCGGTGAAGGCGATGTTCGTGTAGACGAGCCGGCGGCCGGTCTCGGGGTGGGTGCGGATCACGGGGTGCTCCTGCGGTGGGAACTTCTCATGCAGCTCCTCGGCCTTGCGGCCCAACTTCGCCGCGAAGACACGGGCGATGTCGTGCACCGCGGTGAGCCCGCAGGCGAACTGCTGCAGCTCGGGGCTGAGCCCGTCGTAGGCCGCGTACATGTCGGAGAAGAGGGTGTCGCCGCCCACCGGCGGCAGCTCGATCGCGCGCAGGATCGAGCCGAGCGAGGGCCGTTCACGCCACGTCACGTCGGAGTGCCAGTTGTTCTCGGTGCCCCGGCTGTTCGGTCCGTGCTCGATGCGCAGGATCTCGCGGTGCTCGGCATCGCGCGGCGTCGCCGGATGGATCTCCAGCTCACCGAACCGGCGCGCGAACGCGATGTGCTGGGCGCGGTCGATGTGCTGGTCGCGGAAGAACACCACCTTGAACTCGAGCAGGGCGCGGCGCACCTCGGCGATCAGCGAGTCGTCGAGCGGCCCGGCGAGGTCCAAGCCGATCAGCTCGGCGCCGATGGTCGGCGTCAGCTGACGCGGTTCGAAGTGGACGTACGAGCCGGTGCTCGTGGCTGCGGTGTCGACGACGGTCATGGCGCGAACAGTACTCACTGACCGCGAGATGTCGTCCCGCGGACGACATGGCGCGGTCGGTCGCGAGAGCGACACTCACTGACCGCGGGATGTCGTCCCGCGGACGACATGGCGCGGTCGGACGCGCAAGGGCCGGGTCAGCCGCTGCCGTTGGTGAGGTTGTAGTTGGCGATCAGATCGTCGGCTTGCTGCGACGCGGTGTCGAGCGCGGCCTGCGGATCGCCACCGGTGAGCACGCTCGCCACGGCGGCCGCGGCCACCTTGCGGACCTGGAGCAGCGGGCCGATCACCGGACCGACGGACGTCGGCGCATCAGCGGAGCCGATCAGCTGGTCGTACGCGACCTTGTAGCGGGGATCGGTGGCGTACTTGGTCTTGATCGGGTCGAGGGTGAGCGCGTCCTGGCGCACCGGGATGTAGCCGCTCTCGGCCGCGAACTCCGACTGCGTCGCCGCGCTGTCGAGGTACGTGATGAAGTCCCACGTCGCGGCGACCTTCTCCGGGCTCTTGTTCACGATGTACAGCGAGTTGCCGCCGACGAGGCCGCCGAGGCCGCCCTTCGGTCCGGGCATGAACCCGACACCGACGTCGTCGGAGGTGACGCCGGGGATGAGGCCGCTGCCGAGGGCGGAGAACACCGGGCCGAGCGAGGCCGACGTCGAGATCGTCATCGCCGCCGGAGCCGTCGCATCGGCGAGCTTCAACAGCGCGTCGGTGCCACTGGCGTTGTCGCCGACATAGACCCCGTGGCCGTCGGTCATCAGCGTCCTCAGGAAGTTGAACAGGGCGAGACCGTTGGCGTCGTCGTAGAGCACCTTCGTCGCCGGCGCCGTCCGACCGTTGTCGTTGTCCGCGTAGTAGTTGCCGCCCTTGGCCAGCCACTGCTCGATGTACCAGCCACCGCCGCCGTCGTAGTCGCTGTCGAGCGCCATGCCGTAGGTGGTGGCACCGGACGCGACGACCTGCTTGCTCGCGGCGAGCAGTTCGTCGAAGGTGGTCGGCGGCTTGGCGGGATCGAGTCCGGCCTTGACGAACGTCGGCTTGAGGTAGAACAGCACGGGCACGCTGACGTTGAACGGCATCGACCACTGCACGCCCTGCGTGGCGTAGGCCTCGAGGGCGGACGGCAGGAACTCGGAGAGGTCGTAGCCGGCCGACTCGGCGCAGGCCTGGGTCGGCACG
>JAOBWK010000046.1 GCA_025463305.1 Ilumatobacteraceae bacterium
TCGATCTCGTCGCCCAGGCTGAGCACGTCTTCGACAGCGTTGATGCGCTTGCCGTTGCCGAGCTTGCTGATGTGGACGAGGCCGTCACGGCCCGGGAGGATGTTCACGAACGCACCGAACTTGGTGATGTTCACGACACGGCCCATGTACACGCCACCGATGTCCGCCTTCGGCGGGTCGATGATGCTGAGGATGCGAGCCTTGGCCTCTTCCACGCGGAAGCCATCGACCGAGCCGATGGAGACGATGCCGTGGACGCCGTCGTCGTCGACGCTGATGTCGGCGCCGGTCTCCTGCTGGATGGTGTTGATGACCTTGCCCTTCGGCCCGATGATCTCGCCGACCTTGTCGAGCGGCACCTGGAAGGAGACGATCTTCGGGGCGGTGTCGTTGACCTCGGAGCGAGCGGCGCCGATGCAGGCGTTCATGTTCTCGAGGATCGCCGTGCGGGCCTCCTTGGCCTGGGCCAGAGCGGCGATCAGCACGTCGGCGGGGATGCCGTCGATCTTCGTGTCGAGCTGCAGTGCGGTGATGACCTCGGACGTACCGGCGACCTTGAAGTCCATGTCGCCGAACGCGTCCTCGGCACCGAGGATGTCGGTGAGGGTGGTGTACTTGCCCTCGGCGAACACGAGGCCCATGGCGATGCCGGCGACGGGCGCCTTGATCGGCACGCCGGCGTCCATCAGGGCGAGGCTGCCGGAGCAGACCGACGCCATCGAGGTCGAGCCGTTCGAGGCGAGCACCTCGGCGACGAGGCGCAACGCGTAGGCGAACTCCTCGAGGCTGGGGAGCACGGGGATGAGGGCACGGGCGGCGAGCGCACCGTGGCCGATCTCGCGGCGCTTCGGGGTACCGACGCGACCCGTCTCACCGTTCGCCCACGGGGCCATGTTGTAGTGGAACAGGAAGTACTTGTGGGTCTCCGGGTCCAGCGTGTCGAGCAGCTGGTTCATCTTCGGCATCGCCAGGGTGGCGACGTTGAGGACCTGGGTCTCGCCACGCTGGAACAGGCCGGTGCCGTGCGCCGTCGGCAAGATGCCGACCTCGCTGGACAGCGGACGCAGGTCGCGGGGACCACGGCCGTCGATGCGCAGGCCTTCGTCGACGATGCGCTTGCGGACGAGCTTCTTGGTGAGGCTGCGGACAGCTTCTTTGACCTCGCGCTCGCGGCCGACGTAGGCGCCGCCCTCACCGCAGAGCGCGGCGATGGCCTCGTCCTTGGCGGCATCGGTGGCGTTGTTGCGGTCGTGCTTGTCGGCGATGGTGATCGCCTGGCCGAGCGAGCCGGTGATGACACCGGCAACGGCGTCGAGCACGTCGGGGGTGTAGTCGGCCGACACGGTGAACTTCATCTGGGTGATCGGGCCCTTGGCGGCGACCACGGCGTCGACGAGCTGCGTCTGCAGTTCGATCGACTCCTTGATCCACACCTTGACGGCCTCGAGGCCGCTGGCGAGGACGGCCTCGTCGACCTTCGGGGCGCCGTCGGCGTAGTAGGCGAAGCTCTTCGCCGTGCCGCCGGCTTCGACCATCATGATCGCGACGTCGCCGCCCTCGATCAGACGACCGGCGACGACCAGCTCGAACGTGGCGGCCTCACCCTCGGCATAGGTGGGGTGGGGGATCCAGTCGCCGTCCTGGCTGTACGCGATGCGCACGGCGCCGATGGGGCCGTCGAACGGGATGCCGCTGATCTGGAACGCAGCCGACGCGGCGTTGATCGCCAGCACGTCGTGCGGGTTCTCCTGATCGGCGCCCATGATCGTCAGCACGACCTGGGTCTCGTTGCGGAAGCCGTCGGGGAAGCACGGGCGCAGCGGGCGGTCGGTGAGGCGACACGTGAGGATCGCGGCCTCGGTGGGGCGGCCTTCACGACGGAAGAACGAACCGGGGATCTTGCCGGCGGCGTAAGCACGCTCTTCGACGTCGACCGTCAGCGGGAAGAAGTCCGTACCGGGCTTGGCTTCCTTGGCGGCGTTCGCGGTGGCGAGCACGGTCGTACGACCGATCGCGGCGAGCACAGCGCCCTGGCTCTGCTGAGCCAGCTTGCCGGTCTCGAAGGACAGGGTCTTGTCAGTTCCCGACACGGGACCCGACACTCGGATGGCATCTGCCATGACGAGCTCCTTTCGGCCGGGCGCGTTGTTTCTCACGCCTCGGCATTTGGAGCGGAGGTCGGTTCCCAGTCGGCAGTGTCGGTACCGGAACAGCCGCCCGGACCTGGGGATCTGGGCGAGCGCTCGCAGCGCACCGGCAGAGGCGACTGACAACCGATCCGGTTGTCCGCTCTGATGGTTAGTTGGCCCCGAGAACAACCCGGGACGCTCGGCACTGTACCAGGCGACCAGCGGAGAATGGTGGCATCGGCGGATCCGGGGTGGTCGCACCGGCACGCACCGTGGGCACGATCGGAGGCCCCGACCACGTTCAGTCGGGAGATCGACGAACCGTCACGTCGACGACGGCGTGGTGCTCGAGGCTCGCCACGACCCGGTCCTCGACCTCGATCCGCACATCGAGCACGGCCCGCTCGCCGGCCGAGCTGTCGACTCGCCGCACGACCACACCCGTGACGTCTGCGTACGACCCGACGGGTACGAGCGCGTGGTGGCGGATCACGCTGTGGGTGTGGATCCACGAACCGCGAGCCACCTGGGTGTGCACGAGGTGGTTGGCGAGCGCCGGCCAGACAGCCGGGTGGACCAGCCCGCGGCGAGCGTAGGTGTCGAGATCGTCACCGGCGCGCACGCCGTACTCGTCGCTGAACTCGCCCTCGAGGTGGATCCGACGCGGCTTCAACACTTCGCCGTCGCGCGACGCCGGGGCCGGGCCGCTGTCGGGGATCGCCCGGAACAGCGCGCGCGTCTCCTCGCCGACCAGCGCCGACACCAGGGCTTCGTCGCCGAACGGCTCGGGTCGGCAGACCACCTCGTCGTCGAGGAAGACGGGCGACTTGAAGCGCACCTCTCCCCCGCCCGACTCGAGCCAGTCGATGCCCCACGCCTCCATGATCGGATGGGTGAGGTACGCGTACGTGGTGACGCCGGCGATCAATGCGCGAGGGAAACCCACCGCTCGTGCACCGTCATCGGTGTGGATCGGGTTGATGGCGTGCTCGGGAAGGTTGCGCGCCGTGACCGTCCACGGCTGCGGGGTCATCCCGGCGCAGTGGTGGGATCGCCGGTGGGCAGCCCGCCGGCTGCAGGGGTGGGATCGTCGGGACCGGCGGTGCCGGCCGAGTGCTCGCTGTGGGCGCCACCGAACGCTGCGACGACGCGGTCGAAGCTGACGGCATCGAGGTTGGCGTAGATCAGATCGGCGCCGACGAAGCGCTTGGCTTCCTCGACGAGCGCGTCGACGTTGATGTCGGTGAGCAGCAGCACGACCGTGGTGGTGCCGGGGCGCACCGCCTCGCGGAACCAGGCGACCCATTCGTCGGGCACGCCGAGGTCGACGACCTTCGCGGCAACCGCACCGGCGCCGGCGCCGATCACCCCACCGGCGATCCAGCCGACGGGACCGGCGAGCAGCAGACCGAGCAGGCCGGTCCACATCGCTCCGGAGAGCGCAGCCCGGCCGGGCTGGGGATCGATGGTCTCGACGACGCGGGTGTGCCCGTCGTCGGTCTTGGCGACCACGACCGCATCGTGCACCTGGAGAGCGTGGTTCGACGCGAGGCGCGACGACGCGGTCATGAACTCCTGGGCGCGGAATGCGTCGTCGAACGACACCCCGACGAGCGTCTGGGGCTTGTCATCGATGTTCGAATGAGGGTGCATGCGTGTCCTGTCCGGCCGGTCGCCCATCGCAGCCAGCCTCTGGCTGATACCCACGATGTCAGATCGTCACACCACAGACGTGGCGGAGCCAGCAACCTCGGTCAGCTTGCCGGGATCAGTGGCCCAGGGTCAGCGACGGAGGCCGAGCTTGGCGATGATGTCGCGGTAGCGCTGCACGTCGCGGTTGCGCACGTAGTCGAGCATGCTGCGGCGCTGGCCGACCAGCATCAGCAGACCACGACGGCTGTGGTGGTCCTTCTTGTGCATCTTGAGGTGCTCGGTGAGGTGGTTGATGCGTGCGGTGAGCAGCGCGATCTGCACCTCGGGTGAACCGGTGTCGGATTCGTGGAGCTTGTGCTCGCCGATGACGTCTTGCTTCGACATGATGTCTGCCTTCCAAAAGGAGGTCGCCGCGAACCGTCGGTCCGCCAGCATCGCGTGAGAGGTGTGGCCCTCACGGACCCTGCAACGCTACGGGGACGCCGTGCCCCTCGCAACACGGCGTCGCAACCAGCGAGTACGGTCATCGCCGTGATCGCCTTCTGGTACGACTACCTGGTGTACGGCCGTGGGCTGACCTTCATCGTCATCATCGCCGTCTCCGGCGTGGCCCGGGCGCTGCGCCGCAACCGCTCGTCCGGGCGGCGCTCGACCTCGCAGTTCACCCAGCAGGGCTACCCGGGACCGCAGTACCAGCAGCCGCCGCAGGGATATCCGCAGCAGCAATACCCGCAGCCCCAACAGCAGTACCCCCAGCAGCCATACCCGCAGCAGCAGTACCCCCAGCAGCCGTACGTCGCGCCGCCTCCTCCGCCGACGTCGCCCTTCGTCGACCCGGCCACCAACCCGTTCGCCCCCGGCTACGCCGCCCCCGGCGAGCGGCCGCGCAGCACACCCCTGCCGCCGCTCCTCGGCTCCGACCCGCCACCACCACCGCAGCGCTGACCGGCGTCGGCAGGCGCCCTCGCGGACGCGACGGTCCGTTCGATAGGTTCGGTGCGTGACCGGTCTGCCCGAACTCCGTGCCCGCATCGACGAACTCGACCAACGGCTCGTCGAGGTGCTCGCGGCCCGGCTCGCGGTGTGCGAGGAGGTCGCCCGCTTCAAGGAGGGCACCGACACGCCCGTCATCCAGCCCGCCCGCGTGCGTGACGTCATCACGTCTCGCCGGCAGTGGGCCATCGACCGCGGCATGGACCCCGACTTCGCCGAGCAGGTGTTCCGAGTGCTGCTCGCGGAGACACATCGGATCGAGGTCGCCGGCGCCCGGCCCGACGCAGCACCGGACAAGTCGGCCGCACCGGAGAGCACCCGCTCGGCGCTCGACACGGTGGCGACGCGCATCGACCACATCGTCATCGCGGTCGACGACCTCGCCGCGGCCACGCAGACGTTCATCGACCACCTCGGCTTCCACCAGGTGCCGATGGCCGGCGGAGATGCGATGGGGATGGTCGCGGTCGTGGCGGGCGGCGTGACCTTCATCCTCGTCGGCGCCGACGCCAGCCCCGCGGTGGCCGCCTACCTGGCCGACCACGGCAGCGGCATCCAGCACGTGAGCATCGACGTCCTCAACGCAGGCTACGCGCGCTCCGCATTGACCGCCGTCGACGCGCCGCTGCTGACCGAGGTCGTCGTCGACAACAACGGCCACGAGCAGTTCTTCACCGTCCGCGACGAGGCATTGGACCTGCAACTCGGCTTCATCTCGCGCACCGGTCACCGGGTCGGCATCGGCAGCGCCAACGTGCTGGCGCTGTTCGACGCGCTCGCCGCTAGAAGTAGATGATCGACTCGGCCTTGGATTCGGCCTCGTCGAGATCGTCGGTGTAGGCACCCGTCGACAGGTACTTCCACCCGTTGTCGCAGACGATGAAGACGATGACGCCGTCGTCGATCTGGGCGGCGACCTTGGCAGCGCCGGCCATCGCCGCCCCGGCCGAGATGCCGGCGAAGATGCCACATTCGCTCACCAGGCGGCGCATCCACTCGATGCTCTCGCGGGGGCGCACGACGCGCTTGCGATCGAGGATCTCGAAGCCGTGCCACTGCTCGAACACCGGTGGGATGTAGCCGTCCTCGAGGTTGCGCAGGCCCTCGACGCGCTCGCCGAGCGGCGGCTCGATGGCGATCACCTTGATGTCGGGGTTCTGCTCCTTGAGGTAGCGACCCGTGCCCATCAGCGTGCCACTCGTGCCGAGGCCGGCGACGAAGTGGGTGATCTCGGGCAGGTCGCGGAAGATCTCCGGGCCGGTGCCCTCGTAGTGCGCCATCGGGTTGGCGTCGTTGCCGTACTGGTAGAGGAAGCAGTACTCGGGATGGGCCTCGGCCATCTCCTGGGCGCGGCGCACGGCGCCGTTGCTGCCCTCGGGCCCGGGCGTGAGGATCAGCTCGGCGCCGAACACCTCGAGCATCTGGCGGCGCTCGATGCTGACGCTCTCGGGCATCAGGATCTTGATCGGGTAGCCCTTCATCTGGGCGATGGCCGCGAGCGCGATGCCCGTGTTGCCCGACGACGGCTCGAGGATGGTCTGGCCGGGCTGCAGACGCCCGTCCTTCTCGGCCTGCTCGATCATGTTCTTGGCGATGCGGTCCTTGACCGAGCCGAACGGGTTCTGCCCTTCGAGCTTGGCGTAGATGCGCACGTTCGGGTTCGGCGACAGGCGGCTGACATCGACCATCGGCGTGTTGCCGATCATGTCGAGCACGTTTTCGAATGGCACCACGTGGACCTCCGAGGTCTGCGACACGAATCCCGATGTCTCCTGTCGGGATTGTACCCAATTCGCCCCACCGTTGCGCACGCAGCTCGACCCGGGTGCGTTGTACCTACTCCGGCTTCGGATCCTCCGGGTACTCGCGACCGGCAGCAAGGCGATAGCCGGGGCTGCCGGCTTCCATCCACTCGCCCACGAACGTGAAGAACTCGTTGCCGAACGGATCGATGTCGTTCATCGGCATGCTGCCGCGGCGGATCGTCCAGTCGTTCGGCGCCAGCGCCGCGGCGCTGGCGAGGTGCTCGCGCGCGCCCTCGATGTCGCTGCGGTCGTGGAGCTCGACGGCGATGCGGCGGTGGAGGCGGGCCTGCTGCAGCTCCGGCGACGGCTGCTCCATCAGGTCGGCAACGGTGGCATCGTCGAGCAACCGCTCGCCGTGGTTCACCCAGGCGCGGAGCTGCTCGTGGTGCACCGACGAATCGACGTGCGCGAACGCACGGAACCGGTCGTCGGCCATCGCGGTGTCGGCGGGACGGACGACGCGCCCGTCCTCGTCGATCCACACGGTGGCCGGCACGTTGACGATGCCGTACTGCTCGGCCACGGTGAAGTCGCGGTCGATGAGGATCGTCAGCTCGGGTGCGTGCGCGGCCCACTCCCGGACCGCCTCGAGATCGCTGTCGATCGCGACGGCGATGATCGTCAGGCCTGCGTCAGCCAGTTCTTCCTGCATCGTCTGCCACACGGGCAGCTCATAGCGACAGCCTCACCAACTGGACCAGGCGAGCAGCAGCACCTTGCGGCGGTCGAAGTCGTGCAGGCTCACCGGCTTGCCGGACATGTCGGGCAACGTGAAGGCCGGCGCCTGCAGGCTCGTCATCGATTCGGCTCGGGCAGCTGCGGAGACGCCGAGCGCGGCAACGCCTCGTGCGGTGTCGACCACGGCGGTCATCCCGATCACGGGTGCGGCCTGGGCGAGGTCGATCAGGCCGTCATGCGGGATGACCTCGGCCTTGTGGTAGATCGGTGCACAGATGTCGCCGCGGCACATGCCCTCGGGCTTCAGCGTCCAACCGGTGAGCGCTTCGAACGCGGCCGGCTGCATCAGCCAGCGACCGTCGTCGATCGTCGCGTCGACCTCGACGTGCTCGGTGTCGTTGATGACCGTTGCCATGGATCCCCCGGTGCGCTCAGCCGACAGCGATGGGCTCATCGCTGATCGTGCCGTCGACGAGACGATAGCTGCGCGCCTCGGGTGCCTCACGCTTCAGGCTGACGATGATGTAGTGCCACGAGGGATCGGGCGCCTGGTTCACGTCGGTGACGCTCGGATACGGCTCGGTGTGGGTGTGGCTGTGCATCACCCCGATCACCTCCATGCCCTCGTCCTCCGCGTCGCGCTCGGCGCGCAGCAGGTCCTTCGGGCCGATGCTGTACACCTTGCCCGAGTGGGTGGTGTTCTCGCACGGGACGAAGCGCACCACCGAGTTGCTCGCCGGATGGCCGACCAACAGGCCACACGCTTCCTCCGGGTAGCAGTCGTACGCCTGAGCGATCAGCGCTGCGTAGGCGCCTCGGGACACGGCCAACATCCGGGGCACGATACCGGCGTCGGGGTCCGCGGCTGCTGGCCGACGATCACGATGAAGAACCCTCGACCCTGTCCGGCCAGTGCGCTGCCAAACGCTGGCGGGCACGCTGGAGGTGACGGTAGAAGCTGGAGCGGCTCATGTTGGCCCGAGTCATCGCAAAGACGTGACCGCCGCGGGGTTCGAGGTAGGTGTCGACGAGGATCCGGCGGAGCAGTGTGTCGTCGGACGAATCCGTGAAGGTCGCTTGGATCGCGGCTGCGACCGTGTCCCTCGACGCGCCGTCACCGGCGCGGCTCCCGCGAAGCGCAGCGCCGGTAGCGGACGAGTCCGAGGTTCCCGACGCGAACGAGCTCGGCGCCCGCGCCGGCATCTCCTCCACCCAAGCAAGCACCATGATCAGCGAGAGCTCGCCGGTCGAACGGCGAACGACGTTGACATCGTCGGGGTTGGTCTCCGCCCAGCGCACGATGCGACGACCGAACTGCGCACCGAACGCCGGAGCGGTCCCCAGGCATCGAACTCGTCGATGATCAGCACGACACGATCCTCCACTGCAGCTTCGGCGATCGCTCGATCGGTTCGGGCACTGTCGTCGCCGATCTCGCGACCGTCCAGCACGCACACGGGCCGCGATCGGGCGACCGCACGGCGAGCGAACTCGCGCAGGAGTGCGCTCTTCCCGATGCCGGCTGGGCCGTGCACGTAGAGGATCCGTCGCTCGGCGAGGTCATCCGGCGCTGCGTCGAAGATCGCCAGCTCGGCTTCGCGACCGACGAACCGGTCCGCGTCGAGGCGAGCCGCGACATCGCCGGTGCGCTGCACCGCCCCCGTTCGCCTCGCCTGACCGCCCATCCACTCGCGATCATCCCACGTCGACCAGCCGCCCGGACCGAGGATCGTGGTGCAGGGCCGCCGCTGACGTCAGCTGCGATCCGGCTCCAGGTCTGCCGCGGATGCGGCGATGCGCGCGCGAGCCTCCTTGAGCGAGCGGTAGAAGGCCGATCGGCTCGTGTTCGCCCGCTGCATCGCGATGGAACGCCCGCCATCGGGGTCGATGTAGGTCCACTCGGTCAGCTGGCGCAGCAGCCGATCCCGATCGCTCGACTCGAAGGTTCGCTCGATCGCCGCCCGCACCGCGGCGCGGGCCGTGTCGACCCGCGCTGCGCCCTCTCCGATTCCGAGGCTGCCCGCTGCGAGTGCGGCCGGGTCCCGGTACGTCCGCAGCGCAGCGATCAGCGCCGCCGAAGGATCGCTCGGCACGTGCCGCGCCGCAACCTCGCCCTGCTCGGCGCGGATGATGTCGTGCAGACCTCCGATGACCCCGCCGGGGCCGTAGTCCACGACCCAGGTCTCGATGCTGCGCTCGCGGTCGCGTCGGCGCAGCGCTTCGACCTCCACGTATCCCAGTTCGGCGCCCCCGTCGGTCACGGTCCTGTCCTCGTAGTTGACGAGGATGTACCGGGCCGCCGTTGCGCCGGACCGACGGATGAACGACATGTTGCCGACCCGCACGACTTCGGCACGTGTCGCGGCGTCGAGATCCGGCTCCACGAAGTGGATGTCGATCAGCATCAGCGACTCCGCGAGGATCCCCCGGGAGCGAGCGTGCTCGATCATCGGACCGACCTCGATCTCCCGGGTTGCCCAGGCAGGCGCGTCGACGAGCCAGGCGAAGATCGTGATCAGCGATAGCACGCCGCTCGACCGCCGGACTGTCCACACGTGCGCAGGGTTCGTCTCGCTCCAGCGCACGAAGCGCGACCACCAAGCGGTCTCACCGCAGCCCATGAGCGCCGCGGCAGTCTCGAGATCGCCCGGACGCAGGATGTCGCCGTAGTGGGTCGAGCTCGCTCCGGAACCGAGCCGGATCCCCGGGTTCTCGATCAGATCACCGAGCTCGACCATCGCCTCGGTCTCGCCCGCCGATGCTCGGTCACGCAGGTGATCGGCGACCCGGAGCACAAGGGCACGATGACGGTCCGGCGCGGCGAGCCGCATGCGTGCGAGCAACGCCTTGCGCATCAGCCGGTGCAAGGCGACGCGAGTGCCGACCGGCTCGGCGATGGAGAGCTGGCGCAGCTGCTGCCACGCAGTCCGGGTGCGCTGGCCGCGCAGCACCGCTGCCAGCAGACGCGCATCGGACAGCGGCGCGATCGCCGCGACGTGGAGGACAGCCGGATCGATCCCATCGAGCTCGCTCCCCGCGAGGTGATCGAGGAGCTGCTCGGCGAGGCGCCGCTCGCCGACCGAGGCAGCGGGATCCGCCGCCGCAGGAAGGCTGACTCGCCCGATCATCTCGATGCCGGCGGCCCGAGCAGACGTCGCTGCAGCGAGGCTGAGCGCGAGCGGGTATCCGCCCGCCCAGGCAACCAGATGTTCCAACCGCTCGCCACGAGCCACCCCGCGCGCGATCAGCAGGTCGGCTGCATCGGCCGCTGCGAGTGGCGCGAGCTCGATGGTGGACACGATGTGTTCGAGGCCGTCAGCGGTCCACTCTCGCGCCGGTCGCTGGCGGCCGGCCAGGACCACCACGGAGGCGGCCGACAGCTCCGCAAGGATCACGTCCCGGAGCTTGAACCGCAGCGCGACGAGTTGGTCGAACTCGTCGATGATCACCACGGGATCGGGCTCGGACGCCGCTGTCGACAGATCCGACGAGAGCGAATCGACATCGCCGAGGTCGGTTCGACCGTCGAACGTGTGCACCCGGCGACCGAGTGCGCTCGCCAGACGGGCTGCTGCACGCAGCAGACCGCTCTTGCCGATGCCGGCCGGCCCGTGAACGTAGACGATCCGCTGTGGACGATCGCCGGCGATGAGCGATTCGATGACGGCCAACTCACTCGCGCGACCGACGAAGCGCTCGGCATCGAGTCGAGCGGCGACGTCGCCGAGTCGTTCCCGAGGGTCCGCCGTCGTGTCGTCCGCCGCGCTCACCACCGCTGATTGTGACACGGCACGACGTCGAGCCTCACCGGTAACATGGCGCCTCCCTCAAGGAACGTTCTCATGGCCACCCGCGTCGAAGCTCAGAAATACATCGCCAGCAACCGCAAGGCTCGGTTCGACTACTCCATCCTCGACGTGTTCGAGGCGGGCATCGTGCTGCAGGGCAGCGAGGTCAAGGTGCTCCGGATGGGCCACCTGCAGATCGCCGATGCCTACGCGCGGGTGCTGAACGGCGAGGTCTGGCTCGACGGCGTGCACATCCCGCCGTACCTGTTCGCCCACGGCGTCGGCGCGCACAACCCGGACCGCCCGCGCAAGCTGCTGATGCAGAAGGACGAGATCCAGCGCATCGCGGCCCGGATCCAGCAGGAGCGCCTGTCGCTGGTGCCGCTGAGCTTCTACTTCAAGGAGGGGCGGGTGAAGGTCGAGCTCGCCCTCGCCGCCGGCCGCCGCAAGGGCGACAAGCGCAACGCGATGGCCGAGCGCGACGTCCAGCGCGAGATGCAGAAGGCCCTCGGCCGGCAGCGCAAGGGCCGGGACGACTGACGGCTGTGATGCGCGTCCAACGGTCTGCCGAGCACCACGTCGTCCCCTGGGCCAACGGCCTCGGCGTCACCGCCGACGTGTTCCTGTGGCCCGCCGAGGCCGAGGAGTGGACGTGGAGGCTGAGCATCGCCGACGTCTCCGACGACCTGCCCTTCTCGGTCATGCCCGGCATCGACCGGCACATCATGGTGGCCCACGGCGCCGGCATGGCGCTCACCGTCGGCGGCGCACCCGAGCACCGGATGGACACCACCACCCTGCCGCTCTCGTTCGCCGGCGAAGCCGCCACCACCTGCCGCCTGCTCGACGGCCCGATCCAGGACCTCAACCTGATGGTCCGCCGTGGGCACGGCACCGGGTCGTTGCGCAACGTGTCGATGAGCGTCGGCAAGCGGCTCGAGTGGTCCAAGGACGATATCGCGCTGGTGGTGGTCGACGGCTTGCTCACCTTCGACGGCATCCCGCTGCACACCTTCGATGCCGTGCTGCTCGACAGCGACCCGGGATACCCGCAGCTCGTCGCCCAGACCCACAGCCGGGTCGCCGTCGCCGAGATCCGCCTCACCTGACCGGACGACCGACGGCGGGGCGCGGTTCCAAGGCGGACTCGGTACAGTCGCTCGGACAAACATCACACACGGGGCTGACAGGTTTCGACGTCAGTGTTCTTGGGCGATCATGCGACCCGAGTGGCTCAGACTCGTTAAACGGGGCAAAAAACAGAATTGCCAACGAGCAGTTCGCTCTCGCCGCCTGATCTTCAGGTGAGCGAAGAGACATCGTGAGTAGAAATACCGCACGGGGCCAATCCATCGCAGCCCGGCAACAGAAGCGAAGGATGACG
>JAOBWK010000093.1 GCA_025463305.1 Ilumatobacteraceae bacterium
CCCGCCCCCCGCGGGCCGGCCACGTCCGGTTCAACGGCAGTTCAGGTCAGCCGATGTGTTGGCTCAAGCAGCCTTGGGGGTCCGGCGGTGGTGGACCAGGCCGAGGCCGACGAGGACGGCCATGACCGCGGCGGCGATGAAGGCGCCGATGGCGGCGAGCCCGGCGATGGTGCCCACCGTGGACCAGGCGTAGGCCGACAGCAGCAGACCACGGAGGGTCTCACCGGTGAACAGCGTGTTGCGCTGGGCGGTGATCGCATCGACCTTGCCCTGGAGGGCGGCCACGGCTGCGGCGGGCTGACCCGCCGTGGTCGCGGCCGTCACGGCGGCCTTCGCCGCGGTCTGCGGTGCGCTGAGGTCGGCGTACGTCGAGCCATCGGCGACCTTGGCGAGGTGACCGTTGATGTAGCTGGCGTAGGCCTGGGCCTCGTCGCCGGTGTTGACGCTGTGTCCGGCCCACTGCAGCAGATCCGTGCGGCCCTCGGCGGTGAGGCCGGCGGCGTTCGGGAACGACACGTGCTGCGAGCCGAGCTCCTTGGTGACGTAGTCACTGGAGAAGTTGTGGCCCCAGGTGAGCAGTCCGCCGGCGACGGCGAACACGACGGTGGCGACGACGCCGAACCCGATGAGGACGGCATCGATGCTGCGCCGCTTGAGCGCCACCACCGGTGCGGCGGCCGGCGTGGTGATCGGTGTGTCGACCACGGCCTCGGTGGGTGTTGGGCCCTGTCGGGCTGGGGTGACGATTGCTGCGGTCATGATGTCCTCCGGGTTGTTCAGATCTTCTGTGGTCCACGGTAAGAAACCGTGGTCGTCGGCGTCAGAGGAGCGGGGCACGAAGGTCATGTGACTTTGTGCCCTGCCCCTCGTCGCTCACGCCTTCGCGGTGAGCATCACCTTGAGCGCGCCCGTGTTGGCGGCGTCGGCGAACACCTCGTAGGCGCGCTCCATCTCGTCCAGCTCGAAGTGGTGGGTGACGAGGCGGCCGGCATCGAGCTGCCCGCTGCCGACGAGGCGCAGCAGTGTCGGTGTCGAGAACGCGTCCACCAGTCCCGTGGTGATCGTGACGTTGCGGATCCACAGGTCCTCGAGGTGCAACGTCGCCGGCGAGCCGTGGACGCCGATGTTGGCGACGTGCCCCCCGGGGCGGATGAGCGTGGTGGCCAACTCGAACGTCGCGGGTGTGCCGACGGCCTCGATGGCGACGTCGGCGCCGAGCCCACCGGAGAGCGCGCGGATGACCTCGAGCGCATCCTCGCGTGTGTTGTTGACCGTCACGTCCGCGCCGAACGACTTGGCCGCTTCGAGCCGGCTGTCGGCGAGGTCGATGGAGACGATGGTCGTCGGGCTGTACAGCCGCGACCCGATGATGGCGGACAGCCCGACCGGGCCGGCACCCACCACGGCCACGACGTCACCGGGGCGGACGTGACCGTTGAGCACGCCGACCTCGTAGCCCGTGGGGAGGATGTCGGCGAGCATCAGGACGGCCTCGTCGGTGACGCCGGCGGGGATCGGATAGGTGGAGAGGTCGGCGAACGGGACGCGCACGAGCTCGGCCTGGGTGCCGTCGATCTTGTAGCCGAGGATCCAGCCGCCACCGCCGAGGCACTGTCCGGCGTGGCCCTGACGGCAGTACTCGCACGTGCCGCACGCCGACACGCACGACACGAGCACGCGGTCGCCGACCTTGACCCGGCGGGTGCTCGACCCGACGGCGACGACAGTGCCGACCGCTTCGTGGCCGAGGATCCGCCCGTCGGTGACGATCGGGACATCGCCCTTGAGGATGTGCAGGTCGGTGCCGCAGATCGTGGTGGCCTCGACCCGCACGATCGCGTCGGTGCCGTCGATGATCACCGGATCGGCGACCTCCTCCCACGCCTTGGTCCCTGGTCCGTGGTACACGAGTGCCTTCATCAGCCACCTCTTCGTCGAGCGCTGGGAGTCGTTCTCCCGCACTCCAGCGTGCGCCGGCGGCATCGCCGCGACCAGAGGCCGAAGTCCCGACCGTCAGGGTGTGCCAGTCAGAGGGTGCCGGTCAGGGCGTGCCGGTCAGGGCGTGCCGGTCTTCGGCCGCGCCGTCGAGGCCGCGGCGCCGTCGCGCACGAGGATCGCCACGCCGCTGACGATCGCGACCTGGCGGTACGACGACGCCACGATCCGCGCGACCCGACCGGAGTCGTCGCAGGACTTCGGCGTCTGGTACACCGCGACGTACGTCGGCGCGCGCGCCGGATCATCGAGGTAGTCGACCAGGCGGTTCTGTGCGTTCGCCCCGTCGTGCACCTCGAGGAACCACAGGAACGGGTAGCCGGGGTCCTGGTGGGCGTCGGCGTAGAGGCCGGCGCTCGCGCACATCGCGTACAGGCTCTGCCCCGGCGCGCGGTGCTGGGTGAACCACGCGGCCACGCGCTGATCGGTCACCGCGTGCGGATCCGATGCGGCGCGCACGAGGAGGTCCGTGGTGCTGCCCGTGTAGACCCATGCCGAGATGATCAGGCACGGCGTGATGATCGACGCCAGCAGCGGCACCCGGGGCCGCGGGATCGCCACCAGCCCGACGCCGGCGAGCGCGCTGAACGGGGCGGCGAGCAGCATCCAGTAGTGCCGCCAGAACCCGCCACCGATGAGGAACCCGAGGACCGAGGCGAGCAGCCACACGACCAGCATCAGCGGCGCCGGTTGCAGCACGCGCTCGGTCGACCCGCCGGCGAGCTGGGTCCGCAACCGGCGGACGACGATCACCGAGCCCTGCACCCCGACGAGCGCGGCCGCACCGAAGACGACAGCGGCGTACGGCGCGGTCGCGGCGAGGTTGTGCCAGTCCGCCGCGGCGAACGCGCTCTGGGTCTGCAGCCGGTAGCCGGCGACCGCCGCCCACCAGCGCGACCATCCGGTGAGCGCGCCGTGCACGGCCAGCGCAGCGAGCACCACCAGCACGCCGGCCGACACCATCGCGATCGCCCGCCATGCGGCGCGGCGTTCGGTGCCCGAGACGAACACGACAGCGAGCAGCCAGATGCCCACGGTGGCGAGCCCGTCGAAACCGCTCTGCTTCAGCGACAGCGCGAGGCCGGCGAGCACCCCCGACGCGAAGAACCACCACCAGACCCGTCGCTTCGACGGCGCCAGCACCGCGACGGCGAGGCCGGCCGCAGCGACGGCGCCGCTCAACAGCTCCGCGTTCGCGGCATAGCCCTCCAGGACCGGCGCCGACGAGATCACTGCGCAGATGACCGCTGCGAAGCGCGCCGCGGTGTCGCCGGCCAGTTCGCGCACGATGATCGCCGTCGACACGACGAGCAGCGCGCCGAACAGCATCGCCATCACCCGGATCGACTCGGTGTTGCCGCCGGAGATCCAGTCCCACACGCGGAACAGCACGAGCAGGCCCTGCGGTCGATCGACCCACACGTCTCGGTACAGCACGGCGCCGTGGGCCCAGCCGCGCGCGACGGCGAGGTAGCCGCCCTCGTCCACCGTCACCGGTGACCAGAGCATCCGCAGGCGCATCACCACCGACACCGCGACGGCGAGACCCGTCACCCGCCACGTCGTGGCGCGCTCGGACGTCATCGACGAACGACGGTCGTCCACCACAACGACAGGAGCTGTCGGGCCGTGCGCGCCAACGCCGGCAGGCGGAAGAACTGCGAGCGGCCCGACGGCCGGCGGTAGTGGTGCACGGGGGTCTCGACGAACCGCGCCCCTGCATCCGCGAACCGGCGCATCATCTCCACGCAGATCACACCGCTCGTCGACGTCAGCATCCCGTCGGCGAGCAGTGCGCGCCGGAACAGCCGGAAGTCGCAGTCCGTGTCGCGCACGGGCAACGCGAACAGCAGCTTCACCATGTGGTGGTAGCCGCGGCCGATCGCCCGGCGGGTGACGCTGTCGCCGCGACCGAGCTTGTAGCCCTGGACCACGTCGATGTCGGCCGTCGCGAGCGGCAGCAGCAGCGCTGCCTCGCGGGCGTCGTACTGGGCGTCACCGTCGGTGTAGAAGATCCAGTCGTATCGCGCTGCACTGAACCCGGAGATGAGCGCGCCGCCGTAGCCGCGGTTGGCCTCGTGGTGGATCACGCGCAGCCACGGCCGGGTGATCGACAGGCCGTCGAGCACCTCTCGCGAGCCGTCCGAGGAACCGTCGTTGACGACGATCACCTCGAGCTCGGCGGTGAGCGGGTCGAGCGCCTGGTGCACGTCGTCGACCAAGCGACCGATCGTGGTGGCGTCGTTGTAGCACGGGAACATCGCCGACACGGCCGGCCGGGTGTCGAGGCGGGCGCCGGTGGTGAGCACCGGCGCCAGGCTGCGGCGGGGAGCCGACCAGAGGCGCGGCGAACTGTTCGTGGGAGCAGATGTCATCGGAGCGCCATCGTGTTCCGGCACCGATGAGAGCGAGATGAGAGCCGGCTCAGCCGGCGGGTGCCGTCGCCGCCGGCAGGCGGACCTCGACGATCGCCCCGCCGTACGGGAGCCCGTTGCGCGCCGCGACCTCGCCGTCCTGGCGTTCGATCAGGGCCGACACGATGGCCAGCCCGAGGCCAGCTCCGCTGTGGCGCGTCCGCGAGGGATCCGCCTGGGAGAACCGGTCGAACGCGGTGCCGAGGAACTCCTCCGGGAACCCGGGGCCGTCGTCGCTGACGGTGAGCAGGATCGTGTCGGCGCGGCGGGTGATCTCGACGACGACGCGGTGCTCGGCGTAACGGCGGGCGTTGCCGATCAGGTTGTCGACGATCTGCTCGAGCCGCTGGCGGTTGCCGCGCACCGTGCCCGCACCGACGACGGTCACCTCGACGTCGCGATGGTCGACGCGCTCGAGCCGACCGGCCACAGCGGTGACGAGCGGTCCCATCTCCACCGGTTCGACCGGTTGCCGCGAGTGATCGGCGCCGCTGCGGGCCAGCACCAGCAGGCCCTCGGCCATGTCCGCGAGCCGCACCGACTCCTCCAACGCGCTCGCCACCGCGCGGCGGAGCTCGTCGACGTCGTGGCTGTCCGCCGCCAGCTCGAGCTCGCCACGCAGGATCGCGATCGGCGTGCGCAGCTCGTGGCTCGCGTCGTCGACGAAGGCACGTTCTCGCTCGAACGACTCGGCGAGCCGGTCGAGCATCGCGTTCAGCCGGCGGGACAGCTGGGCGAGCTCGGCCGTCGACGGTTCCGGCAGCCGCCGCTCCACGTCGAGCCGGCTGATCTCCTCGGCCTCGTCGCTGATCCTGCGGACCGGCCGCAGCGCGGCGGTGATCACGAACCACGCGCCGACGCCGAGCAGCAAGACCAGGATCGGACCACCGAGCGCGAGGGTGGTGAGCAGGCGGTGACGGGCGTCGACCGCGGTGTCCAACGACGTGCCGGTGACCACGACGAGGTGCTCGCCACCGATGTTCTCCGGCTGGGCGATGAGCCGCGAGTGGCGGCCGAGGCCGGGCACCGTGCGATCGAGCGTGATCACGACGTCCGTCGCCCGGGCCAGCTCGCTCGCGCTCAACACCGCGGCCGGCCGGCGGATGGTCGCCGAGGCGGTGACGACCGCTCCGTCGGGCGTCAGGACGACAGCGAAGCCGTTGTCCTCGTCGATCGAGGGATGGCTGAGGTCCAACGACCCGGCGATGTCGTCCGCTCGCTTCGTCAGCCGGTCGTCGACGGAGCGATCGAGCTGGGTGCTCAGCGTCGAGTAGATCGCGATGCCCGCCCCGGTGATGACGCCCGCGAGCCCCAGCACGAACAGCGCCACCAGCCGGCCGCGCAGCGAACGTCCGATCGGCATCCTCACGACGTGTTCGCCACATCATGGGCGACGAGGCGGTAGCCGACGCCCGTCACGGTCTGCAGGTCGCTGCGCCCGAACGGGCGGTCGATCCGGTCACGCAGGTAGCGGACGTAGACGTCGACCACGTTCGAGGTGCCGTCGTAGGCGAAGTCCCACACGTGCTCGATGATGTCGGCGCGCGTCAGCGCCTCGCCCGGATGGCGCATGAAGTGGTGGAGCAGCGCGAACTCCTTCGGCGACAGCTCGATCGGCACGTCGTCGCGCGTCACCCGGTGGGTCGCCGGATCGAGACGGAGCTCGCCCACCGTGAGCACCGCCGGGCGCGCCGCCGGCTCACGCCGGGTGACGGCGCGGAGACGGGCGAGCAGCTCGACGAGCGAGAACGGCTTGGTCAGGTAGTCGTCGGCGCCGGCGTCGAGCCCGGCGACCCGATCGACGACGGCATCGCGCGCGGTCAGCATCAGGATCGGCACCCAGCACTCCTCGGCGCGGAGCCGGCGACAGACCTCGAAGCCGTCCGGCGGCGGGATCATCGCATCGAGCACGATCGCGTCGAAGGCGACGGAGCTGGCGAACCACAGCGCCTCCTTGCCGTCGCCGGCGACGTCCACCGCGTACCCGTCGCGCTGCAACGCCCGGCGGATCACGTCGGCCATCTTCGGTTCATCCTCGACGACGAGAACGCGCATCGTCGTCAGCATGACACGCGTCCGAGTTCGGCGTTCATCGGATTCTCACGACCGCAGGCGCACGATGCGATCGAAGGAATCGAGGATACGACGTGAAGTGGAGCACGCATTCGACAGCGACGATCACGATGGCAGCACTGGTGATGACGGGCGGGCTCGCCCTCGCGCATGGCACCAGCGCCGCACCGGCGAGCAGCGCGGCGTACGTGCAGTGGCAGGAGTCCGGACCGCTCGACGCCCAGCCCACCGCGGCCGCGCGGCGCCTCGTCGTCATCGCCCACAACGCGGGTGATGCACCGTCGACGATCAAGACCGCACTCCACCACCACGCCCGCGTCATCGAGATCGACACCTCGCTCGAGGGCGCCCAGCTCCGTGCCCGCCACGATCCGCACGCCCCGGTACCCAGGTGCTCATCTCGACGTCGAACCAGCGGACGCTCGCCCAGATCGCCGGCACCGATCCATCGACGCTGCGCCTGGTCAGCGTGAGCACGCAGCGACAGCTCGACTCCGTGCTGCGCGCCGCCCCGTCGACCGCCTACCACGGGGTCTCGATCGCCAACGTCCTCGTCACCGCCGCAACCGCCCGTCAGCTCGAGCACGATCACCTGTGGATCCAGGCGTGGGCGGTCGACTCGATGCAGCGTGCCGATCAGCTCGCGGCCTGGGGCGTCAACGGCATCACCACCGACAACCTGACGATCCTCGGGTCGCTCGCGCACGGCGCAGATCTGACGTCAAACAACGTGCAGTTGAGGTCGCTGTGAGGTTGACCGGCGCATGGTGACAGTCCCCACCCCGATCCCAACGACACAGGAGCACACCTCACATGACCAACCCAGGAGTCCACAGGCAACGCAAGATCGTCGTCGCACTCGTCGCCGCCGGCATCGCGTTCGTCCCGGTGACGGCGATCGCCTCGGCAGCGTCGCCGAGCCAGCTCGCCGGCGCGGTGACCACCACCACCGTCAAGGCGTCGACGTCCACGACGACGCCGACCTCGACAACGGTCAAGACGACCACCGCGACGACGGCGACCACCACCAAGAAGTACGAAGTGATCGCGGGAACCTTCAAGACCAAGGCTGCGGCCGACAAGCGCCTCGCCGCGATCACGAAGAAGGGCATCACCGACATCACCGAGGTCACGCTCGGCAAGACCGCGAAGACCACCCGCTACCGGCTCGAGGACAAGGGCATCACCAAGGTGGCGGCGAAGGCGAAGGTCAAGGCGCTGCACGCCGACACGTTCTTCGCCTACTACGTGCTCGTCTGATCGCGCCCGCCTGCCGCGACCGCGGGCCGGTCGACATCATCTGCTCGTCGATCCGTCCGACGGTGAGTGGGTGATGCGGCCGGTCCTCGTGGTCGACGACGAGGCCGAGCTGGCCGCGGCGGTGATGACGGCGCTGCAGCGGCACGGGTTCGAGAGCCTGTGGGTGACCAGCCTGGCTGGTGCGCGCGAGCGCCTCGACGACGTCGAGCTCGTCCTGCTCGATCTCGGCCTGCCCGACGGAGACGGCCTCGACGCGTGCGCCGAGTTCGCCAAGCACGTCCCGGTGATCGTGATCTCCGCGCGCGGCGAGGAGGTCGATCGAGTGCTCGCGCTCGAGCTCGGCGCGGACGACTACCTCGCCAAGCCGTTCTCCAGCCGCGAGCTGGTGGCCCGCTGCCGCGCCGTGCTGCGCCGGTCGGGCAGTCCCCGCACGATCGTGCGCGCGGCCGATCTCGACATCGACGTCGACGCGTTCGAGGTCCACCGCGACAGCACCGCGATCGAGCTCACCGGCAAGGAGATGGCGCTGCTCGCCCTGCTCGCCCGTCACCACGGCACGATGGTTCGGCGCTCCGCGATCGCCAGCGCGGTGTGGGATGCGGACCTCGGATACGTGCAGCGATCGATCGACGTGCACGTGTCGTCGTTGCGGGCCAAGCTCGGCAGCCGGCCGGACGGCCTCGGCTACATCGAGACGATCCGCGGGATCGGCTACCGCCTCCGCCGGTGAGGACGCATCGGCTCCGCTGGCAGCTCGCCGCGGGACAAGCAGCGCTGGCCCTGGCGCTCGTCCTCGGCGGCACGATCGTGCTCGCCAGCCGTACCGACGACCTCCGCCGCGCCGAGGCCCTCGACGGCGCACAGCGCGACGCCGCGGTGCTCGCCCGCCAGGTCGGGCCGCGGCTCGCGGAGGGCCGATCCGTCGGTGCCATCCTCGGCGACTCCGATGCCCGACGGGTGGAGCTGGTCGACGTGCACGGCGACCACGTCAGCGGCGACGACCTGGCCGTCGAGGCCGGGGTCGCGGACGCGATCGACGACCGCGTGAACGACGTCGACGGCACCGACGAGATCACCGGCATCGCGATCGCCGGCAACGCCGTCGGCATCCAGCCGGTGCTCGTCGACGACGAGCTCGAGGGCACCGTCGTGGTGATCGAGCCGACGCCGCCCCGCCGCGGCTGGCGCGAGCTCTACGGCCTCGATGCGACGTGGGCCGCGCTGCTGTGCCTGGCTGCGGCGGCGATGGGCTGGCTGCTCGCCGGCCGGATCACCCGACCGCTCTCGCGCCTCACCGAGCGCTCGCGATCACTGGTGCTGTCGGGCGCCGCTCCTTCCGCGCCGCCGCGCCAGCCGAGCCGGATCACCGAGGTCGCCGTGCTCGACGCGGCGATCACGCGCGTGGCGCTCAAGATCCAACGCGAAGCAGCCGCTCGCGAGGACCTGCAGCTCGACCTCCGTCGACTGTCGCACGAGCTGCGCACCCCCCTGACGACGATCCGCCTGCGGCTCGAGGACCTCAGCGAACTGGACGAGGTGCCCGAGCCGGCGAGCCCCGCGGTGCCGGGAGGCCCGATGAACTCGACGACGAGCATCACCGATGACACGCTGTCCGTGATCGCCGGCCAGGTCGCCCGACTGGACCGACTGGCCGAGCAGCTGATGCAGCTCCGCCAGGTGAGCCACCGCACGGCGGAGGTCGATCTCGTGTCGGCCGTGATGGAGGTCGTCGCTCGCCTCCGGCCGCTGGCGGACTGGGGGCACGTCGCGCTCGACCTCCGTACCCATGACCCCATCCCGATCTTCGCCGAACGCGACGAGATCGAAGACGCCGTGTCCAACGTGATCGAGAACGCGATCAAGCACTCGCCCCGCGGGGAGCGCGTCGAGATCTCGTTCGACGACGACGGCGAGCACGCGGTGCTGTCGGTCGCCGACGCCGGTCCGGGCATCGCCCCCGATCTGCGCGAGGTCATCACCCATCCGGGTGTCCGGGTCGTCGGGTCCACCGTCGTGCGTGGCACGGGGCAGGGACTCGCCATCGTGACGACGACGGTCGATCGCCATGGCGGGCGGGTCGAACTGGCCGACTCCGTGCAAGGTGGTGCGCTCGTGCGCATCGTGCTGCCGCGATGCTCGGCGGGCTCACCCGGCGGGTGACTCGCCGAGCGTCGGATCAGCGCAGGAGCTGCAGGATGCTCTGCGGGACCTGGTTGGCCTGGGCCAGCATCGCGGTGCCGGCCTGGCTGAGGATGCTCTCCCGGGTGTAGTTCACCATCTCGGTGGCCATGTCGGTGTCGCGGATGCGGCTCTCCGAAGCAGTCAGGTTCTCGACGGCGACACCCAGGTTCGACACCGAGTGCTCCAGGCGGTTCTGGACAGCACCGAGGTTGGCACGGGTCGCCGACACGCCGGCGATGGCCTTGTCGATCGACACGATCGCTGCCTGCGCCGTGGCATCCGACGTGTGCACGTCGAGCGCGTTGACCGCGCTCGCGGCGCCACCGAGGACGCCGACACCGGTGGTCGACAGCGAGAGGTCGTTGCTCAGGGTGATCTGGTCGGCGGCGGTGCCGCCCGAGCCGACCTGGAAGTTGAATCCGGAGCCGGCGGCGCTGTAGTCCTGGAAGATGGCCTTGCCGGCGAACGTCGAACGTGTGCCGATGCCGTCGATTTCCTGCTTCAGCTGGTCGATTTCCGCCTGCTCCGCCGTGCCGCCCGAGGTGC
>JAOBWK010000109.1 GCA_025463305.1 Ilumatobacteraceae bacterium
TTGCCGTTGAGGTAGTCGGCGAAGGTCTCGCCGACCGTGGTGCACAGGATCTTGATGATCCAGAAGAAGATGGTCACCTCGGGCACCTTGCTCAGCAAGGCCTTCGTCTCGGCGGATGGGCGCAACAACGAACGAGTCTCGGCCACGGGCGTTTCCTGTCTTTCGGCGATCTCCGAGTATGTGACGGGGTGATCTGCCGGCGCGTGCGTCGGCGGTAAAACGTCGGTAAAGGAGTCGAGCGTCGAACGGCTGACGCGTCGGCCGCGAGGCTCGGCAACGAGATCCGAACGAATGCGCGGCCGAGAAGGGGTTGCTTCGACAATGACTTCGCCGTGAGGGTCATCGACGACTCGGCTGACGATCGACCGGCGGCCGCCCGAGCCGGGCATCGATCGCCCGGCGGGGGAGCGCCAGAATCGGTTGAGCACGCGGGGAGTGTCATCGCTGCCGATGCCGATGCCGATGCCGGGTCCGCTGTCGACGGCGGCGACGGTCGTGTCGACGATGTCGACGCCACTGTGCCGTCGTCGGGCGACCACTTCACGGCGTTGTCGAGCACGTTCATGATCGCTCGCTCGAGCATCGCGGCATTCCCGGTGACGACACCGGCACCGTGATCGCAGACTGCGATGGTCGCTCCTGCACGGCGCTGTGCCCTCCGCAAGGCGTTCGAAACGATGCCATCGGGTCGCAGTGGGCGCTGCTCGCTGCTCGTCTCATCCCCCCGGTCGCGTACCAGCGCGTCCAGGTCGGCGACGAGGTCGGAGACCTCCATCTGCTCGCTGAGGTCTGTCATGAGGACGTTGCGGTCCTTGGACGACAATGGTCGCACGGTCGAGAGCAGTTCGATGAAGCTCCGCAGACTGGTGAGCGGTGTGCGTAGCTCGTGGGCTGCGCCGTCGATCAATGGCTTCTCGTGCACCAGACCCGACAATTTGTTTCGGCGGAGCGGTCCATCCATCATGGGGCGAGTCGGTTGTCCGACTCCGAGGATCAGTGTGATTTGAAGGTTCGGCCGTGTTGCGATCGACCCGACCCGTACTCTCGATGTTCTCCAGGCCCACCGCAAGCTTGAGCTCGTGAATGTCGTTGCGAAGGTCATCGTCGACATGACGGTTCGAAAGATGCTCCATCAAGGTCGGCCATCCCGTCAGCGATGGCGTACAACTTGTGCTGGACCGCTTGATCGCTCCGGGTCTGACGGTTCTGCAGCAGCGCAACCATCAGAAACGTGATGATGGTGGTCGTCGTGTTGATCTCGAGCTGGTACTGCCCGTCCAGAAAGGCCGAGAAGCTCCTTTGCGAGATGATCTTGGCAGCGCCTTGGATCAGCCAGATGATGACGAGCAGGAGGCAGAACGCAAAAAACGGGACTGGCCATTTGTACCGTGACCCCCGGTGAACCGGTCGAAGAAGCCGACTCCGAGTCCACCACTGACCAACGTCTCAATGTCTCAACGCCTCATCAAAGGCTCAACGTCGCAAGGTCGTCGTGTTGAGGTCGTTCAAGGAAGCGTCGAACCGGGGAACCCGCGGACGGGGTGGATCTCGTAGGTGAAGATCCCGGCGGTGACGCCGGGATCGCTGTCCATGAGGGCGCGGGTCTGGTCCGGGTCGGTCCTGAAGATCGCGAATCCGGACGGACCACCGGGAGCGGTCACGGGTGTGATGATCGGGGCGACACCGGAGGCGATCAGGGCCATGTTGCGGCGACCGTGAGCCCAGATAATCGGGTCGACCTGCGGCCGGACGAGTGTGTCTGTCGGGAGCAGCACGACCATGGTGTAGGCCGCTGATCCCCCGAGGCGGGCACGCATCTGGTCGTCGCCGAGCCATGGCAGCGTCGGGTCTGCTGCGAGCGTTGTGGCCAGCCCGTCCAGGCTCCACCCCGACGACACGGCGTCGCGCATGCCCTCCCAACCGTCGCCGTGGCGGTCGAGGTGGCGGTGCGTCAACACGATCCGGGTGCGCGCGGTGCCGATGGGGTCGAAGGTGATCTCGACCTCGCTCGCTTTGGCCGGGTCGGCCTCTTGCTCCCACGTCGTGGTGATGTCCCACGAGAAGACCACACGATGTGGCGGCTCGTAGGCGAGGATCCGCGACCACGCGCACGTGGTTCCGTCGGTGCCATGGTCGATGATGCGACCGCCAACCCATGGCTGGAACTCCATGCGGGCCAGCGGGGCGCGAAGGATGTGCTTGTCGGCGTCCCACCAACTGCCAATACCGATCGTGAACACCTCGAAAGCGCGCTCGATCGGCGCGTCGACGGTGGCATCAACGCTGGTGGACGTGGCGGTCGTGGTCTGGCTCATGAATGCTCCTCGATGGTGGGTTCGGGATGTTGCTCTGCGGCGAGGCGGAAGGCCATCAACGACCGCTGCCAGAAGTCGTCGAAGTAGGCGAGGATCGCGGCGAGCGCGTCTGGTTGAACGGTGTAGATCCGGCGCGTCCCCTCGGCGTGGTCGTGCACCAGCCCCACCTGTTTCAACACGCGCAGGTGCTGGGACACCGCTGGACGACTCACCGGCAGCGCATCGGCCAGCGCGGTGACCGACGCTGGACGCTCGCACAACATCGTCAGGATCGCCCGACGCGACGGATCGCCGAGCGCATCGACCAACGCGTCCGGTTCGAACGAAACGTGCGCTGTCACTTACGTAAGTGAAGACGAATGCAGCGTCGATGTCAAGACCCACCGAATCGCACGGCGAGCACGACTTTCGACTTGACGCAACCGGTTGGTTGCCATACTATGGCAACTGTTCAGTTGCATCATCCGATGCGCGACGAAAGGATCCAGACCATGACCACGACGACCGCCAACTACCGCACGACCGTCCAGATCAACGCCTCTGCCGAAACCGTGTTCGATTCGGTCACCAGCCCCGAGGCGCTTGCTGCCTGGTGGAGCCCGGTCACGGGGTCTGGCCAGACCGGTGGTGACCTCCGCTTTCCGATGGTCGCCGGCCAGCCGCCGCTGCTCATCCACGTCGACGACGCGAGCCGCCCGACGACGGTCCGCTGGACGGTTGTCGAGTGCACGTTCATGAAGGACTGGGAAGGGACGCAGCCGACGTTCACCATCGTCTCGATCGACGCGGATGCGTGCGAGCTGACGTTCGAACACGTCGGGTTGAACGACCAGCTCGAGTGCAAGGACATGTGCAGCCGCAGCTGGGACCACTTCGTTCGCACCAGCCTGCGCGAGCTGGCCGAGGGCGGGCCTGGCGCCCCGAACCGCACCCCACGTGACCTGGCCCGCCGAGCGGCCGAAGAGGGTGCCTGAACATGCCCGTCCATGGGACGGCTCGGTCCGCCCGGCCGCCCCATGGCACACTCGTCATACCGAGGAGGAGGCCATGACGTTCCCCGACCGCATCGAACGCACCGTCACGTTGAACCGCCCACCAGGCGACGTGTGGACGGCGCTCACCACCGCTGACGGGCTGAGCGCCTGGTTCGGTGAACGGGCCACGATCGACCTGCGACCGGGCGGCGCGGCATCGATGACGTTCGCCGGCGGCATGACCGTCGAGATGCGCATCGAACGCGTCGAGAAACCCAACGTGTTCGCCTACACGTGGCGTTTGCCGGACCTCGCCGACGACGACCCCCGTCGCACCTACGTCGAGTTCACACTCGAACCTGAACAAGCCGGGACCGTGCTACGCGTGGTCGAGACCGGTTTCGCCCAACTACCCCCCGACACTCGCAACGGCACCTACGAATCGCACAGCCAGGGCTGGGTGCGGGAGCTCGCCGAGTTGGCAGGCCACCTCGATGGCGAGTGACATCGAGGCCGTGGCCGAGCAGGTCTTCGTCGCCCTGGCCGATCCGACCCGCCGCGCCATCCTCGCTACTCTCGCCGCCGACGGCCCAGCAACCGTCGGCGACCTCGCCGCGCGCCTGCCGATCACTCGCCAAGCGATCGCCAAGCACCTCGCCCTCATGACCGAAGCCGGCCTCGTCACCCCCGAACCGGGCGAGCGCCGCCGGGTTCGCTACAGGCTGCGCGCCGCACCAGTCCAGCTCGCCCAACAATTCCTCGCCGCGCTCGCGCACCAGTGGGACGACCGGCTCGACGCCCTCCAACGACACCTCACCGGAACCTGATGGGCCACGGAAATCCCGCTCGACGGCGCTGACCGCCGTCACGAAGCGCGCCTCACCGTCGAGCGTCGCTTCGCCAACCGACGGTTGATGTTGCCGTCAGCGTCAGGTGATGGACGGACGTCCCCGGCGCCGAGCCGTTGCTGACGCCAGCGGCTGTTGGTGATCGGTTGGCTGCAGCATCGAACACGGCGACCCGACGGCGTGCGGTAGAGGCAACAGCCACGCGTTTCGTGACATTGGTCGACGGCCGGAGTGCCGCAGCGTGAGGTCGCTCGGCATATGGGGCGCAGCGCCGAAACCTTCGTCTCCTTGGTCCAGCGGCGAAGAGCGTTACCGACCAGCGGCTCGGAACCATCTTGAACGACCACTCGACGCAGACGGTCGATTCCCAAGAGCGTTGCCCGCAGCAGCCCGAACCTGACCGTCACCTTCGGGAACCGCACGGTCTTCTACACCACGCGTCGGGACGCAATCGTGGCGGCTCCCCAGTCCGCGTATCCAAGCTGGCGACCGTCGGCAAGAGTGACGACTTCGCTCCGTTGGGCTTCGAACCTCATACCGTGACCTTATAGATCGTGGTTTGGTCCGACGGACAGAGAGGGACTCGACCCCGGACCCGGTCGCGGGCACTACACCGCAGACCGGAAGACCTGGGCATCGCAACTCGAACTCGCTCTCCACGGTGAAGCCAGCGATGCGGCACGGGCGCGGGCCGTTCTCCGTGAGCTGCCGGCCGACGTCGTCCCGGTGGTCATCGTCCGCGACGCCTTGCTTCTGACCAGCGAGCTGATGTCCAACGTCGTCGCACATGCCCCCGTCGACATGTCTCGGACGCGATCCGAGACCAGGAATCGGCCTCTACGAAGATGGTCCCGGCACCGTACTGTCCGACGGGGGGTCCACCGGCGAGGTCCAGTAGTTGTGCCGGGATCCGTAGCCGACGTTTCCGTACAGAGGCAAGTACTCCTCGTACCGGGAACGGTCGGCGAAGATGGTGGCGGGGTCAGCGCTCGCGGAGAGGAAGTTCTGCACGGCTGTCGCGGAGTCGAGTTTGACGCCGCGTGCGACAACGAGTTGTGGGACATCTTTGCCGTCCACCCAGTCGGCCCCGAACTGGCCCAGTCCGTAGCCCATCAGCGACCAGGCGAAGGCGATGCTCAGCTTGTACGCGCCACCGGCCTTGATCAGCTCAAGTGCGGCCTTGTCTCCGTCGACGCCGGACAGGAACATGTCGTCCGTGAGCTTCCCGCTGTCCTTCAGCGCCTTGTAGGCGCCGACCACGATGGTGTCGCCGCCGAGCACGACCTTGATGTCGGCGTGCGTTTGCAGTGCGTTCATCATCGTGTTGAAGCCCGACGTCGTGCTGATGTCGGCCACCGTGAGATCGCCGACAAGCTCGAGCCCACCTCCGCCGGTTGCGAGGCCATCGAGGACGCCCTTGTGGCGGATCTTCAGCTGGGGCGACGCGCTGTCGAGGTTGAAGTACAGCGCCTTGGCATTGCCGCCGAGCGCTGCGGTGACGTAGTCGGCAGCGGCCTTTCCCTGGTCGTAGCCGATCTGGTACTGGCTGGCAACGACCTGCATGGTGCTCGGCGCGGTGATGATCCCCTGGGTGCAGACGCCCTTGTCGATTGCGCGTTGGAGGACGAGGCTGTCAGCATCGGGGTTGAGCGGCTGCATCGCGAGCGAGCCGACGCCTTGCTCGAGGAACGCGTTCATCTGGTCGACGTGCTTGGCAGGGTCGTTGCCCGAGGTCGCCGTGACGTAGTCGACGCCGCGTTCCTTGGCTGCCTGCTGCATGCCGTGTCCGAGCGCCAGGAAGAACTCGGAGTCGGCGGTCGAAGCCCAGGCGATTCTTGATGGCAGACCGGTTGAGGTGCCCTTGGAGAGCTTCGAATCGAACGATTTCAGAGCGTTCGGGTCGAGGACCGTTGGGCGGGAACCGCTGCCGGCGCACGCACCCAAGAACTCGGATGAGAGGAGGCCGGCGGCGCCGGCGGCGCCGAGTATGAGCATGGTTCTTCGGGACACAATCGACAACAAACGACCTCCGGGTGCGCGGGCGATCGTAACCGTGCGTCGCGCGGAGGACGTCAACGAGACGGGAGGCGCACCACCGTGATGAAGAAGTCGTCGATGGCCCGGACAGCGGCGACGAACTGGTCGAAGTCGACCGGTTTGCGGACGTAGGCGTTGGCGTGCAGGTCGTACGCGGCGATCACGTCCTCCTCCGCTTCGGACGTCGTCAGGATGACGACAGGAATGCGCCGGAGGTGGGGATCGCCCTTGATGTCGAGCAAGACCTCGCGCCCGTCCCGCCGAGGAAGGTTCAGGTCGAGCAGCACCAGGTCCGGAGTGGTGACGTCGGCGAAGCGACCCTGCTTGCGGAGGTAGGCGATCGCGTCCTCTCCGTTCGAGACGACGTTGAGCCGGTTGGCGATCTTGTAGTCGGCGAAGGCCTCTTGTGTCATGAGCACGTCACCGGGATCGTCTTCGACGAGGAGGATCTCGATGGGCTGCGACGGTGCTTGCTCAGACATGGGTGGAGCTCTCCTCGAGTGGAAGGGTGAATGACACGCAGGTTCCCCCGAGGGGGGAGGGAAGCACCCTGATGGCGCCACCGTGGAACTCGACCACTTTCTTCGCCAGGGCGAGGCCGATGCCCGTTCCTTCGTACTCGTCGCGACCGTGGAGCCGCTGGAAGATCACGAACACCTTCTCTGCGTATTCCTCGGGGATGCCGATGCCGTTGTCCGCGACGTCGACTCGGACCATCGGTCCGTGCGCCGTCTCCTCCGCCGTCGCCTTGACGTGAACCACGGGAGTCAGGTCTTGGCGGCGGTACTTCACGGCGTTTCCGAACAGGTTGGTGAGCAGCATCTGCAGGAGGGACGCATCGCCGTGGACGAGGCCTGCCTGCGCGAGCTCGAGCTCGAGCTGCGCGCCGGTCGTTCGCGTCTGGTCGCCCAGTCCGTCCCAGGCTCTGGTGACCGTCACGGCGAGGTCAACGGGGACGAAACCATCGCTGGTACGGCCGACCCGACTGAAGGTGAGCAGATCGGTGATGAGGAGCTGCATGCGTTTCGCGCCGTCAACCGCGAAGGCGATGTATTGATCGGCGCGGTCGTCGAGCTTTCCGCTGTACCGCTGTTCGAGCAGCTGGCAAAAGCTCGCGACCTTGCGGAGCGGTTCTTGGAGGTCGTGAGAAGCGACGTACGCGAACTGCTCGAGGTCCGCGTTGGATCGGGCGAGCTCGGCCGCCTTGCGCTCAAGCCCTTGCCGCTGGCTCTCCACCTCGGCGAGGACGCCGACGAGCTCGAGCCGCATGGACTCGACATCCTCGCCCATCTCACGGATGTCGGGAGGCCCTTCAGGGCGGATCGACGCAGCGTGCTCGCCTCGAGACACCACTCTGACCTGCGCGGCCAATCGGTCCAAGGGTTGCAGCACGGCGATCTTCAGCGCTCGCAGCAGACCGACGACTGCGACAACGAGGAACACGGCCATCAATGCGAGGACCAGGACGACGATGTGTCGGTCACGGTCGGCCGCTTCTCGAGCGGTCGTCAACTGACGCGCCAGCTGAGCGTCGAGGTCAGCGTTGGTCTGGCGCACCCTGTCGAAGAGCTGTCTGCCGAACGTGATGGTCTCGTCCGTTCCGGCGCCGGCCTCGCCCCCGGTGCGCAAGGAGGCGTACTGATCGCGCCACGCCGTGATCGCGGCATCGACGGTCAGTAGCGAGAGCCGGGCACCGTCGCCCGGTTGGACGAAACGTTCGAGGGCCGCTCGCGCCGCCTGCTCGTCGACGAGGCCCTGTCGATACGGCTCCAGGAACTGCTGGTCCCCCGTGAGTGCGTACCCGCGCAGGCCCGTCTCCTGGTCGACCAATGATGTCAGCAGCTGGCTGGCCGCGAGGCGAGCCGGGAACGTCCGCTGCGCCTGGTCGGACAGCGCCCGATCGGCCTGTCGCAGGACCACCACGAGCGTGAGCCCCGCGAGGACGAGCAGGAGTGACAGCGCCACCAGCGCGATCCGGAGCCTGCGCGCGAGCGTCCAACCGGACCATCCATGCCGGACAGGCACCCTCAAGACCACCAGCCAGAGCTGCCGACCAGCAGCACGGCGACATCGTCCGTCAGCGGACCGCCGTTGCATCGCTCCGCCTCGGCAAGCAGCGTCGGAGCCAGGTCCGGGCGAGAAGTGCCCGCCACGACGAGTGACTGCAGTTGACGCGCGAGCTCATCGACGCCGAAGCGGGCACTCGCACCCGGTGTCGCGCGTCCCTCGACCAAGCCATCCGTGAACATCAGCAGACCCCAATCGCCTTCCAAGTCGACGGTGAACGGCTCGATCGTCCTGTCCTGCAGGAGGGTCAGGATCGGCAGCGCTCGCCCCGTCAGCTCGCGGACGTCGCGGCCTTGGATCAGCAACGGCGCGGGATGGCCGCACAACAGCACGTCCGCCTCGGTCAGCGTCGGGTTCAGCGACACCATGGCGATGGTGGCGAACCGCACGTCCTGACGCTCGGCCAGCAGCACCTGCTCGACGCCTCGCACGACCTCCGGCCCGGAGTGTCCGGCCAGCACCAACGTTCGCCATGCGATCCGGAGAGCGACTCCCAGCGCCGCCTCGTCCGGGCCATGACCGCACACGTCCCCGATCAGCAGGTGCACGCCGGTGGGAGTCTGCACCACGTCATAGAAATCACCGCCGAGCAACGCCCTGTCACTGCCGGGCCGATAGAAGAGCGCAAGAGCGAGGTCCGTGGTGTTGATCAACGGACTTGGTAGCAAACCGCGTTGCAGTCGGGCGTTCTCCTGCGCGCGCAGCTCCGCAGCCATGAACTCGCGCCGGTCCTGGGCGGCCCGTCCGCGCTCGACGGCGTAGCGCACGGACCGCTCCAGCCCTGGGCCGTCGACCCGACCCTTGACGAGGAAGTCCTGCGCTCCAGCCGCAAGAGCCTCGGGGCCGATGCCGTCGTCGATGCGACCGGTCAGAACGACCACAGGCACATCGGGGACCTGTGCGCGGAGCTTCTCCAACGCCGACAATCCGATCGCATCCGGGAGACCCAGGTCCAGCAGAACGCAATCAGCATCAGGAGGCCACTGGTCCAGCGCTGACTGGAGGGTCGCGAAGCACATGAGCGACATGTCCGGGGCGACCTCCGACAACATCTCGGTCACCAACAACGTGTCACCGGCGTCGTCCTCGACGAGCACCAGCGATCGCCCGTTCCTGCCCCTCCCCATCCGATCCAGCAACCGGGCTTCGCACCCGGATCTCGTGGACGATGATCCTAGTAATGCTTCGGATTCAGTGACGCGATCGGGAGTTCGCTGTCCCAAGCCGACTCAGCGGGCTGGGGGCGTGAACGCGCGTGGGCACGCCACCAAGTTGCTTCGGTCGATCAGGGTGCTTCGAGACGGCGGTGGGTCAAGGTCGTCAGGCAGAACAGACCGTATGCGACGAAGCCGAGGCCGGTCACGACGACGAAGCCGATGCGCTTGACCCAGCCCTTGGTGTCGGTGTCACCTGGAAGTGCAGCGCTGACCAGCCGCCTTGCTGCGTAGAGCAGCATGCCGACAGACGCGAGCACGATGTCGATCACCGGCACCGCGACCGCCGACAACGACATCGTTCAAGTAGGCGCCGCGATCGGTGGACTCGCCAGCTCTGCCCATCCAAACGCACCCTCTGGGAGCTGCTCTGAGGCCCTTCACGACTCCGACGTCTGCACGACGGCGTTCGATGCGCATCGACGGTGTCGCGTCTGACCGTCCGCCGCTGGGGGAATTCTCGGACCATGGCCACCTTCAAGCCCCACACCGTCCACGGTGAGCTGACGTCCGCCAAGCGCGACCGGCTCCCCGACTCCGTCTTTGCGTTCCCGAAGGAGCGCAAGGAGCCCTTGGTCGATGCGAAGCATGTGCGCAACGCCTTGGCGCGGTTCGATCAGGTGACCGATGTCAGCGATGCCGAGCGCGATGCGGCGTTCGCGAACATCAAGGAGGCTGCGAAGCACTTCGACGTCGAGATCGGCGAACGCAGCTGGCGTGAGCTCGGTAAGCCGAGCTGACGGAGTCGGCTGCCCGAATCGAGTGCCCGTCCGTTGACGACACCGCGAGGCCGGACGTTCAGAACTCCGCCACTCGTGGAGCCCAGTCCGGGGCCGCGACGAACACCAGATGTCGCGGAACTCAAGGTCGTCGATCGCTTACAGCAACGGCCGCTCGGGCGTCGATGGAGTGATGAGGCCGGTCTCGTAGGCGACAACGACGGCCTGGACGCGGTCGCGCAGGTTGAGCTTGGCGAGGATCCGCGCGACGTGTGTCTTCACAGTGGCTTCCGACAGGAACAGCCGTGTTGCGAGCTCGGCGTTGCTGAGGCCGAGTGCGAGCGCGCTGAGTACCTCGAGCTCGCGGGCGGTGAGCGTGGCGAGGTCGCGATGGATCGGCGAGGGTTCGGCTGGTTCCCGGGCGAACCGCTGGACCAGCCGGCGAGTGATCGTCGGTGACAGCAGTGCGTCGCCGGACTTGATCAGCCGCACGGCTGCGACGAGGTGCTCGGGTGTGACGTCCTTGAGCAAGAAGCCGCTGGCTCCGGCGGCGAGAGCGGTGTACACGTACTGATCGAGGTCGAACGTGGTCAGGATGATGATGCGTGGAGGCTCGGTCGCGGTGGGGTCGGCCATGATTCGACGGGTCGCTTCGAGCCCGTCCATCTCGGGCATCCGGATGTCCATGAGCACGACATCGGGCCGCTCGCGACGGACGGCGTCTATCGCTTCTTGGCCGGTGGACGCCTCGGCGACGACTTGGATCTCGTTGGCGGCGAGGATCATGCGGAAGCCTGAGCGAACGAGGGCCTGGTCGTCGGCGATCACGACGCGCAGCGCTTCTGTCATGCGTGGTCCACCGGGATCGTTGCGTGGACGAGGTAGCCGCCGTTGAGGCTGGGCCCGCTCTGCAGCGTGCCTCCGTAGACGGCGAGTCGTTCGCGTAGCCCGATCAGACCGCGCCCGGTGCCGGTTGCGGCGTTCGCGCCTGATCTGCCGCCAGTGTCCACGACGGACACGGAGATGTCGGAGGCTGAACGATCGATGGTGACCTGCACCCGCGCTCCTACCGCGTGCTTCATCGTGTTCGTCAGCGCTTCTTGTACGACCCGGTACGCAGCGAGATCGACGCCCGACGGAAGCACGACGTGAGGGCCACGAACGGTCAGCTCAGCGGCCAGCCCTGCGTCGCGCATGCCGCGCACGAGGGTCTCGACGCTGTCGAGCCCGGGTTGTGGCGCAAGCGCGCCGGCGGGATCCGGTTCGTTGCCGTCGGCGGTCGGGGCGAGCAGTCCCATGACGTGACGGAGTTCAGTGAGGGCAGCGCGTCCGCCGGCTTCCACAGCGACGAGCGCGTCACGAGCGTTTGCGGGCGACGAGTCGAGAATGGTTCGCGCTGCGCCTGCCTGGATCACCATCATGCTCACGTTGTGGGTGACGACGTCGTGCAACTCATGTGCGATGCGCGCCCGTTCCTGATCGACGGCGTGCTGCAGCGTGAGCTGCTGGCGAGCCTCGATCTCGGCGAGGTGGGCGTGCGCGTCGTCGGCCCGATGCACCCACCCCCGGAAGCCGTAGGCGGCAACGATCAGCGGGACCATGACGAGCAGCGCGACATACTTGTGCGGGAACTCGGGAAGGCTCGCTCGTTTGAAGAGGGTCACGAGCACGAGCGCGGCCACGGGCAGGGTGGCGATCGTTGCGGCGCGCTTGGGGCTGTACGCCGCCGCGCTGTACACCGCAACACTCAGGATGATGCAGGCGTAGAACGCGACGTCGGGGGACTCTCGGCGCAATATGACCGACGCCACGATCACCACCCAGAGCACGCCCAGCGGGAACCGCCGCCGCCACGCGAGGGGCAGCGCCGCGCCCGCGACCGCGACGGCGAACCCGCTCCAACCGGTGGACGTCAGCAACCCTCGGGAGGCATACTGCGGGCCTTTCGGCCCGATCAGATCCGCGGACGATCGGGCGTAGCGGGCCCCGACGAGGCCGAGGATCACGGCCACGGCGATGTCGATGATTTGATCGCGACGCTCGAGGGTCGGCAAGACAGCGTCGGAGCGCGTGAGGCGCGTGATGATCCGGTCCGCTGGCTTCGGCACCGTCCCATTCTCGCCGACGTCGAGTTCCATCGTCGTGCGCCGGAGGAGTGATCTCAGCGTCGCGCGGCCTACATCGAAAGGATGACGCCGGCATCGCGTCATCCGCAGGCAGGAGAGCGAAGCGCTCCCGTGGCCGATGCGCCGACTGCACCGTGTTCCGTACCTTCGCCTCATGACGTCACCCGTGATCGAGATCGCCCAGGCCCGCCGCATCTACGACGACGGTCCGGCGGCGCTGGACGGCGTGACGATGACGATCGGCCGCGGCGAGGCCGTCGCCATCCTCGGCCCCTCCGGCAGCGGCAAGTCGACGTTGCTCAACCTGATCGCCGGTCTCGACCGACCCACCACCGGTTCGGTGACCGTCGACGGTGTCGTCGTCTCCTCGCTCGGCGAGAAGGCCTCGGCCCTGTACAGGCGCCGCACGATCGGCATGATCTTCCAGTTCTTCAACCTGCTCGATGATCTCACCGTCGTCGACAACGTCGCGCTCAGCGCACGCCTCACGGGCGTCAAACGACGCCCGGCGACGGCGCGCGCAACGGCGCTGCTCGACTCGCTCGGCATCGGGCACCTCGCCCACGCCTACCCGGGACGGCTCTCCGGCGGAGAGCGTCAGCGGGTCGCGGTTGCCCGGGCCATGGTGAACCGTCCGCCCGTGCTGCTTGCCGACGAACCCACCGGCGCCCTCGACAGCGCAGCCAGCGCGGACGTCAGCCGCTTGCTGTGCGACCTGAACGCGGCCGGTCAGACCATCATCGTCGTGACCCACGATGAAGCGTTCGCGGCGCGAACCACCGCGCGAGCGGTCCGGCTCCGCGACGGCCGCCTCGACGATCGTCAACTCGACGCGACCCACGCTGCGGTCGGGAAGTGAGCTCGCTCGGAGGCGTGGTCCGGGCCGGCGTCCGCCGGCGCCGCACTCAAACCATCGTCACGGTGATCGCCGCGCTCGTGGCCGTCGCCTCGGCCGTTCTCGGCCTCACGCTGCTGCGCGTGTCGGCCGCACCGTTCGACCGTTCGTTCGGGCAACAGCACGGCGCCCACCTCAGCGTGGCGTTCAGCTCGACCACGACGCCCGCCGAGCTGCACGCAACGACGACAGCGAGCGGCGTGACAGAGGCAGCAGGTCCGTTCGCAACCGTCACCGTGTCGCCCACGTTCCACCCAGGTGCCGGCGCGCCGACCGGAACGCCGACATCGATCACCCTGTCCCCCGCCACCATCGTCGGCCGCACCAGCGCCGACCGCTCGATCGACGCCATGAGCATCGAATATGGGCGTTGGCCCACGGGCCGAGGTGAGGTGGCGGTGGCCGTAGACGGAAACCTGCCGACCGAGATCGGCGCGACGATCAGCTTCCCTGACCTGCCCGGCGGGCCGGTGCTGACGATCGTCGGTGCCGTTCATTCCGTCAGCCGGACCGCCGATGCGTGGGTCGTGCCGGACGAGATCGGAGCCCTCTCGGCCACCGGGCGCCCCGATGGGGAGCAGATGCTGTACCGATTCGACCACGCGAGCACAGCCGCCGACATGTCGCGCGACCGCGCGGCGATCTCAGCTGCGGCCGGCACGACTGCGGTCGCCGGTACGCAATCGTGGCTCGACCTCGAGCGGGCAGCAGACCGCAGCGTCGCCCTCTTCGTGCCGTTCCTGATCGCGTTCGGCGCGCTCGGCATCGTGATGTCGGTGCTCGTGGTCGGAGGCGTCGTTGCGGGCTCGGTCAGCTCCGGACTTCACCGGATCGGGATCCTCAAGACCCTCGGCTTCACGCCCGGTCAGGTCGTGCGCGCATACGCATCCCAGGCACTCATTCCAGCCCTGCTCGGCATCGGACTCGGTGTCATCGCCGGCACAGCCCTCACCAACCCGGTCCTGTCGACCGCAGACCAGGTCTACGGCACGATCGGCTCGTCGATGGATCTCCCGATCGACGCCGCCGTCGCGATCGGAGCAATCCTTGTCGTGGCCGCAGCATCGATCGCCGCTGCATGGCGTGGAGGCCGGATGACCGCGACCGCTGCGCTCGCGACCGGACGCGCGCCACACACCGGACGGGGACGAGCCGCTTCCCGCATCGCCGGTCGCATCGCCCTCCCGCGACCGGTGACGTTGGGACTCGCCCAACCGTTTGCCAGGCCGATGCGAACGGCGGCGCTGGCCCTCGCCATCGTCTTCGGCGCGACGTCCGTCACGTTCGCAGTGGGGCTCAGCAAATCATTGGCGGCCGTGCAGCAGGCGAAGAACCATGACAACGCGGATGTCGTGGTGGGAACCAACGGCGAAGCAAACGGACCCAAGCAGATCAACCGTGACGGATCGACACCACCCGACACGACCGCTGCCGATGCGGCGCGTATCTCGGCGTTGATCGCCGCCGAGCCGGGCACCGCGCGCTCCTTCTCCGTCGGATCGACCGATGTCATCATCCCCGGGCGGGCCGGCTCGACGACCGTCTACGCGTTCAGCGGCGACGCCACCTGGTCCGGCTACCAGCTCGTCACTGGCCACTGGTTCCAGCAGCCGGGCGATGCCGTGGTACCCGGCACATTCATGACGGCCACCGGCACGAAGCTCGGCGACACCGTGTCACTCCTCGATCATGGACACACCCTCCAGATCCACCTCGTCGGCGAGGTCTTCGATCCGCACACGCAGGACATGGAGGTTCTTACCGATCGCCAGACCATCGCGGCTGCAGACCCGGACCTCGTCCCCGACCAGTTCTCGATCGGGCTCACCCGGGGCACCGACGCCGCGAGCTACATCACCACGCTCGATGCCGCCCTCCAACCGTTCAATGTCAGTGCTGTTCCCGGTGCCTCGACTCGAAACGGGAGCGACCAGATCGCCGCACTCGAAGCGCTCACCGCGGCGCTCACGCTCACGCTCATCGTCGTCGCAGCACTTGGGGTGCTGAACTCGGTCGTCCTCGACACCCGCGATCGCCTCCACGACCTCGGGGTGCACACGGCGCTCGGGATGACACCCCGGCAGACCGTGAGCATGGTCCTCGCCTCCGTCACCGTTGTCGGCGTGATCGGCGGGCTCCTCGGCGTGCCGATCGGGCTCCTCGCCCACCACATCGTGATGCCGGCAATGGGTCGCGCTGCCGGCGTCCGCCTGCCCCGCTCGGTCCTCGTCGTCTTCACCCGACCTGAGCTCGCCTTCCTCGCCGGCGGTGGCATCGTGATCGCACTGCTCGGCGCGCTGCTGCCGGCCAAGTGGGCAGCCTCGGTCCGAACCGTCACCGCACTCCGCACCGAGTGAAAGCACGTTCGCACCCCGTGGTCAACGATGAACGCCGATGACGCGGGCTCTCATCGGAACCCGTCGTGCGGCGGGCGCCTCGAACGTGCTCGGATTGATCGCCGGGTTCACGGCCACGCCGAGAACCAGCCCGTCGACGCTGGCGGCTCTCGTAGGGTCCGGGGAACTCGCTTCCGAGCGCGGTGATCCGGAGAGCGCCCCGCGGGGGACCACCCACCCCGGGCGCCGGCGCATGACCTGATGGTCATGACCGCGTTCGTCGTCGCTGTCGTGGTCGGTGACGACAGCCCGTCCGACGACAGGGACAGGCCCGCTGATCCCGTCGCGGTTGGCCGTGTGGACCAGATGGCGAACCACGCGTAGATCGCCAGCGTCCCGGCCAGTGCGTTCTTCGAACGGGGGTGAACACGCTCGTCGGGCCCCCGATCGGATGGGTTGGAAGCGGGAACCCGACGAGCGCACCTCTATGCCCACTGGCTCACGACTGAAACACCGCGAACCACAGTCACTCGAACGAGTGATTCGCGATGGCCTCGGTCCACCGCACGCCGAGCAGTGCGGACCGCGCCGAGCCGGAGGACGGTTCCGGGGCCGGGGCCGCGGTCGAGCGGTGGTACGCCGGTGGTACGCCCGATTCGTACTGTCACCCCCGTGACCGTCTCGTTCGTCCTCCGGCTGCTCAACGACCACCTGCGAGCTGGGGAGGTGGTCGGCCAGGCCGAGAACGTCGAAACGGGGGAACGCCACCTGGTTGGAGATGTCGGGGAGCTCGTCGATTTCCTGCGCCGCTCCACGAATGACGTGGAGCACGACGCATGAGCACGAGCGATCGGGACCTCGACCGAGCCGAGTCGAACCAACGGCGCACTCGCCGCAACACCTGGCGACGGATCGTCGGACACGCGTCCGCGGCGATGCTGGTCGGGGCAAGCCTGCCCCTGGCTGCTGCGACGCCGTCGATGGCGGCAGCTCCAGCGACGCGAGCCGTCGCGCCGTCCACATCTGCGGCGGCTGAGGAAGGCGCCTACCACGGCCTCAACCCGGTCCGGCTGCTCGATACCAGGCTCACGAGCTCACCGATCGGCCCTGATCAGACGCTCGACCTCGGCGTGACAGGAATGGCGGGGGTTCCCTCGACTGGCGTCGATGCCGTGGTCCTCAACGTCGTCGCCACCGACGGCACCGCGAACACGTACCTCGACGTGTACCCATCTGGCGAGTCTCCGGCCGTAGCTAGCAGCGTCAACGCCGATCGCGACGCCACCGTGTCCAACCTGGTCATCGCCAAGATTGGGTCCGGCGGCATGGTGACGATCTACAACCACGCCGGCAACACTCAAGTGGTCGTCGACATCGAGGGGTGGTTCGGGGCGGCCGACGCGTCCAACGCATCGACCCTGAACGGACTTGATCCGGTCCGCTTGCTCGACACACGGACCACCAACGAGCCGATCAGCGCAGACAGCACGATGGACCTGACCGTCACCGACGTCGGCGGGGTACCGGCCACCGGGGTCGACGCCGTCGTGCTCGACGTCGTCGCCACCGAGGGAACAGCGTCGACCTACCTCGACGTGTACCCGACGGGCGAGACGCCGAGCGAGACAAGCACTCTGAACGCCGACGTCGGGGCGACGGTGGCCAACCTCGTGATCGCCAAGGTCGGTGCCGGCGGCAAGGTGACGATCTACAACCACGCCGGCTCGACCAACGTGGTCGTCGACGTCCAGGGATGGTTCGCGGCCTCGCCGGCGACGGCGGCCGCACCCACAGCGGCATTCCACGCGCTGAGCCCGTCCCGGCTGCTCGACACCCGCTCCTCGGCCGAGCCGATCGGGCCGGACAGCAGCATCGACCTCGGCGTGGCGGGCGTCGCCGGGGTGCCCGCGACCGGAGCGACGGCGGTCGCCCTCGACGTCGTCGCCACCGAAGGCACATCGGCGACGTACCTCGACGTGTATCCGTCCGGTGCCCCCCGGAACACCACCAGCAACGTCAACGCCGATGCCGGCCGCACGGTGTCCAACCTCGTCATCGCCACGGTGGGTGCCGACGGCAAAGTCGTGATCTACAACCACAGCGGTAGCACGCAGGTGGTTGTCGACATCCAGGGCTGGTTCGGGCCGGGAGCCCTCACGGCAAGCTCGCCGCCCGACAACACCACGCCGCCGACGGCGCCGACGTCGACCGCGCCCACGACGACGCAGTCGACGACGCCGCCTACGACGACGCCGCCTGCGACGACGCCGCCTGCGACGACGCCGCCCACGACGACGCAGTCGACGACGCCGCCTACGACGACGCCGCCTGCGACGACGCCGCCTGCGACGACGCCGCCTGCGACGACGCCGCCTGCGACGACGCCGCCTGCGACCACGCCGCCGAACAACC
>JAOBWK010000013.1 GCA_025463305.1 Ilumatobacteraceae bacterium
CGCCCCACGACGACGAGTGCGATCGCGGTGACGACGATGCTGAAGTAGATCATCACCGTGCGCGAGCGGCCGGGCAGGAACAGGTCGAGGCCTGCCATGAGGATGTTGCCGCCGTCCAGGGGCAGGATCGGGGCGAGGTTGATCAGGCCCAGCACCGGACCGGCGAACCACACCGCGAGGGACGACGCGGTGCCGTGGATGACGTGCGAGTCGAACGGGTTGACCCGCATCACCGCCAGCACAGCGATGCCGAGCAGGATCTGGGTGGCCGGTCCGGCGAGAGAGATGCCCGCACGCTCCCAGCGCTTCAACGGCCGCGTCGGCTCGAACGACGCGTAGCCGGCCAGGAAGTCGAGTGCGATGCTGGCCTCGGCTCCTGTGGCACGAGCAGCGAAGGCGTGGCCGAGCTCGTGGCACAGCGTGAACACGCCGACCGAGCCGGCGAGCCAGATGCCGAACTCGCCCTGACCCTGACCGGAGTAGAGGACCACGAACAGACCGAGCAGCACGACGAAGCCCGGGCGGACATCGACGGGGAAACCGAAGATGCGCAGACCGGGTGTGGTGCTCATGTCGTGATCCTATGACGTACCTGCGGGTAACAGCCCGCAGCCGAGGGTTGTCACCTCCACTCGATCCCCGTGTCGTACGTCTATTCCTTCTCCCACAAGCACCGCCGCCCCCCGATGGAGTACAAAGACCTCCTCGGCGGCAAGGGCGCCAACCTCGCCGAGATGACGAGCGTGTTGAAGCTGCCCGTTCCGCCCGGTTTCACGATCAGCACCGACGCCTGCCGCGCGTACATGCACGGCGGTTGGCCCGCCGGTCTCGACGCCGAGATCGCCACGCAGGTCGCCGCACTGGAGAAGGCGATGGGCCGCAAGCTCGGCGATCCCGCCGATCCGCTGCTCGTCAGCGTGCGCTCCGGGGCCAAGTTCTCGATGCCCGGGATGATGGACACGGTCCTCAACCTCGGCCTCAACGACAAGAGCGTGAAGGGCATCGCGGCCGTCACAGGGGACGAGCGGTTCGCCTACGACAGCTACCGCCGCTTCATCGCGATGTACGGCCGGATCGTGCTGGACGTCCCCGGTGAGCCGTTCGAGCACGAGTTCGAAGCGGCCAAGGAAGCATCCGGCGCGCACAACGACGCCGCGATCTCGGCCGCAGTGTTGAAGAAGCTGTGCGAGACCTACAAGGGCATCGTCAAGCGCCACACCGGCAAGCCGTTCCCGCAGGATCCCACCAAGCAGCTCCGGGGCGCGGTCGAGGCCGTGTTCGCGAGCTGGAACGGCGCCCGCGCCATCGCCTATCGCGTGCGTGAGCGGATCAGCCACGACCTCGGCACCGCGGTCAACGTGCAGACGATGGTCTTCGGCAACCGCGACGAGAACAGCGGCACCGGTGTCGGCTTCACCCGCAACGCCGCCACGGGCGAGAACAAGCCGTATGGCGACTACCTCGTCAACGCTCAGGGCGAAGATGTCGTCGCAGGCATCCGCAACACCGAAGACCTCGACGGTCTCAAGGCCCACTTCCCGAAGATCCACGCCGAGCTGCTCGACATCTTCGCTCGCCTCGAGCGTCATTACACCGACATGTGCGACACCGAGTTCACCATCGAGCAGGGCAAGCTCTGGATGCTGCAGACCCGCGTCGGCAAGCGCACCGGCGCGGCCTCGCTGCGGATGGCCGTGGAGATGACCAAGGGCAGTGGCAAGGGCGACCAGCGCTGGAAGATCAGCAAGAACGAAGCCATCATGCGCGTCGCCGCCGAGCACCTCGATCAGGTGCTGCACCCGCAGTTCGCGAACAAGGGCAAGGTCCTCGCCAAGGGACTTGCTGCATCTCCCGGCGCGGCGGTCGGCAAGGTCTACTTCACCGCCGACGACGCCGTTGCCGCGCACGAGCGTGGCGAGAAGGTCATCCTGGTCCGCAGCGAGACCAGCCCCGAAGACGTGCACGGCATGATGGTGGCCCAGGGCATCCTCACCGCCCGCGGCGGCCTCGTCAGCCACGCGGCCGTCGTCGCCCGTGGTTGGGGAACGCCCGCCATCGTCGGCGCCGACGCGATCAAGATCAGTGGCAACTCGTTCTCCGTCGGCGACGTCACCGTCAGCCTCGGCGACAGCATCAGCCTCGACGGGTCCACCGGTGAGGTCGTGCTCGGTGAGATGGAGCTCGCCGCGGCCGAGCCGCCGAAGGAGTTCCTCACGATCCTCGAGTGGGCCGACGCGGTCCGCAAGGGCAAGCTCGGCGTGCGCGCCAACGCCGACACCGGCGACGACGCGGCCAACGCCCGCCAGCTCGGCGCCGAGGGCATCGGCCTGTGCCGCACCGAGCACATGTTCCTCGCCCCGGACCGCCTCCCCGTGGTGCGCGAGATGATCCTCGCCGACACGCCGGAGGAGGAGACCAAGGCGCTCGCCGAGCTCGGCCGCGTCCAGCAGATCGACTTCGAGGAGATCCTCGAGGCGATGGACGGCCTGCCCGTCACGGTGCGTCTGCTCGACCCGCCGCTGCACGAGTTCCTGCCGTCGGTCGAGGAGCTGCGCGTCAAGCAGGCCTCCACGCCGCTGAGCAAGCGCGAGACCGCCGAGCTCAGGGCCGCCGAGGAGTGGAGCGAGCACAACCCGATGATCGGCACCCGCGGTGTGCGCCTCGGTGTCGTCAAGCCGGGCCTCTACGCGATGCAGGTCAAGGCCCTGATGGCCGCAGCCGCAACGCTGCGCAAGAAGGGCAAGAACCCGATCGTCGAGGTGATGATCCCGCTCACCGTCACCCGCGAGGAGATGGCGCTCGCCCGCAGCTGGGTCCAGGCCGAGATCGACATCGCCGTGAAGGGCCTCAAGAACAAGCCCGACGTGACCATCGGGACGATGATCGAGACGCCTCGCGCCGCGATCCGCGCCGACGAGATCGCCGAGGAGGCCGACTTCTTCAGCTTCGGCACCAACGACCTCACCCAGATGGCGTTCGGCTTCAGCCGCGACGACATCGAGAGCAAGATGATGCCCGCCTACCTCGAGCAGGGCCTGCTCAAGCGCAACCCGTTCGAGACCATCGACGTCGGTGGCGTCGGCGAGCTCGTCCGCATCGGCGTGCAGCGCGGCCGGGCCACCAAGCCCAAGCTGAAGATCGGTGTCTGCGGCGAGCACGGTGGCGATCCGGAGAGCATCGCCCTGTTCTACGACGCCGGCCTCGACTACGTCAGCTGCAGCCCGTTCCGCGTGCCGATCGCCCGCCTCGCTGCCGCGCAGGCCGTGATCGCGTCATCCGGCAAGACGAAGAGCGACACCAAGTAGCTCTCGTTTGACGAACGTCGCCGCCATCGGAGCCCTTCTCGCCAAGGAGAAGGAGTCGGGCTTCGCTGACATCTCGGTGCCCGCCTGGGCGTGGTTCGCCACGCTCGGGCTCATCGTCGTGCTCTTGATGCTGGACATCCTCGTCCTGCACCGCACGCCGAAGGTGCTGAAGTCCAAGCGCGCCGCGCTGGAGACCCTGATGTGGGTCGCCGTCGGGGTGTCGTTCGGGGTCGCGGTGGTGATCGGCTTCGGCGGCAAGGCCGGCGGTGAGTACTTCAGCGGCTACCTGATCGAGTACAGCCTCTCGATCGACAACGTGTTCGTGTGGGCGCTGATCTTCACGTTCTTCGCGGTGCCGGCGCTGTACCAGCACCGGGTGCTGTTCTGGGGCATCTTCGGCGCACTGGTGCTGCGCGCGATCTTCATCTTCGCCGGTGTCGCGCTGATCTCGAAGTTCGACTGGATCCTGTACATCTTCGGCGCGTTCTTGATCTACACCGCGATCAAGCTGCTGCGCGGCCAGGACGAGGAGATGAACCCGGAGGAGAACTTCGCGTTCCGGCTCGTCAAGAAGGTCGTGCCGTCGACGCCCGAGATGGACGGCCAGAAGCTGTTCACCAAGGTCAACGCGAAGCGCCTCGCCACGCCGCTGTTCGCAGTGCTGGTGCTCGTCGAGACCACCGACGTGCTGTTCGCCGTCGACTCCGTGCCGGCCGTGCTGGCCGTCAGCCGCGAGCAGTTCATCGTCTTCACCTCGAACGCGTTCGCGATCCTCGGCCTGCGTGCGCTGTACTTCCTGCTCGCCCAGCTGCACGCCAAGTTCACCTACCTGCAGCAGGGCCTGGCCGTCATCCTCGCGTTCGTGGGGATCAAGATGATCATCCACCGCTGGTTCGAGATCTCCGGTCCACTGTCGCTGATCGTGATCGGCGTCGTGCTCGCTGCGGCGGTCGTCGCGTCGCTGAAGTTCGGCCCGCCGGGGGACAGCGACGACGACATCGACCTGGTCGAACTGCCCCCGACGGCCTGACTGCACCTGCGCTCGAACGGCCCCGCGCACCCAGATCGGCTCGCGCAGGCCTCCGGTAGTCTCGGCGCGTGGCCATCGTGGACGAAGACATCGAGCGGATCCGCTCCACGGTCTCCATCGTCGACATCGTCCAGGGCTACGTGGCGCTGCGCAAGCAGGGCAAGAACTGGGTGGGCCTGTGCCCCTTCCACGCCGAGAAGAGCGGCTCGTTCAACGTGGCCGAGCAGATGGGTCGCTACAAGTGCTTCGGCTGCTCCGCGGGCGGTGACGTCTTCAAGTTCATCCAGGAGATCGAGCACACCGACTTCGTCGGCGCGGTCGAGCTGCTCGCCAACAAGGCCGGCATCCAGCTCACCTACACGAGCGGTGGTGAGAACAAGGAGCGCGTCCGTCGCAAGCAGCTGGTCGAGGCGATGGACAAGGCCGTCGAGTGGTACCACGCCCGCCTGCTGACCTCGCCCGATGCCCGTCCCGCTCGCGAGTACCTCCGCCGACGCGGACTGGCCGGCGACGTGGCCCGCCAGTTCAAGCTCGGCTGGGCGCCCGACGACTGGGACGTGATGAGCCGGGAGCTCGGCGTGGCAGGCGATCTGCTGCGCGACACCGGTCTGGCGTTCACGAACAAGCGCAACCGTCTCCAGGACTCCTTCCGTGGGCGGGTGCTGTTCCCGATCTTCACCGACTCCGGCGAGCCCGTCGCGTTCGGTGGGCGAGTGCTGCCCGGTTCCACCGATCCAGCGAAGTACAAGAACTCGCCCGAGACGGTGGTCTACGCGAAGAGCCGCACGCTGTACGGGCTGAACTGGGCCAAGGCCGACATCGTCGCCCAGGACCAGGTCATCGTGTGTGAGGGCTACACCGACGTGATCGGGTTCCACAGCGCCGGCGTGAAGCGCGCCGTCGCCACGTGTGGCACCGCGTTGACCGAGCAGCACGTGCAGATCCTCAAGCGGTTCGCCAGCAAGGTCGTGCTCGCGTTCGACGCCGACAGCGCCGGCCAGGGCGCGGCCGAGCGGGTGTACGAGTGGGAGGAGAAGTTCAAGGTCACGTTCTTCGTCGCCCAGTTCCCGCAGGGCAAGGATCCCGGCGAGCTCAGCGTCAGCGATCCCGCGTCGCTCGGCAAGGCGGTCCACGATGCGCTGCCGTACCTGCGCTTCCGGCTCAACCGGGTGATGCTCGGCAAGCCGATGCGCTCGCCGGAAGAGCGTGCCAAGGTCGGCGAGCAGGCGATGGCCGTGCTCAACGAGCATCCCAACCTGATGACCCGCCAGCTGTACGCGGGCGAGGTCGCCGCGCACACCGGGTTGCCGCTGAGCGACCTCCTGCGCATCGCCGAGCGCCGTCACCGGAACCCGACCGTGCGCGTGTCGCAGGAGCGCCAGCGTGGTGTCGCCGACAACGCCGAGTTCGTCGCGCTCGCACTGCTGATGCAGCGTTGGGACGACATCGCCCCATGGCTGATGGAGGAGCTGTTCAACGAGGAGCTCAACCGTCGCGCGTTCCTCGCGCTGGCCGGGTCGGGCGGCAACGCCGGGGCCGCGATCGAGGCCGCCGACCCCGAGGCACGCGAGGTCCTCGAGCGTGCGGCAGTCACCGACGTCGACGCCGATCCGGAGATCGAGGCGATGAACCTGATCGCCGCGACGGTGCGTCGCGAGCTCGGTCTGCGCAAGCGGATCACCGACAATTCCGCCATCCGAGAAGACTCCGAAGCTCGTGTGCACCTCGAGCAGTTGTTGATCCCTCAGGCACCTCAAGCCGCCGCGGAGTGGTTGCTAGGGTGGCTGCAGCGACGCAACGAGGAGCGCGGTTGACCGACAGCGACACCAACATCGACGAGAACGCAGCAGCCGTGCCGCCCCCCTTCCCGGGTGTCGATGCACAGAAGTGGCATGCCCTCGTCGTCACCGGTTCGCAGCTGGGTTCGGTGCGAGCCGACGACGCCGTCGCGGCTCTGCTCGACATCGAGCTGACGGGCGACGTGCTCGCTCAGGTCACCGACGAGCTGGCGCGTCGTGGCATCGCGATCGACGACGCGGTCGACGAGGTCAGCGAGGAGTCCGACACGCCGCCGAGCGGTGTCCCGGTCCCGGCGCCCGTCGAGGCGAACGAGGACGACGCGGCCGGTGTGCTCGTCAAGCGTCGTCGCCGTCGGGCCGAGCGGATGTCGGAGAAGTACGAGACCGGGCCCACCGGCGACACCGTGCGGATGTACCTCAAGGAGATCGGCCGGGTCGGCCTGCTCAGTGGTGACGAAGAGCGGCTGATGGCCCAGCAGATCGAGGCCGGCTACGCGGCGGCGGCCGCCCTCGACGAGGGCGGCGACGCGCTCGACGGCACCGAACAGCGCCGTCTCCTGCGTGTCGTCACCACCGGTCAGCGCGCCAAGAGCAACCTCATCCAGGCCAACCTGCGCCTCGTCGTCAGCATCGCCAAGCGGTACAGCGGCCGCGGCATGCAGCTCCTCGACCTGATCCAGGAGGGCAACCTCGGCCTGATGCGTGCCGTCGACAAGTTCGACTACACCAAGGGCTTCAAGTTCAGCACGTACGCAACGTGGTGGATCCGTCAGGCGATCACTCGCTCGATCGCGGATCAGGCGCGCACGATCCGCATTCCAGTGCACATGGTCGAGAGCATGAACCGCGTGCTGCGGATGCAGCGGCAGATGCACCAGGAGCTGGAGCGCGAGCCCACGCTCGACGAGCTCGCCGAGCGCTGCGAGATCCCGGTCGAGCGGGTGCGCGACATCCTGCGCATCTCCCAGGACCCACTGTCGCTCGACTCGCCGGTGGGCGAGGAGGACGACTCCAACCTCGGCGACTTCATCCAGGACGGCTCGGTCGACGCGCCCGACGATGCGGCGGCGAAGAAGATGCTGATCGCTGCGGTCGACGAGGCGCTGGGTGAGCTCAGCGAGCGTGAGCAGGAGATCGTCCGGATGCGGTTCGGCCTCGAAGACGGCCAGGCGCGCACGCTCGAAGAGGTCGGCAAGTACTTCGGCGTGACCCGCGAACGGGTCCGCCAGATCGAGGCCAAGACCCTGGCCAAGCTCCGTCATCCTCAGCGCAGCCAGAAGCTCAAGGAGTTCCTCGACGCCGAGTGAACGGGGCGTCTCAGCGGGTCACTCCGGTGGGTGAATGGTCGTGGAAGTCGCAGGGCGCGCTGCTACTCTCTGGGTGCCTTTCCGAGATAGCTCAGTTGGCAGAGCAGCTGACTGTTAATCAGCGGGTCGCAGGTTCGAGCCCTGCTCTCGGAGCCATGCGGGGTCCGTTCAGCGGACCCCGTTTGCGTTTCCGGGCCGAGCATGCCGGACCGGAGAACTGGGGTGGTAGCTCAGTGGTTAGAGCAGGGGACTCATAATCCCTGGGTCGCGGGTTCGATACCCGCCCGCCCCACTGAGCAGCTGAACGCCGGACGCGGGCAACATGCTCCGGACTACCGTGGCGCGGTGGCCGAACTCCTCGAACGCGGCGTCCACGCGCCGGTGCCGCAGGACTACGCGTTCGTCTTCACGGACATCGAGGGGTCCACGGCGGTGCTCACCGAGCTCGGGGCCGGGTACCCCGCGGTGCTGCATCGGCATCGCGACCTACTGCGGCACGCGTTCGAGACGCATGGCGGGAGCGTCGTCGATGCGGAGGGCGACGCGTGCTTCGCGATGTTCGCCGACGCCGGCGCGGCGATCAGCGGTTGCATCGATGCGCAACGGGCGATCGACGGTGCCGAGTGGCCGATGGGATCCGCGCCTCGGGTCCGGATGGGCGTGCACGTCGGGCAGGCGTGGCTCGTCGGCGGCAAGCCGTACGGGACCGGTGTCCACGAGGGCGCTCGGGTCGGCACGACCGCTCACGGCGGGCAGATCATCGTGTCCGCGCCCGCGGCGTCGGCAGCCCCGGAGGTGTCCTACGTCGATCTCGGAATGGTTCGCCTGCGTGACGTCGTCGAGCCGATGCAGCTCTTCCAGGTGGACGCGCCCGGGTTGGCGACGGACTTCCCCCCACCGCGCGCCGAGCGAATCCGGCAGGGCAACCTGCCGCAGTTCCTGACGTCGTTCGTCGGGCGTGCGGAGGCGGTCGGCACGCTCGCCGAGCTGGCCGTGGCCGAGCGTCTGATCACCGTCGTCGGCCCCGGTGGCATCGGCAAGACCCGTCTCGCGGTGGAGGCGGCGAGCGCGGCGGCGGGCGGCTTCCCCGGAGGCGCCTGGTTCGTGGACCTCGCCGCGATCAGCGAGTCGTCGTCGATCGACGCGACGTTCGTCGCGAGCCTCGCGATCGCGGGCGGCGACGCGGAGCGTTCCGACCTGGACGCGGTGATCGAACTGGTCGACCACGCACCCACGCTCGTCGTCATCGACAACTGCGAGCACGTGCTCGGGCAGCTGAGCTCGATCGTCGCCGAGATGCTGCGGCGCACGACCAGGCTGCGCGTGATCGCCACGAGTCGCGAACCGCTCGGCATCGTGGGGGAGCGGCAGATCCCGATCGACGTGCTCGACGAAGCGACGGCCGCGGAGCTGTTCACGGCCAGGGCTCGACAGGTCGATCCTGCGTTCGTCGCCGACCGGGAGTCGATCGGACTCGTCTGCTGCCAACTGGACCACCTGCCGCTCGCGATCGAGCTCGCCGCGGCACGGGTGCGGACCTTCGGCCTCACTGAGCTGAGCGCGCGGCTGGCGACGTCGACCTCGCTCCTGCGCGGTCCCGCATCCGCCCCGGAGCGGCAGCGAAGTCTGACGGCCACCATCGACTGGAGCGTGCAGCTGCTCACGCCCGAGGAGCGCACGCTGCTGGCAGCACTGTCGGTGTTCCCGGCGTCGTTCACCCTGCCGGGCGTCATCGATGTCTTGTCCGGTACGGGCGCTGACTCCGTCGACGAACAGCTCGACTCCCTCGTGTCCAAGTCGCTCGTGTCGAGCGCGGCCGACGGCGCGGCGCGTCGGTTTCGCCTGCTCGACCTGGTTCGCTCGTACGCCGCGCAGCTCCTCACGGAATCAGCCCGTGGAGCCCTGCGCGACCGGCACGCCGACTTCGTCATGGCGGCGTGCCGGCGGCTGCGTCCGGAGCTCGAGGGCGCGGAACCGTCCCCGGCGATCGCCCGGCTGCGGTCCCTGGAGCCGGACCTGCGCTCGGCCTTCGAGCACCTGACCGACCTGCGCGACGATCGCCGGCTCCTGCGGCTCGTGGCGAGCTCCGGGCCGATGGGCCTGCGCAACTGCGGCGTGCTCACCGAGACCCAGGACTGGATCGATGCGGCACTCGCCACGCGGCCAGACCTCGATCCGCAGTCTCGGCTCGACGTCCTGACGATGGCCGCGATCCTCTACTTCGTCGACGATGACGAGCTCCGCCGGATCAAGGCCGAGGGTGTCGCGCTCGCGCGTGCGCTCGGTGACGAAGTGAGCGAAGCGCTCATCCTCTCGAGCATCTGGGTCCTCGACGAATCGACCAACGACGTCTCGTCGCTCATGGCCGACGTCGAGTGGGCACACTCCGTCGTGCCGTCGTCCGCGCGCCCGGGTCCGGCCGGGATCGTCGCGTGGTGGTACGTCAACTTGTTGCGTCGCGACGGACAGGGGCAGCGGTCGGTCGAGGTCGTCGAGGCCTTGGACCGGGCGAGCCCCGAGGGCCTCGGTCTTCACGATCCGTTGGTCCGCTACCAGATCGGCAAGTACTACCTCGCCATCGATGACCTCGATCGCGCCCAGCGCTGGTTCGACGCGAGCACGGACTCCGCCCGTCGGCGCAGCTCGGGCCCCGGCATCGGGACCGCCGAGTTCGGCCAGGGACTGCTCGCGAGAGCCCGACGCGACCCGGTCGGTGCTGCCGAACACTTCCGTCGCGCCGTCGATCGTCAGGCCATCGAAGGCGGCTTGGACCGGACGATGACCCTCGCGATGCTCGCCGAGGCCGAGTTGCGGTCCGGCAACATCGAGTCCGCCGAAGCGCTCCTGCCCGAGGTCCGACGGCGCAGCCTGGAGCGCGAAGACGAGGTGCTCCCGCGTCTGTTCCTCGAGGCCCAGATCCACCTGGCGCGCGGCCGCATCGACGACGCCCGCACGGCCTTGGCGGAGACGATCCGCGTCGGCCGGATCTGGATCTGGCACTGGGGTGTACGTGAGGCGCTGATGCTGCTCGCTGAGCTGGCCGAGCAGGACGACGACGTGGAGGCACTCGCCGACTACCGCGGCCAGATCGACGACCTCTTCGGGCTCTGACGTGTCGGCGCCGGCACGCGCCGAACGTTCCGGCCGCAACGGAGCCGGCGATGGTCTCGGCGCACACTCGACCGGATGACCGCCAACGACGAGCCACCGGTCGACGACGCCGACGAGGTCGACGACGACGACGTCGTGGCGCCGACGACCGAGTCCACGCGCGCCGAGCCCGCGCCACGAGACGTCCGAACGGCGATGCTGCGTAAGCTCCTCTGATGGACGACGCCTCGCTGCTCGATCGTCTGAGCGAGGCCGACCGGCGGGCGGTGATCCAGACAGCGGTCCGACGCCGATACCGCAAGGGTGACACCGTGTTCCACGCCGGCGATCAGGGCGACTCGATGCACCTCATCGCCAAGGGCCGGGTCGCGATCCAGGTCGTCACCCTCACCGGCGACACCGCGACGCTGAACGTGCTGCGTGTCGGCGAGACCTTCGGCGAGCTCGCCCTCCTGTCCGGCGCTCTCCGCTCGGCGAGCGTCGTGGCGCTCGAGCCGCTCGAGACGCTCGCGTTGTCGAGCCGCGACGTCAACGACCTGCGCGAGGCCAATCCGGCCGTGCAGCGGTTCCTGATCGAGGTGCTGGCCGATCAGGTGGCGCGGTTGACCCGGCTCGTGATGGAAGCCCACTTCGTCTCCGCCGAGCAACGGGTGGTGCGCCGCCTCGCCGACGCCACGCGGCTGTTCGCCGATGCACCCGACGAGCGCTCGCGGACGGTGCCGCTGACGCAGGAGCAGCTCGCCGGCATGGCAGGAACCACACGGCCGACAGCAAACCGGGTGCTGCAGGACCTCGTCGGGCTCGGCATCGTCGCCATCGGTCGCGGCCGTGTCGAGATCCTCGACCAGCACGCGCTCGACCTGCGCGCCGCAGCGGGCTGACGTCCGACCCTCGAGGTGTGTTGGCATGTGTGCGCGTCAGCACGCAACGAGCGTCGTCTCCGCAACGGTGAGCGACGGCGTCGCGGCGCACTGTCCTCCTTGTCGAACAGGCCCGATGGCCACAACCAAGGAGACAACACTCATGCCCCGATACATGGTCGAGCGGACGTTCCCCGACGGCTTGCAGATCCCGATGACCGACGACGGCGCGGGCGTGTGCCTCGGCGTCGTCGACACGAACCTGGACCTCGGCGTGACCTGGGTCCACTCGTACGTCAGCGACGACAAGGCGAAGACGTTCTGCATCTACGACGGTCCCGACCCCGACGCCATCCGGGTCGCCGCCGAGCGCAACGGCTTGCCCGTCGACACGATCACCCGCGTCAACGTGCTCGATCCGTACTTCTACCACTGACCCTGAGTCAGGACACCTTCGACGGGCTCCTCGGATGCAGCCCGGCAGCACGGTAGGCGGCATCGATGACGCGCATGTTCGCGACGCTCTCGGCGGGCGGGGTGAGCGTCGGCGCGCCGTCGCGGACGGCGGCGACGAATGCACGAAGTTGGTAGGCGTACGTCGAGCCGTCGCTGGCGACCTTCTCCACCCGCTTCGTGCCGTCGGCCGTGACGGTCATCCGCGAGTACGCCTGCGGCGCGATCGGATTGAAGACCTCGAGCGTGCCCCTGCTGCCCTCGGCGCGGGCCATGAGGCGCAGGATCGACCGGGACCACATCGAGCTGGTGACACGGCCGGTCGCCCCGCCGGCGAACCGCAGGTCGACCACGGTGCGCCGGTCGATCCCGGGGGAGCGGAGCAGCGAGGTCGCCGCCGTCACCTCCGGCTCGGTGCCCGCCAGCGTACGCGCCCAGTGGATCGCGTAGCAGCCGGCGTCCATCAGGGTGCCGCCGGCCAGGTCGGGGTTCCAGCGGATGTCGCCACGCTTGAAGTTCGGGAAGCACATCGCCGTCTCGATGTGGCGCAGTTCGCCGAGCTCGCCGCTGCGCATGATCTCCACCATCCGCGCGGCGACGGGGTGGTACCGCCAATGGAACGCTTCCATCACCACGAGACCGCTGGCGGCTGCGGCATCGGCCACCAGCTCAGCTTCGTCGGCGTTGGCCGTGAACGGCTTCTCGCACAGCACATGGTGACCGGCCGCGAGGGCGGCCATGGTCCAGTGCCCGTGGAGCCCGTTCGGGAGCGGGTTGTAAATGGCGTCGAGGCTGGTGTCTGCAAGCAGCGCTTCGTAGCTGGCGTGCACGGTGGAGATGCCGTGCTTCTTGGCGAACGCGGCGGCACGCTGTGGATCACGCGCAGCTACCGCGGCGATCTCCACGTCGGGGTTCGAGCGCGCCGGCTTGACCAGCGCCATCGGCACGATCTTGGCGGCGCCGAGCACGCCGATGCGGAGCGGAGCCGTCATCGACCGCTACTGCGACGGCGTCGAGGCGTTGATGATGTGCTCGATCCACCACTTCGGCGCGTTGTCGGTGATGTTGGAGATGTTGGAGTAGTCGTGCCAACGGAAGATCTTGCCGTCGCGGAGCTGGGTCACGGACACGAAGGAGTGGTCGATGACCTCGCCCGTGTGGAACGTCCAGCGCTCGGTGTGCTCGGTCATGACGAGATCACCCTCGGCGATCATGTTCGTTCCCGGCAGGTGGTCGTAGCCCTCGAGCGGCTCGATGCCGATCTTCAACCGGGCGACCACACCCTCCGGACCGAAGCCGCCGTCGCCGGGCGTGCCGATGTCGGTGTAGTGGGCGTCGTCCGTGAGGAGCGCCTTCATTCCGTCCCAGTCGCGGCCGGCCAAGGCCGTCCAGAACCGCTCGACGACCAGCTTGTTGTCTGATTCCGTGCTCATCCCGTTCTCCGTTCGCTCAGCGATCGGCACTGTAGGTGGCGCCTACGCGTGGAGACGGCTCGGGGTGATCACGATCGCCTCGGAGAACGCAGCGGCGAACCGCTCGACCGTGCCGAAGATCGCGCCGATCCGCTCGGCGTACTTCGCGGCGTATGCGGCGACCTGGTCGGCGGCCGGGTGGTCCCGGACGTGAGCGGCCGTGCCCTCGACCCGAATGATGTCGCGCCCGATGTCGGTGACGTCGAGCCCCAGGGCGACGTTCGGGTTGGCGTCGATGTTGCGGAGCTTGGCCTTGCCCGGCTGGCTGTATACAAGGATGCTGCCGTCGTCTCGGACCAGGAACCACACGGGCACGGAGTCGGGCCGGCCGGCCGGCGACACGGTGGTGAGCCACGCCATCAGGTTGGTCTGCAGGCGCGAGTCCACCCGGGCTCGACGGTCGTCGGGGAGATGAGCGGTCAGTTCCATGGTGTCCTCACGATCGAAGCGGTCGCTTGACACAACGTCGGTCCGCCCGGCATTGTTCCGGCTCGGCTGCCACTCACATCTGAGCCGCTGAGCGTCGGGACACGGACTGCCGAAATCGTGGATTCGCGGTTTGATCGCACCGGGTCCGGGTACTTCCAGAACATGATTGTTGCTGGACTCATCCTCATGCTCATCGGCTTCCTGACCGGCCTCGCTCTGTTCTGGAGCGTCGGGGTCATCCTTGCGATCGTCGGACTCGTGCTGCTCGTCCTGGGCCGCTCGGGCCACGAAGTCGGGGGTCGACACCACTACTGGTGACGCCACCGCGGTGCCTGCGCCGTCGCACGAACAACTGAACGAATGCGTGGAGGCCCGGGTTCGCCCGGGCCTCGCTCGTTCGATCGAGCCCCGCGTCGAGCCAACGGCGAACCGGGACGTCGGTCAGGTGGTGACGAGCTCGAACCACACGGTCTTGCCGTGGCGTTCGGGATGGACACCCCACCGCGACGCGATCGTGTCGAGCAGGCGGAGCCCGTGCCCGCCGAGGACGTTGCCCTTCGCCGAGAGGTCGGCCATCTCGGGGAGCTGCGTGGAACCGTCGGTCACGTCGATGCGCAGCTTCCCGGCGGCGTACGACGCGCGGAAGCGGCCGGGCCCCGGTGCGTGCGCCGTCGCGTTCGTCACGACCTCACTCGTCAGGAGCACGGCATCGCGCACGAACGAGACGGGTGGACCATCGCCGAGCAGCTCGAGCACGGCACGGCGAGCGCGGCGCGCGTCAGCGGTCGATCCGTCCAGGCTGATCTCTGTCGAAGGGGGCATGCAGGCTCACTACCGGTAGCGCGGTCAGGTGTCGCGACCGGGACACCGGGGTCGTGCGCTGCAATTCTGCCCCATCGTGGGCTGCCTCAAACACATCCGTCGTCGGCGCCGATCCGATCGACGGCGAATTCGACGATGCCTGCCGCTGCGGCGCGGCCTGTGCGGAGGTCTGCGGCGCTGAAGCCGTGGTGGTCCTCCGACGACACGGTGAGCACCCCGACGGTGATTCCGTCGACGTCGCAGGGGAACGCAGCAACGCTGTGGATGCCGACCTCGCTGCACCAGTGCGCGTACTCGGCGAACTCGGTGTTCCGCTCGACGGTGGGCACGCGGACGATCCGTCCTGCCGCCGCTGCCGCAGTGGTGGGACCAGGGCGTGTCGGGCCGAGTGGCTCGATCGCCGAATCGGTCGAGGCGCAGATCATCGGGCCCTCGTCGCTGGTGCGCGAAAACGAGGCGTGGCGGGCACCGTCGATCTGCTGCAGCACCGACTCGAGCGGTCGGAACAAGGAAGGTTCGCCCACGAAGGCGGACGTGATCGGTGTCATGGGAATCTCCATCGCAGGGTCTGGGCAATGAGGGTTCGGCAGTGCGTCGCAGTCCACTGGACGGCGAAGGTCTTTACCGCGCACTGCTGTTCACCGAGCCAGCGCTCGTCAGACATCGATCGTGGACGTCGTTCGGGTTATCGCCGCCGGGACAGCGACTTCTCGAACCAACGCATCGCGTACGGGTTGTCGTTGTACCGCGCGATCTCCGTGTAGCCGGAGCGCTCGTACATCGCGATCGCCTCGATGAGCACGCTGTTCGTGTCGAGCACGACCCGCCGGCTGCCGAGCGCTGTGCAACGCTGCTCGAGATCGTCGAGCAGGCGCCGACCGATGCCAGCGCCGCGGAAGTCGGGATGCACCCACATCCGCTTGATCTCGTGGCTCCGGCGATCATGGCGCTGCGCACCGCCACAGGCAATGGGCTCGCCGGAGGAGCGCACGACGACGAAGGTGCCCGTCGGCGCGCGCATCGCCGCACCCCCGTCGGAGAGCGCAGCAACGGCGTCGAAGCCCGTCGTGAAGCGAGCGTCGAGCTCGGCGTAGTAGCGGGCCAGCGCGGACCGGGCGGCGGGGTCCATCGGGTCGACGACGTCGAAGGTGGCCGACGCTGCGCGGACGAGGCGCTCAGCGGTCTGCAGCGCCTCGCGGAGACGATCGCGATGCCTTGGCGACAGCGGGTCGACCAGCGAGCGGGCCGTGGCCTCGGAGCGCTGCTCCAATCGGCGCCACTCGCGCCGGCCTTTCGCCGTCAGTCGGGCGAGCCGACGTCGAGCGTCGGCAGGGTCGCTGATGACCGTGACGGAGCCCTCGGTCTCGAGCCGTCGCAGCAGCCGGCTCAGGTAGCCGGAGTCGAGACCGAGCCGGGCGCGCAGGTCGAGCACAGCGGCACCGTCGAGGCCGATCTCGAACAACAGACGCGACGGGCCGAGTGGCCGGCCCGATCCGAGGAACGACTCGTCGAGCGCTCCGATCCGCTGGGTGTACGCCCGGTTGAACCGGCGAACGGTGTCGACGACGTCTTCCATGATCTCTGACTGTAGTCAGAGATCATGGGGCGAACGGAGCCGGTCAGTGGTCTGCGGTACGGTGAGGGATGGATCAGCTCGGTCTGGTCGCGGCGATCATCCTCGCCACGGCGGTCCTCATCCCCGTCGCCGACCGCATCGAACTGCCCTGGCCCGTGCTGGTGACGGTGTTCGGGATCGTGCTCGCGGCCATCCCCCAGGTGCCCCAGGTGCGGGTCGAGCCCGACCTGATCCTGCCGCTCGTGCTCCCGCCGCTGCTGTTTGCCTCGGCCAGGCGCACGAGCTGGCGGCACTGGGCAGCGAACGCGACGCCGATCCTGTTCCTCGCCGTGGCGCTCGTGTTCGTCACCACTGCAGCGGTCGCGCTGGTGGCGTCGCAGCTCGTCCCCGGCATCTCGATCGCCGGGGCCGTCGCGCTCGGCGCCATCGTCTCGCCGCCCGACCCCGTGGCGGCCAGCGCGATCGCGAGCAAGCTGCACCTGCCGCGCCGGCTCGTGTCGATGCTCGAGGGTGAGGGCCTGTTCAACGATGTCGTCGCACTGGTGCTCTACCAGGTCGCGATCGCGGCGGTGGTGAGCGGCTCGTTCTCGGCCGGCCACGCGGCGCTCCGGCTCGTGCTCGCCGCGGTCCGCGCACTCGTCGTCGGGCTGGCCTTGGGGTGGGGGGTGCACAAGCTCATGACCGTGCTCGGCAGCCGCGATCCGCGGACCTCGGTGATGATCTCGATCGTGCTGCCGATCGTGCTGCCGATCGCCGCCTACGTCGCCGCCGAGGAGATCCATGGCTCGGGCGTCCTCGCCGTGCTCGTCTACACCCTCTACACCGTCGGCCGACCGGTCGACCCGGCCGATGCGGATGGGCGGTTGACGACGGCGGTGTTCTGGTCGATGACCGAGACGTTGGTGACGGGTCTCGCCTTCGGTCTCGTCGGCCTCGAGTTCCAGACAGCGTTCCAGGCGATCCATCAGCAGTGGACGTCGCTGGTGGGCGAGACCGCAGCGATCGTCGGCGTGGTGGTGGGCGTGCGCCTGCTGTACCTGCTGCCGTCGGTGCTGCTCGGCCGTCGCGTGTACGGGCGGCTCCAGGTCCGCGCGCTCGACGACTCCCTGAGCGGACGCGAGGCCAGTCCCCGGCTTCGCCGCCAGCGCGCGGCCGACGTGCCGATCGGCTGGCGCGAGACGTTGGTGGTGTGGTGGTCCGGGATGCGAGGCGTCGCGACGGTGGCGCTCGCGCTGGCGATCCCGGCGACGGTCGACGGCGGAGGCGCGTTCCCGGCCCGGGACCGGATCCTGTTCATCGCCTTCTCGGTGGTGCTCGTGACACTCGTGCTGCAGGGTCTCACCCTGCCGTTCCTCGTGGGCGCGCTCGGTGTGCGTGCCGGGCCGGCAGACCAGGACGCCGAGGAGAGCGAGCTGATCGAGCGCACCGCGTCAGCGGCCTCGCGCCGACTCGACGCGATTCGCGTCCGTTCGGTCCTCGCCTCACCGGTGCGCGACCGGTTGACGGCGCTGCCGGTCGATCTCGTCATTCGGCTCCGGTCGGCGTACGCCGATCCCGCCGCCGCGGCCGCAGTCGATGCGGCGGCACACCGTCAGCAGTTCACCGACGGCGTCCACGAGATGCTCACCGCGGCGCGCGAGGAGCTCCTCGCGGCGCGATCGGAGGCGGGTGTGGATCCGGAGCTCGTCGACGACCTCGTCCGGCGCCTCGACCTCTACAGCCTGCCGAACTCGGCCGGCTGAGCCGCGCCGAACGCGCGGAGCCCGTCAGCCGGCGGCGCGGACGCGGTCGCCGCGGTTGACCTTGTTCTGGGGGAGGTCCTTCATCAGCAAGCCGACGTTGTCGCCGGCCTTGGCCACCTCCAGCTGCTTGCGGAACATCTCGATGCCCGTGCAGGTGGTCTTCGTCGTGCCGTTCGCGCTGTCGATCACGACGGCGTCGCCGAGGCAGATCGTGCCGCTGTCGATCTTGCCGGTGGTGATCGTGCCGCGGCCCTTGATGAAGAACACGTCGTCGACCTTCATCGAGAACGGGGCGTTCGGGTCGACCAAGGCGGCCGGCACGGGCTGGCTGACCGCGCCCTCGGCCGTGACCACGACGGGTACTCGGCAGAACGCACAACGCCCGGCTTCGAGGGTGAGCGGGGCACCGCAGCTCGGGCAGTTCTCGGCGACGACAGGCATCGGCTCATCATAGGAACGGCCATGCCCGCCGTCGCCGCGGACCAGTGTCAGGTGGCTGGTGACAGGGTCAGGTCGCCGGCGTCGAGTTGTCGGTGGTGCTCGCCGTGGTCGACTTCGCCGGCGGCGTCTGATCCTTCGGGAACACGTAGCTCAGGCCCCACTGCGCGTAGTCGTTCGAGGTGACGCCGTTCTTCGTGCTGCCCTGATACGAATCCTCGCCCTTGGTGACGTCGACGACGACGATGCCGCCCTTGTCGACCGTGATGAGGCCCTCCAGGACAGCGGCGGTGCAGATCGACGAGTCGCTCGTGTACGTGCCCGTGCCCCACACCGTGCCGATGTGGCCGCCGGTCGAGCAGTCGACGACGAGTGTGTCGCCGATGGCCGCCGAGGCGGCGTTCTGGTCCCACGTGCTCACGCTCGGCGTGAAGGTGCCGGCGGCCGGCTTGGCCGCGGGGAACGTGTAGCTCCCGCCCCACGAGCCGTAGGCGTTGGAGGTGACGCCGTTGCCGTCCATGCCGGCGTACGAGTCGGCACCGGCCGCGATCTCGTAGGTGACCTTGCCGCCGGTGTCCACCGTGATCAGCCCGACGTGGACGGCAGCGGTGCAGATCGACGAATCGTCGGTGTACGTCTCCGTGCCCCAGATCGTGCCGAGCGTGCCGTTCGGGGTGCAGTCGATCGTGTACTGCTTGCCGTTCTGGCCGCGGTGCACGACGGCCGTGCGCTCCCACACCGGGATGGTCGTGTCGTCGACGCCGTCAGTACCGGTCGTGACGCCGCTGCCGATGGTGACGTCGCTGCCGACGGTGACCCCGTCGGTGGCCGCCGTCGTGTCGGTCGTCGTGTCGCTCGTCGTGTCGCTCGTGACGGTGTCGGTCGCCGCGGTGTCGGTCGTGGCCGTGGTGTCGACGGTTGCGCCGGTGGACGTCGTCTGCGCGGTCGTCGCCTTCGTCGGCGCGGTGGTGGCTGCCGCCGTGGTGGTCGTCGCCTTCACGGTGGTGGTCGGCGCAGCCTGCTTGTCCGAGCTGCAGCCGGCCGCGATGAGTGCGAGGGTGGCGGCGGCGATGAGGCCCAGTGATGCGCGCGAGCGCGTGTGTCGATCGGTGTTCATGCTCGGGAAGTTATCGCGAGCGTGCGGTTCGTTACGGACGCGTCACGAGGTTGGGAACGACCCGCTGATGTCGACCGCGAAGTCGGTGCCGGACTGCGTGTAGATGCACACAGTGCCGCCGTTGCCCACCCGGACGAGCACCAGGTTCGGTGTCGTCGCTCCTGCGACGAGGTTGAGGTTCGACGCCGTGGGCCGAGGGCTGCCGCACGGGTACACCGTGACGAAGCCCGTGGCGGTCGCGTCGACGCCCGTCACGTTGAGCACCACCGCCGCGGTCGTCGCCAGGTGAGCCGCATCGACGGCGGTGACGGTCACTGTCTGATCGGCGGCCGGCTTCGTGCCGGTGTAGCCGAGGCCCGGGGGGCGGGTGTCCAGGAGACGGGTCGGCGAGGTCGAGGTGAACGCCGACGCCCCCACGAAGTACCCGCTGACGTCGACCAGCAGATCGGCACCGCCCTGGGTGAACAGGCAGACCTTGCCGTCGGCGCTCAGCTTGACGATCGCCAGGTTCGGTGTGGTCGCTCCTGCGACGAGGTTGAGGTTCGACGCGTTCGGCTGCGCCTGATCGCACGGCCATGCGGTGACGAACCCGTCGGCGGTGGCACCGACACCGGTGATGTTGAGCACCGCGGCGGTCGCGCTCGCCGGCACCTGGGTCGATCCCGCTCCGGCGATCTGCAGGTGCACGATCTGTCCGGCGCCCGGCTTGGCGCCCGTGTAGCCGACCTGCCCGAGGCTCGAGCGCGTCTCGAGCAGCCGCTCCGGCTGCACCGCCACGAACGACGTGCTGGGTCGGAAGTAGCCGCTGATGTCAGCGACGAGATCGGCGCCGGTCTGCGTGTACAGGCACACCGCGCCGCCGGTGCCGATCTTGGTGATGACGGTGTTCGGCGTCGTCCCGCCCTTGACGAGGTTCAGGTTCGATGCCGTCGGGCGCGCGCCGCCGCACGGGTACACCGTCACGAAGCCGTTGTCCGTCGCGTCGACGCCGGTCACATTGAGCGCCACCGCGACAGCCGTCGAGGGCACATTGGCGTTGCCGACGCCGGTGACCTTCAACGTGACGGTCTGGCCGGCCGCCGGCTTGGCGCCCGAGTAGCCGATCTGGCCTTCCGAGGTGCGCGTCTCGAGCAGCCGCTCCGGCTGGACCGCCACGAACGACGTCGACCCTGTCGGGGACCCCGGCGTGGTCGTGGTGCTGGTTGTGGTCGTCGTGGTGAGCGATGGCGGGAGCGACACGGAGATCGTCAGGTTCCCGCCGGCGGTGCTGCTGGTGACGGTGATGGTGGCGCCGGTGGTGTCCGTGTACGTGGCCGACTTGCCGGCGCGGGCGTCGAACGTTGCGTTGTAGAGCGGACCGCAGTTCGTGTAGTCCGTGCTGGACGTGTCGTCCGTGCTGGAGCTCTGCACGCGCACGGGGCCGGTGCCGGTGGCAACGGAGGCATCGACCTTGTAGACCAGCAATCCGCGATCACAGAGGTTCTTGTCCTGCCCGCCCGGGATCGCTGTCGGCTGTCGGTTCTCCGCGACGAGCGCGGTCGATGGGCCGGTCTTGATCGCGATCGCCTTGACCGCGCCGTCGTTGGTCTCGAGCGGAGCGAGTGTGAACGTGCCGGACTGACCGACGCACGGCACCTGAGATGCGTCGAGCCAGCCGAGCTGCAGCTTCTGCCACGCGGTGATGTGCGACCCCAACGAGATCAGACCCATGTGGTCCCACCCACCGACGTACTTGTGGGTCTGCGGATACGAGTCCGTGAACGAGTAGAGGTCGGGGAGCCCGAGGGTGTGCTCGGTCTCGTGGGCCAGGATCCAAGCGCCGTAGTCGGGCAGCGCGGTACGGATGTCGTGCCCGAACGTCGCGCCACCGGGGATCGCGCCGAACGAGCTCGCGAGGCCGCCCAGGCTGCCGCCGACGTACGCCGGTGAGTTCGGCAGGTTGGTCGTGTTCGAGGCCACGACGTACAGCAGCTGGAGACCATCGAGGAGCGACTGGCGCTGTCCGACGGTCATCTGCGCGCTCGCCAGGTCGAGCGCTTCCTGCATGTACGAACGCTGCCCGTCGAACGTGGTGAACGTGTACTGGTTCGACGTCTTCGACATTCGGAGCCATGGGGCACCGGTCATCTGGTTGACCGTGATGCCGAACCGGCCGTACGACACCTCGTTCTGCCACGCCTGCGCCTTGGGCACCAGCAGGTCGTGGAGGCTGCTCGTCGTCTCGCTGTTGGGTGCGTCGCTGAAGTCGACGTAGATCATCAGCGCCTTGAGGTTGCCGGTGCTCGGCGGAAGTCCGGGCGTCGAGCTGCCGCCTGAGCCGGTGAGCGCACCGAAGCCGTTGCCGTTCGCGCTGAGCACGCATCCGGAGCTGACGCCGGCGTTCGCCGGTGCGGGGAACAGGGCGAGGTCGCTGACTCCCATGACCGCCGTGACCGCGGCGAGGATCGAGCCGACGACCGTCAGGCGGGTCAGTCTCCGCCGCCGCCCGGGCTGGCTGGAATCCGCACTTCGCTGGTCTGTCGCGCCGCTCACGGTCGGACGATAGCCCCGCCACGAGCGACGGATCTGCACGAGCGTCAGGCGCGTTGCGCGTTCTCCAGCCGGGCCACGGCCTCGTGCCGCAGCGGGTCGCCGGGGGTGGCGACGAGGATCGCCTGCTCGAGCACCGCCTCGTCGAAGCGGTGCACTTCGGCGTAGCGCAGCAGCTCGGCGGTGGAGCCGGATTCGAGCAGCGAGCGGCGCAGTGTGACGTCGATCATGTGCCGGTGATCGATCGCGAACGGCGCCTCGCTCCCCGGCAGCAGCTGACCGGTGTAGGCCTGCGAGGCACCCGACAGATCGCCGCCGTGGAGCTTGTCGCGCAGATCGAGCACGTCGGCCTTGAGCGGCACCACGAGGCGATACGGGCGCGAGTCGATGCCGCCACCGAGCAGCCGGCGCAGGTGCGACAGCTCGGCCTTCACGGTGGCCGGGCTCACCGCGTGGTCGCCGTAGACGAGGTCGGTGAGGCGCTCCAAGTTCGATGGTCCCTCCAAGGCGAGCGCGGCGAGCAGCTCGGCCTGGCGGGGCGACAGCGCCAGCCGCCGGCCGCCGAGGTGCACCTCGAGCCGTCCGAGGAGCCGCAGCTCGAGCTGGTCGGTGTTCGCGGCCGTCGTGCCGACGTCGCCCGGCAGATGCTCCTCGACGAGGCGACCGAGCGCCGCCACTGCCATCTCGGCCACGGGCGACGCAGTGTCCCAACGGCCGGAGAGGTCGAGCACGCCGAGGCGACGACCGTCGGGCGCGCGCACCGGAACGGACCAGCACACCCAGTCCTGCACGGACTCGCACCAGTGCTCGGCCGAGAACACCGTGGACGGCGCACCGGTGAGCAGCGCGAGCCCGAGCGCGTTGGTGCCGGCCGACGGCTCGTCCCAACGGCCACCCGGCACGAAGCCGACGCCTTCGGCGGCGTTGCGCATCTGCCGGCTGCCCGAGCTCCAGAGGATGCGGCCGTCCTCGTCGGTGATCGCGGCGATCAGGCCGCCTGCTTCCGCGGCGCGGGCGAGCTGGTCCTCGACGCCGATGCCGCTGCGCCGGATCGGTGACGCCTCCCAGCGCTCGCGCACCTCGTCGGGCTCGGAGTCGACGGGCGCAGCGACGCGGTGGGTGTCGATGTCGCGCTCGCAGCGCTGCCACGAGTCGGCGATCACAGGATCGGCAGCGAGGCCGGTGGCGCGCGCCGACTCGATCGATCGCCGTCGGCTGCGCAGCTCACTGCTCGCCATTTCGACCCCCTCGTCGAAACCTGGTCCGGGTCGGTGTCGTCACCAACCCTTTGCCAACCATACCAAGCGCATCGTGAGGGTGGGTTCGCGCAGGGGTTGCCGGCCCGAGAGACGAAGGGGATCGACATGACCTATCCGCAGCCCGGTGGCGAAGACAGCCCGATCAAGCTCAAGAACCGCTACGACCACTACATCGGTGGCCAGTGGGTGGCGCCCAAGAACGGCCTGTACTTCGAGGATCCCTCGCCGGTGAACGGCAAGACGTTCTGCGAGGTCGCCCGCGGCACCGCGCCGGACATCGAGGCCGCGCTCGACGCAGCCCACGCGGCCAAGGACGCCTGGGGCCGGACGAGCCCCGCGGAGCGGTCGAACATCCTCCTCAAGATCGCCCAGGTGATCGAGGACAACCTCGAGGAGCTGGCCGTCGTCGAGTGCTGGGAGAACGGCAAGGCCGTGCGCGAGTGCATGGCGGCAGACCTCCCGCTGGCCGTCGACCACTTCCGCTACTTCGCGGGCGTGCTGCGCGCCGAGGAGGGCTCGATCACCCAGATCGACGACACCACGGTGGCGTACCACTTCAAGGAGCCGCTCGGCGTCGTCGCCCAGATCATCCCGTGGAACTTCCCGATCCTGATGGCCACGTGGAAGCTGGCGCCCGCGCTGGCCGCCGGCAACTGCGTCGTGCTCAAGCCGGCCGAGCAGACGCCGATGTCGATCCTCCACCTCGTCGAGAAGATCGGCGACCTGCTCCCGCCCGGCGTGCTCAACGTCGTCAACGGCTTCGGCGTCGAGGCCGGCAAGCCGCTCGCATCGAGTGCCCGCGTCGCGAAGGTGGCGTTCACCGGCGAGACCACGACCGGTCGGCTGATCATGCAGTACGCGTCGGAGAACCTGAATCCCGTCACGCTCGAGCTCGGCGGCAAGTCGCCGAACATCTTCATGGCCGACGTGATGGACGAGGACGACGCGTTCTTCGACAAGTGCCTCGAGGGCTTCACGATGTTCGCGCTCAACCAGGGCGAGGTCTGCACGTGCCCGTCACGGGCGCTGATCCAAGAGTCGATCTACGACGCGTTCATGGAGCGTGCGCTCGAGCGGGTGAAGGCGATCACGTCCGGCGATCCGCTCGACCCGGCGACGATGATCGGCGCCCAGGCGAGCAACGATCAGCTCGAGAAGATCCTCAGCTACCTCGACATCGGTCGGGCCGAGGGTGCCGAGGTGCTCATCGGCGGCAACCGTCGCGATGTCCCCGGCCACGAGGGCGGCTACTACGTCGAGCCGACGGTGTTCAAGGGCAACAACTCGATGCGCATCTTCCAAGAGGAGATCTTCGGACCGGTCGTGTCCGTCACCACGTTCACCGATGAGGCCGACGCGCTGCGGATCGCCAACGACACGCTGTACGGCCTCGGCGCCGGCGTGTGGACCCGCGACTCGGGAACGGCGTACCGGCTCGGTCGCGGCATCCAGGCCGGGCGGGTGTGGACGAACTGCTACCACCTCTATCCGGCAGGCGCGGCGTTCGGCGGCTACAAGGCGTCGGGCATCGGGCGCGAGAATCACAAGATGATGCTCGACCACTACCAGCAGACGAAGAACCTCCTGGTCAGCTACAGCCCCGACAAGCTCGGGTTCTTCTGACCATGGCAACCAATCGGGTCGACGCGACCGAAGAGGCGCTCGACCTGATCGACCGACTGGTGGCAGTGCACGGTCCGGTGCTCTTCCACCAGTCGGGTGGTTGCTGCGACGGCAGCAGTCCGATGTGCTTCCCGCTCGGGGAGTTCCGCATCGGCAGCTCCGACGTGCTGCTCGGGTACGTCGGCAACCCCGGGACTGGTGGCCCGGACAACCCGGGTGTGCCGTTCCACATGAGCGGACCACAGTTCGAGTACTGGCAGCACACCCACCTCACCCTCGACGTCGTGCCCGGACGCGGCGCCGGCTTCTCGCTCGAGGCGCCCGAGGGTGTGCGGTTCATGATCCGTTCACGGCTGTTCACCGACGACGAGACCGCGAGCTTGGAACCGGTCACGGTGGGCAACGGCGAGTGACGACTGCCGGTCCGGCCGGCCACAACTGGGCCGGGAACCACACCTATCGAGCGAACGCCCTCCACACGCCGGCCACGATCGACGAGCTCCGTCGGATCGTGGCCGGCGCCGTGCGTGTCCGCGCCCTCGGTTCGCGGCACTCGTTCAACGACCTCGCCGACTCCGCCGAGCTGGTGTCGCTCGCCGCGCTGCCGCTCGACATCGAGATCGACGCTCCGGCCCGAACCGTGACGTGCAGTGGCGCGACGACCTACGGCGCGCTGGCCGATGCGTTGCGGCCCGCCGGGCTCGCGCTCCACAACCTCGCGTCCTTGCCGCACATCTCCGTCGCCGGTGCGATCGCGACGGCGACGCACGGCTCGGGCGACGCCAACGGCAACCTCGCGACTGCCGTGCGCGGGCTCGAACTGGTCACGTCGTCGGGCGACATCGTGCAGGTGCGACGCGACCATGCCGACTTCGACGGCATGGTCGTCGGACTGGGTGCGCTCGGCGTGGTCACACGCGTCACGCTCGATCTCGAGCCGGCGTACGACGTGCGCCAGACCGTGTACGAGGGCCTGTCATGGGAGCTGCTCGCCGACCACTTCGACGCGGTCACCTCCGCCGGCTACAGCGTGAGCCTGTTCACCCGTTGGCAGGACGCCGTCGATCAGGTGTGGGTGAAGACGCGACTCGACGGCGAACCGCGCAACCCGGACCCGCCGACGTTCCTCGGGGCGCCGGCGGCGGTCCGTGATCGACACCCCGTTCCTGGTGCCTCGCCCGAGCACTGCACCCCGCAGGGCGGCGTCGCCGGGCCGTGGTCCGATCGCCTCCCGCACTTCCGGATGGGCTTCACGCCGAGCAGCGGCGACGAGATCCAGTCCGAGTTCCACGTGCCCCGCCGCAACGCTCTGGCCGCGATCGACGTGATGCGCGGTCTCGCCGGAGAGATCGAGCCGCACCTGTTCATCAGCGAGATCCGCACGGTGGCGAGCGACTCGCTGTGGATGAGCGCCCAGCACGAGTCCGACACCGTCGCCCTCCACGTCACCTGGCGCCCGCACCCGGCCGAGGTGATCGAACTGCTCCAGCGGTTCGAGCCGCGGCTGATGGAGCTGGGGGCCGTGCCGCACTGGGGCAAGGTGTTCGTGTCGGATGCGTCAGTGCTGACATCGGCCGTCCCGCGGCTCGGCGACTTCCTCCGCCTGGTCGACCGGCTCGATCCCCGCGGCGCGTTCCGCAACGAGTGGTTCATTCGCTGCTTCGGTTGACCTCCGCGAGCGCCTGTCGCGAGTCGTAGCGCAGGAACGACGGCACCAGCAGCGCGAGCACGCCCACGGCGGCGACGCATGCGACGCCACCGGAGACGACGGCGAAGCGTGCGTCGAACGCGGAGGCGACGAGCCCGGACTCGATGTCGCCGAGACGCGGGCCGCCCGTCACGACGACGATGAACACGCCCTGCAGTCGACCCTGCATTGCGTCGGGCGTCGACACCTGGAGGATGGTCGAGCGGTAGACCGCGCTGACCGTGTCTGCCGCGCCCGCGATCGCCAGCATCAGCAACCCGACCCACAGCGTCGACACCAGGCCGAAGACGGCGACCGCGAGGCCCCACGTCGCGATGGCAAGCGCCACCCCGAGGCCGTGGCGGTGCACGCGGCCGATGGCTCCGCCGAGGATCGTCGCCAGCAACGCACCCACCGATGGCGCGGCGTAGAGCAGGCCGGCGATCCCGGCACCGCCGTGGTACAGCGTGTGCGACAACGCCGGGATGAGCGCGCGCGGCGCGCCGAACAGCATCGCTGCGATGTCGTAGACGAACGTCATCAGCACCACCCGGCGGGTCATGATGAACCGCAGCCCCTCGACCACCGACGACAGGCCTGCGGGACGAGCGTCAGCCGCCGGAGCGAGGCGGGGCAGGCGGGCCGCGGCGTAGAACGCGCCGGCGAACGAGGCGACGTCGATCGCGTAGGCCCAGGAGTAGCCGCCGGTCGAGACCGAGACCCCGGCGACGAGCGGCCCGACGATGACGGCCAGGCTGCTGACGCCGTAGTTGAGCGTGTTCGCGGCCTGGAGCAGCTCGGGGCGCACGAGCTGGGGGATGATCGCCCGGCGCGTCGGCGACGACACCGCGGAGAAGCCGGCCTGGACCGCGACGCACACGAACAGCCCGGCAACTCGCTCCGTGCGCGAGAGCGCCAGCGCGAGCAACGCGGCGCTGGCCACCATCTCGCCCGTCGACGTGATGAACACCAGACGTCGGCGGTCGACGGCGTCGGCGATGGCCCCGCCGTACAACCCGAACACGATCAGCGGCCCGAGCGCCGCGAGCCCGACCAGGCCGACGTCGAGCGAGGAGTGGGTGATCTCGTAGACCTGCAGGGCGACCGCGACCTGGGTCACCTGGGTGCCCATGCTCGAGATCGCCTGGCCGATGAACAACCGCCGGAAGGCCGGCGATTCGCGCAGCGGTGTCGTGTCGGACACCACACCGCCGAGTGCGGTGCGGACGCGTCCGGTGGGCACGCGGTTCGCCGTCAGCGCGTGGCGCGGACCGACGTCATCGTGCGGTCAGCGCTTCTCGCGTGCGAGCACGGTGATGGCGGCGGCGATGTCGTCGGCGACGGGCGTGACCGACAGCCGCATGCCCTTGCGCACCACCATCAGGTCGTCGCCGGAGAAGCGCTCCTTCAGCTCGTCGAGGCTGATCAGGTTGGGGAACTTCTCGACGAACCCGAACTTCACCGTCATCCATCGCGGCGCGGCCTGCTTGCTCGTGGCGTCGTAGTAGTGCGACGTCGAGTCGAACTGGGTGGGGTCGACGATGTTCACCGCCGTCACCTTGGCCAGGCCGACGATGCCGGGCGGCTTCGAGTTCGAGTGGTAGAAGAACGCGAGGTCGCCGACGGTCGCGGACTGGAGGTAGTTCCGCGCCTGGTAGTTGCGGATGCCGTCCCAGATCGTCGTCTTCGCCTTGCGGAGATCGTCGATGCTGTAGGCGTCAGGTTCGGACTTGATCAGCCAGTGGGCCATGGTGGCGCGGTCTCGAGGTGATCCGCGGGGATCAGTCTTCGTGCTCTTCGATGGCGTCGAGGAACGAGTCGACGTCGTCGTCCTCGCCGCCCACGAGCCAGATGACGACGCCCTCGTCGCCTTCGTCCTCCCACGGGAGCACGCCCTCGACGGAGTAGCGGTCGACGGTGATGTCCTCGTTGTCGTCCTCGACAGGAGCGACCACGGCCAGCTCGACCTCCGCGTCCGGGGGTTGGTCGCGCAAGATGTCGATCAATTCGCGGACACGCATGGCGTCGCCTTTCTGGGCTTGCTGGAGGGCGAGGTCGACGGAGCGAGCCGTCGGACCGGTGGTCTGAGCCAGCAGCCTAGTCGGCCGCGCGCATGTGCGACCCGGTCCGTCGGCTCGTCAGACTTCGTCGAGCCAGTGCGGCGCCTGCTCGAGCAGGTACAGGCTGACGTCCTTGCAGCGATCGAGGGTGGCGCACAGCGGCTCGTCGGCGCTGGAGTACACGTCGGCCAGCTCGATCGAGAGCCGGGCGACGATGGACAGGCTGCGCTCCGGTGCGTCGGTGACGCTGGCGAACGAGTCGATCGCGGACACCTCGAGCGGCAGTTCCATCCCGCCGACACCGGCGAGGTCGGTGGCGAGGATCAGCAGATCGGGCGGCTGGGGGAGCGGCGGCAGCGTCCAGGTGAAGTGGACGGGGAAGGCGAAGCCGTTCGGCGGCTGGTCGTCGGGATCGTCCATCTTGAGGACCTCGTCCTCGAACCCGAGCAGCGCGCGCGGGTCCACCTCGAGCGAGAGGTGGAGGTCGATCGGGCCGCTGCACGCCTCCTCGGGGTGCAGGTCGACCTCCCACAGCTGGCGGAGCGAGTAGGTCTCCACGAAATGGCGCTCGTCGTGGACGTGGAATCCGTGGTCGATCGCATGACCCTTCACGTCGGCGATGAATCCGGCGACATCGATGACAGCCAATGGAACCCTCTCTGGATCGCGCCCCCGCTGGGCAACGGAGCGAAGACTACCCTGCTCTCCGTGTTCCGAGACGTTGTGGCTCTGTTCTCGGCGATCGCCGACGAGGTCGGCCAAGCCCTGCGCAGCAACGCCGACTGGGGGCCGTCCGGCCAGCGCGACGGGCAGTACAGCGTCGACCTCGTGGCCGACGACATCTGCCTGCGCGCCATCGCGACAGCCGACCTGAGCGTGCTGTCGGAGGAGAGCGGCCTCACCCTTCGCGGTGACCGCCCGATCGTGATCGTCGACCCGCTCGACGGGTCCACCAACGCCAGCCACGGCGTGCCCTGGTTCGCGACCTCGCTGTGCCTCGCCGACGCCGACGGGCTGGCCGTCGGGCTGGTCCGCAACCAGGCCACCGGTGTCACCTACAGCGCCGTGCGCGGCGAGGGCGCGTGGCTCGACGGCACCCGGTTGCACGCGTCCGCGTGCGTGTCGCTCGACCAGGCCCTCGTCGGGCTGAGCGGCATGCCGCCGTCCAACTTCGGCTGGCGCCAGTTCCGTGCGTTCGGAGCCTCGGCGCTCGACCTCTGCCTGGTGGCCGGTGGCGTGCTCGACGGGTTCGTCGACTGCAGTGTCGACGCGCACGGCGTGTGGGACTACGCGGCCGCCACGCTGATCTGCGCCGAGGCCGGAGCCGCCGTCGTCGACGGTCCCGGCCGCGACCTCATCGTCCGCGACCCGGCGCTCAAGCGCACGCCGGTCGCCGCCGGCACGCCCGAGCTGTTGGCCCAGCTCGTCGCGGCGCGACGCGCGTTCGCCTGACGCGGCACCAACCGGGTCAGGCCGGTCGCGGCTCGCGCTGCGCGGTGTTCCAGAGCCGGGTCAGGCTCGGATGGCGCAGCTTGCCGAGCGCCCGCGCCTCGATCTGGCGGATGCCCTCCTTGGTGAGCTGCATCGTCTCGCCCAGCTCGGACAGCGTCTGCGGCGCGTCGCCGAGCCCGAAGCGGGCGCGCAGCACGGTGCGCTCGCGCTCGGTGAGACGGCCGAGCTGCACGTGCAGCGCCTGGTGCTCGAGCGCCGTCGCCGTCGCCTCGTACGGGCTGATCGCCTCGCGGTCCTCCACCGTGTCGCCCAGCACCGAATCGCCGTCGAGCGACAGCGGGGCCGAGAGCGACACGATCGGCGAGCGGTGCTGTCTGGCCAGCGACACCCGCTCGACGCGGATGCCGGCGTCGGCCGCGACCTCCGCCGCTGTCGGGGCACGGTCGAGCGAGTCCCACAGCTTCTGGGTGCTCTGGTCGATCAGGCTGTACTGCTCGCGCACGTGGGCCGGCACGCGGATGGTGCGCGAGGTGTCGTTGACCGCTCGTCCGATCGCCTGGCGGATCCACCACGTCGCGTAGGTGCTGAACTTGAAGCCGCGCTCGTGGTCGAACTTGGTGACCGCGCGCATCAGCCCGACATTGCCCTCCTGGATCAGGTCGAGCAGCGCGACGCCACGTCCCTCGAACCGCTTGGCCACGCTCACCACGAGCCGCAGGTTGGCCTGGATGAACCGCTGCCGGGCGGCACGCGCCTCGTCCGGATCCTCGCTGTTGACCGTGGCGGCGAGCGCGCGTTCCTCCTCGGCGCTCAACAGCGGGTGCGCGCTGATCTCCTGCAGGTAGCGGCGGAGCACCTCGTCTCCGCCCGACTCACCGGGGCGCGCGGCCATCGCCTGCGAACGTACTGCTCAGCGCCGACGCAACGGTGGATGTCGAGGTTCCGGTCCGCGGTCAGACGGGTAGCCTCTCGGGACCGTTCGCGGGCGCATAGCTCAGTTGGTTAGAGCGCTTCCCTTACAAGGAAGATGTCGGGGGTTCGAGTCCCTCTGCGCCCACCAAAAGGTTCACTCTCGAACCCCCGACGCATGCAGTGCGACGGGGGTTCTTCATTTCGGCCTCAGCAGTCCACTCAGCAGAGAGCTGTTCCCATGCGTGGTCGATCGTGTCGCTGGAAGGTCCAGCTCCATCGTCCGCCTTCGCAACCCTCGTCGCAAAGTCCGCAACCGTGCTCGAAAGCAAGATGTTGAACGGCTCCGCCAGCTCGGAAGAGATGCGGCCATCCTCGTGCACGTACAGCTTCGAGAAGATCGCCTGGTTCATTTGGCGACGTACCAATCCGGTCGCCGAGAGGTACGCAGCGTGCCAGTCAGCGGCAAGATCCATAGACCGATTCAGGTTCTGCTCCACCTGATCGAAGTGCGCCGAGAGTGCTGCGAGCCGTGACGAGGCTGCGTCGGTTTCCGCTGCGATGCGAGCCTGCTCGCTCTTGAAGAGATCCTTCGGTACTGCGTTGTCGTAGTAGGCCTCCATCAGCTTCGTACGCTCATCGTTCAGTTTGCGCAGCCGGCGCTCTTGAGCGCTCCGCTCGACGTCCGCCTCTTGCCGGCGAGAACGAAGCAGCTCGGTCAGCGCCGAGGTGACCTGTGCGGCCTCGTCTCGTGTCGGCTGGATGCCGGCGTAGTGATCCTCGACCTCGGCCTCGATCACCTCGATCAGAACTGCTCGCTGCTGACACCTGCCACGCTTCTGCTGCCGCCCGACGCAGATGAAGTATGGGTAGACCGTCCCCCGACGCCCGGTGTTCATGCTGATGATCATGCGTTCACCGCAGTCGCCGCAGAACAGGCTCCCGGTGAGGTAGTGCGAGTGCACCTTGTGCTTGTCGCCGGATGTGTTCGCCTGCGTCAAGACGTCCTGCACTCGGTTCCAGGTCTCGGCTGAAACGAGCGGTGGATGTGCACCGTCGTACTGAACGCCTCGGTAGGTCACGGTGCCTCGGTAGTACGGATTTCGCAGGAGCCTGTTGAAGTTCGAGAGCACCAGCGGCTTCGACGGCATGCGAGCAGACGGCGTCGTGTTGAGCCCCCGCTTGGTCAGCTCAGCCAGCAATGTGCGGACTGACCACTCACCTGTGGCGTACTCCTCGAATGCCCATGCCATCAGCGGGCCACGCTCCGGATCGATCTCGATGGTACGGATCTCTCGACCATGCTCAAAGCGCCGCACATTGAGGTATCCGGTCGGTGCTTTGCCCGGCGTGCCGCCCGCCTTGGCCTTCTGGACGCTGCCCTTGATGACTTCGTTCGCCAAGTTCTTGCTGTAGAACTCTGCGATTGAACTCATGATGCCGTGCATAAGTGCGCCCGATGGCGTCTCGTCGATGTTCTCGGTGCACGAGACGAGAGTGGCGCCGGTCGCCCGGATGGCGACGTTGATCTCGACGTCGTCGACTCGGTTGCGGGCCAGCCGATCGACCTTGTGAACGATGACGAACTGGACCGGCTCGGCCTTCAGGTACTCGAGCAACCGCCGCAGCTCGGGCCGGTGAGACGTCTTGGCGCTCTCGCCGGCATCGATGAACTCCTCCACGACCTGAGCGCTCAGACTGGCTGCTTTACGCAGCGTCGCCTCACGCTGAGCCGGGATCGAGAAACCTTCGCCGCCACCACGTTCGGCTTGTTCCTTGGTGCTGACCCGCAGGTAGACGACAGCGCGTGCGGCTGCCGTCGTTACGCCGTCCATGCCAGCCCCCTCGTTGGAAGCGTGTTCGACCAGTTAGTGGAGAGCGCCCGGAAGTAGGTCGGTCGAGACGGCTTGGAGCGATGGCTATGCGTGTTGGGCGCCCGGCGACCAACCGGCTCGGCCAGGCCGAGCTGCTGGAGTCGCACGCTCATAGCCCGGGCACTCACGCCGAACTGGCGAGCCAACGCCGGCACGCTCTGTGTCCCGCCGAAGTAGGCGGACTTAATCCACGCCTTCGGCATCAGCACGCACGCGGCGAAGTAGTCGGCGACCTTCTCGGCCATGTCGTCAGCGCTCAGCGGTCCGTCGCCTTGAATGAGATGCCGAGTCGGATGATCGAGGATGTGCTTGTACTCGTGCAACAGGCTGAACCGTTGACGCAGGTCGAATTCGCCTGCATTCAACGTGATGAGCCAAGAGGTGCCGTCCCACACGGCAGAGCCGGATACGGGCAAGTCGTAGGCACGCTCCAGACGGATACGTGGCTGCTCGGTCACGATGTCGATCGGTACGGGACCTTCGGTGATCTGGTGAAGGTCGAGCAGGCGAGTGGCCTGTGCTTCGGCTCGCTGCAGCGATTCGGAGTAGCTGAGCGCTCGGTGCGGCAGGAGGCTTCGCAGAGAGCGGAGCACGCTGACACTCTCGCCAGCCTCGTGGTCCTGTTGGTTTTCGTGTGATGTGGTCATGTGTCCCTCCTTTCGTTTGATGTTCGTTGACTACTGCTCGTCCTCTCCAGCCACTGGACCGGTCAGGGAGATGCCGTGCTTCTTGGCGAGCCGTGCGGCATAGCGCTCGATGGCATCGATGTCGCCGGGTGGTAGCTCCCCGTACTTGGACCGTAGGTACGGCTTGAGCGCCGGCAGTTCGTCGGGAATCGCGTAGCCCGTCAGTGCGTAGATATCGGCCAGCTGTAGGCCGAGCGCCGCAGCGATACGTGCGAGCTTGTCCGGCGCCGGGGCGCTGATTCGACCTTCCTCGAAATGCAGCACAGTGCTGTAAGGGACGTCGCTCCGCTTCACCACAGTGCGAAGGGAAAGGCCTAAGTGCTCCCGACGTTTGCGCAGAATGCGACCGAGTTCTCGTGCCTGTTCGTCGTCCATGAACTGCTCCTGATTACGTGCCTCCATGATAGCACATGTGATCCACAAATGGATCGTTCGTCGTCCATTCCACAACGTCGGGTTACGGGCTGCCAGACTGGGTACCGGTGCATTGCAGACCCGTGACAAATGCCGACCGCCACTCCGGTAGCATCGACAGCTTGCCGATGCTTTCTCTGCCCCGCAGTGCCATTGACCAGGAAGAAGGTTCTTGAGACAATGAGTACGAAAAGGAGAACGAAGTCCATGGCGGAAGGACTGGGCGACCACATCGATCCTGTGCTCGGCCCTGTCTCGGAGGAGACGGCTGCGCTGCTGCGCCGTTATCCGATCTCCAAGCCGGCAAACGCGGACCGCAAGCTGGAAGTGCGTGGCGGTCGTGTCGTTGAGATTGTCAGCGACGCAGCCTTTATTGCAATCAAGACGTACCTCGACGGTGGCGAAGTTGAGATGGCGGACACGGACTCGACGGAGACTGGCAGCTAGATTCGGCCTTCGTGCTTGAAGCTGGTCTGCGATCCGAAGAACCCGATGGCCTGTCACTGTTCGTGGCGTCCGATGGCGGCGAGGATGTGGGATACGCCTGGCTCCGGCCGGTCGTCACCGCTCGTCGAACTGGCGAGGACGTCGGGCCCATGTCCGAACTGGTGTACATCAACGTGCTGCTCGACGATGGCGCAGCACATCCAGCGATCGTGCGGGCCTTGTTCTGCGCTGTCCTGTGGCATGTCATCATGCTCAGTGCCACAGGCATGGTCCGAGGACTCGTCATGGAGGCAGATCACTCCGGTGTTGATCGGACCTTGAGGCATCGACCGGAAGTAGCGACGCTGCGGGAGTACCCGTTCTTTCACGTCCTTCGGGCCAGTGATTTCGCAGCCATCGACCACATGTTCTGTGACCGGCTGAAGTCGGGCCACGCCATTAGTGCCCACTGAAAACCCACACGCTGCCTGACTCAGTCTCCTCCGTGAAGATGTCCCCACTCAGCTCGAGGTCCCGAGCGAAGCCGGCGACGTCGAACGTCACGTACGACTGAAGCCACTCGGGCACCTCGTCTAGGTAGCGGTGTGCATCAAGTTCATCGAGCAGGTTGTCGGCGTATGCCCATACGTTCGGCCACTCGCCTTGGTACCGGTCTTCGAACTGTTCGAGCAGGTCGTCCGATGTCTCGCCGACGTACGCCGCCCAAGCGGCGAACGCCGGACCGTGCTCCTCGATGGCCCTGGCGAGCTTGCTGATGCGTTCGACGCCGGTGTATTCGCCGATCTGCAGGCTGCCGAAGCCCTCGTAATCGTGGATGGCCCACTCTTCGGCAACGTCTCCGTAGCGGGCCTGTGTCGGCGAGCTAGCGAGCATCTGCGTGATGCCGCTCCAGAGATCGTTGGGCTCCTGCGCAGCGTCGAGCCAGGTGCCGTGCAATATGCCGTTGTTGTAGTCGCTCAGGCTGGCCACGTAGATGCGAGGGCTCTCGGTCGGCTGCTGCTCGTGGGATGGCAGGTGTTCGCCGCTCATGACGCAGCTCCTTCGGCTGGCACGTCGTCGACCAGTGCACCGAGCACGTCGTGGTTCTCGACGACGGCAAACATGGCGGGCGACAGGTGCTTGTCGCGGTCGATGGCGGCGCGGAGCTGCGATCGCCGTCGCTTGCTCGAGACCAGCCACGCAACCCGAGGGAAGACGTCGTGCTCGGCCTGCTCGACACCGCTGCGGTAGTAGCTGTCGTAGGCACGGCACTTGCGAAGCAACGTCGGTAGGTGCTCGGTGCCTCGGTCGACCTCGACGAACCAGCGGTGCTCCAAGTCGCCTTGGCCGATCGACACGAACAGGTCGGGTCGCAGGATGGCCTCACCACCGATGGAGGCGGAGTAGCGCCGCCAGCACCACGGCTCCGTTTGGAGACCGAGCATCTCGTGCTCACCTCGCCGTGATGCCAACGTCAGATCGACAACCAGCTGCGCAATCGCCAACGTGTGATCCACGAATGGCAGCGACGGCTCCCGCAGTCTCGGCCGAGCGATGTCGGTCTCGGCCAGTAGTCGGTGACCAACCGGACCGAGTGCGTAGATGAAGGATGCGGAGCCGGCTCGGATGCCGCCGATGCGACGCTCCAGTCGCACGAGCAGATCGTCTCGGGTGAGGCGCTCGAGCACCCGACGTGCTGCTCTCGCCGCAGCCCCGCTCGTGGCGTGTTCGGCGGGGGAGAAGTGGATGCACTCGAGCTGGCCGCCGCTCATTAGGCGAAGGTCGGCGACTTGGCGCACGATGGCAAGGTCCCTTCCCGACAATTCGTCACGCAGCTCTTCGAGTCCTCTCGGACCGATGCGACGGCTCATGAGCGCCCCCCTCGTATGTCCACAGTCCGCGGCCCATAGGAGGAAAGAACAGAGGGGAGGACGTGCGAACCGCTCGACCCGACCGGACAGGCTCCCCCAGGTCGATCGCCGACTGGCGGTATCGAGCCGGCTTTGCGGCACGATGCACCGGCACGTTCCAGCCCCTCACGCCGCATCAGCTGCTCGCGATCCGCCGCTGCCCCAACCGCATAGGTTGTGCACAGGTGTTGCACAACTGTCCGCACCGGACAGGCACGTTCTGCCCTTGACTGCCAGGGAGAACGTCGATCCTCGCTCGACTCGAGCGGACGGGCGACCGGACATGCATGGCGGCTCATGATGCACCTCCGGCCTTCCGTTTGCGTGGGCCGAAGTCGTCCCCTCCTGGAGTCGATTTCGCCGGTTGGAACAGCGCCGTCAGGGCTGCATCGACGTCGGCCGACGGCACGGCGTAGCGGCTCCGAGCGTCGTCACGAACCCGTGTGGCATCGCTGATCGTCTTCGGCGCCGGCATCGATACTCCCGAGCACCAGGCCCTCACAGCGGACTCGCCCATGAGGCGTGCGTAGAAGTGGAACTGACCGAGCGAGGCGAAGTCCTCGGCGCCGAGCAGCGTGCTTGTGCCAGCCATCAGGCTGGCGTCCTTCGGCGACAGCTGAAAGCAGACTTGTGATCGGACGTTGGACAGGACGGCTGCTCGCATCCGCTCATCCATCTGCCCGAGGTGCTGAGCGATGAGGGTGAACGAGATACCGAGGGCTCGACCACGAGCGAGTGCATCGCCTAGGTCGACCGGCAGCGAGAGGTACGTCGGAAATTCCTCCAAAACGATCGAGACCATCGGTCGCTGGTCCGCCGGCAAGGCCGCTCGGCCCTGCGCTTGTTGCCACAGGCCACTCAGTACCAAGGCACCGAGCAGATCTGCGGCCTCTGGGCCCAGTTCACCCCGAGCCAGGTTCACGAGCAGGATGCGCCGCTCGCTGAACACGGTGCCCAGATCGAAGCGTGGCGTGGCCTGCCCGATGATGTGGCGCAGCCGTTCACGAACGAGGAACGGGCGTAACTTGTTCATGACCGGTGCGATTGCGGTTGTGCGCTCGGCCTCGCTCCAGGCGTGGAAGCTGGCCCAAAACGGGCCGAGGCCGAGCGGATCATTGAGGTCGCCGATCAGTGACCGGCGGAATCGAGCGTCGGAGAGCAGCAGCGGTAGAGCGGCCAGACTCATGCCCGGCGTTCGGGCCAGCGTCAGCAAGGCAGCGTGCAAGATGTCCGATGTACGAGGACCCCAGTTGGCGGCGTACAGGTTGTGCAGTGTGCTGAGCAGCTGATCGGCTCGTAGCTCTGCGGTCTTTGGATCGCCGTGCAACGGGTTGATGCCGACGGCAGCGTCATCGTCGGTAGGGTCGAGGTAGACCACATCGCCGAGTCGCTGTTTCGGCACGCGGGCGAGCACGTCCTTGATCAGGTCGCCGGAAGGCTCGATGACCGCGACGCCGAGACCGGCGGCCATGTCCGCCGCGATGAGGTTCAGCGCCATGGTACTTTTGCCTGTGCCTGTTGGACCATAGATGCCCAAATGTCTCGTGGAGTCGTCTTCGCTGAGGGCCAGGGGGCGCTTCTTGCCGGGCCAACTGCTGATTCCGAGCACCCTGCCGCTGCTGGCAATCTCATGCGCCGCCGGCATGCGCCGGCTGCCGAGCCGCAAGACCGGCAACTCCGATGTGCGGCCGACGGGCCACCCGGCGACAGCAGCGACTTCAGCAAGGTTGAGCCGAAGGCTCGCTCGCCGAGGTAAGCGGTTCGGATCACGTAAGCGGTGCAGGCTCAAGCTGACTCCGGGCGCCTGCGCCGTGCGCAACGCATCTGCAACGCCGCCGATCAGCTGTCTCGCTCGAGGTTCGCTACCTGTTCGGACGGCGATACGCCCGATTGCTCGCCAGCCCGCCTCGGTCCGCTTTGCTCTCAGTGCGGTGCGTGCCTCGCTATCGATCTCGCGTGGCGGTGCGAATGGTGCTCGCAGCAAGCTCTCCGTCCATGAGTCTGTGGAGATCGGCGCCTTCGAGGCGACCGGCGTCGGCTGCAGCGGGCTCATAAGCCACCACTGCAAGCTGAGCACCTCGCCACGACCGATGCGGTTGAGCGCTGTCAGGACCGAGCGGTTGATGTCCTCGGCGTGGTCAACTCGCAGACTGCGAAAGCGGCTCGAAAGGCGTATCTCGACGGCGTGCGTGAAGTGCACTGGCTGTTCGGAAGACACACCCTCGATGCCGAGTCCCGAGATGGCTGCTCGAAGCTGCGCCGTGATACCGGGTGCCCTCCCTTCGGCGACAGCAATGCGGTGCTGGACAGGAGCGGGTCGCTCGGCTCTCGCCTCCAGCATCAGCGGCGTACCGGCGCCTGCCGAGAGTGCCCGCATGGCGCTCAGGGTCGCCTTCGGCTCGACGGTGCTGGGCCACTGCAGGCGCAGCGTTCGCATGCTCCTCATGCGACCTCCTTTGAGGGAGGGGTGACCGCCTGCTGTTGCGCAGCTGCCTCAGCCTCAGCGATAGCAATCAGGGCCCGGGCGAGCTTGCGGTAGTCCGCCGGCTGCCGGCGCACGGCTCGGACTGAGATGTTCCGCTGCGGCCTCGGCGGCGTTTGACCACCCCCTTTCTGGTGATTCGTCTTTGTCATGATTTCCCCTCCTCTCTGGCCTTTCTTAGTGATCCACAAATGGATCGGCCTGCATTCAGTATCCGATCCATGTATGGATCGGTAAAGGATTTGATCCAATTCCACAACAGTCGCAGTCACGAAAACAACAGCGACCGGACGAGCCCGGTCGCTGTTTCGCACTGCATGAAAGTTCGCCTGCGGCATCACCAGCCGGCGTCTCGGTTGCGATGCCAGCGCCACGCCATTGAGCCCCCGAGCATCACGGCGGCGATGCCCGCGAGCGTCGGCAGAACACTGATGATCGTGTGCACCGCCCACGACACCGCCCAAGCGCTGACGAGCAGCACTAGGGCGAGGGCGAGGATGCGATCAAGCCATGACGTGCGCACTGCTCAACGTTCTTGCTCGAACTGCCGGTGAAGCATGTGCTCAATCATCGATTCCGTCGTCTCACGGTCGATGTCGTGCAGGCGCCGCTCGGCTTGCTGTGCCCGATGCTGCTCCTGAATCAGCTGGAACCGCTGCTGGTCTCGATACGTCACCGCTCGCCGTTGGTCTAGGTGGTTGCGCAGCAGCGCACCGGTGCAGATTGCTGCCGGGACGAGGAGTATTAACGGCATCAGCAGCCTCGACCACTGGCGTAGTCGGTCAGCACCTGAGACTTGGCCACATGAGCGAGCCGTTGGTACACGCCCAACTCGTCGTGCAAGACCGGGTTTGCACCGGCCAACATGTCACGACGGGCGCTCAGGACGGTGTGGCCGTCCATCGCCACCGATGCGAGATGATCGATGTTGGCCATGCGCTCGGCCGCCACGATCTCAGCGCTGCGATCCTGCGCCATACGCAGAATCATGTTGGCCTCGACTGCCTCCAGGGCACGGCTGGTGCGTTTGCTGATGGCGCCGGGTCGGCTAACGACCTGCGGAATGTTGTAGGGGAGGATGTTGCTCATTGGTCACTGCTCCTTGGTGTTGTTGGTGGGGATGGCTGCGAGCCAGTGGCGGCAGTCGAGATCGGCGAACGCAACGCCTTCCCAGTGCGGGCAGTCCGATGCCATGGAGTGCCACGGCTTGACCTTCACTGAGCTTCTTCTGTGCATCAGAATTCCTTTCAGGTACAGCTGAAATCAGCTGTACCTGAAGATACGCGAGAGGATCAGGCAAGGGGTGGATCCCTTGACTACGCTCCAGGCATGGCAGGTCGAGACGGGTCGCGAAATGCGCCGTCTCGTCCTCGCGAGGACGCGTGGATCATTGAACTCCGTTTCCCTAAGCCACTATCAATGGCCGACGAGGGTTGGCTGTGTCGGACCGTCGAATTTGCGGCGTCGGGAATCGGATGTGACCTAACCATTTGGCGCGGCGACGACACGATGTCGAGCTACTGCGTTCTCGTGCGTCACTCGTCTGTTTCCGTGGAGGACGTTGCGAATGCCCTAATTGGCTATATCGACCAGCCAAAGAAGATGGGCGCGATCGTTTCCTTCGGAGATGGCCCTCTCAGAGCATCTCTTAATTCCTCGGAGTCGGCGCAAATCGATTTGCTTAAAAGTCTTCATCCCAGCCTTGGCGCATATCATGATATAATCTTTGGCAAGATGGGAGATGAGCAACAACCGAATTTGCCAAATGGTCATGATGTTGATAAACGTATAGCTGGTACATGGTCTGAGGTCTGGACACCGTGGGATGGGAATGTGCCTTCTGCAGAATTGCTCGCACCGGAAATTAGGAAACAGCTGCTTGAGCCTTCAGACGACATCCCCGACGCGCAGGTTCTGTCAATGGCGCGCATGGTCATCTATCAGCAGGCAATGAGTCGTATGTCCAGCCTTCTCGATCGCGAGGTAGCAGATGCGAGAGCACAAAGACTTTCGTGGCGCCTGATCGGTCGCGCCACGGGTATGACACTGCAGAGTGCTCAGCAGCGATGGAACTTGACCACACGCCAAAGGCGGGCAGAAGCGATCAGGCGTCGCAGAATTGATCCCTTTCAAATTCTCGAAGAGTCAAGCCAGGCGAGAGTCGCGGACGAGTCGGGGGTCTCATAGCGCAGTTGACGGGATGAGTCGTCTGATTGGCGGCGCTCGAATTGACAATTCCGATCGTGTGATCTAACGACAACTGGCCGCCTTTATCCACGCCGAGAGAGCGCCTGGCCAAGTGTGGTGGAGTTCGGTGGTCGCGAACTCGCACTCTCGTTTACTTCTCTGACGCTCCTCCTCCACGGCCCACATTTGCGGCTTCGAGCTGGTCGCGATCCCGACTGTATTCATCGCCCAGCACGGCTCGGCCTATCCGCTACCGATAGTTAGCCGATATGTAGGCCATCCACGAGATCGCCGGGCTGAACTCCCAAACAGCGTGCCAGCCTGATCAGCGTCTCCAGCGTCGGCGCCGAGTAGCCCCGCTCGCAATTCGAGATGTACGTCGGGTGCAGACCCGCCTTATGTGCCAACGCTTCTTGCGTCAAGCCCTTCTCGAGCCGTACCTCTTTAAGTCGGGCACCGAAGGCGATCGCCACGGACTTGTCTCGGGCGCGTCGTTCGGGCACGGCTCAGAGCCGAGGCGATATCCCAGACAAGGTCCATAGACAAGTGATAAGGTCGGTGCCCCGCTTTTGAATTGAGCGGCCAGAAGGGGAGCACCATGACCGATCCGTTCCGCAACACCGGCCGCACATCGACGGCTGTGGTTGTCGTCTTGGCTCTCCTTGCGTCGGCCTGCTCGTCGAGCTCCCATGCGGCATCCACCACATCGACACCCGCTACGACGGTGCTTGCTGCACCTTCCAGCGTGGAGACGAGTCCGGCGAGCACGGCTTCCATCGCCGGGGAGTCCGACGGTGTCGACTCGGACAGCCCAGATGCGACGGCCGAGGCGCCCGGTCCGATTGGTTCCTCAGCATCAACCGACCTCTCAGTGCCGCCGACGGACGAGACGGATACTGTGTCCGATCAGCCGGTCGCCGGATACGAGATGACTTGTACCAACTTCGTGGCCTCCATTCAGAAGATCGACCGTGCCGGGAACGACCCTGGGAACTGGTGGAATCTTTCTGCTCGACGAAGCCGCACGGAGACTGGGCGGAAGTTCGAGCAGCGTCAACTGCGCTCGACGTGCGTCATTCTCTGCGGACTTCACTGGCTTGCTGTTCGTCATGCAGATGCCCGACTCGCAATACCACATCGCCTACACAACGAGCGACGGCGACGCAGTCGACCTAACAGCCGCTCGCCAGGGGAGTGGCTTCGATGCGGCTCGAGTGAATGAGTTTGCTCCGGTGTTCGAGGGCAGCTCCGACGCGTCGGGAATGACCTTCGGCAGCGACACCGTGGTCTTCAACTCGGGCGGTACGGCGGTGAAGCGCACGTCGATATCGCACCCAGAGACGGTCGAGGATGTGCCGGCTGCGACGCTCGACGACAACTTCATCACGGAGCCTGGACACGACGAAATGCGCCTCGTCGGGACGTCGGGAGACTCGTACCCCGCCGCGATTCTGTCCGCGAGCGTCTCGCCGGACGGTACGAAGATTCTCGAAAAGGATGGGATCCGATCAGTCGGGTCTGACACGGCTGCCCCGTTCAAGCCGGGGTGCAACGGGTTGAGGAATTCAACCGTGCTGGGGTGGTCGCCTGCCGGTGAGGTGGTGCTTATCGGTGACAACGGTGCCGCCCTCGTCCCCCTGGACGCAAACGGGGCACCGACTGGTTGCAAGGACTTGCTCGCACTGCAGAACCGAACCATCGACTACGGCGCTGTTCTGTCTCCGTTCCGAGACGAACTGCGATTCCAGTCGGGCGGGGACGAGTGGTACTCGATCCCAGTGCCGGACGGTGGCGAGCCCAGCGACTCCCAGCCAGCATGGTGGATCCCCGACCCGCAAGGCGACCCCTTCTTCGTGTTCTCGACGACGAACTGAACAGGCTGAGCACTTTGGTCGCTCCCGTTGGAGGGGCCGCATGTGCCTTCAGAGCGTTCGGCTGCGGCTCCGACCGATTGGCGTGGCGTTGCCCCCGGTCGCACTAGGGTCTCAGCGGCTACGGGACGAAGCAGCACAGGGACAAGGGGATTTCGTGATTGACATGAGCGCCTGGGGCATCGAACAGGTGGATGTCTGCAACGACCTGTTTCTTGACCCGGAGAATGTTCGGCTGGACCTGCAGGTCTCGGGCACTGTTCCGGAGGCCGATCTGATGGCGGCACTGTTCTCTGGTGCGAAGGTACTGGACCTCGTCGAGAGCATCGTCCGGGTCGGATACATGACTCATGAGATTCCGATTGCCTTGAGGCAACGGGGCAAATTGTACGTGGTCGAGGGGAACCGACGCACAGCCGCTCTCAAAGCCATTCAGAATCCCTATTTGGTTCCAGCATTTCAAGGTCGTGTGGATGCGTTGGCCAAGAACCTTGCTGACCGTGCTGCCCTGAGAAACATCGAAGTCAAGATTGCTCCGAGCCGCACGGATGCCAATCAGCTCATTGCTGCCCTTCACACCGGGACCGGACGAGTCGCTTGGTCGCCGCAGCGTCAGGCGGAATTCTTCGACCGAGAATTCGCCCGGATCCACTCGCTGAAGAAGCTACAGGCGCTGTATCCGACGGTTGACGTGACAACCCACGTGGTTCGGGGAACATTCGTTTCGCTCCTGCGGTCTGTTTCATACAACGCCCCTGCGCTCAGTGACTACTTAAGCTCTCCGCGATTCGGTACAGCTTCATCGGCGCTCGCTCGCATCTACGAGGCCAAGCCCTTTATCCAGCTAACCGGGTTCGGGATTGACACTGACGGAAAACTGACCCTCTCAGTCTCGCGTGCTGCGTTCGATGAGATGGCTCACGTGATCGTCGGCGGCCTGGATAGCGGCCGGCTGGACACACGCTCCATCGGCACGGTGAAGAGCAAGGAATTCCTGGCTCTGATGGATGAGCTACAGGCGATCGCCGACAAACACGACACGAAGGCGGCGAGCGGGTCATCGGCGTCCGGGCAGCCTGCCGGCACGACCGGTGGCCAGCCAGCGTCCTCCGGTACCGCAGATTCGTCAGGAAGTGGCACGGGCACGGCCTCAGATTCTGACCCGGGGAAGGGCAAGAAGAAGGGCAGCTCCAAGAGCCGGACGCTGCAAGTAGATCACCTCGTCGTCCCGCCGGCGTTCCCACAATCGGTGCACGACATGGTTCGAGAGCTAACAACGCTCGACATCGAGATCTATCCGAACGCAGCGCTGGACTTGTTGCGAACACTCCTGGAGAAGACTACGAAGGCGTTCGCCGACTCCAAGAATGAACAAATTATCAAGAAGAGCAATCAAGCTGGGTTCATCTATCTGAAGGATTGCATGATCTGGCTCGAGGGGTGGTTCAGCACCAACGGTAATCGTGCTTGCGTTCAGGCCGTGAAGGCCTTGAACTCGACTGCGAAGTCGTCTCCAATCTGGGACTGGGGTGGCTCCACAGATTTCCTGAACGCCATTAATCACAATCATTTCGTGTCGGCGACTCCAGACAGGGTTCGCAGCGCTTGGAACGGGATGCGCAACGTGATCGGCGAGATGCTGAAGTGACGATGCTCGAGCGGCTACTCAACGAAGGCGACGGCAAGCGCCTGATGCTCTCGCCGCTCCGATATCCAGGTGGTAAGGGGCGGCTGTATCCGCTGTTGCGTGCGATCGTCCGAGCCAATGACCTCACCGCAGGGACGTACGTCGAGCCATACGCCGGCGGTGCCGGCGCAGCCATTGCACTTCTTATCACTGGGCAAGTACAGCGAGTTGTCGTCAATGACCTGGATCCTGCGGTGCACGCCTTTTGGCGCAGCGTGGTCGACCAGCCATACGATTTCGCTCGCCTAGTCAAGGACGTTCCACTGACTGTGAAGGAGTGGAGGAAACAAAAGGCTCACTACGCCGATGTCGATCGGACAGATTATCTCCGACTTGGATTCGCTACTTTTTTTCTAAATCGCACCAATCGGTCGGGAGTTTTAAATGGCGGGCCTATAGGTGGGCTGGATCAGTCCGGCCCGTATAAGATTGATGCCCGCTTCAATCGCGAAGGACTCCTCGAACGCCTAAGGCTGATTGCACTGCACGCGGACCGTGTCACCGTTCTCGGTGAGGATGGCCGCACGGTCATCGAAGAGTACGCGCAGCGCAAGGACAGTTTGATCTACGCAGATCCTCCCTATTTCGAAAAGTCGGGTTCGCTGTACATGAACTCGTTCTCCATGGCCAACCATGAGGAGCTGGCGGCATGTCTGAACGCTCATGCTCAGGGGCGATGGCTGTTGACTTATGACGATGTGCCGGATGTGGAGCGTCTCTACCCTGAGCGCAGAATTGAGCGGTTTGGATTGTCCTACTCCGCTCACCGTGTTACCAAGGCGACCGAAACGCTCGTCCTGAGCGATGGTCTGCTAGTTCCCACTGTTTGATCGATGGGCCGATCGGAGAGACATCTGGTCTGCTTCGCTTCTACGAGCTGTGGACTACGAGTGCCGGTCGAGCAGGGTGCACATGGTCTTGAGTATGGCCGGACCTTCGGTCTGGATCACTCCTATTGCCGAAGTCCGGCCGGCAACGCCTCGATCCGTAAGGCCAGCTTCAGGGGACGTCAGACGACAAGGCCTGGAGCCGCTTCCACATTCAAGCCTGTCTGATCAGGTGGTCGATGCTCGGTTCAATTTCATCTGTGTCGTAGTAGCCGGCCCGTTCGATGAGGTTGTAGATGACGGCACGGACAACCGATTCTGCCGAGTCGGTGGATGGCCGATTGGTCAGTTCGGGACCCGCCAGTCCGTTCTTGTTCGTCGGTGCCTTCTGTCGATCCGTACCTGGAGGCGTGGGACCTGGAAATCTGAGGCCCTCCCATGCTTCGGCCGGCTGGGTTCCATATACCTCATCTGGCGGTGGCGAGATCGACCTAGACACCTGAATGCGCCAATCGAGGCGCTTCGTGCGCAGGGCTCCCGGATACAGCTCTTCGTGTGCCCCGGCGGCAATCGCACCGACCACGGGTGCCAAGGCCTTCACCAACGCCGTCAGATCAAGTCGCACGGCGAGCTCTGTAGCAGCGTCGGCCTGTTCGATCGGCACCACAACGTTGATGAGGCCGGTCGGAGTGAAGAGTGCCCAGCTTGACCTGTTCGACGTTGACCGGTACCGAAGCAGCTCGTCGGGATCGGAATAGTCCAACGGCAACGCCTCGAGGCGAGGCAGCCCTCGACGCCATGCGTCGATGCGGGTTACGTCGAGCTTCACGGGTTTGCTGAAGCTCATGCTCGGCGCAGCGGCGACTCCCAACACGATCTGCTCGTCGGCATAATTGTCGAGATTGGGGACGTGCGGCGAGTCAATCGCAACATGATCGCCCATCTTCTTCAGCCGGCGGACATTCAAGAGCTCCGTCGTCCGCTTCGTTGCGTACTCCCACGACGTGCCACCGGCAAGGCCGATCGGTCCCGTTATGAGCGCAGTCACTACGACGGTTGCGACATCGACCATGCAAGCAACCTACTCTCGAACCCGTATTCCTCAGTCCGGTGCCAGACCGCTCAGGCCTGAGCGAGCCGTACGGCGCCAGATCGAAACCACTGAACGAGCGTCACCGCTAGTTGTATGGCGGCTTCTGCTTCGCTCTGGGAGACGGTGACGGGCTTGCTCACGTCGTCAGTTCCGTGCCGGTCGTGCTGCGCCTGCCAGAGGGTTTGCATCATCTGACGAACACCGTCGATATCGCCGATACTCGTGGTCCACTTCGGACTTCCGTCTCGCAGCGCCGTAATCATCTTGCCCAGCGTGGCGAGGGTGTCCTTCGGGGTTACGACCGGTCGAGCGGCGGCCTCGACGGCTCGAATGGCATCGTGGTAGGCGGCGCTTGGATTCGGCGAGAGGCCGTATGTGTGGTGCCAACCGCTGCTGAGGTAGGTGCTGGCTTTCCCCGACTGGCTCATCTCGGTCCGGGCAGCTACCTCGGCCGTTTCGTCGACTCTGTGCTCCAGGCATGTTTTGCCATCTTCATCTAGACCGACGGTGTATGCAGACGCAGACGCCTCGAGGATGGTCCGAAGTTGATCAATCCTCCGATCCCCGTTGTAACACGTGCCGAGGAAGTGGTCGAGGACGTCGGGACCATATTTCGGGTGAGCGAGCAGATCGAGCAACTGGTTCGCAGCAGTCGTACCCTTGAATCCTTTGTCGACCCAGGTGAAATGCACTCGGAGATACTGCTCAGCGATACGTAAGGCGGCCGCAGCGGGGTAGCCGTGTGAGTCGTGGATGAAGCCTCGGACCCAGTCCCTGGCCGATTCGAGCATCCAGGCGGGCACACCAGGGTGCAGGGCGGCGTAGCCCTCGATGGCCGCTGGATCGCTACGAGTCGAGAATGGGGGTCGGGGAGACACCGGAAGACACTATTGCGAGAGGTGCTGACGATCAATGACGCCGTGGCTCTCCGATCCGAAGCGCCGGCTGCAAAATCAGCCGAGGGGACTCTGCGGCCGCATCGGTGGATCTTGTCCCAGAAACCCGGCTACCCACGCTGCTTCAGGCTCAGTGATTTGGCCATGCTCATACATCAAGAAGGCGAGACTGCGACACGTTGAGTTGTCGAGGTGATGGACGTTTATGACCGTTCTCAAGCCGAGCAGAAGGTCCACGTGCGCAAGGGCTGGCGCTCTGCTGCAGATCTCGATTTCGGAGTTCTGAGCCAGACTGTTCAGCACGCTCATCTGCTGCGACTGTTCCTGATTGCCCTCGCGGTTGTCCGCCAGTTCGAGCTGTAGGCCATGACTTGCAGGATGTTGCACCAGCACGGATGGTCGGCCCGGAGGAACGGATGAGACCTCGTCGACAGTCCAACGCTCATCTCGTTCGTGCAACCAGAGCCTAATCTCAATCGCCGAAATCGTCATGGTAGGAGTGTCTCATGGCATCGCGGGAAGTGCACAGCGCGCAGCCAATCTCACGATTTGACATACGTGTAGGTGAGCGCGATGGTGGCCTCTCCGCAGGACGGCTAAGGGCTGGTGGTCCGCTCCACGATAACTAGGAGAGAATCTTGTCATTCGCCATCTCTGATACACAGTCAAAGCCACATCGGTCCCGGCTCCGTCACGCTGGACCGCTCATAGCGGTAGTGATCCTCACCACTCTGCCGATTGGACTGATCGCGACAGCGGCGTCCGCCGGAAATACTCCCGGATGCACGGCAAACGCCGTGATCGCTGCGCCGGCAGGTCAGGCGAAATATACGTTCAATGCAGGGGCCGCCGGCTGCTACACCTTCGTGACCAAACGGCTGTGCGTCGAGATCGTTGATGGATCCTCCGGCGCTGTTCTCGACGGACCGCATTGCACCGGTTGGTCCACGTCAAGCAGCCGTAACACGACGACATATCCGCTGAGCTGCACGCTCGGCGGCCATCCTTCGGCAAGGTCAAAGGCGTGGCTCGAGACCGAACCGGTCGACTCGACCAAATACGGACTGGATACCTCCGGCTTCGCCTACTGCTCGATCTCCGGCAAGCAAGCGGTCGTACCGGTGCCAGGTGGCGTGCAGACCCCGTCATCGGATGTTCCGGCGCCGTCCGATGCGGCGCCCAGCGTGTCGATTCCGCTCTAACAATGTCAGATTGCCGGCGGGTTGTCGTCGCCTTGAATCTGGACTACACCCGCCGGCACTAGAGCTTGCACAATTTGAAGAACGAAGGAACGAGCCGCCTCGCCGAGCGACTCGGTTACGCTCAGCTCGACCTCGCAGAGCGATGCCGTAGGTGCATCCCGGTCACCAATAAACCAGCGATCGTCGGTTGACTCTTCGGTCAACGGTGGAGGCCCCATTCCAACATCGCGGAGAGACCAGGCCTAGTACTGTGCTGCCTTCTGGTTGGATGCCTAGGAGTTGACGATGGCTGAGCAAACCAAGGGGGAAGATGACGCTGTCCTGCGGCCTACCCGTGTGTTCGTAGTCCACGGTAGAGATCTCGTGATACGAGATGCGATGTTCGATTTCCTCGGTGCGTTAGGGCTGAGGCCCATCGAGTGGGAGCACGCTGTTGCGCTCACCGGCAAAGGCTCGCCGTACATCGGAGAGGTACTTGATGCGGCCTTTGGCCACGGACAGGCCGTTGTCGTTCTCCTGACGCCGGACGACACTGCTTACCTGCGCAACGAATTTGCCGACGGCGACTCCGATCCTGAGACCCGTCCCCTGGGCCAGGCAAGGCCAAACGTTCTGTTTGAGGCCGGCATGGCGATGGGACGAAATCCTGAGCGCACAATCCTCGTGGAGTTCGGTGAACTTCGCCCCTTTAGCGACATGGGCGGTCGCCTGGCGGTTCGCATGAACAACACGGGCGAGAAGCGACGGTCCCTTGCGGGACGTTTGAGAACCGCCGGATGCCGCGTGGATGACAGCGGCACCCATTGGCTTAGCGCTGGCGACTTCACCTTGTCTGGAGGACCGATTGCCGGATTGCCGATCGGCAAGCGAATGGCTTCTGAGGTTCGACGAGGCCCGAGCGTCGATGGTGCCTGGCATGCGAGCGGTGGAACCCAACTTGATCAACTGAAAGTCACTAACAACGGCCCGGTTCCGCTCTTTGATGTCATGGTGCATGTTCCTGACTCGCTCACTGAGCACGTGCGCCTCTACCAGGAACATTCGGTGGCAAAGCTGCCGTCTGGTAAGAGCTTCACCGTCCGGGCGTGGACCACGGGCAGGACCATGGGTGGAATCCAAGGACCGCCGCAGTTCGAATTGACGGTCATTGGACACCTCGAAGACGGCTCAGAATTTCGCCAGGACATCTACCTAGACTCAGGAGGCTAGGCATGGAGATTCCGATCGAACTGCCACTCGACGCAGATGGCTTTCTAAGGCGTGAGTGCCCCGCCTGCCTGCAAGAGTTCAAATGGCACCACGGCAAGACCGATGCCGCACCGGACGACTTCATCTATCCGGATGTTCATTGGTGCCCGCTTTGTGGGCAGAGTGCAGCTCTTGATCAATGGTGGACAGAAGCTCAGCTCGAGTACGCCCAGCAGGCGGCCCTCGGTCCAGCAATGAGGGCCATTGCCGACGAACTCGACGACACATTCCGGAATAACAGCTTCATCAAGTTCGAGGTCACAAGCGACGACGATGAGGAGGTGCCGGACCCACTCGTCGAGCCCGATGACATGATGATCGTCGCACCGCCATGTCACGAATGGGAACCAGTCAAGGTCCCGGAAGATAGGCATGCCCCTTACTTCTGCCTGATCTGCGGCGAGTCATTTGCCGTGTGAGGGCATGCGTTGTGATGCTCGGTGATGTGACGGAGTGACCGCCTACTCGGACGGATCGATCGAACCGGTTCTGGGACCTGCAGCCCGATCGTCGATGAGCTGTCGAAGGCTTACCCGCACGCCGTTGAAGCCGTCGACCGCTGCGCCCCGGACAATGTTCCAGGATTTCTCCCAGTCACCCTCCCAGATACGCAAGCCGAGCTGCAGCTGGGCCACCTCGCCGAGTGGGTAGACGCCGGTGTGCTGTAGCCCGTTGCGTACTTCGAGGATCGCTCGAAGAAGATCGAGACCGTGTCGAGCGGCGGACATCTCGATTCCGTCGTGCTCTTCGAGCCGGCATTCGAGGGTGGTCAGGATGTGCTTCTTGGGCTTGTATGGCTCCACAACGAAGTGCTTGATCACATCGACTAACGAGCTGCAGCGAGACTCAAACTCCTCTCGGGAGTGAGCCGGCTGCGTGAGCGCCGCAACGACGCCGGCCGAGCTGACCGCCAAGATCGAAGGAAGCCCAGTTGCGAGTCGCCAGGTCAGGTCGAGATGGTCGAGCGCCTCCGGCACGGCGAGCGGCGGGCGGTACACCTGAGCGCCAGGCGTCTCGGGCGGATAGCCAACGAGGCGCTCCAGAACGAGCAAGTATCCCTCGTTATCGGCGACATCGGCATACGGTGCAAGACGAGCCTGCTTGGTCACATCGAATCGCCACAGTGAGCGGTCGCCGGTAGATCCGTCCGCATAGCCACTCCAGGTGGAAGGCTCCCGTTGCAGAACGCTGCCGAGTTGCTCCGTACTCAGATTGACCATCGCCGAGGCGTTGGCCTTGGTGGTGAGAACGTCCGACTCCAGGCGAAATTCCACCGGATGCTGCGGATCAGGCTGTAGCTCGCCACGACACTTGGCCAGGGTTCGGAGCGCACCCACGAACCCGTTGCCGAGATCGAACATGTACGGGCTGCGACTGTGGTACATGCCGTGCACGGTCAGAGCAATGCGATCGCCCGGAATCGGGACAACCCCGTTTCCCGTCGTCCAGGTTGGGCGATAGCTCAGCTGCCACGTCGGCAACCCACGAAAGGCATCCTCCGCATCGATGCCCTGGTTAGCCAACATGAGATCCACGTACTGCCAGATCGGCCACTTACCGCCACCTACTCGATAGCCGGCTGCAACGATCTCGACGAGCGCCTGCGACTTCGGGTCGAGCGGGGAGATCAACGATGCCATTTGTGCACTTCCTTCGCTCTGGACATCCAGCGAACGAGGCGGCCCCATTGCTCTACGACATCATCGGACGAGATTTTAGAAAGCTGCTTTCGCCTGGGCAAGTGGTTTTCGACCGCGTCGCCCATGGACGTGACGGCCGTCCGTCGTGCAAAGCCGGACTATGAAGCCCTGGCCAAAGCGCTGCTGCGTGTGGCCGAAGAGCTGAACAACAGGACTTAGACCGAGCCGCCTGAATGTCGGCGTGGAACACCAGCTTGCTCAAGACGGATCATGACTGTCGTGCGGTGAATGCCGTACGACTTGGCCAGTTGCTCGACCGTCATGCCGGATTGGTAGTCGGCAGCCATGGTCTGAACCTGCTCGGCCGACAGTCGCACCTGCTTCTGCAGAGTTCGCAGTCGTGTGAACGGCAGCGGCTCTGTCTGTACTGTCCACCTGGACTCCAGCAGCCGGTTAAGCCGGGGCGTTAGTGTTGAGAGCTGGTGTGGTAGGTCCACCAATCGAACATTCGTTCCCCTTCAGCCAGGGGTCAAGGCCGTCCAACCGGACGGCCTTTGCATTTGCATCTGTTCGTGATCATGATCTGCGACCCCGGCAATCATGGTTTGAGAGCTGTTTCAGATGTCACTGGCCTTGCTCGCATGTTGTTTCGACGCCGGCAAGTGGCTCGCAGGAGTCGCCTCGCCAGGTGCTGATGCCGGCCTGGACACAGACGACGGCAACGAGCAGCGCTGCAATCGGGTCGGCCCACCACCAGCCCAGGATGGCGTTGGCACCGAGCCCGATCAGGACGGCGATCGAGAGGTAGGCGCAGAACACGTTCTGTTTGCCGGCCCCAGTGGCGGCAGCAGAGTTCAGCTGACGGCCGATGCGGTTCTTGGCTTGGCCGAGGACCGGCATCAGAATTGCATCAGTGGCGGCGAGGGCGATGCCGATCCAGCTGATGCCTCCAGCGTTGCCGGTGATGAGATGGTCGATTGCTTCAACGACGATGTATGGCACGAGCAGGAGGAACGTGACAGCGACGACACGCTGGGCGATTCGTTCGGCATTGTCGGCGTCGAGTCGTTTGCCCGAGAATCGCCAGATGATGATGAGGGTGGCGACAGCTTCGATGCCGCAGTCGATGCCCCAGCCAATCAGGACAACGGAGTTTGTGCTGAGTCCGGCGCTGAGGCCGATGATGCCGTCGATGAGTAGCCAGCCGAGCGTCAGCCAGGAGAGCATCCGCAACGTGCGAGCGAGTGCATGGTGCGCTGGCGTGATCGTGGCGGGTGCTGTCGACATGCACCCACAGTATCGAGTATTGTTGGTAACATCAAGGAGAATTGATATGTCCGACTTCTCACAATACGACACTGCGACGCTCGAAGAGTGCAAGCGGCTCGCGGCCGCCTGGTCCCCAGCACTGCAGGCCTTCGCCAACCCGGAGCGCCTGTTGATCGTGCTCTGGCTCGCCGGCACCGAGGCAACCGTTCGTGATCTTGAGAAGGTCACCGGACTCAAGCAGTCACTCGTCTCCTATCACTTGCGGGCGCTCCGTGACGCTGGACTCGTCATCGCAACACCAGCCGGACGCAGCAACGAATACCGCCTCGCCAATCCAGAGCTGAACAAGCTCGCTGAAATGCTCTGCCAGTTCGAGCCTCCTACGGCTTCGGACTAATCCGAGCTGGTCGGCCATCCACGTCTTGGTCGACAAGCAATGCCAGCACGACGGAAGGCCTTGCCGATCGTGGAGGCATCGACGCCGAGTTGCTCGCCAACATGCAGTAGCGACAGTCCGCTGGCATACAGCACGACAGCTCGCCGCATGGCTTGCGCGTCGAGCTTGACCTGCGGGCGACGTTGGATGCCTTGTCGTTTCAGGTGGGTCATAACGGTCTGACGATGCACGACAAGGTCACGTGCCAGCGTGTCGATGCTCTTTCCTGCTCGGTAGCCCGCTGCCAATTCGTGCACTTGGGCGTTGGTCAGCTTGCGGATCGGATGGCGAGGCTCCGTCGGCTTGCGCTGAACGACCGCGTTGCCACGCTTGAGATCGAGTACGGCTTTGAGCTGAGGCGAGATACTTGAGAGCCTGTGTGGTAGGTCCACCTCGACCCACTCGACAGGAGCGTCAACATGACCACCTTGCCCGATCGTCCGAACACCGCCCTCCTGGTCATCGATGTCCAGAACGGCGTCGTCGCCGGCACGCCGCGTCGTGACGAGGTGGTGGCCAACATCAGCTCGCTCGTCGAGCGGGCACGGGCTGACGGCGCGTCGGTCGTCTGGATCCAGCACTCCGGTCCCGATCTCGTCGAGGGCAGCGACGCGTGGCAGTACGTGCCGGAGCTGCACCGCGACGACGCCGAACCGTTGGTGCACAAGGTGCACGGCGACTCGTTCGAGGCGACGTCGCTCGAGTCCGAGCTGGCGGCGCGTGGGGTCGGTCGGCTGGTGGTCGCCGGGGCGCAGAGCGACGCGTGCATCCGCGGCACGATCCACGGCGGGTTCGTCCGGGGCTACGACGTGACGCTCGTGTCCGATGCGCACACCACCGAGGACCTCACCGCGTGGGGCGCGCCGCCGCCCGAGCAGGTCATCGAGCACACCAACCTGTACTGGCCGTACCAGACGGGCCCGGGGCGCGTCGCCGACGTGGCCGACACGGCGAGCGTGTCGTTCGGGCCTGCGCCCGTGTCCGCGTAGGCGTCGTCCGGCCGACGACGCTCAAGGTGGCCGCACACCGGACCGCTCGTCTCGTCTCCAACTGATGTTGTTGCACTAGAAACGTGTACATCATGACGTCGACCACCCCCACCACCATGCGCGCCTGGCGCACCCACGAGTACGGCCAGCCCGCGGACGTGCTCGTCCTCGACGAGATCCCGGTGCCCGAGCCGGGGCCCGGCGAGGTGCTCGTCAAGGTGCTCGCCGCGCCGCTCAACCTCAACGACCTCGAGCGGGTCAACGGCGGCAACATGGCCGTCAAGATCGAGCTGCCCTACGGCCCGGGCATGGAGACGATGGGCATCGTCGAGGCGTGCGGTGCCGGCGCCGAGGCGCTGCTCGGCAAGCGCGTGGTCGGCACGACCAAGCTGGCCCACGGCGGCTTCGCCGAGTACGTCGTCTGTGGCGCGGGCTCGACGTTCGAGATGCCCGACTCCATCGCGCTGCCCGACGCGGCGTGCCTGTACTTCCCGTACCACCTCGCCTGGCTCGGCCTCTACGACCGTGCGGAACTGCAGGCGGGGGAGACCGTGCTGATCCACGCGGCCGCGGGCGGTTCGGGCTCGGCGGCGATCCAGCTCGCCAAGCACGTGGGGGCGAAGGTGATCGCCAGCGTCGGCTCCGATGCCAAGAAGCAGCTGTGCCTCGATCTCGGTGCCGACGTTGTCGTCAACTACAAGACCGAGGACTTCGCTGCGGTCGTCATGGCCGAGACGGGACAGCGCGGCGTCGACGTCGTGTTCGACAACGTCGGCGACGCCGTGTTCGCCGGGTCGATGAACTGCATCGCGTACAACGGCCGCTACCTGATGATGGGCTTCGCCTCCGACAAGACGTTCGCCGACGAGAAGTACGTCGTGCCGCGCCGGTTGATGATGGCCAACGTGAAGCTGTGCGGCGTGCTGCTCGGCTACATGCCCGACGCGATGATCCCGATGGTGAAGGGCGCGATCGGGGCCAACTTCGCGCCGAGCTCGCTGGGCGAGAAGATCATGGCGGGCGTCGTCGAGCTGGTGCTGTCGGGTGCGATCAAGCCCGTCATCGGCAAGGTCGTCGACTTCGCCGACGTGCCGGCCGCGCTCACGGCGATGTCCAACAGCGACACCGTCGGTCGGGTCGTCGCGGTGCTGTGACGGCGCCGCCGCGCAGCGTCGCCAGTGGCCTGGGGTGACGCCCGAAACGTCAAGGGTTCGTCAACTCCGGGGTCGGATTTCTACGGAACATGCACGTCACGATCACTGACTCTTCGCGCGGAGTGTAGTAATTTTCGCGCACTATGCAGGATGTACCGGCACTCGGCAAGTCGATCCCGACGACGACACCCGTTCACCGACGCCCGTCGCGTGCACCCCTCGTCGCGCCACCGCCGCTCGCCCCGGCCGATGCCGAACCCGTGCGGTTGCCCGACGCGCCGGAGACCGCGACCGGCTCGATCATCGACCGTCACCCCGACTCGCCGGTCGTCCACATCACCTTCGAGACCGAGGTCAGCGGAGCCACGGCCGACGCGCTGTGGGAGGCGTACTACGCCAACTTCTTGCCGCTCGGGCCGCTGGCGATCCTGCAGCACTGCTACCCGCGCGAGGAGGTGATGGCCGAGTTCGCCAACCCGCGCATCACCAAGATCATCGGTTGGCAGGACGGCGTGCCGGTCGGCCTGGCGATGGTCACCAACAGCCTCGACGACGTGCCCCAGATCTCGCCGGCGTTCCTCCGGGCCAAGTACCCCGAGCATGCTGCGGCGGACACGATCTACTTCGGCATCCTCGTGATGGTGGCCCCGGGTGTGCGCGGCCTCACGCTGTTCAGCCGGCTGTCGGTGGAGCTGTGGCAGATCCCGGCCCGCGCCGGTGGCGTGCTGATCTACGACATCTGCGACTTCAACCGGATCACGTTCGACGCCGACACGCTGTCGCAGCGGATCGCCGACAACTTCCCCCGCTCCAGCGTCGGCGTCATCGACCGCCAGACGTGGTACGCCGCCGAGCTGCCGCTGCCGATCCCCGATCGGCCGACCCCACCGTCGCCCGAGCAGCTGTAGGCCCGAGCAGCTGGAGACCCGAACCGGGGACGGCTCAGGAGACCTTGGCGCAGCGGCGGGGCAGTGCTGCCCGCCGAGTGCCGGCGATGCCGAGCCGCTCGAGCGTCTCGGGCACCTCGGCCGCCGGCACGGCCTTGCTGAACAGGTAGCCCTGTGCGGTACGACAGCCGAGATCGAAGAGGCGCTCGGCCTGTTCGGCGGTCTCGACGCCTTCGGCGACCGCGTCGAGATCGAGCGCGGAGGCCATCGCGATGATGGCGGTGACGAGCGACGAATCCGAGGCGTGCTCGCCGAGGCCGATGACGAACGCCCGGTCGATCTTCACGCGAGACACCGGGAAGCGCTTGAGGTAGGAGAGCGACGAGTAGCCGGTGCCGAAGTCGTCGACCGACAGCCGCACGCCGAGGTCCCGCAGCTGGTGCAGGATGGCCACCGCGCGGGTGGGATCGGCCATGACCGAGCTCTCGGTGACCTCCAGGGTCA
>JAOBWK010000028.1 GCA_025463305.1 Ilumatobacteraceae bacterium
GGCCCGCGGCAACGGCACCGTCACCGACCCGGTCATCCGCCAGGGCCTGGCCCAGCTCCACACCTTGGGCGAGATCGGCCGCTACAACAACGAGCGGGTCAAGGCGCTCAAGGCCCAGGGCAAGGAGATCCCCGGCATGGGCAACATCTCCAAGCTGTCGATGTCGAACATCGTCCGCCTGCAGCGCGACCTCGGCCTGGCCATCGTCGGACCCCTGGGCATGCTGCACGCCTACGAGCCCGAGGCCCAGAAGGCGCTCGACGAGGTCACCCACAACCCGTTCCTGGTCGCGGTGACGACGACGGCCCTCTACGCCCAGGCCCCGCCCATCTACGGCGGGACCGACCAGATCCAGCGCAACATCATCGGCGAGCGCGCCCTCGGCCTCCCCAAGGAGCCCGGCCCCGCCAAGGAGACCCCCTTCTCGGAGCTCCCCCGCAACGCCTGACCGACTCCGGGTGCTGGGAGCCGATGGCTCTCAGCACTCGGTGTTGCGCTGCCTCGAGTCAGGCATGGTGGTGCGGCAGAAGGTGGCGCCCACGGTGGCGGTGTTGATCATGCGGGCGCCGGCGAGGTCCGCGCCGCGGAGGTTGGCCGACGAGAGGTCGCTGCCGGTGAGGTTGGCGCGCTGGAGCACGGCGCCGGCGAGGTTGGCCCCGACGAGCTTGGCCCCGGCCAGGTTGGCGCCCGTGAGGACGGCGCCGGCCAGGTAGGCGCCGTTCAGGTCGGCCTCGGCCAGGTTGGCGTCACGGAGGTTGATGGCGTAGAGGTTGGCGCCGCTCAGGCGGGCGTTGGTGAGCGTGGCGCCCTGGCAGTTGGCGTGCGGCCCGAGCTCGACCCCGTTGACCTTCCGACCCTCGGCCACGAGATCAGCGGGGGTTCGTGATGGCGCCGGTCTCGGCGCCCTGCACGAGCTTGGCGAACTTCCCGAACACGCCACCGGTGAGCGTCGGTTGCTTCGGCGTCCAGCCGTCGCGGCGCTCGGCCAGCACGGCCTCGTCGACCAGCAGGTCGAGGCGGTGGTCGCGGACGTCGACCAGGATCTGGTCGCCGTCGGCCACGAACGCGATGGGGCCGCCGTCGACGGCCTCGGGGGCCACGTGGCCGATGCAGAAGCCCCAGGTGCCACCGCTGAAGCGACCGTCGGTGATCAGGGCGCAGTCGGCGCCCCGACCGGCGCCCTTGAGGGCCCCGGTGATGGCCAGCATCTCCCGCATGCCCGGGCCGCCCTTGGGGCCCTCGTAGCGGATGACGAGCACGGTGCCGGGCTCGATGGAGCCGGAGAGGATGGCGGCCATGGCGGCGTCCTCGCCGTCGAAGACCCGAGCCGTGCCCTCGAAGCGCATCTGCTCCTTGGAGAGGCCGGCGACCTTCACCACCGAGCCCCGGGGGGCGAGCGTCCCGGTGAGGATGTTGATGCCGCCCTCCTCGTGGATGGGGTTGTCGATGGGGTGGACGACCACGCCGTCGGGGGCGGGGATGTCCATCTCGGCCAGGTTCTCGGCCATGGTCCTGCCCGTGCAGGTGAGCACGTCGCCGTGGAGCAGGCCGGCGTCGAGCAGCATCTTGAGCACGACGGGGACGCCGCCGATGCGGTCGAGGTCGCTCATGTGGAACTTGCCGCCGGGGGTCATGTCGGCGACGTGGGGGACCTTGGCGGCGATGCGGTTGAAGTCCTCGAGCTCGAGCTCGACCCCGGCCTCGTTGGCGATGGCCAGCAGGTGCAGCACGGCGTTGGTGCTGCCGCCGAGTGCGCTGGTCACGGCGATGGCGTTCTCGAACGCCTCCTTGGTCATGATCTGGCGGGCCGTGATGCCGAGGCGGAGCAGGTTGACGATGGCCTCGCCGGCGAGCACCGCGTCGTCCTCGCGACGGCGATCGACGGCCGGCGCACTGGCGCTTCCGGGCAGGCTCATGCCCATCGCCTCGGCGATCGAGCTCATCGTGTTGGCGGTGAACATGCCACCGCACGCACCCTCGCCGGGGCAGGCCTTGTGCTCGATCGCGCTGAGCTCGGCGTCGTCGATCTTGCCGAGCGCATGGGCTCCGACGGCTTCGAACACGCTCGTGATGTCGAGTGCGACGCCGTTGTGCTGGCCCGGCATGATGCTGCCGTTGTAGACGAACACGCTCGGCAGGTCGAGGCGAGCGGCAGCCATCAGCATCGCCGGGATGCTCTTGTCGCACCCGGCCAGACCGACGAACGCGTCGAGCCGCTCGGCATGCATGACGCACTCGACGGAGTCGGTGATCACCTCACGGCTGACCAGCGAGGCGCGCATGCCCTCGTGGCCCATGCTGATGCCATCGCTGACGGTGATGGTGCCGAACTCCATCGCGAACCCACCGGCCGCGAACACGCCCTCCTTGACGCGCTCGGCGAGCTTGCGCAGGGTCATGTTGCACGGCGTGATCTCGTTCCACGCGTTGGCGATGCCCACCTGGGACTTGCCCCAGTCGTTGTCGGTCATGCCGACCGCGCGCAGCATCGCCCGGGCCGGCGCCTTCTGCGGGCCGTCGGTGACGTCGCGGCTGCGCGGCTTGATGTCGACCGGCGTGTCGCCGGCTGGGGAACCAGAGGTGGGTTGGGTCGCTGAGGACATGTCGGCCACGGTACCAACGACATCCAGCCCGGAACGCACCGTTTGACCGGGCCGTTAGAGTCCCGGCCCGTGACCCGCCTGGCGCCATCCGAACCCGCTGTGCAACCCGACGACATCGCGGCGGCGATGGGTCGGATCCGGCCCTTCGTCCGTGAGACACCCGTCCTCGACGTGCTGCCCGGCCAGCTCGGGCTCGGCCACCCGGTGACGCTCAAGCTGGAGCTGCTCCAGCACGCCGGCTCGTTCAAGACCCGCGGCGCGTTCAACCGCACGATGCTCGCGGTCGCCGCGGACGAGGTCGGCGCAACTGGGCTGATCGCCGCGTCGGGTGGCAACCACGGCGCGGCCGTCGCCTACGTCGGGCGTCAGCTGGGGCATCCGGCGGAGATCTTCATGCCCTCGACCAGCCCCGCGATCAAGCGGCAGCGGATCGAGAGCTTCGACGCCATCGTCCACGTGATCGACGGCTACTTCGACGACGCATACGCCGCGGCCGTCTCCCGCCAGGCCGAGTCCGGCGCGCTGATGGTGCATCCGTACGAGCACCCAGCCGTCATCGCCGGGCAGGGCACGATGGCCATCGAGCTCGACGACCAGGTCGGCGACTACGACACCCTCGTGGTCGCGGCCGGTGGCGGCGGCTTCATCGCCGGCCAGGCGGCGTGGGTCCAGGACCGGCGCCGAGTCATCGCCGTCGAGCCGGCCACGAGCCGCTGCCTCGACGCCGCCCGCGCCAACGGTGGCCCGATCCAGGTGAGCGTCAGCGGGATCGCCGCCGACTCGCTCGGCACCGCCCGGCTCGGCACCACGGCGTGGACGATCGTCGAGCACTACGTCGACGAATCGGTCCTGGTCACCGACGACGACATCCGCAGCGCCCAGCGCGCCCTCTGGGACGAGCTGCGCCTGGTGGTCGAGCCAGGCGGCGCCGCTGCCCTCGCCGCCCTCCGCTGCGGCGCGTACGTCCCCCAGCCGGGCGAGCGCGTGGTGGTCGCTGTCTGCGGCAGCAACTGCGACCCCAACGACGTCCTGTAGGCCGGCCTCAGAGGTTGAAGACGCTGGTCGCGTTGTCGCGGAGGAACTTCGGCCAGACCTCGTCGCGGAACGGGAGGGCGCGCAGTTCGCTGACGATGCGGTCGAGGGTGAGGCCCATCGGGTAGTAGCCGGCGTACATCACCTTGTCGATGCCGCGGGTGTTGGCGAAGGCGACGATCTCCTTCGGATAGTGCTTCGGAGCGAACGCGCTGGTCATGTAGTACAGGCCCGGCCACTTCAGCATCAGCTTGACGGCGAGCGCCTGCCACGGCTCGGCGCCGTGGCGCATGACGATGCGCAGGTCGGGGAAGTCGTAGCAGACATCGTCGAACAGCTCGACGTGCTGGCACATCATCGGCACCCGCGGCCCGGGCACGCCGGCGTTGATGATGATCGGGAGGTCCAGCTCCACGCACGCCGAGTAGATCGGGTAGTACGCGCGGTCGTTGACCGGCACCTGGGGCACGAAGCCGGAGGGGAACGACGTGACCGCCTTGACGTCCCACTCCTGCTTCGCGGTGCGGATCCGGCGCACGGCGCCCATGATGTCGTTGGGGTCGACGTCGACGGACGGGATGATGCGGTCCGGGTGATCGCGCAGGGCGCGGATCGACTCGTCGGAGCCCATGTGCACCATGCCGCGGGCGACCCCGCAGCGATCCATGTCGGCGAGCAGCATCGCCACCGTGTCGGCGTCCTCACCGACCTCGGTGGGCACCCCCTTGAACATGTACTGCGCCGGCATCCGCATCGACTGCGACTCGACATCCTTGGCCGCGCCGGCGGCGAACTTGTAGCGATCGCTCTCACCCTTGCGCGGGAAGCCGATCATCAGATCGACGATGCCGATGTCGTCCATGGGGTGATGTGCGGCGGTCTCGGTCATCGACGCACCATACGAGCACGCCTGGCTACGTTGAGAACCGTGGCGAGCGACAAGGGCAGGGCCGGCGACAAGAACAAGGGCGGCACGCCGGCGACGGTGCTGCTGACCCAGGCCGGCGTCGACTTCCGGATCCATGAGTTCGAGCACGATCCTTCCGAACGGAACTATGGCGCCGTCGCTGCGGCGGCGCTGGCGGCCGATCCCGACCAGGTGTTCAAGACGCTGCTCGCCCAGGTCGAGGGTCAGGCGAGCGCGCCGGGCGTTCCCCCGGCGTCGATCGCCGTCGGGATCGTGCCGGTGAGCGGCCAGCTGTCGTTGAAGGAGCTGGCCACCGCGGTCGGGGCGAAGCGGGCCGAGATGTGCGACCCCGTGGTGGCCGAGCGGATCACCGGCTACGTCGTGGGTGGGATCAGCCCGTTCGGCCAGAAGAAGGCACTGCCGACGGCGATCGACGAGACGTGCCTGCTCTACGACACGATCTTCGTCAGCGGCGGCAAGCGCGGGTTCGACATCGAGATCGCACCGGCCGACCTGATCGCCGTGCTCCACGCGGTGGTGGCGCCCATCGGCGTGAGCCGTTGACGACCCGGCCGAGCCCGCTCAGTTGACGAGGCGCTCGCGGCTGGCCCGGCGACGCACGAGCGCCTCGATCCGCACCACCCGGCTGCGCGCCGACGGATGGGTGAGGACGAGCCCGTTGGCCGGCGTGCCGTCGGCGGGCGCGGCGCGGTGGTTCGTGTCCACGCGTCGCAGTGCGGTCGCCAGCTCGCGGCCGAAGCCCATCTCGACGGCGCGCCGATCGGCCTCGAACTCCGACCCCCGCTCGACCCGGCCGGCGATGCGGTTGCTGATCAGCAACGCGGAGAGGAACCCCCATGCGACGGCGTTGAGCAGCGCGCTCACCAATCGACCGACGGCGCTCAGCGCTGACGAGTGGCTGACGAAGCTGCGCGTGGCCGCCGTGGCGACGTTCTGGAGGAAGAAGCCGACGCGGGCGAGCAGGAAGATCGGCAGGCTGAGCCACTGCCGCAGGGTGAGCGCGAACGTGTGGAAGCCGAGGTGGTGGGCGAGCTCGTGGGCGAGCACGCCGGTCATCTCGTCGCGCGGCAGGGTCTCGATAGCGTAGGACGTGACCACGAGCAGGCTGCCCCCGCACGCGAACGCGTTCAGCTCGTCGGACGGCAGCACCGCCAGCGCGTAGCGGCGCGGCTTGATGCCCAGCTGCTGCGCGACGCTGCGCCAGGCCGGCTCGAGGCGCGCTGCTTCGTCGTCGGTGGCCCGCGCCGCGCCGAGCATCCGCATCACCAGCACCGTCTGCAGCGGGCGCCAGAACATCACCACCACCAGGGCGAGGTGGGCCACCACGACGATCCAGTACGGCACGCCCCAGATCAGCCGGAACGGCAGCCAGAACACCACGAGCGACAGCAGCCACACCGGCACCAGGGCGAGCACCGGCAGCAGCGCGGTCACGGCCGAACGCTCCACGGTGCGATCCACCGCACGGGCGCGCGACTGCTTCGAGCGCGTCACCTCGATTGGACCATTCCGTCGCTGCTCACAGTCGTCGACCAATCTAGGGGACGCGGGCCGGCCGCTGAGCGGGGTCATCAGCCCCCCGACGACCAGCAATTGCCACTATCCGTGACCTTTCTAGAGAAAGTGCATAACCTTGGCGCTCTCACGAAAGGGCGGCGGATGAGCCTCGACATCACCAAACCGCTCGATGCGTTGGCCGCAACGCCCCACACGACGCGCGAGCTGCTCGACCAGGCCAAGGCCGTCGAGCGGAGCGACACGGCGTCGGCCCTCGCGCTGGCCGAGCAGGCCTGCTCGCTGTCCCGGTCGCACCGCGACGTGGCGAGCGAGGCCGAGGCCATCCATCGCCTCGCCAGCATCGCGTTCGCCAGTGGCCGCGCCGACGACGCGTTCGGCCTGGCGGTGGACGCGCGCGACCTCGCCCGCAGCAGCGGGGCCGTCGTGGTCGAGGCCTGGGCACTCAGCCTGATGGGTGCCGTGCACCTGCAGGCCGGCAACCACACCGAGGCGCTGGCCTGCTGCCTGCGCGGCCTGGAGCTGTACCGCACCACCGACCACCGCGTCGACGAGGGCCACCTGCTGCACACGATCGCCGCGATCCACCACTCGCTCGGCGACTCGGATCGCGCCATCGTCACCTACGACGCCGCGCTCAGCGCCAACCGGCTGTTGGTCCGCCCCGACTTCGACGCCGTCACGCTCGCCAACATGGCCCGGCTGCGCGCGGAGCGCGACGACCACCTGCTGGCCGTCAGCCTCGGCGAGTCCGCCCTCGGGCTCGCCCGCGAGCACGCGCCGAAGGTCGTGCCCGACGTGCTCGCCACGCTCGGCGAGGCGTACGCCAACATCGGCGACATCGAGCGCGCCGAGGCCTGCTTCGACGAAGCCGTCGCCGTGCTCGACGAGCGTCCCGCGTCGGGCATCGCCGTGCACACCGCCCGCGGCCGCGTCGCGCTGGCGAGCGGCGATCCCGCCCGGGCAGAAGCGGACCTGCTCACCGTCGTCGACGCGGCGCGGCGTGCGCACCTGCGCCCGGCCGAGCTCGTCGCCCACGAGCTGCTCGCCACGGTGTACCGCCGGCTCGGTCGGTTCGAGGAGGCGCTCGCCCATCAGGAGGCGCGGTTCGATCTGCACCGCGACCTCTTCGATGCCGGCGCCGACCTCCGCCTGAAGACCCTGCAGATCTCCTACGACACCGAGCACGCCCGACAGCAAGCCGAGATCCTGCGGCTGCGCACCGGCGAGCTGGAGGACCTCGTTCGCGGGCGCACCCACGAGCTCGAGGAGTACCAGCTCGAGGCGTTCCAGCGCCTCGCCGTGCTCGCCGAGTTCCGTGACACCGACACGGGCGAGCACACGATCCGCGTCGGCGACCTGTCCGCCGAGGTCGCCGCCGAGCTGGGCGAGGACCCCGACTGGTGCCAGCAGATCCGCCTCGCGGCGCGCCTGCACGACATCGGCAAGGTCGCCGTGCCCGACACGATCCTGCTCAAGCCCGGGCCGCTCACCGCGGACGAGTTCGAGGTGATGAAGACCCACACCACCATCGGCGCGCAGATCCTCTCCGGCAGCTCGTCGCCGCTGATCCAGTTGGGTGCCGTCGTCGCCCAGAACCACCACGAGCGCTGGGACGGCACCGGCTATCCGGTCGGCCTGTCCGGCACCGACATCCCCCGATGCGGCCGCATCGTCACGGTGGCCGACGTGTTCGATGCGCTGACGAGCGTGCGCGTCTACAAGCACGCCTGGTCGCACGCCGACGCCGTCGACTACGTGGTGGCCGGCAAGGGGGCGCAGTTCGAGCCCGAGGTGGTCGACGCGTTCCTGCGCGTCATCGTCCGCCGGCTGCCGGCGCTGAGAAACCGCCTCGACTGATCGGACCGGGCTCGCCCAACTCCTACACTCGGCCGCATGGGCGCGAGCCGGACGGAACGGATCGAGCTGCACTCGCGGAACCCGAAGTGGCAGAACCCGCCGCTGCGGATCGAGATGCTCGAGTGCATCAACTGCGACGCCTGCCTGCGCCACTGCCCGCCGCACTTCGGGGCGATCTTCAACCACGGCATCGACGTCGTCATCATCCCCGAGCTGTGCAGTGGCTGCGACAAGTGCCTGCCGGTGTGCCCGGTCAACTGCATCCACCCGTTCCCCGAGTGGCGCGAGGCCGGCTACGACCAGAGCTGGTGGGAGAACCCCGGCTCGGCCGACGACCCGTACACCTGAGGCACGCGCCCGGGCCGGCCGTTCGTTGAATCGCCGCACCAGGTGCGGTGCGATAGAACATCTGCCATGACTGACACCCTGATCCCCGGAGCCGATGCGTGGTCGCACACGGGCACGAACGGGCATGGCGCACTCGTGCTGCACGGGTTCACGGGCAACCCCGGCTCGATGCGCGGCGTGGCCGAGGCCTTCGCCGCCGCCGGGTACAACGTCGAGCTGCCCCGCTTGCCGGGCCACGGAACCACCGTCGAGGACATGCTCACCACCGGCTGGGCCGACTGGAGCGCCGCCGCCGACGAGTCGTACGCCGGGCTCGCCGCGCGCAGTGATGCAGTCGTGGTCATCGGGCTGAGCATGGGCGGTTCGCTCACCCTCTGGCTGGCTGGTCACCATCCGGAGATCGCGGGCATCGTCTGCATCAACCCGGCCACCCAGCCCCAGGCTCCCGAGGTGGTCGACATGATCAACGGGATGATCGCCGAGGGCACCACCGTGATGCCGGGCATCGGCAGCGACATCGCCGATCCCGACGCGCACGAGAGCGCGTACGAGGGCACGCCGTTGCCGTGCCTGCTCGACTTCGTCGAGTCGGGGCTGCGCCCGCTGGAGACGACGTACGAATCGTTGCGGATGCCGATGCTGCTGCTCAACTCCCCGCAGGACCACGTGGTGGAACCGGCGCAAGCCGAGTTCCTGGCCACCCACTACGGCGGCCCGCTCGAGCGGATCACCCTCGAGCGCAGCTTCCACGTCGCGACCCAGGACTTCGACAAGGAGCTGATCTTCAGCTCGTCCGTCGAGTTCGCCGATCGAGTGATCAACTCGTGACCGGCGTCGTCGCCCACCTCGTCGCGAGCATCCCCAGCCCCTCGGAGGGCACGCTCAACATCGGCCCGCTGAAGATCCACGCGTACGGGCTGATGATCGCGCTCGGCGTCGTCGCCGGCGTCTGGCTGCTCGGCAAGCGGCTCGAGGACAAGGGCATCGGCACCAAGGACGACGCCAACTCGATCGCGGTGTGGGCCGTCATCATGGGTGTCATCGGGTCGCGGCTCTACCACGTGGCCACCGACTGGTCGAAGTTCGCGCATCACCTGAGCGACATCCCCAAGATCTGGCAGGGCGGCCTCGGCATCCCCGGCGGCCTGCTGTTCGGCATCCCCACCGGCGCCTACATGATCCGCCGCAAGGGCATCCCCGTGGCCCGTGCGATCGACTGCGCCGCACCGGCCATCGCGATCGCGCAGGCCATCGGCCGCTGGGGCAACTACTGGAACCAGGAGCTGTTCGGCAAGGCCACCAAGCTCCCGTGGGGTCTCGAGATCGACGACGCCCACCTGCCCGCCGGCTACGCCCACGGCACGTTGTTCCAGCCGACGTTCCTGTACGAGTCGCTGCTCAACCTCCTGCTCGCCGCGGGGCTGCTGCTCATCGATCGCAAGCGCAAGGTGCCGCCCGGCCATCTGATGGCGATGTACCTGATGGGCTACGGCGTGATCCGCTTCTTCGTCGAGGGGCTGCGCATCGACGAAGCCCACCACGTCGGCGGGCTGCGGTGGAACCAGTGGGTCGCGCTGGCGATGGTGATCGGCGGCGGCGTCTACCTCGCGCTCTCCAACCGACGCCGTGCTGCTGCCCTGACAGACGGTGAGCCGGCCGACACGACCGACACCGACACGACCGACACCGACACCGACACCGAGGCCACCGACTCGACCGACGTCGAGACGACCGACAACGCTGCCGACACGACCGACGGCTCCGACGGGTCCGAGGACGACGTCGAACCGCTCGTGCACGTCGACGCGGTCGGTGCCGACGCTGGTTCCGGCGAGACCGCGAGCGACCCAGCCGGCGGTGGTGACGACGGGTTACCGTCGTCGCATGACTGAACCCCTCGTCCTCACCGAACTCCGCGAGCCGGGCATCGCCGTCGTCACCCTCAACCGCCCCGATCAGCTCAACGCGTGGGGCGCCGACATGTCGGTCGACTTCTTCGCCGCTGTCGATGCCGCGGCCGCCGATCCGGCCGTGCGGGTCATCGTCATCACGGGTGCCGGCAAGGGGTTCTGCGCCGGCGCGTCGATGGACGCGCTCAACGCGATCCGCGACAACCCGTCCGCCGGCGCAGGTCCGGCCACGGGCGAGCGCCGCCTCGACGATCTGATGATGCTGCCGAAGCCGGTGATCGCGGCGATCAACGGTGCCGTCGCCGGCATCGGGTTCTCGCTCACCCTGTTCTGCGACCTGCGCTTCAGCACCACCACTGCGAAGTTCACGACGTCGTTCGCCCGCCGCGGGCTGATCGCCGAGTACGGCACGGCCTGGACGCTCCCCCGGCTCGTCGGCACCGCACGGGCGATGGACCTGCTGCTGTCGGGCCGCGTCATCACCGGTACCGAGGCCGACGCGATGGGCCTCGTCAACGCTGCGCTCGAGCCCGAGGCGCTGCTCGATCACGTGATGGCGTACGCCACCGATCTCGCCGTCAACGGCTGCCCGACGAGCTGGGCGGTGATGAAGAGCCAGATCCTGCGCGACTCGAACCGCCCGCTGGTCGAGTCGGTCGACGATGCGATCTCGCTGATGAACGTGTCGGTGACGCGCGACGACTTCCAGGAGGGCGTGCAGAGCTTCCTCGACCGCCGTCCGCCGGCGTTCGCGCCGTACTCAAACCAGGGCGCGTAGCCGCGCCGCGAGGTCCTCGGGCACGACCGGGTCGAAGTACTCCTCGCACGACACCTCGGCTGCGGCGATGAACCGGCTCACCCCAGCCGACCGCCACGGCGACACGATCTCGATCTGCATCCACGCGTCGGCGAACCGGTCGGCCGCGTCCGCGGTGGTCGGTCGCTGGAGCACCCAGAGCATGTACGGCAGCGGTTGCGCGTACAGCCGATCGAGGCGGGCCAGCACATCGACCAGCAGCCCGGCGAGATCGTCTCGACCGGCGTCGGACAGCGACGCCAGATCCGGCACGCGCTCGGTGGGCGCGAGCGTGACCGCCACCGGATAGGTCGGCGCGAACGGCACGCTCGCGGTCCATCCACCGATGGTCGCGACGTGGCGATCGCCGGGAGCGGGATCGGGGATCCAGCCCGCTGCGAACAGGCGTGCCGGGCGATCGGGCACGTGGTCGTACGCGTAGATCTGGCCGTGCGGGTGATCGATGGTGGCACCCACGGCGGAGCCGCGGTTCTCGAACGCCAGCACGAAGTCGACGTCGTCGCGGGCACCGAGCGCCTCGGTGCGCGCCGCCCAGACGTCGACGACCGCGCGGACGCCGGCAGTGCCGAGCGACCACAGGGTGGCGTCGTGCTCCGGCGTGTACAGCACGACCTCGCAGCGCTTGCCGGGCATCGCCGGCCAACGGTTCGGGAACCAGCGCACCTCGTACGGTTCGGGTGCCTCCAGCCCTCCGACGCAGAAGGGGCAACCGGTGGCGGGCAGGTTCGGCCGGGCCTGGCGTGAACCGACCACGTGCACCACCGTGCCGAGGTGCGGGTCGCGGCGGACGTCATCGGACCCTGCGCTGGACACGCCCGGCACTGTACGTTGCCCGGTTGTGCTGATCCATCTGGTCGGAGCTCGCGCCAGCGTGGTGGTGGACCTCGCCACCGGTGTGCCCACGGTGCGCCACTGGGGTGCCCGCCTGGAGCCCGACACCGATCTCGATGCTGCGTTCGCCGTCCTCGAGCGACCGATCGTGCACGGCATGCTCGACATCGAGGCGCCGGTGTCGCTCGTGCCCGAGCACGCGCTCGGGTACCCCGGACGGCCCGGGCTCGCCGGGCATCGCCGCGCCGGGCGCGACTGGTCGGCCCGCTTCGAGCCCGTGTCGCACGAGATCGTGGTGGGCGTCGGCGTCACCACGCTGACGGCCATCGCCAACGACCCCGTCGCGCAGCTGACGCTGACATCGGTCGTCGAGCTCGGTGAGGTCCTGCGCGTCCAGCTCACCATCGCCAACGACCATCCGAGCGAGCGGTACCTGTTCGATCGCCTCGACCCCACGCTGCCACTGCCCGCGCACACCGACGAGCTGCTGACCTTCACCGGGCGTTGGACGCGCGAGATGCATCCGCATCGGGTCGCGTTCCGACACGGAGCGGTGACGGCCGAGAACCGCACCGGCCGTACCTCGCACGAGCACCCGCCGTTGGTCTTCGCCGGCACCCACGGCTTCGGCGAGTGGGCGGGCGAGGTGTGGGGCGTTCACCTGGCGTGGAGCGGCAACCATGCGATGCTCGCCGAGGTGCTGCCCGACGGCCGGCGCTCGGTGCAGATGGGCGAGCTGTTCCACCCCGGCGAGATGTCGCTGCGGCCCGGTGAGTCGTACACCACGCCGGAGGTCATCGGCTCCTACTCGCCGAACGGCCTCACCGAAGCGTCGTGGGGCTTCCATCGCGCGCTGCGCGCCCGGCCCCAGCATCCGTCGCCGGCGCGACCACGACCGGTGCTGCTCAACACGTGGGAGGCCGTGTACTTCGATCACGACGCGGCGACGTTGCGCGAGCTGGCCGACGTCGCGGCCGCGATCGGCATCGAGCGGTTCGTGCTCGACGACGGCTGGTTCGGCTCGCGGCGCGACGACACGAGTGGGCTCGGCGATTGGCACGTCTCGGCGGACGCCCATCCGGAGGGCCTCGCGCCGCTGATCGCCCACGTGCGCGAGCTCGGGATGGACTTCGGGATCTGGGTCGAGCCGGAGATGGTCAACCCCGACAGCGACCTCCACCGCGCCCATCCGGAGTGGGCCTTGGCGACGCCGGGCTACGAGCCCGTGCTCGGCCGCCAGCAGCTCGTGCTGAACCTCGCGATCCCCGATGCGTTCCAGCACATCCTCGGCGCGCTCGACGCGCTGCTCGGCGATCACGACATCGCGTTCGTGAAGTGGGACATGAACCGCAACCACGCGCAGGGCAGCGGCGGGCACGGCGCGGCAGGTGCGCACGAGCAGACGCTGGCGCTCTACCGGCTGCTCGACGAGCTGCGCTCACGCCATCCCGGCGTCGAGTTCGAGAGCTGCGCGTCGGGTGGTGGGCGGATCGATCACGAGATCCTCCGCCGCGCCGAGCGGGTCTGGACGAGTGACTCGAACGACGCGCTCGAGCGTCAGGTGATCCAACGCGGCGCGTCGATGTTCATCCCGCCGGAGGTGATGGGCGCACACATCGGCCCGCGCCGCGCCCACACCACGGGTCGCCAGCACTCGCTCGGTTTCCGTGCGATCACGGCGATGTTCGGCCACCTCGGCGTGGAGTGGAACGTGCTCCGTCTGCGCGACGACGAGCGCGCCGCCCTGGCCGCCGTCATCGCGTTGCACAAGCGGTTCCGGCACCTGCTCCACAGTGGCGACGTCGTGCGCTTCGACTCGGCCGACGGCGCCGCGTTCGCACACGGGGTGTACGCACGCGACCGGGGCGAGGCACTCGTCGCGGTCGCGCAGCTCACGACGGCCGCCGCGCTCGCTCCCGCACCGGTGCGGCTCCCCGGCCTCGACCCCGTCCGCCGCTACCGCGTCCAGCGGATCGCGATGCCCGACGACGCCAGCGTGCTCGGCCCGACCCGCGTGCCACCGGCGTGGCTGGCTGGCGAAGCGGAGGTCGGTGGACGCGACCTCGAGGTGCTCGGCCTGCAGCTGCCCGCGATGCAGCCCGAGACGGCGATGCTGCTCCACCTCCACGCGGTCTGACACCGCGACGCTCCGATGGGCGCGGTCAGGTGATCGCTGGCCGCGCGCGGTCGAGGTCTGCCAAGCTGCACGGATGAAGTCCACCCCCGTACCGCCGCCGGACGGCAACGTCCGCTACGACCAGTACGGGTTCATCGTCCCCCCGAAGCCACCGCGACCCGTCGCCGTGCTCGGCGCGGTCCTGCTGATGGTGGGCGGCGCGCTGCACATCCTCGGCGTGTTCCTGCCGTGGTACCAGGGCAGCGGCGTGGCCAGCCTGAAGGGGATGGACTCGTTCTACACGGTCGACGGCAACGGCTTCATCGACGCCCCGGGCAAGGTCTGGCTCGTCGTCGGCGGGCTGCTGTTCGCGCTCGGCATCGCCACGTACGCGGGCGGTCGTCGCGTCGGCGTCGCGGCTGCGGCCGTGATCGTCGGCGTCATCGGGCTGTTCAGCGCGATCCTCGGGTTCGGCGTCGTCAAGAACCAGCACTCAGCGGTGGGCACGGGCGATGTCGGTCCGGGCGTGGTCATCGGCACGCTCGGGATCCTCATCGCGCTCGCCGGTGGCATCCAGGTCCTGTCGAAGCGCCGTCGCTGAACCGGGCACGCCCACCGGAATGGGCAGGGCCGTCGGGGGCCCGCACCTCTAGCATCGTGGGTGTGTCTGACCGGATCACCACTGCCGATGTCGTGAAGGTGGCCAAGCTGGCCCGCCTCGACATCACCCCCGAGACCCTCGAACGCACCACGGCGCAGCTCGCTGGGATGCTCGAGCACTTCGCCGACATCGACGCCCTCCAGCTCGACGACGTGCAGCCGATGACCCAGCCGTACCCGCTGCAGAACGTGTTCCGCGAAGACGTCGTGCGGCCGAGCCTCGACCGCGCCGAAGTCCTCGCGGCTGCACCGTCGGCCGAGGACGGGCGCTTCCGCGTCCCGCCGATCCTGGGTCTCGACGGATGAGCGACGTCACGCCCTTCTCCGCTCCCCTGTCCGCCGCGCAGATCGCGGCCGGCGTGCGGGCCGGCACCGTCAGCGCCGTCGACGTGCTCGAGCAGCACCTCGGCCGGATCACCGCCCGCGAGGGCGACGTCCACGCGTTCAACCTGGTGATGGCCGACGAGGCCCGCGCCGCGGCTGCCGCCATCGACGACGCGGTCAAGGCCGGCAACGATCCCGGCCCACTCGCCGGGGTGCCACTCGCGCTGAAGGACAACATGTGCACGCGGGGCGTGCCGACGACGTGCTCGTCGAAGATCCTCGAGGGTTGGAAACCGCCGTACGACGCCACCGTCGTCACCAAGCTCGCCGCCGCCGGCGCCGTCACCGTCGGCAAGACGAACCTCGACGAGTTCGCGATGGGCTCCAGCACCGAGAACAGCGCCTTCGGCCCCACCCGCAACCCGCTGGACCTGAACCGGGTGCCCGGCGGCTCGAGCGGTGGCAGCGCCGCCGCGGTCGCGGCCGGCTTCGCCAGCGTCAGCCTCGGCAGCGACACCGGCGGCTCGATCCGCCAGCCCGCCGCGCTCTGCGGCGTCGTCGGCGTGAAGCCGACGTACGGCTACGTCAGCCGCTACGGGCTCGTCGCGTTCGCCAGCTCACTCGACCAGATCGGTCCGTTCACGGCCAACGTCGAGGACGCCGCGCTGTTGATGGACGTCATCGGTGGGCACGATCCCATGGACTCGACGTCCATCCCCGAGCCCCAGCCGTCGCTGCTGGAGGCCATCTCCCAGGGCGTCGAGGGGCTGCGCGTCGGCCGCATCACCGACCTGCCCCAGGGCGCCGATCCCGACGTCGTCGAGCGGCTCGAGCTCGCGTTCGAAGCGCTCCAGGCCGCCGGCGCCACCATCGTCGACGTCGAGGTGCCGGCCTTCGGCTACGGCCTCACCGCCTACTACCTCATCGCCCCGTCGGAGGCGAGCAGCAACCTCGCCCGCTACGACGGCGTGCGCTACGGCATGCGCGTCGACGCCCCGGACACGAACGCGATGTACTCGGCCACCCGCGCCGCCGGATTCGGCGAAGAGGTGCAGCGCCGCATCATGCTCGGCACGTACGCACTCAGCGCCGGCTACTACGACGCGTACTACGGCAAGGCGCTGAAGGTCCGCCGGCTGATCGCCGACGACTTCGACCGCGCCTACACCAAGGCCGACGTGCTGCTCACGCCGACGTCGCCGACGGTGGCGTTCGAGTTCGGCTCGAAGGGCGACGATCCGCTGGCGATGTACCTGTGCGACGTGTACACGATCCCCACCAACCTCGCCGGCCATCCGGGCATGAGCGTCCCGTACGGCACCGGCCAGCACGGCCTGCCGATCGGCGTGCAGATCCTCGCCGGCACGCTCGGCGAGCCGCAGATGTTCCGGGCCGGAGCCGCCCTCGAGAGGAGCCTCGCATGAGCACCACCACCTCACCCGCCGCCCCGTCGGTGATGAACCCCACGCCGGGCAACGTCTACACGGCCGGGCCGGCCACCGGCAACGAGATCCTGATCGACGGCTACGAGCTGGTCGTCGGGCTCGAGGTGCACGTCGAGCTGGCCACCGCGACGAAGCTGTTCAGCGCGAGCGCGAACCACTTCGGCGACGAGCCGAACACCAACATCGATCCCGTCACGCTCGGCCTCCCCGGCGCACTGCCGGTGCTGAACCGCCAGGCGGTCGAGCTGGCGATGCGCATCGGCACGGCGCTCAACTGCACGATCCAGCCGTGCGTGTTCCACCGCAAGAACTACTTCTACCCCTACATGCCGAAGGCGTAACAGATCAGCCAGTACGACCAGCCGCTGAACGTCGACGGCTGGCTCGAGCTGCCCGGCGGCAAGCGGATCGGCGTCGAGCGCGCCCACCTCGAAGAGGACACCGGAAAGAGCACTCACTTCGGTGGCGCCGGTGGCCGCATCCACGGCAGCACGTACTCGCTGATCGACTTCAACCGCGCCGGTGTGCCGCTGGTCGAGATCGTCAGCCGCCCCGACATCCGCACGTCCGAGGAAGCACGCGAGTACGTGAGCGAGCTCCGCGGCATCCTCCTCGCCGTCGAGGCCAGCGACGCGAAGATGGAAGAGGGCAGCATGCGCTGCGACGCGAACGTCAGTGTCCACAAGCCGGGCGAGCCATACGGCACGCGCTGCGAGATCAAGAACGTGAACAGCATCCGCTCGCTCGGCAAGGCCATCGACTACGAGGCCCGTCGCCAGATCGACCTGATCGAGACCGGCGAGAAGGTCCGCCAGGAGACCCGCCACTGGGACGAGAACGACGGCCGCACGCACACCCTGCGCACCAAGGAAGATGCGGATGATTACCGCTACTTCCTCGAGCCCGACCTCGTGCCGCTCGTGCCGTCGGAGTCGTGGATCAAGGACATCCAGGACTCGATGCCGATGCTGCCGACCGCGCGTCGCAAGCGCCTCGCAGCCGCCACCGGAGCTCCGCCCGACGGTGAGGCCGTGATGGTCGTCGTCGAGCGCGGCCAGGACGACTACG
>JAOBWK010000006.1 GCA_025463305.1 Ilumatobacteraceae bacterium
GAGCACCCACTTCGGCGGTGCCGGCGGCCGCATCCACGGCAGCACCCACTCGCTGATCGACTTCAACCGCGCGGGGGTGCCGCTGGTCGAGATCGTCAGCCGGCCCGACATCCGCACAGCCGAGCAGGCTCGCCAGTACGTGAACGAGCTGCGCGCCATCCTGGTCGCCATCGGCGCCAGCGACGCGAAGATGGAAGAGGGCAGCATGCGCTGCGACGCCAACGTCAGTGTGCACAAGCCCGGCGCTCCATACGGCACCCGCTGCGAGATCAAGAACGTCAACAGCATCCGGTCGCTCGGCCGGGCCATCGAGTACGAAGCCCGCCGCCAGATCGACCTGATCGAGACCGGCGAGAAGGTGCGCCAGGAGACCCGCCACTGGGACGAGAACGACGGTCGTACCCACACCCTGCGCACCAAGGAAGACGCCGACGACTACCGCTACTTCCTCGAGCCCGACCTGGTGCCGCTCGCACCGTCGGCGGAGTGGATCCAGGCCGTCGCCGACGCGATGCCGAAGCTGCCCCGCGAGCGCCGGCTCGCGCTCGCCGCCGCCACCGGTGCACCGGCCGACGGTGAGGCCGTGATGGTCGTCGTCGAGCGCGGCCAGGACGACTACGTGCACGCCGTCGCCGCAGCCGGCGGCGATGCCGCACGCGCCCTGATCTACGTCAAGGAGGCGTTCGCGCCGAATGCCGACGGCATCGCTCCCGAGGTGCCCGCTGCAGACGTCGCCGCGCTCACCCAGCTCGAGACCGGCGGCAAGGTGACGGCCACCCAGGCCAAGACCATCCTCGCCGAGATCGTCGCCAACGGCGGCGGTGATGCGGCCGCGATCGCGAAGGCCAAGGGCTTCGAGGCGATGGACACCGGCGCGCTCGAGGCGATGGTCGACCAGGTCATCGCCGACAATGCTGCCGCGTGGGCGAAGTACGTCGGCGGCGAGGACAAGGCGATGGGCGCGCTCGTCGGCGCAGCGATGAAGGCCAGCCAGGGCAAGGCCGACGGCAAGCTCGTCACCGCCTTGCTCCAGTCCAAGCGCACCGCCTGACCGTCGCCGGGCCGAGACGGGGACGCCGAGCGGGTCACCCTGCCCTCACACCTCTCGGGAACCTCCACGTGACGATTCGACCGGGCGCGATTCGCCACACGTGATCGAGCGAACCTGACAACGTCGCTCGACGGCCGTCAACTGCGCGCGATTCGCCACATCTGGTGAGGCGAACCCGACGACGTCACGGCCTGTGAATCGTCACGTGGAGGTTCAGAAGAAGGTGCCGCAGTACGGGGCCGGGTGCGTCGCGAAGAGGGCGTCGGCGGTGATGACGGCTGCGTCGTCGCTGACGTCGAGCAGCCCGGCGTCGGCGAGCTCGCGCCACGACGTGCCGCCGAGGTAGGTGGCGGCGAGGCGGCCGATCGGCGCCACGATGTCGGCCGGCTGGTCGGTCCGTGACGCGCCCTCGGCGGTGATGCGCCAGGTGCCGTTGTTGGCGGCGAACATCGGATCGGCGACCTCGATCACCACGGAGCCGAACGCATCGCCGTACGTGCGCGCGGCGAGCGCGGCGTCGACGTCGAGGATGCGCAACCACTGCTCGTCCCAGCGGCTCGTCACCCGGTAGCCGCGGGTGTCCCTGGCCGCGAAGCGGATCGCGTCGTCGACAGGGCGGCCCTCGGACGTCCATTCGCGGATGAGATCGATGTCGAGCAGGTAGCTCCAGAGCGCGAGCTCGACGGCTCCCGACGCGCCGAACAGATCGTGCACCACCCCGGCACCGATCTCGGAGCCGTCCGGTCGCTCCGACCACTGCACCTCGTACTGCACGTAGCCGTCCGGCGTCCCGTGCTCGTCGGCATGCACGGCGACGAACGCTGGCTTCTTCATCTCGACCGCGTCGGTGAGCAGACGGGTCCAGAAGAACGGTGGTCGCGACAGCGACCCGACGGTGCGACGGGCGCACCGTTCGTAGATCGGCGGCACCGTGTCCAGCACCTCGGTGGGCGCCAGGATCTGCATCGAACCGCTGGTTGCCGATCGCAGCGGCCGCACGGCGCCGGAGGTCACCTTGACGGCGACGGCCTCGCCGGCGATCTCGAAGCCGAACCGTTGGTAGATCACGGCTTCGCTGGCGCGCAGGCTGGCGAGCACCTGACCGCGCTCACGACCCTCGGTCAGCAACTGCGTCATCATCGACGTCAGCAGCCCCTGCCGGGTGTGGGTCGGGAGCACGCCGACGCGGGTGACGCCGGCCGTGTCCAGCCGACGCCCGCCCGGCACGGTGGTGTCGAACCGGAACGCACCGGCATGGCCGACGCAGCGAGCGCCGTCCCATGACGTCACGCTGTCGGCCTCGACCCAGCCGACCTCGCGCGACACCCACTCCTCGTCGGTCGGGTGAGGGAACAACAGCGCGTCGGCCACCACGTTCGCTGCGGCGCGGACCTCGCTCGGAGCGGTGCGCCGGATCTCGATCGACATGGTCGCGACCCTATTCGTGCGGCCCGATGTCGACGGTGATCGCGTGCCGACGCGACAGAGCACCGCCGCACGAGGCGACGGTGCTCCGGGTTCATCGGATCGTGCCGGTCACGGGGCGGTGTAGGCCCAGGTCATCGTCACGTAGTTCTCGCCGGGGCCGGAGGCGATGCCGACGTCGAAGGCGCTGTCGTTGAGTGCGGCCACCGGGACGGCGAACGCGTTGACCACGTCCTTGGCCTGGTTCACGCCGATGTAGAGGCACACACGGCCGGCCGGCGCGGTGGGCGCCTGGTAGGTGCCGGTGCAGAGGATGTCGTTCTCCGGCGTGATCACGGTCATCGAGTTGGCGAAGTTGACCGTGTCGTCGGTGAGTGACACGCCGGCCTTCGCCGGCAGGTGCACGATGAAGTCGCGCGTGCCGGCCGAGATGACGTCGTAGTCGAACGCCTCGTATCCGGTCACGGTCTTGCCGGAGGTGATCGCCGAGGGGATGACGGCCGCGGGTCCGGGCAGGCCCATCGGGCCGGCGGCACCGGCGCTGCCGGCCTCGTAGTAGCCGACGATGTCGATCACGACGTCGGCCTTGCCGGCGTTGTTGTAGGCCTTGATGCCACCGGTGGCGGAGAGGCCGACCGTGACGAGGTTCGGCACCGGCGCGCTCGACGCGGTCCAGTTGAGGTTCGACGACAGTGGCTGCGGGGCGTCACCGGGGTAGACGGTGAGGTAGCTGGCGCTGGTGCCGTTCACGACGGTCACGTTGGAGACGATGCCGGTGGCATCGGCGGGGATGGTGCAGTTGCCGTTCGTGCCGCGGACGGCGAAGTCGGCGACCTCCGTGGCCGTGAGTGGGGTACTTCGGTTGCCGACGGTCGAGTCGGCGCGGGTGTCGACGAGACGGCACGGCGTGATGGTGACGAGCGACGACGGTGCCGACGCGCCGACGTTGCCGGCATGGGCGATGCTCAGCGCGCTGCCGAGTCCGATCGCGATGGCGAGGGCGCCACCGACGGCGAAGCGGGTGGTCGGACGGGTGGCGGTGATCTTCTTCATGGGGGTTGCTCCTGTAGCGATCCGGCGCACGACGTTGTGCGCTCGGTGTTGCTGAGCATCATCAACCTCACGGCGATCGAGCGGATGAGCAGCGTCTGCTCATCCTCGGACGCGCGTCATACTCATCGCCCGCGCAGGTGCTCACCCGCGGTGTGTCAGCGGTCGGGCTGGTTGAGCTCCACGACGTTGCCGCTGGGGTCCTTCAGGAACGCCTGGTACCCGGCACCCGGTGTGCGCCGGCCCGACACGCGTGCGTCGACGCCGTTCGCGTTCAGGTGGGCGACGGTGGCATCGAGGTCCTCGACGAGGAACGCGTAGTGGTTCTCGGCGCCCGGCGGGACGGTGGCGGTCTGCAGCAGGTGCACCTGTTGGCCGCCGGCCTGCAACCACGCGCCGGGGAAGCCGAAGTCGGGACGGGGCAACGGCGTGAGACCGAGCAACCCGTAGAACGCGATCGACTCCTCGACGTCGGTGACGCCGATCGCCACGTGGTGCACACCCATGACGGTCGGTGCAGGGCCCGTCGAGGGCGTGCCCGGGGTGACGTCGTGCACGGCGCTCACAGCTCGCCCGCCACGACGAGATCGATGGCCCGGCGGCACGTGCGGTGGAACGCGTCCGCCGCCATGTGCAGGTGCTCGTCCGGGGTGTCCTCTTCCTTGGTGTGGCTCAGCCCGGCGATCGACGACGAGAAGATCATCACGGTCGGCACCTCCCTCGCCATCTCGCTCGCATCGTGCAACGCTCCACTCGGAAGTTCGACATCGTGGCCCTCCACTTCCCGCACACTCTCGCGCGCGGCGGCCAGCAGCTGCGGATGGAACGGCATCGGCGGGATCCGGAAGATGTGCTCGAGCTCGACCGTGCAACCCTCGGCATCGGCCGCGTCGGTGGCCGCCTGCTGCATCTCCGCGAACATCGTGGCGAGCGCGTCCTTGTCGATGTGGCGCATGTCCATCGCCACCCGGGTCTCGCCGGGCACGGCCGTGACGACGCCGGGCCAGCACTGTGCATGGCCGACGGTGGTGACGCCGTCGTGGCGCTTGCCGATGTCGTTGAGCGCGATCGCGAACCGCGACGCGGCGACGAACGTGTCGCGGCGCATCTCCATCGGCATCGTGCCGGAATGCGCGGCCTGGCCGCGGAAGATGACCCGCTCGCGCTCGATGCCCTTCGTGCCGGTGACCGTGCAGATGCCGAGGCCCTTGGCCTCGAGCACCGGCCCCTGCTCGATGTGCACCTCGAGGTAGGCCTTGATGTTGGCGAGGCGGGTGCGTGCGCCGTCGATGGTGTCGAGGCTGATGCCGTGGTCGCCGATGACCTCGGGCAGCTTGTTGCCCTCCTTGTCGACAAGATCGGCGGCGGCCGCGGTGTCGAGCGAGCCGACGACCGCTGCCGATCCGAACAGGCTGCGGCCGAACCGCGCTCCCTCCTCGTCGGCCCAGTCGACCACCGCGACGGTGACCGGCGGCGTGCCCTCGGCCGCGAGCGCACGGATGAGCTCGATGCCGGCCATCACGCCGAGCGCACCGTCGAGCCAGCCGCCCTTGGGCACGCTGTCGAGGTGAGAACCGACGACGATCATGTCGTCGCTCGCGCCACGCAGGTACGCCCACAGGTTGCCGGCCTCATCGGTCTCGATGTCGACGGGCAGCGTGGCGAGCGACTCGCGGAACAGGGCCCGCGCCTCGAGCCACTCCGGTGTCCAGCACAGCCGGCGGCTGCCCTCGGGACCGCCGGTGCGCTCGGCCAGGGTGCGGAGGCTGGCGACGACGCGGGCCGGATCGTAGCCGGCCTCGACGGTGGTGGTGCCCGGAGCTGTCATGGATCGAAACTACCGCCGACGGCCGCGGGCTCGCATGTCAAACTGACGCCCATGACCATCGAGATCCGTCGTCCACGTGACGACGAGTGGGATGCCATCTGCTTCTTCGATGGTCGTGCCTTCGGCAACTCCTACACACCGGACGAGGTCGCCCAGCGGCGGCCGCTGCACGACCTCAGCCGCTGGCGGATCGCGGTCGAGGACGGCAGCATCGTCGGCCAGGCCAGCTCGTTCGCGTTCGACGTGACGCTGCCCGGGGGCAGCACCGTGCCGATGGGTGGCGTCACGTGGGTGTCGACTGCGTCGACGCATCGCCGCCAGGGCGTGATGCGGCGGGTGATCACGGCGATCCACGACGACATCGACGAGCGCGGCGAACCGCTGGCGACGCTGTCGGCGTCGGAGGGCGGCATCTACGAGCACGTCGGCTACGGCATCGCTGATCGGGTGCGCGTCACCACGATCGATCGGCGGATCGCCCGCCTCCGTTCCGAATTCCGCACACCGGTTGGATCGGTGCGTCACGTCGGCGACGACGAGGACCTCGTCGAGCTGACCGCACCGATCTGGGAACGCTTCCGGCGCACCCGGGTGGGCGAGGTCAGCCGCAGCCTCGTCTGGCACGACTTCGCCGCCGATCAACTGAGCCGCGGCCAGGGATCGTCCACCGTCGGCTACTGCCTGCTGCACGCCGACGGGTACGCGATCTACCGCATCCAGAACCGCTGGAACGACGGCCAACCAGCACACGTGCTGCACCTCGCCGAGCTCGCTGCGGTCACGCCCGACGCGCATGCCGCGCTGTGGCAGACGCTGCTCGACGTCGACCTCGTCGGCGAGATCCGATCGCGCGCCGTCGCGATCGACGACCCGCTGCCGTACCTGCTCGAGAACCAGCGCGCGCTGCGCACCACCGATCTGAACGACGGCATCTGGGTCAACGTGCGCGATCCCCGCATCGCGTTCGGGGCGCGCGCCTATCGCACCGCGGACCGGATCGTGGTGGAGGCCGATGGCAAGCGCTGGGCGATCGAAGGCGGCCCCGACGGCGGCTCGTGCACCAGCGTCCGCACGCGGCCCGACCTGGTGACGACCGCTCCATGGCTCGGATCGCTGCTGTACGGCGGCGTCACGCCGACCCAGCTGGTCGGCGGTCGGCGGATGACCGCCCGCAACGCCGAGGCGTTGGCGCGTGCCGATCTGTTCTTCCCCACCGACGTCGCCCCGCACTGCCAAACGCACTACTGACCGCTGGGAGGCTCCCGTCCGAGCCTCCCAGCGATCGATCTGTTGCCGGCCCCGTCGAGCCTCAGCCGGCGAAGTAGGCGTTCACGTCGGCGAGCAGCTGCGTGTCCTGCTGGGTGAAGATGCACACCTCGCCACCGGCACCGACCTGGGTGATGACGGCGTTGGCGATCGTGTCGCCCGGCCCGTAGTTCAGGTTCGACGCCGTGGGCGGCTCGCTGCCGCACGGGTACACCGTGGCGTATCCGGCGCCTGCTGCTTCGGTGACCGTCACGTTGAGCACCACGGCGGTGGCGTTCGACGGCACACCGCCCCGACCGGTCACCACGACCTCGGTCACCGATCCTGCGGGCCGCACACCGAGCGCCTGCGACTGGCCGTCGGTGGTGAGTCCGGTCGGCCGGGAGTCGAGCAGGCGAGCCGGTACGAGCGGGGTGAGCGACGGATCGGACGGGAAGTAACCGTTCACGTCGGCGACGAGGTCGGTGGCGGCCTGGCTGAAGATGCACACCTTGCCACCGTCGCCGATCTTGGTGACGACGGCGTTGGCGATGGTTTCACCTGCGACGTAGTTGAGGTTCGACGCGGTCGGTGGCTCGCCGCCGCACGGGTACACCGTGACGTACCCGGCGCCCTGCGCACCGGTGACCGTCACGTTGAGCACGGCGGCCGACGCATCGGCGGGCACCCCGGCCCGACCGGTGACCTGGACCTGCGTGACCGACGCGGCACCCGCCTGGCCGATGCCGGCGCTCACGCCGTCGGTCGTGAGCTGACCCGGACGCGTGTCGAGCAGGCGAGCAGGCACCAGTGAGGTGAGGCTCGAGCCCTGTGGGAAGTAACCGCTCACATCGGCCAACAGGTGCACCTGCGATTGGGTGAACAGACAGACCTGGCCGTTGGTGCCGACCTTGGATGCCACCAGGTTGGGGATCGTCTGGCCGACGACGTAGTTGACGCTCGACGCGGTCGGCGGGTCGCCACCGCACGGGTACACGCTGATGTAGCCGGCGTCAGCCGCCACGGTGACCGTGATGTTCAGGACGACGGCCGCTGCGTCGGCCGCCACGCCACCTCGGCCGGCGACCGTGAGCGCGGTCACGCTGCCCGGTGCGCGGAGCCCGATGCCGCTGAACTGACCATCGGTCGTCGGACCGCCGTCACGGGTGTCGAGCAACCGCGCCGGGAGGAGCGACACGAACTTCGGCGTCGGTGTCGTCACCGGCGGCGGCGAGGAGTCGACGGCCGCCGGCGTCGTGGCCGAGGCGGATGCTGACCCCGGACCCGACCCAGCGACGTTCGAGGCCTTGACCGTGAACGTGTAGGTGGTGCTCGGCGTGAGCCCGGTGATCGAGGCCGACGTCCCGGCGACGGTGACCGCAGCGAGCGCCGAACCACCGGTCGACGGCGTGACCGCGTAGCTGATGATCGGCGATCCGCCGTTGCTCGACGGCGCCGCCCAGGAGACGTTGATCGACGACGTGCTCGCCGCGGCGGCCGTGACGCCAGTCGGTGCGCCGGGCACCGTGATCGTCGTCATCGCGTTCGATGCCGCGGATGCGGGTCCCGGTCCGACGGCGTTGGTCGCCGTCACCTTGAACGTGTAGGTGGTGCCGTTTGGCAACCCGGACGCCAGATAGAACGTCGCCGGCCCGACGGGGAACGTCGGCTGCGCAACGCCACCGATGTAGGGCGTGACGGTGTAACCGGTGATGGCCGAACCGTTGCTCGCGGGTGCGGTCCACGACACGAACGCCTGTGCAGCGCCGGGTCCTGCGGTCGCCGTGACCGCCGTCGGCGCAGCGGGCTGCGCACGCGGTGTCACGGCGTTCGATGCCGTCGAGAACGCACTGGGACCGCTACCGGCCGCCGTCACCTTGAAGGTGTACGACGTCCCGTTGGTCAGACCCGTGATCAGCGCCGACGTCACGCTGGCGCCGAGCACCGTCGTGGCGGGCTGTGCCGTCGCGCCGATGAAGGGTGTGATCGTGTAGCCGGTGATTCCCCCGTCGAGGAACGGTGGGACCCAGTTCACCGTCGCCGCGCCCGCCGACGGAGATGCCGTCACGGTGGTCGGCGCGCCCGGCGTCACCGCAGTCGCGCCACAGCCGTACTCGACCGTGTCGTCGATGAACCATCCCGGGTAACTGAAGTCGACGTAGCTGTCGATGCCGAAGCGGAAACGGAACTTCACCAACTGGCCGGTCAGCGAACTGGTGTCGACGCGAGTCGTGATGTAGCCGCCCGAGTTGGCGCCGTAGGCCGCCTCCGACGCATAAGGGTTGCTATAGCCGGGATCGATCGTTGCCGCGGGTGGATTCACGACGGTCAGCCCGCTGATGTTGTGCCATGCCGTCCCATCGGTGGTGTATTCGACGACTCCACCGTCGTACACGTCCGCCGCCGTGCTGTAGTCGGTCTCGAACGAGTGCTGGAAGCTGAAGTACGACGGAGATGCCGGAACCACGAACGTGTTCGTCATCTGCAGGATCGAGGCGCCCTGCGGACCCGTGTTGTCGACGACGTTCAACGCATGAGTTCCCGATGAGCCGGAGCCCGTGAAGTAGGTCCACGGAGCACCGTTCCCGGACGTCGCCGTGGTCCACTGCCCGGTGGTCGACTCCATGTTGTCGGAGAACGCCACGGAGTTCCGAAACAGCCCGGTTCCGCACACGGGAACCGCGCTGTACGTTCCAGACGTCGGGCGGAGGTTCATCTCCGTCGCCTTGACGGCCTTCGACACCTGCTGACAGTCGGTCACCGTGATGGCCCCGTTGGTGGAGCCGACCGGGGTGGTTCCGACGAGGTTGTTGCACGCCTGCGGGAGCGCGACGTACTCGTCGAGGTAGTCCGATCCCGGCGTCAGCAGCGTCGTCTCGAGCTGGTAATAGATCGCCGCCGCCTTCGGCAGGCCGAGACCGGTGATGGTCTGACCGTTGAACGAACCACCGTCCGTGATCAGGAAGTCGGCCTTGTTGTTGACGCCGCTGTTCGTGTGGACGTCGTGGTTGTCACTGGTGTCGTCGACGTAGAGCGGGCTCTGCACTCGGTCAGGATCGCTGTAGACCGTCGGATCCTTCATGCTCCGGATGGCACCGATGACGAGGTCTTCACCGAGGAGCCACTTGTTGGCCGGCGTGTCATTCGGACCCACGTTCACCTGATCGATGAACTCGCCCATCACGTCGGACATCGATTCGTTCAGCGCTCCCGACGCGCCGTAATACAGCAAGCCCGACGTGTACTGGGTCACGCCGTGGGTCAACTCGTGACCGACGACATCGTCCGCGTTCGCATATCCCTGGCCGTACACCATCTGCGAGCCGTTCCAGAATGCGTTGCCGTATGGGCAGTGCGAGCTGTCCGGGCAGTAGCGAACGGTGGACTTCAGCGGGAGGCCGAGGTTGTCGACGCTGTCGCGGCCGAACTGGGTCTTGTAGAAGTTGTACGTGATGCCCGACAGGTCGTAGGCGTTGTCGGCATCGGGATGAGCCGCACCGACCGGCGCCTGGCCTTCCGTGCGCACTGGCGTGGTGCAGGTCGGCGGAAGCGTCGTGCTCTCCGCGTTGTCGCACACCGAGCGGTTCAGCGCGGCTTCGGTCTGGTCGAACTGCAGCGCGATCGTGCCGTCACGCGCGTCGACGGCGACGAAGTAGTCGGGATCGCCGATGGCGTTGCGTACGTCGAACCGCCACACCAGGCGTGTCCCGAGCGCGGCATTCGCGCCGAGCAGCGACGGGTCGTAGATCGACAGCGTGCCGTCCTCGGCGGAGAGCGTCGATGGGTCGACGCCGGCGACCTTGGCCACGAGCGCGACGGCGCTGGCAGCCGCATCGCCGATCGCGACCGTCGGTGTGGTGTCGATGTCGAGGTTCGGCGACGCCTCGCCGGTTGCGGACTGCACGGCACCGTTGGCACCGACTTGTACGGCGACCTGACCGGCGATCACGGGGACGCCGTTGTAGGTCTGTTGATAGCGAACGGCTCCGCCTGTGTCGCCGCGGAAGGACTGCGACTGGACCAGATCGGTGGAGGCGTCCCGGATGCCGAACAACGCGCCGTAGCTGTCGACGAACGATCGTCCGATCGTCTCCTGGCTGGCCCCGCCCTTGGCCTGGAACGCCCGATCGTCGTTGACGCCGATGAAGGTCACGACGCCGTCGCCGTTGCTGTCGGCGAAGGTGGCGTTGCCACCCGTGTCGGCCTCGAGCTGGCTCCGCAGTGCATCATTGGTCGCGCCGCCCCTGCCGCCGTCGTCGGCGGGATGTGCCCCGGCTGGTCGCGCCGTGGCCGCCGCCGGCGACGCGGCGACGGTGACCACCGACAAACCGGCCGTGGCCGCCACGAGGCAGAGGGTGGCCCCGAAGGCCATCGAACGATTTCGCATGAGGTCACCACTGAACACCATCTGAACGCTTCTTGTCCTCTGGGGATCGTCAAGATCCGCGCCGCTACTCGATGGCCAGCTTGGACCACGACCGTCCCACCAGCGTCCATCGGACGGAACGGGGACAGAGACCTCGCGCGGACAGCGAAGTAGGTCTCGCGCTCCGTGAGATGAGGCGCAGTCAGTGGCGGCACCAAACCTCACGGAGCGTGAGCCAGAGCGGCGACCGTCAGCCCGTGAACGCGCCGTCGACATCGACGACGAGGTGGGTCGCGTGCTGCGTGTACACGCAGACCGTGCCGCCCGTGCCGAGGGTCGCGATGACCGCTGCAGCCACCGTGCCACCCTCGACCGTGTTGAGGTTGGACGTGCCAGGCCGTGGCGTCCCGCATGCGTACACGGTGATGAACCCGGTGGCGGTCGAGTCGGTGGCCGTCACGTTCAACACGACAGACCGCGCACCAGCGGGAACACCACCGCGTCCTGCGACGGCCACCTGAGTCACTGAGTCGTCAGCCAGCAGGCCCAGGTTCTGTTGCTGACCATCGACGGTGACGCCACCCGCCCGCGAGTCGAGCAGACGGGCGGGAGCCAGCGGGGTGAACGATGCGCCCGGCGCGAAGGAGCCGCCGACGTCGAGCACCGCATCCGTGGCGACGTTCGCATAGACACAGATCGTGCCACCGTCACCGAGCTTCACGAACGCCGCATTGGCGATCGTCTGGCCCGCGTCGAAGTTGAGGTTCGAAGCGGTCGGGGGTTGCTGACCACAGGGGTATGCCGTGAGGTAGCCGGCGGCTCCAGGGTTCGTTGCAGTCAGGTTGACCACGGTCGCTGTCGCGTTGGCGGGTATGCCGGCGCGCCCGGTGATCTGCACAGTCGTGACTGACCCGGCCGCGAGTTGGCCGATGCCGTTGCTCACGCCGTCCGCAGTGGTCAACCCGGGTCGGGTCTCGAGCAGGCGAGCGGGCACGACGGGCGTCAGGCCTGCGGAGATCGGAACGAATCCACTCGCGTCGACGATCAGATGCGCCGCGGCGTCCGTGTACAAGCACACCTGCCCGGCCGGACCCACCTTCGAGACGACCAGGTTCGCAACCGTCTGGCCGAGCGCGAAGTTCACGTTGGATGCCGTCGGGCGGTCGGCTCCGCATGGGTAGACGGTGACGAAGCCCGATGCGTCTGCGCCGGTGATCGTGACGTTCAACGTGACCGCCGCAGCATCGGCCGGGATGCCGGCTCGGCCGAGCACGCTGAGCGGCGTGGTGCTATCGGCCGACCGCAGCCCCAGTCCGCTGAACAACCCATCGACCGTGGGCCCACCGGCGCGGGTGTCGAGGAGGCGACCCGGCGCAAGCGACACGACTCCCTGGGGCGTCACCGGTGCCGATGGCGCCGACGCAGAGCCCGTGCCGAGCGCGTTCCGAGCGGTGACGGTGAACCGGTGGACCACGCCGTTGGCGAGGCCCGAGACTCGGAACGTGCTGCTCACGCCGACGAGGATCGGGTTCAACGCCGTGTCATCGGCGATCGGTGTGATCGCGTAGCCGGTGATCGGCGATCCACCGTCGTTGGTCGGTGTCGTCCACGAGACGGTCACCGCGCCATCACCGGCGAGGGCGGCCACACCAGTGGGTGCGGAGGGCGGCCCGGTCGGTGTGACCACGTTCGATGCAGCGGAGGAAGCGCTGCTGCCGGCGGCGTTCAGGGCCGTCACGGTGAACGTGTATGGCGAGCCGTTGGTCAGGTTGGTGACGACTGCAGTCGTGATGTTCGCGACCGTCGTCGTCGCTTGGGCGACGCCGCCGATGGACGGGGTGATCGCATATCCCGTGATCGTCGCACCGCCGTCGAACGCTGGGGTGCTCCACGTCAACGACGCCTGAGCGTTGCCCGGCGTTGCGACGACGGCAATCGGCGCCTGTGGAACGCTCGCCGTGCCGCAGCCGTACAACGACACATCGTCGATGAACCAACCGGGGAAGACCGTCGTCGGGAAGTTGTCGATGCCGAACACGTACCGGAAGCGCACTGATTGGCCGGCGAGAGGGCTCGTATCGATGATCGTCGTGACGAAGCCGGCATCGAAGCCGCCGAACGCCAATCGCCCGTTGAGCGGGTTGCGGATTGCGGGCGAGCCGGATCCGAGCTTCGACAGGACGATCGGGTAATCGTGGACGGCACCCAATGACGGCGTCGACAGGGAGCCGTCGATGTCGGTCCACGTGGATCCTCCGTCGGTCGAATACTCGACGACGCCTCCGTCGTAGACGCCTCCGGAGTCGGTGTCGGTCTGGACCGAGTGCTCGAAGCTGAAGGAGGACTTCCCGAGCGGGACCGGGACAGACCTCGCCATCGCGAGCGTCGACGTTCCGGCCGGAGCGGCATTGTCGACAACGTGCATCGAACGGTTGCCCGATGTGGACGCCTGCGTCGAGTACGTCCAGGTTGCGCCGTGTCCGTTCGTGGACCCCACCCAGTTACCGCTGTCGGTCTCCATGTCATCGGCGAATGCGATCGCGTTCCGCACACCAGACGCGCACACGGGCACGGCCGTGCCGACGTCGCCGGGCTTCCGGCTCATCTCCGTGGCGACCACCGTCTTGGCGACCTGCTGGCAGTCGGATGACGTGATGCCGACGACACCGATCAGATTGGTGCATGCCTGTGGCAGCTGCCGGTACACGTCGGAGTAGTTGGAGCCTGGCGTCAGCAGTGTGGTCTCGAGCTGGTAGTAGATCTTGGCTGCCTTGTCGATGCCGAGCCCGGTGATCGTCTGGCCGTTGAACGATCCGCCGTCGGCGATCAGGTAGGCGGCCTTGTTGTTGACACCGCTGTTCTCGTGCACGCCCCGGTTGTCGGCGGACCCGAGGTAGTAAAACCCGCTCGACATCTTGTCGGGGTTGGCGAACAAGGTCGGGTTCGCCATGTTGCGGATGGCGCCGCCGGGGATCTGCTCGCCCAGGTTCCAGCGATCGCTCGGCGGGTCAGCTCCGCTGACCGTGCTGGTGAGGTCGATGTACTCGCCCATCACGTCTGACATCGACTCGTTGAGCGCCCCGGATTGTCCTTCGTAGATCAAGCCCGAGGTGAACTGCGTGACGCCGTGGGTCAGCTCGTGTCCGACCACGTCGTCCGCGGTCGCGAACCCAGCTCCGTACACCATCTGGTTGCCGTTCCAATAGGCGTTCGCGTACGGGCACGGCTGGGTCGGGTCGCAGTAGCGAACCGTCGACGCCAGCGGGAGACCGGCGCCGTCGAGGCTGTCTCGGCCGAATCGGCTGCTGTAGAAGTCGTAGGTCACGCCGGACAGGTCGTACGCCGAGTTGACATCGGCGGCGCTGACCGTCGAGCTGTCGGCGACGGGCGCCTGACCCTCGACGCGAACGGGTGACGTGCACGTCTCGGGGAGCGAGTCGTGGTTGTCGTTGTCGCAGACCGTTCGGTTGAGCGCGGCCTCGACCTGATCGAACTGCAGCGCGACGGTGCCGTCGTGGGCGTCGATCAACACGTAGCGGTTCACGTCGCCCGCCGCCGAGCGGACGGCGAACTGCCAGACGAGCCGCGTACCGAGCGGGTCGTCGATGTCGAGCAGGCTCGGGTCGTAGACCGAGAGTGTCGGCGTGCCGGCGTCGAGAACTGATGCGTCGACACCAGCGGCGCGAGCCGTGAGCGCGACCGCGGAAGCGGCTGCGTCCTGCGGGGCGACCGTCGGTGTGGTGTCGATGCCGCGCTGGTCGGTGGCCTCGCCCGTCGACGACAGGACGGCGCCGTTCGCAGCGACCTGCACCGCGATCACGCCGGCGATGACGGGCACGCCGCTCACGGTCTGCTGGTAGCGGGCAGCACCGCCCGTGTCGGTGTCGCCGGTGAACGCCTGCGTCTGGCGAAGATCCCTGCTCGCGTCGGCGATGCCGAACAACGGTGCGAACTGGTCGACGAACGTGCGCCCGACGGATGTGAGGCTCGCGTTCGACGCCGCCTGCAGCGGGCGCTGCGCGGATCCGCCGATGAACGTGACGTCGCCATCGTCGGCCTCGCCGAACGCCGCGCGGCCAGCGGTCCGAGCCGACAGCTCTGCCCGCAACGCCGTCCCTTGGTCGTCGGCGCCATCGCGCGGAGCGCGCGTCGGCGTCGTCGATGTCGCTGCAGCGGCGTGCGCGTCTGCGATCAGCGGCACGCTCAACAGCGCGACCGCGATGCAGAAGGCGCCCCCGCGGGCCTTCTTTCCGTACATCACGGGGTCAGTGCTAACAGGTCCGTCGTGACGAAAACCAGAACGATCGTTCCGCCCCAGGTCAGTACGCTCGGGCCGTGGCGATCGTGTGCACCATCGAGGAGCTCGAAGCGTTGTACGGCGACGCGCTGGAGAGCTCGATCCGCAAGGAGCTCGACCATCTCACCCCGTTGCACCGCGAGTACGTCGACGCCTCGCCGTTCGTGTTGGTCGCGACATCGGGACCGGGCGGGCTCGACTGCTCACCGCGCGGCGATCCGGCCGGCTTCGTGCGCATCGTCGACGAACGCACGCTGCTGATGCCCGACCGACGGGGCAACAACCGGCTCGACACGCTGCGCAACCTCGTGACCGATCCGCGCATCGGTCTGCTCTTCCTCATCCCCGGGATCGGCGTCACGCTCCGGGTGAACGGCACGGCCGTCATCTCCACCGATCAGGCGCTGCGCGAGAGCTTCGCGATGGGCGACAAGCTGCCCGCGACGGTCATCGTCGTCACCACGACGGCGGTGTACACGCAATGCCCGAAGGCGCTGATCCGCTCGCACCTGTGGGACCCCGCGACCTTCCGCGACCCGGGCGAGCTGCCCACCGTCGGCCAGATCATGGAGGCCATCACGGTCGGCGAGTTCGACGGGCAGGCCTACGACGCGAACTATCCGCAGCGGATCCGGGACACGATCTACTAGCGACTCGGAACTCTGTCACACCCCTTTTCGAAGATCGTTGCATGAGTTCGGATGCGGGTTCGAGCGGTACAGCGGGTGACGTCGACGCCCTGTTCGCGGCCGTTGCAGCGCACGCACACTTCGATCTGTCGGTGATGTCGCGGGCCGCGTTGCAGGGTGAGTTGTCGTTGTTGGGGCATGGGTCGGGTTGGATCGATGCCCGTCGTGCTGCGGTGACGCGGGCGTTGTTGGGTCTGTCCGGTTCGGGTGGTTCGGCGGAGCAGGATGTGGCGGCGGCGTCGAAGTCGTCGTTGTCGAGGGCGAACTCGGATGTGAAGCGTGCGGGGACGTTGGGCGAGGTGCCGGAGATGTCCGCCGCCCTCGCGGCCGGGTCGGTGTCGACGGAGCATGTCGACAAGCTGACGTCGGCGTTGGATCGTGTCGGTGACAAACGGTCTGAGTTGGCGGCTGATGGTGCGGGGTTGGCGGAGCTCGCCGCCTCCACGACGCCCGGTCAGTTCGGGAGACGTCTCGAGGAGCGGATCGCCCGTTTGGATGAGTCCGAGGGTTGTGAGCGGTTGGCGAAGCAGAAGGCTGCGAACCGGTTCCGGTTCTGGACCAACGAGATCACCGGGATGCTCAAGCTGTCCGGAGCCCTCGACCCCGAGACCGGTCTCGCGTTCGCCGCCGCCCTCGAAGCAGCCGTCGAGACGATGTTCCGCGGCGGTGTACCACCGGAGTGTCCGGAGGGAGAGTCTCGTCAGGATTGGCTGCGCGCGATGGCGTTGGTTCGCCTTGTGACGGGCGCTGGTGTGGTGCGGGCGGATGACGAGGTGGATGACATCGAGACGGTCGGGGACAACACCGAGATCATCGTCGTCGTCGATTTGGAGACGATGATGTCGGGGTTGCGGAAGGGGTCGATCATCGACCCGGGTCATGATCTGACGTTGCCGGTGGAGTC
>JAOBWK010000019.1 GCA_025463305.1 Ilumatobacteraceae bacterium
CAGATCGAGTGCGCTGGGACCAGCTTGCTTCAGCTTTCGCGCTTCTTCGAAGCGGCGATGACGACCCTTCTTCACGGTAGGGCTCCGAATCTAGAGAAAATACATCGGGGTAGATCCTACCGCTTGCGGCACACAACCTGACGGATCCGATCGGCGCGGATCTTACGTGACCTGCCACGTTCCGGCAGATCGGAGCAGATCCCGCAGGTCACCGGGGCCCTTCGTCGACGCCGCGGAGGCCAGCTGGCGGCCGACCATCGAACCGTAGTCGGCGCGTTCCACATCGCGGAAGACACCGAACGGCATCGGTGACCACGCACCGTTGTCCGAGCCCGCGGGTCCCCCGACGCCGCTCGAGAGGCGGGCCAAGGCGAAGGCCAGGCTGGGGTCCTCACGATGCGCGTCGTGGACCAGCAGCGCGTCGACGCCGACGTCGGCGACCTCGACCAGCCGGAGCCGGCCGTCGGGTCCCATCACCACGCCGGCGTGCCCATCGACCCCGAACCGGATCGGTTCGCCGTGGACGAGGTCGATCATCATCTCGGCGCGGTGCTTGCGGCCGGTGACCGGCTCGAACGCGTCGTCGTTGAACACGTTGCAGTTCTGCAGGATCTCGACGAACGAGGCGCCTTGGTGGGCATGGGCCGCCCGGAAGGTCTCCATCATGTGCTTGCGGTCGAGGTCGTGGGTGCGCGCGACGAAGGTCGCCTCGGCGCCGAGCGCGACGGCCAACGGGTTGAACGGATGGTCGATCGAGCCCATCGGGGTCGACTTGGTGACCTTGCCGAGCTCCGAGGTCGGCGAGTACTGGCCCTTGGTGAGGCCGTAGATCCGGTTGTTGAACAGCAGGATCGTCAGGTTCACGTTGCGGCGCAGGGCGTGGATGAGGTGGTTGCCGCCGATCGACAGCGCGTCGCCGTCGCCGGTGACCACCCACACGTCGAGGTCAGGGCGGGCGACGGCGATGCCCGTGGCGATCGCCGGGGCACGACCGTGGATGCTGTGGATGCCGTACGTCTCCATGTAGTACGGGAACCGGCTGGAGCAGCCGATGCCGGACACGAAAACCGTGTTCTCCGGCTTCACGCCGAGCTCGGGCATCAGCGTCTGGACGGCGAGGAGGATGCCGTAGTCGCCGCAGCCCGGGCACCAGCGCACCTCCTGATCGCTGGTCCAGTCCTTCTTCGTCGTGAGAGGAATGGTGTCGGTCATGACGCTCCCTTTCCATGGGCTCCGGGCGAACCGTTGAACGCGAAGGCTGCGGTGTCGAGCGCTGCCTCCAGCTCCGATGCCGTGAACGGCAACCCCTGCACCTTCGACACGCACTGGGCATCGACCAGGTACTCGGCGCGCACGATGCGCGTCAGCTGGCCGAGGTTGAGCTCCGGGACGAGGATCTTGCGGAACCCCCGCAGAACTTCGCCGAGGTTGGCCGGCAGCGGACTGAGGTGGACGAGGTGCACCCACGCCACCTTCATCCCGCGTCGTCGGCTGCGTTGCACGGCGGCGTCGATCGCGGCCCACGTCGAGCCCCAGCCGAGGATGCAGATGTCGGCGTCGGCGTCGCCGACCACCTCGACCAGTGGGATGTCCTTGGCGATGCCGGCGATCTTGGCAGCACGCAGGTGCACCATCCGCTCGTGGTTCTCCGGCGTGTAGTCGATGTCGCCGCTGCCGTCCTGCTTCTCCAACCCGCCGACGCGGTGCATCAGGCCGACCGTTCCTGGAATCGCCCACGGACGGGCGAGGGTCTCTGCGTCGCGCAGGTACGGCCAGTACTCAGGGCTGCCGTCCGGCGCAGTGTGGTTCATCTCCGTCTGGAATGGCACCGAGATGTCGGGCAGCGAGTCGACGTCGGGCAGCAGCCACGGCTCGGAGCCGTTGGCGATGTAGCCGTCGCTCAGCAGGATCACCGGCGTCCGGTACTTCAGCGCGATCCGCGCCGCCTCGATGGCCGCGTGGAAGCAGTGGCTCGGGCTGTACGCGGCGACGATCGGCAGCGGCGCCTCGGCGTGCCGGCCGTACATCGCGATGTTCAGGTCGGCGGCCTCGGTCTTGGTCGGCAGACCGGTCGACGGTCCGCCGCGCTGGATGTCGATGAGCAGCATCGGCAGCTCCAGCGAGATCGCCAGGCTGACGGTCTCGCTCTTCAGCGCGACGCCCGGACCACTCGTGGTGGTGACGCCGAGGTGCCCGGCGAACGCGGCACCCAGCGCCATCCCGGCGGCAGCGATCTCGTCCTCGGCCTGCACGGTGCGCACGCCGAAGTGCTTGTTCTTGGACAGCTCGTGAAGGATGTCCGAGGCCGGCGTGATCGGGTAGCTGCCGAGGAACACCGGCAGCTTGGCCAGCTGGCCGGCCGCGATCAGGCCCCACGCCAACGCCGTGTTGCCGGTGATGTTGGTGTAGTCCCCTGCGGGCATGTGCGCGGACTCGACCTGGTAGGCGTGGTCGAACAGCTCAGTGGTCTCGCCGAAGTGGTAGCCCGCGTTGAACGCGGCCGTGTTCGCGGCGCGCACGAGATCGTCGCGGAACTTCGTCGTGATCCACTCGAGAGTCGGGTCGCGCGGGCGCGAGAACAACCACGAGATCATCCCGAGCGCGAAGAAGTTCTTCGATCGTTCTGCATCTCGGTTCTTGACCCCCAGCGGCACCGTCGCCTGGATCGTCAGCGACGTCATCGGCACCTCGACGACCCGGTAGTTGTCGAGCGTTCCGTCCTCGAGCGGGTTCGTCGTGTACCCGACCTTGAGGAGGTCGCGCTCCACGAACGAGTCACGGTTGACGATGACGAGCCCACCCTGTTCGAGCCGGCCGAGATCGGCCTTGAGCGCCGCCGGGTTCATCGCGATCAGCACGTTGGGCGCGTCGCCCGGCGTGGTGATGTCGTGATCGGAGATGTGGACCTGGAAGCTGGAGACCCCGTTCACCGTGCCCGCTGGGGCGCGGATCTCGGCGGGGAAGTCCGGCAACGTCGACAGATCGTTGCCGAAGATCGCACTGGACGAGGTGAACCGGTCACCCGTCAGCTGCATGCCGTCCCCTGAGTCACCGGCGAAGCGGACGACCACGCGAGTGATCGTCTCGGCGTCCGGCTTCCGTTCGACCGTGTCGGTCATCGGATACCCCCTTGATGTCGGGGCGACGTTGCCCCGGGCGTGCCGAGCCCCCGCTCGTCACAGACCGGAACATACACCCGCGCGCCCATTGCCCGGACACATAGGGTGCGAGCCATGGCACCGTGGTGGCAGTCGAAGGCCGTGTACCAGATCTACCCGCGCAGCTTCGCCGACGGCAACGGCGACGGCGTCGGCGACCTGCTCGGCATCCGCAACCGGCTCGACCACCTGCAGTGGCTCGGCGTCGAGGTGATCTGGCTGTCCCCCGTGTTCCGCTCCCCGATGGCCGACTTCGGCTACGACGTCAGCGACTACTGCGACATCGATCCCGTGTTCGGCACGCTCGCCGACATGGACGCGCTCATCGCCGACTGCCACGCGCGGGGCATGCACCTGATGCTCGACTGGGTGCCGAACCACACCAGCGACCAGCACCCGTGGTTCGTCGAGAGCCGCACCAGCCGCGACAACCCGAAGGCCGACTGGTACGTGTGGCGCGACGAACCCGCCAACAACTGGCTCGCGGCGTTCCCCAAGGGCGAGCCCGCGTGGGAGCACGACGCCACCCGCGACCAGTGGTACCTGCGCTGCTTCCTGCGCGAGCAGCCCGACCTCGACTGGGACAACCCCGAGGTCGAGGCCGCGATGCACGACACCCTCCGGTTCTGGCTCGACCGCGGGGTCGACGGGTTCCGGATGGACGTGGTCCACCTGATCGGCAAGCAGCTCGATCAGGACGATCCCGAGCGAGCGGTGGCCAAGGGCGTCAGCCACGTGCCGTTCAACGACGTGCCGGTCACCCACGAGCGCCTGCGCCGGATCCGCAGCATCCTCGACGGCTACGACGGTGACCGGGCCTGCGTCGGCGAGGTCTACCTGCTCGACGAGGCGAAGATGGCCACCTACTACGGCGACCACGACGAGCTCAACCTCTCGTTCAACTTCAGCTTCCTGTGGGCGCCGTGGAGCGCCGCGGCGCTGCGCGAGAAGATCACCGCGACGCTGTCGATCCTGCAACCGCTGGATGCCTGGCCGTCGTGGGTGCTGTCCAACCACGATGTGCCGCGCCACCGCCAGCGCTACGGCGGCCGTGAGGACGACGCCTGCGTCGCCGCGGTGATGCTGCTCACCCTGCCCGGCACTCCGTTCATGTACCAGGGTGAGGAGCTGGGGCTCATCGACGCGATCGTCCCGCCGGAGCGCATCGTCGACCAGGACGGGCGCGACGGCTGCCGGGCGCCGATCCCGTGGACCAACGCCGCCGATCACGGTTGGCCGCATGATCCGTGGCTGCCGTTCGTGGCGGACGCGGATGTTCGCAACGCCGGTGCGCTCGAGATGGAGCCCGACTCGATCCTCAACCTCTACCGCAGGCTCCTCCACGTCCGCCGCGATCACGCCGCGCTGCAGACCGGTGCCTTCGAGATGATCGACCGCACCGACGACGTGCTCGCGTACCGCCGCCGGTCACCGATCCACGGCGACGCGCGGACCTACGTCGTCGCGCTCAACCTCGGCGACGGACCCGCCGAGGTGCCCGAGATCGAGGGCGCCCAGGTCCTCGTGTCGACGGTGGCATGGGACGCGACGGCGCCCGCGTCGTCCACGCTCGCCGAACATGCCGCGGTGGTCGTGGTGCAGGCGTGACAACATGGCGCCCATGGGTCGCATCGTTGCACTGCTGAACCAGAAGGGCGGCGTGGGCAAGACCACCGTCACCCTCGGACTCGCGTCGGCCGCGGCCGAGGCAGGCCACCGGGTGCTGGTGGTCGACATCGATCCCCAGGCATCGAGCACGTGGGTGCTCGGCATCGATCCCGAGACCGTCGAGGTCTCGACGGCCGAGGTCATCGGCAAGGCCGGAGCGCAGGACGCGATCTTCGAATCGGCGTGGAGCGAGCTGATCCACGTGATGCCCGCCTCGAGCCGCCTGCAGGCCCGCGAGCACGGCAAGCCGAAGCGGCTGCGCGAGGCGCTCCACCAGGTCGCCGAGCACTACGACGCCGTGCTGATCGACTGCCCGCCGAGCCTCGGCAACCTCACCACGAGCGGGCTCACCGCAGCCGATCACGCAGTGATCGTGGTCGAGCCGTCGGCGCTCGGCCTGCGCGGCATCTCCGCCGTCGCCGACGTCATCGACGAGGTGTGGGACGAGCACAACGCCGAGCTGGAGCTTGCGGGCGTGATCGTCAACAAGGTGCCGGCGGTGTCCGGCGAGGCCGATCGCCGCTACGAGGAGCTGACCAAGATCGTCGGCAAGAAGGCCGTCTGGCAGCCGACGATCCCCCAGCGCGTCATCGTCAACCAGGCCGTCGGCGAGCGTCGGCCGATCCACGCCTACGGCGCACGATCGCTCGAGGTGTCCTCCGCGTTCGATCAGCTCTGGAAGCGCCTGAGAAAGCTGACCAAGGACTAGAGCAGGGCGTCGACGTCCAGTTCGCCGGTGTCGTCGATGACACCGCCGCTCGAGTCGGGAACCGGGAACAGCTTCAGCCCGCCGCGGCCGTCGAACGTGAGGCCGGCGCGCCCGTCGACGAGACGGGTGATGTTGTCGCCGAGCAGCTCGGCCCGCCAGCCGTTGGCCAGCCGGGCATCGGGGTCCTTGCGGAGCAGGCTGATGATGTCGCCACGTGTGCCGAGCAACGCCGTGTCGATCTTCTCTTGACGGGCCAGTTCGCTGACCCATGCGGACACGAGCGTGATGGCCGGGCGCAGGCTGCGGTCGAGCTCGTCGCCCTCCGCGGCAGGGATCGGGATCTCCTCGCGGAGGCCGTCCTGCACCGCAGCGATGATCTCCTTGCCGAGGTTGCCGCGCCAGTGCCGTTCGTCGATGCCGCGCGCCTGGGCGAGCTCTTCCACCGTGCGCGGCTGCTTCTGGGAGATGCCGAGGATGGCCAGGTCGGGCAGGATCTGGCGCACCGGAGAGTCCACCGCCATCGCTCGCCGTTCGCGCCACGACGCGATGGCACGGGCCACGCCGCGGGCGCGCGGCTTGAGCATCCGCACGTCCTTGAGGCGCAGCCAGGCGCCGTCGGGATCGGTGCCGCTCGCCGGCTTCAGGCGCAGCTCCTCGCACGCGGCCTCGACCCACGAGAGCCGGCCCGCGGCTTCGAGCTGGGCGACGAGACGGTCCTGCAGCTCGAGCAGGTTGGCGACGTCGCTCGCCGCGTAGGTGCGCTGATCCTCGGTGAGCGGCCGGCGCAGCCAGTCGGTGAGCCGGTCGCCCTTCGGCACGCTGATCTTCAGCTCGCCCTGCATCAGGTTGGCGAGCGACGGCGTGCCGTAGCCGACGAAGCCGGCGGCGAGCTGGGTGTCGAACAGGTGCTTCGGGATGGTGCCGCACGAGTGGGTGAGCACGTCGAGGTCCTGCTGCGCGGCGTGCATGACGCAGACCACGTCGCTCTCGAGCAGCGGGCGAAGCGCGGTGACGTCGACCGCGAGCGGATCGACGAGCGCGATCCCACCCGGCCAGGCGAACTGGGCGAGCGCGAGCTTCGGGAAGTACGTGCGCTCGCGGTGGAACTCGGAATCGAAGGCGTAGCGCGGTTCAGCGAGCAGCGTGTCGACGAGATCGACGAGTTCGGGCTGGGTCGCGATCCACGCGTAGTTCACGTGGGCAAGTCTCCCTCGACGACCGGCCGACCGCTCATCGTCCAGGCCATCGTGCCGCCCGTGACGTTGACGACGTCGAGCCCTTCGCCGGACAGGAACTCGCACGCGCGCATGCTCCTGCCGCCGGACTTGCAGATGACGTACGTCGGTCCGTCGCCGCTGAACGCGTCGACGTTGTCGGGCACCGTGCCGAGCACCACCAGGCGCGCCCCGGGGACGTGGCCACTCTCGTACTCGTCCACCTCGCGGACATCGATCAGTCGCGCCGACGTGCCGTCGATGGAACCGAGCTGGTCCGCGAGCTCGTCGATGCTGATCTCGGATATCGCCATGGTGTGCTCCTCTCCATGGGCACGCTACTCACTGAGCAGGTCCTCCGGGGTGTTCACGTTGGCGAGGGCGTGCGAGCCGACGGCGACCTCGATCACCTCGACCAGATCGAGCGCGCGGTGCACGGCGCGCTCCCCCGCCGTGAAGGCTGCCGACAGCACCGGCGCGGTCGCCGGCGCCCACAGCGCGAACAACGGCTCGACGCGATCGGTGCGACCGACGACCGCCACAGGACGGCCGTCGCCAGCGGCGCCCCCACACGCATCGACGTACGCGTCGACCAGCGCGAGCACCGACGCCGCGTCGAGCCACGGCAGGTCGCAGGCCACGACGAGCGCTGGTCCGGGCGAGGCCGCAGCGAGCGCCGTCAGGATCCCGCCGAGCGGCCCGTCGCCGGGATGCAGATCGACCACGACATCCAGACCCGCCGCGAGGTGCGTCGGACCGACGGCCACCACCCGTTCGAGGCCGGCAGCGGACAACGCCGCGGCGACCCGGCGCGCCATCGCGATGCCGTCGACCTCCAGCGTCGCCTTGTCGCGGCCCATCCGCGAGCTGCGGCCGCCCACGAGCACGGCGCCGAGGACCGCGTCCGACATGGTGTGGGGCCGAGGTACGGACACGTCAGCCGGTGGTGGGGATGCCGGACGGATCGAGCTGGAGGATGAACAGGCTGATCCGCTCGGCCTCGTCGGTCTCGCCGATCTCGTCCGCCATCTGGCCGAGTCCGCGCAGCGCGCGCAGGAACCCGCGGTTGGTCTCCGCGGTCCAGCGGACGTAGCCCGAACCCTTCCAGCCGTTGGCGCGCAGTGCGTCGAGGCCGCGGTGGTAGCCGACGCGGTAGGCCGCGTAGCGCTCGATGGTGTCGCGGCCGAGATCGCCGAGGCGGGCCCAGGCATCGACGTAACGGGGCCACTTCGCCACCACGGCGGCGACGGCGGCGCGCCGATCGCCCGACTCCAGCGCGAGCGCGTGCTGCAGGGCGAGGCCGGCCTCGGGCTCCGGGGCGGGCAGCACCGTCGTGGGCGGGCCCGACGTGTACAGGTTGATCTGGCGGTTGTCGCTCATCGGGCCACGCTACGGGCTCACGGTTGGGTGCGCGTGCCGGCGCCCCGCGCAGCGTCGACGCGCGGGGTGCCGTGGCCGCGGCGCAGCGCGGCGCGGCGATGAACCCGTACACGGGCGCGGGCGGCGCGACCGGTGCGTCCTCGTACCCGAGGTCGTCCCAGAACGCCTGCCAGCTGGGGAAGGCGTCGTGGTAGCCACCGTCGGTCCACGGCTCGGCCATCCGCAGCTTGCCGTCGCCGAGTGCCGGTTCGAGCAACGGCGTCTGGTACCAGTAGAGCGGAGCGCGCCGCTGGAAGTAGATGCCATAGCGGGTCCTCGGGAACTGCCGAGCCATCGATAGGAAGACGGTGGCCATGCCGTAGCTCTTGGCGGTCGACATCGCTCCCCCGGTGAGGATGTTCCGGTGGATGCCGCCCTTGATGGCCTTGATCGCCTCCCATTGCTTGGGGGTCGGCGCGAACGTCCTAGTCGGAGCTTCCGCCATCGTCGGGCTCCATGTTCACGAGGTACACGGCTCGTCCGTCGGGGTCGGTGATCTTCTTGCCGATGCGACGCTTGAGCTGGTTGTACACCCGGATCGCGCCCAGCTTCGCCTTGAAGTCGACCTGCTGCGTCATCAGCATGAGGAGCTGCTTGTCGGCGAAGGCGTCGTTGAAGCCAGCCTCGTCGAGCAGGTCGCTGATGCGCCGGCAGCCCTTGTCATTACTCAGCAGGCGCGATGCGAGGGAGCAGGCGGTTTGGTACCAGCCCTTCTTGGTCTTGTCGACGTCGTACACCTCGAGGTAGGTCTCGGCGCCGTTGCCGAAGAACTCCTCGCTCACGTAGAGCTGACAGAACTTCTCCTGGCGGATTTTGCGCGCGGCCTCCGCCACCTGGCCGGGGGTCAGCGCGGGCGGTTCTGGTTTGGCGGGCTTCTTCGCTGACACAGCGAGTCTCCGTTGTCTCTGACGATTCTGCTCCTTATCGGCCCAGGTGGGACGGTATATGTGGTCGACTGCGCGCGGAGAGCGAGTTTTCGCAGGTCGACCAAACGTCAACACACAGGGCTATGCGGTGTGGTAGTCTAGATCACATGTTCCCAGACGACCGCCCACTCGGTGCTCTCCTCGACGAGGTGGAGTGCAACCTCACCGAAGCGCGCCGCCGTCTCGCTGTCGCCATGCTCGAGGCTGACAACGCCCGGGCCACGATTGAGTTCGAGGAACAGCGACGCGCCGCTCTCAGGACCTTCATGCAGCACCCGTCAGTTGTAGAACAGGACATCGAACCGGCGAACCCGGAGTTTGCCGAGTGGCGGGGTCTCCCACGAACTGACGCCATCCTGCGTGTCCTCCGTGCCGAGAAGCAGAGATCGTTCACGACCCGAGAGATCATCGATGAGCTTGTGCGGCACGGGCGTGAGGACAACTACGGCTCGACCAGCGCCGCTCTCTCATACCTCTCTCAGAGTGACCGCATCGACCGAGCCGGCCGGGGCAAGTACAAAGCTCGCGTCGCTCTATCGGACGCGATCATGGAGATGGGGAAGGTCTTTGCATCGGGTAGGGCTGCTGCTGATGCGATAATCAACCAACACGGTGGCGAGCAGATTCGTGCCCTTGTGCAAGAGCGCAATGGGCTAGCTCACACGGAGGCGTCTCCATGACAACATGAAAAGCCCCCTGACGAGTACCTAGGTGTTGGACCATCTCGTCAGGGGGCTCTCCCGGATCTCACCGTCGGGCCTGTTAGCGCAGGCTCGGCGGTGACCACGCCTCAGTAGCTCAATGGATAGAGCACTTCCCCTGTAAGGATTTCCGGTTGCGGGTTCGAGTCCCGCCTGGGGCGCAACCCAAGTGTACGCATGCACTTCGTGCATGTCTACGACCCCTTGCCGGGCAAGTTATCCACAGGTGGTGGATCCGGTTTCTTCTTCACCTGCTTCACGGCCCACGGTACGAGGCCGTACTTGACCTCGATCCGCTCGATCTCGTGGTTCGCGAACTCATACACATTCGTGATTGCGAGCCACCCGACAAACCCGACTGGGATCAGGAGCAGCTTCGTCCACGCGTCTCCCGTGCCGAAGTAGGTGATGATCAGTCCGATGGCCGCGAAGGCAATTGCAACAATCTTCAGTGCCTGTAAGCAGGCGCGCTCAGCTCGGACATCCTTGGGGATATCGACGACTTTCATGTGCCCTCCTAGGCAGCAGTTCGATGGAATTGAGGTGCAGGCGCGCCCCATCCCAGAACACTGCGTAAGTAGGGATATGAGTTCCTTCGTTCCTGCGGAGCGTGCAGGGCGATCGATAGACGACACGTGGTCGTCGGTATCGAGTGTGAAGCTCGAGCTGCGCAAGTGCGCGATCCCGTTCTTCGGTACTGACGGCGATCTCAACCGCTTCGAGCAGAGTGAGCCGATGAAGGGTCTCGTGGATCTGGTTGAAGACGGAGGCACTCGCTGAGGCGATGGCCTCCTGCGACGCCGAGAGTGCTGCAGCCATCGCCGCGACTTGCTCGTCGTGCCGTCGCAGCACGGCCATGGATACCGACTCGGCTGCCTGGTCCGCAATCGCCTTGAAGACGTCGTTGTGACGCTCGAGCATCTGCTGAGCGACCCTACTGACGGTCTCGAATGCGTCCTTGTAGCTGTCCACACACTGCTGAAGGGCGCTAGCCGCCGCATTCTCGAGGGGAAACAGATCCACGGGAGCACGTTACGGGCTCTGACCTGCGCGAATCCAGCATTGTCATCGCTCAGGTGACAACTGTCGCCGGTTCAGTATGTGGCCCTCAGCGCCTCACCTAGAAGCTTCGACGTTGGTCTGTACTGGTCGCCGAACACTCCCATCGCTTCCTTCACACCGTCCTGGCCACTCGTTTGAATGTTTCCGCCGAGGGTGATGATGGCTCCGATGGACGTGCGGATGTCGTCCGACTCGACCCGCTCACGAAGCTTCGCGAGCATCCGCCCCGACTTGCCCTGCAGATGCAACGCTCCGACGAATGCCTGATCGCCCATTGGGATGACGTTGCCGTCAGACTGGAATTTCCCGTTCTCGCCCACATAAAGCGATGAGTCCATGAACTCGACTAGAGAGTCCTGGATGGCGAGCAGCGTCTCTCGCTGAAAGTCGTGCATGTTCTGTCGACGATGCAGCCTGTCTGCTCGGTCATCGCGCCTCCCGTTCGGTAAGCAGAGTGCCGAAATAGCCGAGGATGACCGAGACGACGGGAAGGATTGCGTTGAGCCAGGTCACTCGGTCAGCTGCCGTCTGCGATCGTCGGTGGTGTTGGAACCGAGCCGATGTCGAAGGCCACCGCTGCGGTGATCATCGCAGTGAGTGCCTTGCCCTTCTCCGCCTTGTCATCCCCGTATTCGGCCAGCAGCCGCTCGGCAGCAAGCAATCGTGCCATCACGACCGGCTCGTGGAAGTACGCATTGTTCTGGGCCAAAGTCTCTTTATAAGTCGTGTTGAAGGTCTTGCTGATGAAGCCTGAAAGCCCTCCACCGACCGTGCCCACAGCTCCCGCGGTAATCGCTTGAGTCGCCGTGTGCGCACGGGCCGCAATAACGCCGAGGGTTCCGACCAACAAGAATCCTGCGCCGGCCGAGAGTTGCGCCCAGCGATATGACGACTTCAAGTGACGATTTGCCCCGGAGTGGTATTGCTCGAGCCTCGTATAAGTGTCCTGCCAGAACACCACGAAGGCTGCCGGGTCCTTGATGGAGCTTGCAGCAGCAGCGGGCGGTACATTAACTGCGTTTGCCCTATCAGGTGTCGGTTTGGAGGTTGCGTCTCCGGCCTGAACCGTAATATCGCCTGGCGGGCTCGAGACAGAGAAGGCTGTTCGTAGTGCGTCCGAGGACTTCGATACGGCCTGAAGGCGCTGCGCTTCGCCGACTCCATCTGTTTTAGTAGACTCGGCGATACTCACCGAAATCACCGCCACTAGAACAGCGGTAGCGGCAGCCGCGGCGGCCAACGCGCCTTGCCCATGAGTGTTGCCAGATGTCGACCAAGCGAGGGCCACTGCAGTCCCAAGGGCTACCAGCGTAAGGAGCGAGAACAGTAGAGGGCGCCGCGTTATTGCAGCCGATAGTGAAAACGATTTCTTCGAGCGCTCAGCGCCTTTGTGCTCGTCGTTGTCCTCCATCAGCAGCAGAGTACTAGGCGACCGCTCTCGCCCCTGCCGTCTGCCTGGCGCTCGCTGCCTGACGCGGCCTCATCGCAATATCGGTCGTATAGGTCGCTCCGCTGATCGTCCCGTTGTTGAGGTTGCCCGACGTGTCGGTGGCTGTCGTGCCAGAGCCTTCGTTCAGCAGGTATTCGAGGTCAGGCGGATACGGGTTCTGCCCAGAGAGGCATAGGCCCAGAACCTCGGCCGCCGTGAGCTGCCGCCCGTTATAGATCTGCCAGTTGTCGAAGAGGGCGAAGGGTGACTGACCCGTCGAGAAGTTGCTACCGAGACGGATACCGCCCGAGGGGGTGCCGGTGTCTCGGTCATCGACCGGCCACCGTCACCAGCTAGAACCTGCCGATGACGTCGATGGAGTTCAACCTGTTCCTGCCGCAGATGCGGATGCCGCTCGACGCGATCGTGAGTCGCGCCCGTGCCGCCGAGGCGGCCGGGTTCGTCGGCATCACCGGCATGGACCACCTCGCCCCGCCGATGGCCGAGGACCATTCGATGTACGACGCGATCGTGACCTCGACGTGGCTGGCTGCGCACACCGAGCGGATCGCCATCGGCTCGCTCGTGCTGTGCGACGCGTTCCGGCTCCCGGCCGTGCTCGCCCGCCAGGTCGTCTCGATCGATCACGCGTCGGGCGGGCGCTACGAGCTCGGCATCGGTTGGGGCTCGGTGCCGGCGGAGTTCACGACGTTCGGCGTCGGGTCGACCGAACCACGCGAGCGGGTCGATCGGTTACGCGAGACGCTCGAGGTGATCCGCGCCCTGTGGACCGGCGAGCCGGTCGACTACGACGGCCGGTACCACCAGTTGCATGGCGCCCGGCAGCAGCCGACGCCGCTCGGGCACATCCCGATCGTCATCGGCGGCACCGGCCCGAAGACGTTGGCGCTGGTGCGCGAGTTCGCCGACTGGTGGAACGTGCACACCGGTGCGCTGGACCAGGTCGAGGCGCTGCGGCCGCAGGTCGGCGAGGCACGCGTCTCGATCCAGCAGCGGATCGCGCTCGTCCCGCGGGGCGGCGATCGCGACGCGATCACCGCGCTCACCATCCGCCGGTACGGGCAATCGTCCGCCGTCATCGGGAGCAGCGCCGAGCTCGTCGACCACTTCGCCAGCCGAGCCGAGCAGGGCGTCGAGCGCGTCTACGCGTGGTTCACCGACTTCGCGCCACCGGAGACGCTCGCCGAGTTCGGCGAGGACGTGATCGCCCACCTCCGGCGGAGCTGATTCGCGGCGCACTCGGCTCGGTCCGCTTCGTCGCGTCGGGGGCCGGGGTGATCCACTCGGCGGCTGGGCGCACCGGCCCGTGATCGAAGGAGCGCAACGTCGATGATGCTGGACGGCAAGGTCGCGATCATCTCGGGCATCGGCCCCGGACTCGGTCAGGAGCTGGCGTACGTGTTCGCCCGCGAGGGCGCCGACGTCGTGCTCGTCGCGCGCACGAAGTCCAAGCTCGACGAGGTGGCCGCGAAGATCGCCGAGGACTACCCGGGCCGTCGCGCGCTCGTGGTGCCCACCGACATCTCCGACCCCGTGCAGACCCAGGCGCTGGTCGATGCCACGATCGCCGAGTTCGGGCGCATCGACTGCCTCGTCAACAGCGCCTATGTTCCGCCGCCGTTCACGATGTTCGAGCACGCCGACCTGGCCACCTGGAAGGCCTCGTTCGACATCACCGTCTTCGGCACGCTGCAGCTCACCCAGCAGTGCGTGCCGCACATGCGCGAGGCCGGCAAGGGCTCGATCGTGTTCGTCAACTCGATGATCCAGAAGAAGCCGATCCCCACGCAGTCCGGCTACGCCACGTCGAAGGGCGCGCTCACCATCGCCGCACGCATGCTCGCCAAGGAGCTCGGACCGCACGGCATCCGCGTCAACTCCACGTTCATGGGATGGATGTGGGGCCCGCCCGTGGAGATGTACGTGTCGTGGCAGATCTCCGAGGGTCGCAGCAAGGAAGACGTGATGGCCGAGATCACCAAGGACATCCCGCTCGGCATCATCCCCGACGACGCCGACTGTGCGAACGCCGTTGCGTTCCTGGCATCCGATCTCGCGTGTGTGATCACGGGTGCCGAGCTGAACGTCAACGGCGGGGAGATCATGCTCTGACCGGCGGATGCCGCGAGCGGCGCCGGTGAGCCGCGTATGGTGACGGCCGTGCTGGCTCTCACCTACGACTCGGCGAAGAACATCGCCATCGCGGTCATCGCCGCGTTCATCGTCTTCGCCGTGATCTCGGCCAAGATCGCGGCCAGCGGCACCAAGAAGATCATCGGTGTGGTGATCTTCGCCGCGCTCGCGATCGGCGTCTGGTCGCAGCGTCAGTCGCTGCAGGACTGTGCGAGCAAGGTGCGTGCCGAGGGCGGGTCCGGCGATGCGACGTGCCGGTTCTTCGGCAACGACATCGTGATCAGCTCGCCGCTCCCGAGCGTTCCGGGGAGCTGAAGGCCGCAGCCCACGGATCGCCCACTGCCGCGGCGATCGCGCCGACCACCTCGTTCGCGAACAGCTCGGAGTTGCTCATCGGTGCATCGTGACGGCAGCCGTCGAGCACGACGAGCGTGCTGCCGGGGATCTCGTCGTGGACCTGGCGCATGCCGCGAGCCTGGTGCTCCGACGCGTCGGAGCCGTGCGACACCACGACCGGGCAGTGGATCTGTGCGGCGGTCCACGGACGGTGGGCCTCGAGGTCGAGCAGCTCGCCGACGAGCGCTGCGCCCTCGCGCCGACGGGTGGCTCGGGTGCGCTCCGGGAGCGACTCCCACAGCGCGTCGCCGATGAGACGGCGCATGAACCGCTCGGCCGCTTCCCCGGTGTCGGCGGCCGAAGCCCGTGCTGCGGCTCCGGCCGTGTGCTTCGGCCACCACGGCTCCCAGGACAGTGGCATCTCGTACAGCGCGAGGCCGGCCACGAGCTCGGGATGGCGCACGGCGGTGGCCATCGCGACATCGCCGCCGAAGCTGTGCCCGATCAGCAGGGCTCGTCGCCCCGCGAGCAGCCCGACGAGATCGTCGACCTGAGCGCCCATGTCGAACGGGCCGGGGTGCACGCCATCGGCATCGACCGACCGGCCATAGCCGCGGCGGTCGTAGCGGAGCACGCGGAAGCGATCGTCGAGGCGGCGGCTGAGCCGCAGCATGCCCGTCGAGCGATCCATCGCACCGTGGATCAGCGCGACCATTGGGGCGTCGGCGGATCCCTCCTCGTCAGCCCAGATCGGAACCATCACGCCAGCACGATACGGCTGCCCGATGCGCGACGACAGCGGGCGGAGCTGCTAGCCACGCGACATGGAGTTGATCTCATGGAGCTGATCCTGGTCCGCCACGCCCTGCCCGTGCGCCGCGAAGTCACGGAGGGCGCTGCAGACCCGGAGCTGAGCGAAGCCGGCGTCCTGCAGGCCCGGTTCCTCGCCGACTACCTCGCCGTCGAGACCATCCACGCCGTGTACGCGAGCCCACTGCGCCGGGCGATCGAGACCGCCAAGCCGCTCGCCGAGCGTCTGCACCTGCCGATCGAGATCGTCGACGGCGTCGCCGAGTACGACCGGCACTCGAGCGAGTACGTCCCGATCGAGGAGCTGAAGGCCACCAACGATCCCCGCTGGCAGCAGATGCTCGCCGACGACTGGGGTGATCGCACCGAGACCCGCCAGCAGTTCGCCGACCGCGTCTTCACCGCGGTCGAGGGCATCGTGGCCGCCAATCCGAGCCGGACCGTGGCCGTCGTGTGCCACGGCGGGGTGATCAACGCCTACCTCGCCCGGGTGCTCGGCACACCCGACAGCGCCGGCTTCTTCTATCCGAACTACACGTCGATCCACCGGGTCGTCGCCTCACGCGCCGGACACCGCCAGATCGTCACCGTCAACGAGACCGCCCACTTGCGCGGCACCGGCCTGCCCATCGGCCTCTACGGTACGTGACGTGACCGAACCCATCGCCGCCGGTGCGCCCGGCATCGACGACCTCCTCGCCTACCTCGACGCCTCGCCGTCGCCGTGGCATGCGGTCGCCTCGTCCGCCGCACGCTTGCGCGCCGCTGGCTTCGCCGAGCTCACCGAGACCGAGCCCTGGCGCGCCGTCGCGAACGGCTTCGTGATCCGCGGCGGGGCGCTCGTCGCCTGGCGCTGGCCGGCGACCGCGAGCGGCTCGACACCGTTCCACATCGTCGGCGCGCACACCGACTCGCCGTGCCTGAGGATCAAGCCGCGGCCCGACACCGGCGGGTTCGGTTGGCGCCAGCTGGCCGTCGAGGTCTACGGCGGCGCGCTGCTCAACTCGTGGCTCGACCGCGACCTCGGCGTCGCCGGCCGGATCGTGCTCCGCGACGGATCGGCCGTCGACATCGCAGTGCGCGAGCCGATCGCACGTGTGCCGCAGCTGGCGATCCACCTCGACCGGGAGGTCAACGACCGCGGCCTCGTGCTCGACAAGCAGCAGCACCTCACGCCGGTGTGGGGAACGGGGGCGAGCACCGTCGGCGACTTCGCCGGCTGGCTGGCCGAACGGGCCGGCGTGCGCGCTGCCGACGTCGCGTGGTGGGACCTCTCGCTGTTCGACACCACGCCCGCCGCCGTGCTCGGCGCCGATCGGTCGATGATCGCCAGCGGCCGGCTCGACAACCAGCTCAGCTGCTGGGCGGCCACCACCGCGCTCGCTGCCGCCGATCAGCCGCACGGGCACACGGCGTTGATCGCGCTGTTCGATCACGAGGAGGTCGGCTCGGAGAGCAGCACCGGCGCGAGCGGTCCCCTGCTCAGCACCGTCATCGAGCGCATCTCGACGGTCGCCGGCGGCGATCGCGAGTCACTGCACCAGGCGCTGGCCGGCTCGACGTGCATCTCGGCCGACAACGCCCACGCCGTGCACCCCAACTACCCCGAGCGCCACGAGCCGGGGCACCGCCCGATCGTCAACCAGGGCCCGGCCGTGAAGGTCAACAACAACCAGCGCTACGCCACGAGCGCGACGACGGCGGCACTGTTCCAGCGGGCGTGCGAGACCGCCGGCGTGCCGTGGCAGGTCTTCGTGTCCCGCAACAACATGCCGTGCGGCAGCACCATCGGCCCGCTCACCGCCACCGCGCTCGGCATCGCCACGGTCGACGTCGGCATCCCCCAGCTGTCGATGCACTCCGCCCGCGAGTTGTGCGGCACCGACGACCCGCCGTACCTCGCCCGCGCCCTCGCCGCCTACTTCGCCGGCTGACGCGACGTCGAGAGCGGTCCGCTCAGGCGGGGCGGTCGGGCCCGGCGTTGTCGATGTTCGCAGCGGTGAGCTCGTCGCGCTGGGTCTGCACGCGGGCGGCCGTGTCGCTCGGCATCGCCAGGCCGTCCTGGGCCAGATCGAACAGCCGCTGCAGCTCGGTGTGCAGCTCGGCCGTGAGCCGCTTGACCTCGCTGCGCGGCACCCGGCCGTTCTCGCCGGCCACCGGGTACAGCGGCTTGCCGACGATGACGCGCACCTTGTGCGGATGGATGAACTTCGCGCCCTTCGGCATGACGGCCTCGGAGCCACCGATGCCGACGGGGACGATCGGCACCTTGCCACGGGCGGCGACGTACGCGGCGCCCTCGAACAGCGGTTGCACGATGGGCCCGGACTTGCGCTCGCCCTCGGGGAACATCACGATCGGCTCACCCTGGGCGAGCAGCAGGAAGCAGCGCTTGAGCGCCTCGAGGTCGGTGGTGCCGCGAGACACCGGGAAGCCGCCGACCGACGAGATCAGCCAGCCGTACCACGCCTTCTTCCACATCGAGTCCTTGGCCATGTACCGGAACCGACGATTGCTGACGACAGCCGAGATCGGCGTGTCGAGGTAGCTGCGGTGCACCGGGGCGAGCACGAACGCACCGGTCTTGGGCACGTTCTCGCGACCGTGCACCTCCATCCGGGTCACGATCCGTGTGCTGCCCGTGATGATGGTCTTCCAGAACTGGTAGTTGGCCTTGCTGAGGAAGCTCTGCTTGGCCAGGTAGGCGTCAACCTTGCTCATCGTCGGCCCTTTGTAGCAGTCGCTCGATCGCGGACAGCACTTGGTCGATCGACAGGCCGGTCGTGTCGACGGTCTGGGCGCCATCGGCCTCGCGCAGCGGACCGTCGGCGCGGCTGGTGTCGCTGGTGTCGCGGCTTTCGATCGCCCGCTCGATCTCGTCGACGTCGCCACCCGCCTCGGCCACCCGCCGCTCGGCGCGCACGCGTGGCGACGCGGTGAGGTACAGCTTGAGACGGGCGTCGGGGAAGACGACCGAGCCGATGTCGCGGCCCTCGATGACGCCACCGCCACGAGCCTCGGCCCAGGCCCGCTGCCGGCCGCGCAGCTCGGTGCGGACCTCGCTGTTCGACGCGATGAACCGCACCGACTCGGTGACCTCGGGCGTGCGGATCGCCGCCGTGACGTCGACACCGTCGACCACCACGCCGGCATCGCCGACGTCGAGGGCCATCGTGCGGGCGAGGGCGGCCACGGCCGGCGAGTCGTCGACGGGGATGTGCCGCTGCATCGCCGCGCACGTGACCGCACGGTACATCGCACCGGTGTCGAGGTACTCCAGGCCGAGCCGGTCGGCGAGCGCCTTGGCGATCGTGGACTTGCCGGCCCCCGCCGGGCCGTCGATCGCGATGATCATCACCAGCTGGTGCCCTGCGGGCGTCCTTCTTCGTAGCCGGCGGCGCTCTGCACGCCGACGACGGCGCGCTCGTGGAACTCCGGGATGGTGGCCGCACCGGCGTACGTGCACGACGAGCGGACCCCGGCGACGATCTGGTCGATGATGTCCTCGACGCCCGGGCGCTCGGGATCGAGGTACATCCGCGATGTGCTGATGCCTTCCTCGAACAGCTCCTTGGCGGCCCGCTCGAACGGCGTCTCGAACCGGGTGCGGTTCTTCACCGCGCGGTTCGAGGCCATGCCGAAGCTCTCCTTGTACAGCCGGCCGTCGGGCGAGCGCAGCGTGTCGGCCGCGGACTCGTACGTGCCGGCGAACCACGAGCCGAGCATCACGCTCGCACCACCGGCGGCGAGCGCCAGGGCCACGTCGCGGGGGTAGCGCACTCCCCCGTCGGCCCACACGTGCTTGCCGTGGCGAGCGGCCTCGGCGGCGCACTCGAGCACGGCGGAGAACTGCGGCCGGCCGACACCCGTCATCATCCGGGTCGTGCACATCGCCCCCGGGCCGACGCCGACCTTGAGGATGTCGGCCCCGGCGTCGATCAGCGCACGCGTGCCTTCGACCGTGACGATGTTGCCCGCGACGATGGGGATGGTGGGCGCGACGGCGCGGACCTCTTCGATGGCCCGCAGCGTGCGGGTCTGATGGCCGTGGGCGGTGTCGATGACGAGCACGTCGACGCCCATCTCGACGAGTGCCTTGGCGCGCGTCGCGGGATCGCCGTTGATGCCGACGGCCACGGCGATCATCAGCCGGTGCTGGGCGTCGAGCGCCGGCCGGTAGATGGTGCTGCGCAGCGCACCCTTGCGGGTGACGCAGCCGAGCAGGCGACCGTCGTCGTCGACCACCGGCGCGACGGTGAGGCGCTGCCCGGCGAGGCGGTCGAAGATGTCGGCGGCGGTGACGTCGGGCGACACGGTGATGAGCTCGCGGCTCATCACGTTCTGCAGCTGGGTGAAGCGGTCGAAGCCGGCGGCGTCGTGCTCGGTGAAGATGCCGACCGGCTTGTTCTCGTCGTCGACCACGACGACGGCGCCGTGCGACCGCTTGTGGATCAGGCCCAGCGCATCGCCGACGGTGTGCTGCGGGGTGAGCGTGATCGGCGTCTCGTAGACCGGATGACGGGTCTTGACGAAGTCCACCACGGTCTCGATGACATCGAGCGGGATGTCCTGCGGGAGCACGGTGAGGCCACCGCGGCGAGCCACGGTCTCGGCCATCCGCCGGCCGGCGACCGCGGTCATGTTCGACACGACGACGGGGATGGTGGTGCCCAGGCCGTCGGGTGTCGTCAGATCCACGTCGAAGCGGCTCGGCACCGACGACAGGCTCGGCACCATGAAGACGTCGCTGTACGTCAGGTCGTACGGAGGGGTCTCGTTCAGGAACTTCACGGCGCCCCAGGCTACGCCCAAGCCACGGACGCGCTCCCGTTTCCGGCCGATCTCGCGCGGGGGTAGCGTGTCCGGCCATGTCCACACCTGTCGTCCTGGTCCATGGATGGGGCGGATCCTTCCTGAGCACCTGGCAGAAGAGCGGGTTCACGGCCCTGCTCGAAGACGCCGACCGCACGGTCATCGGGGTCGATCTCCTCGGTCACGGTCAGGCGCCCAAGCCGCACGATCCGGTGGCGTACACCGACCTGACGACCCGCATCGTCGACGCGATGCCGGACGAGCCCGTCGACGCGGTCGGCTTCTCGCTCGGTGCGCTCACCCTGCTCCGGTTGGCCTGCGACCAGCCGCACCGCTTCAACCGCCTCGTCCTCGCGGGCATCGGCGAGAACGTGTTCAGCAACGAGAGCATCAACGGCACCGCCATCCTCGACGCGCTCGAGGGCCGGGGCGAGCCCACCGACAACATCGGCCGGCTGTTCCTGCAGTACGCCGAGCAGCCCGGCAACGACAAGGAGGCGCTGCTGGCGGTCATGAAGCGTCCTTCGCGCGGGCCGTTCACGGTCGACGAGCTCGCCGCGGTCACCTGCCCGACGTTGGTCGCGATCGGCGATCTCGACTTCGCCGGCCCTGGCGATCGACTCGCCGCAGCGCTGCCGAACAGCACGCTCGCGACGTTGCGCAGGGTCGATCACTTCGCGACTCCGGAGGCGTTCAGCTTCATCGACGCGGCCCTGGAGTTCCTCGACGCCGCACCGGGTTGAGCGACGACATCGACCGAGCCGTCGCGGTCCTGCGCGATGGCGGCCTGGTCGGCATGCCCACCGAGACCGTCTACGGGCTGGCCGGCGATGCCTCGAACGAGGCGGCCGTCCGGCGGATCTTCGCAGCCAAGGGCCGTCCGGCGGATCACCCCCTCATCGTCCACCTCGCTGACGCTGGGGCGATCCACCACTGGGCGGCCGAGGTGCCCGCGAGTGCGGCACTGCTGGCCGAGGCGTGCTGGCCCGGTCCGCTCACGGTGCTCGTGCCGCGTGCCGCTGGTGTGCTCGACGTCGTCACCGGCGGGCGCGACACGGTCGGCCTGCGCGTGCCGGCTCACCCGATGGCGCTCGATCTGCTCCGGCGGTTCGGTGGCGGCGTGGCCGCCCCATCGGCGAACCGCTTCGGACGGGTCTCGCCGACCACGGCCGACCACGTGCGCGCCGACCTCGGTCCGCTGGTCGACGTCGTGCTCGACGGCGGGCCGAGCCCGATCGGCGTGGAGTCCACCATCGTCGACTGCACCGTGTCTCCCCCGCAGATCCTGCGTCCCGGCGGCATCCCCGACGAGGACATCGCCGCGATCCTCGACATCGCCGGCGCGGCCGGCCCGAGCCGAGCCAGCGGGATGCTCGCATCGCACTACGCCCCACGCGCTCGAGTCGAGATCGTCGAGTCCGTCGCCGTGGCCCACGCCCGAGCCAACGAGCTGGCGGCGGCCGGCCACACGGTCGACGTGCTGGACCCGACCACCGATCTCGTCGTCGCGGCGCACCAGCTGTACACGTGGCTGCGCGAGGCCGACGAGCGCGGACTGGACACCCTCGTCGCGGTGCTGCCACCGCCGGTCGGCCTCGGGCACGCCATCCGCGACCGCCTGACCAAGGCAGCGGGCCGGGGCTGACGATCGCCGGCTACGGGCGATCCCGCGGTCACAACGCTCCCGGGCGGATGGATCTGCCCGCGGGATCAAACTGCCGGCCGCAGGAACGGACCCATCCGACGATGCCGCAGTCACAACGCTCCCGGGCGGATGGATCTGCCCGCGGGATCGGCGCGGCTACTCGAAGGCGCCGGGGCGGTTGAGGTTGAGCACCCACACGTCGCGGACGTCGTCGAGCAGCGGTGCCGGCACGCCGTCGATCGCGGCCACGGTGAGGCTCACGGTGCTCGCGCCGGCGTCGGGGACGAGGTCGAGCCGGCACCAGCACGGCGATGGCTCGTGCAGGTGCACCTCGAGCACGTAGGGCGGATCATCGACGAGCACCTCCCCGATCCACGATGTCACGACGAGCAGCGCCTCGAACGCCTCCGCCGGTGGGGCGTCGATGACGAACGACGGCACGTCGTGCTGGGCGCGTCCGATCCACCGCGTCGGACGACGGGACGGCGCAGGGCCCGGAGGCGGCGTCGCAGGCGGCGTCGTCGCAGACTGCGCAGCGCTACCCGCCTCGGGCAGCGGGCGCCGGCCGGTGATGTGACCGACCGCGGCATCGAACGCTGCGTTCAGGTCGCGCATCCCGTCGGCATCGCCCCCACGATCGGGATGCCGGTCGAAGGCCAGTCGGCGCCGCGCGGCGCGGACGTCGTCGAGGGTCGCGTCCCGACCGACGCCGAGCACTGCGAAGGGATCGGGCACGGCGAAGGGATCGGTCATCGGTGCGTCACCGGGACGTCAGGCGGTGCGATCGCGCAGCTCGCCGTACGCGTTGCGCACGGCGTCGGCAGCCTCCACCGAATGGCCGGCGGAGCGCTCCACCGTGGCGCCGCCGCCGAGACCCCAGCGCACCGCGACCTCGGACGCCTCGGCGTGATCGAGCACCGCGGCGGCCTGCACGCACGCGCCTGTGGCGACGGCCTGTTCGGCGTCGGTGACGCACACGGGCAGGTCGCACAGGTCGGCGAGCACCTGACGGTAGGCGGCCGAGCGGGCACCGCCGCCGATCATCACCACCCGCTCCATCGCGCCGGTCTCGTTGCGCAGCGCGTCGAGCCCGTCGAGCAGCCCACACACCACGCCCTCGACCGCGGCCCGGGCCAGCTGCTCGCGGGTGACGTCGGAGCGCAGCCCGTTCAGCCAACCCGTCGCCTTCGGCCGGTTGGGTGTGCGTTCGCCGTCGAGGTACGGCAGCAGGGTCAGCCCACCGGCTCCGAGCGGCGCCTGCAGGGCGAGCGAGTCGAGGTCGGCCGGTGCGACGCCGAGCAGGTTGGCGGCGGCGTCGGTGACCTTCGTCGCGTTGAGCGTGCAGACCAGCGGCAGGTAGCCGCCGGCGGCATCGGCGAAGCCGGCGACGGCACCGGTGGCATCGGCCGTCGGTGCGCCGGTGGCGGAGAACACGGTGCCGGACGTGCCGAATGACATCGCCGCGTCGCCGGGCCGCAACCCGAGCCCGAGCGCGGCGGCCATGTTGTCGCCGGTGCCGGGCGCCACCACCGCGCCGCGCCACGTGCCGGCGACCTCGAGCGGCCCGAGCACGCGGGGCACGACGGTGGTCCAGTCGAGGTCTCCGTCGATGATGGCCAGCAGGTCCCAGCAGTACTGCTCGGTGGCCGCCGACCAGTAGCCGGTGCCGCTCGCATCGCCACGGTCTGTCGTCATGATCCCGGTGAGCTGGTACGTCATCCAGTCGTGGGGCAGGAGGACGTGCGCGAGGCGGGCCCAGTTGTCGGGTTCGCTGCGGTGCAGCCACGACAGCTTGGCGATCGTGAACGCCGCGACGGGAACGCTGCCGCACGCGGCCGCCCAGTCGGCGGCGCCGCCGGGGAGCTGCTTCAGCAGCCAGCCCGCATCGGGCGCCGTCTCGGTGTCGTTCCACAGCTTCGCATCGCGCACGACGGCGCCGGTGTGATCGAGCACCACCATGCCGTGCTGCTGGCCGGCAACGCTGATGGCCGCGAACTGCTCGCTGCCGGCCTCGGCCTGGGCCGCGGCCAGCGCGGTCTCGAACGCCGTCCACCACGCCGACGGCGGCTGCTCGCTGCGCGGCGGGTGGGTGGCCGGGTGCGGCGCCGACCCACTGCCGGCCAGCCGGCCGGTCTCGGCATCGCGGATCTCGACCTTGGTCGACTGTGTGGATGAATCGACTCCGACCACGTACGGCATGGGGCCACAGTAGCGAGGGGGCGTCGTGCAGCCGCTGCCCCGCTCAGGCCTCGCGGGAGACAGCCTCGATCGTCGCGCCGAGATCGAGTGGCACCTGCTCGGGTGTGGTCTCCAACTGCGCCGCGACGCGCTGGCCGAGCCCGCGCTGGTTGGTCATCGCACGCGCGACCGTGCCGGCCAGCGGACCACCGACGCCGAGCTGGCCGGTGGCGATCGCGGCGATGAGGGCGCTCGACACCTGCGCGGCCACTGGCTGCACCTTGCCCCAGTCGACGTGGTCGGCCATCGCCTTCATCGCCTTGGTGGCATCCGCGGTGCGCTCGGCGGTGGCCGTCCGCACGCCCGCCCAGTCGACGTTGCGCATCATCTCGGCCACGGTGGCCGCATCGGCGGTCTCCTCCGCCTCGCTCGGCACGACGGCATCGCCGTTCGCATCGAACTCGACCGCTGCCTCGGGCCCACCGGCTTCCGCCGGCTGTGCCTCCCGAGCCGCGCCGCGCGCCTCTGCCTGCTTGCGGAACAGCGCGACGAGCCCGTCGACCTGCTGCTTCGGGGTGGCCCAGATGGGAGCGGCCGGCGTGTCGTCGCCTCGTTTGCCGGCCTCGTACTCCGCCTTGATCGACGCGGACATGCCCTTCACACGCGACTTCCAGCCGGCCATCGCGACACCATACCGGCCGGACGGCGAGCGAAACTCGTGCTCGGCGTCCGGCGGCACGCTGTCACACTGACCCGATGCAGCGACCGTATGCCGAAGTCGACGTGTTCACCGCCGTGCCGTACGCGGGCAGCCCGCTCGCCGTGGTGCTCGACGCCGAGGGACTGAGCACCGACGCCATGCAGCGCTTCGCCCGCTGGGTGAACTTCTCCGAGACCGCCTTCCTGCTCCCGCCGACAGACCCGACGGCCGACTACCGCGTGCGGATCTTCACCACCACGACCGAGCTGCCGTTCGCCGGGCATCCGACGATCGGCTCGTGCCACGCCTGGCTGACCCTCGGCGCCGGCCGAGACCTCGCCGACGGGAGACACGGAGGCGGCCGCGTGGTGCAGGAGTGCCGGGTCGGCCTGGTGACGATCGAGCGAGACGAGGTCGGGCGGCTCGCATTCGCGTCGCCCCCGCTCATCCGCAGCGGGCCGCTGGACGACGGCACCCTGGCCGACGTGGTGCGCGTGCTCGGCATCGCCGCCGATGCTGTCGTGGATGCCGCGTGGATCGACAACGGCCCGGGTTGGCTGGGCATCCTGCTCGGTTCGGCCGCCGACGTGCTCGCGATCGAGCCAGCCGACTCGACCCTCAAGATCGGCGTGATCGGGCCATACCCGTCGGGGTCCGTGCACGCCTACGAGGTACGCGCGTTCTTCCCGGAGAACGGGCGGACCTTCGAGGACCCGGTCACCGGCAGCCTGAACTCGTCGGCCGCGCAGTGGCTGACCAGCACCGGGCGCTTCACGCCGCCGTACACCGCGTCGCAGGGCACCGCGATCGCAAGGGCCGGCGTCGTCCACGTCCGCGCCGACGACAGTGGGCAGCTGTGGATCGGCGGCGACGCGGTCACATGCGTCACGGGCACCGTCCAGCTCTGACGCACCACGCGGTCAGTGGCCGGTGAAGTCGGGCGTGCGCTTCTCCATGAACGCGGCCACGCCCTCCTGGAAGTCGTTGGTGCGGAACAGCGGCAGCAGTTGCAGGAACACGTGGTGGATGTTCTGATCGAACGTCTCGGTTTCGGCGGCGCGCATCATCCGCTTGATCGCGCGCACGGCCAGCGGGGCGTTCGCGGCGATCTCCGCGGCGAGTGCCCGCGAGCGCTCGACCAGCTCGGCGTCGGGAACGACGTGGTTGACGATGCCGAGCTCGAGCGCCTCCGGCGCGAGCAGGGTGCGTCCGGTGAACGCGATCTCCGCGGCCTTCGCGTAGCCCACCATCCGTGGGAGCAGCCACGTGCCACCGCTCTCGGGGAGGATGCCGCGCTTGGCGAACCCGGGGTTCAACTTGGCCGACGCGGCCGCGATGCGGATGTCGCAACCGAGCGCGAGGTCGAGGCCGTAGCCCGCCGCGCCGCCGTTGAGCGCGCAGACCGTCGGCGTGTCGACGTGGTGGAGCACGATCGGCGGCGCGGTGCGCAGATCGAGCTCGCCCGGTGACGCCTCGAGCGAGCCGAGACCGCCGAGGCTCCCCTTCGGACCGCTCATCTGCGCGGCGAGGTCGAGTCCGGCGCAGAACGCCCGCCCCTCCCCCGTCAGCACGATGCAGCGCACGTCGCGATCGCGATCGGCCTCGAGCAGGCGGGCCGACAGATCGTCGAGCATCGACGCGCTGATGGTGTTCATCCGCTCGGGAGCATTGAGGGTGATCGTCGCGATGTGGTCGGCGATCTCGTAGCGAACCTCGGTCATGCCAGGACCGTAGCGCTGCGTCGGCGACGCCGAGTCACGCTCTGTCAACGGCCGCGGGGGCGGCTCGTAAGCTGCGACCGATGCCGACGACGACAGCGGGCCGAGTGGGTCGGGCCCCGCTGGCGGCCGCCGGGTTCGCCGTCGCCCGTGCCCGCGATCGGCCATCGCGCGGCTTCGTCACCGGCATCGGGATCGCGGTCGCCGTCGCCTCGCTGTTCGCCACGACGGCCGCGCCGTTGATCGCCGGCAACGCCACGCTGCGGCGGGCGTTGGAGGAGGTGCCGGCCGCCCAGCGCAGCATCGCCGTCGCCGCCGCCGTGAACGGTCAGACAGCGGCACAGCTCGCAGTCGTCGACACCCAGGTGCGCGATGCGCTGCACGCGCCCGGGCTCGGTGCCGTGCGCGGCCAGGTCGAGTACCGCGCCCTCGCGTCCACCGACGGCACCGTGTTCCGCCTGGTGGGCGTGCAGCGCCTGTCGGACGTCGTGACGCTCGTCGACGGGCGGCTGCCGACCACCTGCACACCGGCGCACTGCGAGGTCCTCATCGTCGGCGCGGGCACGGCCGTCACGCTGCAGCCCGAGCTCGGCATCGAAATCGTCGGCCGTGCCGTGCTGAACGACCCGGCCATCATCGCCGGGCAGTTCAAGCCGGATGCGGGCGAGGTCGTGCTGCTCGGTGACGGCGTCGAGGCGGTCGGTGCGATCAAGTCCTTGGAGCTGATCGGGCGCAGCGCCGGCTGGGTCGCACCGATCGATCCGGCGACCGTGCGCATCGACGACATCGACGACCTGCTCGCCGCCGCGACGCGCACCTCCAACTCGTTCGGCAACGTCAGCGCGTCGATCAGCCTGCCCAGCAATGCGCTCATCGACGCTCGGTCCCGCGCCGACACGGCACGCCACCGGGTGGCGCTCGCCGCGGCGCAGGCAGCCGTGCTGGTGGTCGGCTTCACACTGCTCGCCGCCGCGAGCATGCGCCGGCGACACCGAGCCGGCCGCGACCTGCTCCGTCAACGCGGCGCGGGGCGCGCCGCGTTGAACGTGTTCACGCTCTGCGAGGCCGCGTGGCCCGTCGTCATCGGTCTGGTCATCGGCACGCCACTCGGGCTCGGCGCGACGGCATGGCTGGCCGACCGCTGGAACCTCGACGCGGGCGACGTCGTCCGCACCGTCGCCGGGCAGAGCGTCGCCCGCGTGCTCGTCGGCGCGTTCCTCGTGCTCGTCGCGACGGCCGGTGTGATGGCGATGGCGCCGTCGTCGCGCACGCGTCCACGTCGGCGATGGTGGCAGCCGCTGCCCATCGATGCGCTCGGCGTCGGCGCGCTGGCGATGGCCGCGCTCGCCGTCGACCGTGGATCGGCGACGGCGGCCTCGCTCGTCGCCGAGGGCGATCCGCTGATCGCCGCGCTGCCGCTGCTCGCCGCGATCATCGTCAGCTGGCTGGCCGTGCGCCTGGTTCCCGCGCTCGTGGCCGGGTCGGCCCGTCTGCTCGGCCAGCGTGCGCCGTTGGCCCGGGCTGCGCTCGGCGAGGTCGGCCGCCGCCCGATCATCCCCATCGTCACCGCGGCGTTCCTCGCAGCCACCACCACGCTCGGCCTGTTCTCGCTCGGGTACCGGTCGACGCTGTCGGCCGGCGCGTTCGATCAGGCATCGTTCGCCGTCCCGCTCGACGTCACGCTCGCGTTCGGACCGGCACTCGTGCGTCCGTCGTCGATCGAGCCGGCCGGCGGCTGGGCTGCACTGGCGCCCGGCACGACGAGCACCGAAGTGGTGCGCCGCGGTGTCTCGGTGCGCAACCAGGACGCGAGCACGGACTCGGTGACCGTCGTCGGCATCGACCCGGCCACCATCGACCGGTTGAGCGGCTGGCGGAGCGACTTCGGACCGTCGCGCGGCACCCTCACCGACGCGATCACGCCGTCGTCCCCAGTCGCGCCGGTCGGAGCGCCGATCCCCGCCGACGCGAAGCAGCTCGTGGTGCACAGCAGTGGCGGGCTCGACGTGACCAGCATCGCCATCGTCGTCGCCCGCCATGACGGCACGTGGCACCAGGTCGACGCGACGTTCGAGGCGGCAGCGCCGGACCTGCTCACCGCGGACCTGGATCCGTCGGACGCAGGCGGACTCGTCATCGGCTACACGATCGGCCAGGCCGGGTTCTCGTCCGACCGCGTGCAGCACCACGACGGCGAGGGCGCCACCTCCGCATCGGACTTCACGACCAGCCTCCACCTCGGCGATGTCGTGGCGATGCCCAGCGGCACGGTCGTGCCGCTCGCGTATCCGTCGCTGACATCCGACGGCGCCGTGGTGACCCAGCGCGACGGCGGCATCGATCTCGACCTCCGCCTCCGCGGCACCACGGCACTCGTGCTGCCGGCCACACCGACGCAGCTCGCCGAGATCCCGGCCATCGTCGACCCCACCACCGCCGCCGCCGCGCAGAACGGGCTGCTGACCATCGACGTGCCCGGGGAGAGCCGGATGACCCTGCGGGTCGCGACGGTGGCGAAGCGCTTCCCCGGTGCCCCCGACCGCTTCGCGATCGTCGACCGCGACGACATCGGCCGGGCCTTCGACCTCCTCGATCCCGGCTTCGGCGCACCGAACGAGGTCTGGCTCGACGTGCCTGCCGCCCACGAGCACCAGCTCGCCGATGCGCTCACGAAGGCACCGTTCGATCAGCTGGTGACGACCCGGCGATCGGTCGTGGAGGCCGAGCTGCGCGGCGATCCACTCGCCCGGTTCACGCTCGGCCTCTTCGCCGCGGCCGGCCTCATCGCCGGGCTGCTCGCCATCGCCGCGATCTACCTCGCCACCGCGTCCGACGCGGCGGAGCAGGCACCGTTGCACCGCGCGCTCGCCGCCGAGGGGGTGGCACCGCGCGCGCTGAGCCGGATGGTGCGCACGAGCGGAGCGGCCATCGTCGTCGGCGCGATCGCCTTGGGCACCGTCGGCGCGCTGGCCCTGCTCCGCGTCGTCACCCGCGTCATCGCCGTCACGGCGACGTCCACCGTGCCGGTGCCCCCGCTGCGCGCCAGCGTCACGGCCACCGACCTCGTGCTCGCACTGGTCGCGCTCACCGTGCCGTGCCTGCTGGCCACGGCACTCGCCGCACGAACCGCGCGCCGAGCCGCCCAGGGTGATCTGCTGCGGGAGTTCGGATGATCGACCTCGACGACGTCTTCGTGCTCTACCCCGTGCTCGATCGACAGGTCGCCGCGCTCCGCGGCCTGTCGCTGCGCGTCGCGGCCGGCGAGCGCGTCGTCATCGCCGGGCCGAGCGGGTCCGGCAAGTCGACGCTCGTCAGCCTCGTCACCGGGCGGGTGCGCCCGAGCGCCGGGACGGCGATCGTGCTCGATCACGACCTCACCAACGCTTCGGGTCGGGCGATCCTCGCCCTGCAGCGCACGGGCGTCGGGGTGATCACCCAGCAGATGAGCACCAACCTGGTGCCCGAGCTGACGGGCATCGAGAACGCGGCGATGCAGAGCCGCCTCGCCGGCACGTCGCGCCTCGAGGCCCGCCGGCTCGCCGCCGACATGCTCGAACGGCTCGGCGTCGGTCACCTGGCCGAGCGGCGGCTCGGCACGATCTCCGCCGGCGAGGCCCAGCGGGTGGCGCTCGCCGCCGCGCTCGCCCACCGGCCGCGCGTCATCGTCGCCGACGAGCCGACCGGGGCACTCGACACCCACAACGCGAACATCGTCTTCGACCTCCTCGCCGAGCTGTCCGACGAGCTCGGCGCCGCGCTGCTCGTCGTCTCGCACGACCCCGGCGCTGGCCGCATCGGGCACCGCGTGCTGGAGATCCGCGACGGCCGCCTCGGCACCGAGGTGCTCGCCGCCGACGGGGTGTCGCGGCTGGTGGTCGACAACCGCGGCTGGGTGCGGCTGCCCGAGCCCGACCGGCTGCGCGCCGGCATCGCCGATCGGGCCATCGTCGGCGCTGGTGTGCCCGACGCGGTTGCCACGGTGACGGCTGCGCTCGTCCTGCACGCGCCCGACGACCAGCCCACCGCCACCGTCGAGTCGTCGGAGCCGATGGCCACGGAGCCGACGGCCGGCGACGAGTTGATCACCCTCCACGACGTCAGCCGCTCCATCGGCGAGGTGCGCATCCTCGCCCCAACCGACCTTGCGGTGCACGAACGCGAACTGCTGATCGTGTCCGGCCGGTCCGGGTCGGGAAAGACCACGCTGCTCGGGCTGCTCGCCGGCTTCGGGCTGCCAACCGCCGGCACGATCGATCGGCGCGACGGGCTGCACGTCGCCGTCGGCACGTCCACGCCGGGGTTCGCGGAGACGATGACCGTGCGCCAGAACATCGAGCTCGCCTGCAGCGTGCGCGGTGCAGTGGTCGACGCGGCGCTCACCGCCGGCATCGAGGCCGCGCTCGAGGCGGTCGGGCTGCTCGAGCTCGCTGATCGTCCCGTCGCGACGCTCTCCGGCGGTGAACGTCAGCGGGCCTCGATCGTGCGCGCGGTGTCGAGCGGCGCCGCGCTGGTGCTGCTCGACGAGCCCACGTCGCAGCTCGATCAGGGCCTCGCCCGGCGAGTGTCGGCGTTCCTGCTCGCCCATGCGCGAAGCGGCCACGCGATCGTGTGCGCATCGCACGAACCGGAGCTCATCGCGGCTGCGGATCGTGTTCACTCTCTGACATGAGATCGCTGCCCTCGTTCGACGCCGACGACATCGCCCGCCTGACGCCGATGGGAGCCGCGATCGACGCCCTCCGCGACTGCTTCGCCCACCGACCGACGCACATCCCCCGCACGCCGCTCGCCGCCTCCGGTGGCGAGTTCATGCTGATGCCCGCCGTCGACGGCGACGTCGCCGGGATCAAGCTGCTGATGATCCAGCCGAAGAACATCGATCGCGGTCAGCCCGTGATCCAGGGCACGTACGTGCTGTTCGACGCCGACGCAGGCACGCCGGTCGCGCTGTTCGACGGGGCGGCGCTGACCAACCTGCGCACCCCGGCCATCTCCGCAGTCGCCACCGACGGGCTCGCCCGCGCCGATGTGCGCACGCTCGGCATCATCGGCTCCGGCCCACAGGCCATCACCCACGTCGACGCGATGCTGTGCGTGCGCCCCGGCGTCACCGAGATCGTCGTCGCCAGCCGCACCCCGGCCAACGCCAAGGCCGTCGTCGACCTCCTCGCCGGCGACACCGTGCGCACGGGCGGCCGCCCGGTGCGGATCGGCACATACCTCGACGCTGCCGCCTGCGATCTCGTCTGCACCGCCACCCGCTCGACCGAGCCGTTGCTGACGGCGGCGATGGTCCGCCCGGGCACGCACATCAACGCCGTGGGGGCCTACCGCACCGACATGCGCGAGCTGTCCACCGACCTCGTCGCCGCGTCCACCGTGGTGGTCGACGAGGTCGAGGCAGCGCACGAGGAAGCGGGCGATCTCGTGCTCGCGATCGCCGACGGCGGGTGGTCGTGGGACCGCCTCGCCGGTGACCTCGCCGACGTCGCGGCTGGCGTGTTGCGCCGCTCGAGCGACGACGAGATCACGTTCTTCAAGAGCTCCGGGCTCGCTGTCGAGGATCTCGTGATCGCGCGCATCGTCGCATCCGAGCTGGGCCTGCTCTGACCCCTCGGCGAGCGGTACGGTTGGTGCCGTGACGAAATCCGTGGTGGTCGTTGGTGGTGGTCTGGTCGGTCTCGCGACATCGCTGATCCTGAGCGAACGCGGTGCCGACGTCACCATCGTCGACAGCAAGGAGCTCGGCAGCGGTGCGGCACGCGGCAACGCCGGGTTCATGTGCACCACGCTGCTCGAGCCGCTCGCCGCGCCCGGAGCCGTCAAGTCCGCGCTCACCTCGCTGAACGATCCCACCCGTGCCCTGCGGGTCCACGCCCGGGCGCTTCCGGGGATGCTCGGTTGGGGCATGCACTTCGCCCGCTCGGCCACCCAGAAGCGCTACGTCGCCGGGCGCATCGCGCTCGCCAAGCTCAACCTCCGCCACACCGAGGCGCTGCAGCTGCTCGGCTCGCTCGGCACCGACATCGGCCTCGGGCCCACGCTCGTCGTCCCGTTCAAGGACCCGAAGGTCGGTGAGCACTTCCTGTCGACGCTCGCGCCGATGGCCGACTACGGCGTCGACATCCCCACGGGGCTGCTCGACGGCGACGAGATGCGCCGCATCGTGCCGGCCCTGTCCGACGAGATCCGCGCCGGCTACGTCGTGGAGGGCGATCACTCCATCGACCCGCGTGTGTTCGTCGACTCGATGATCGCCGCGATCCGCAGCCGCAAGATCTCGGTCATCGAGAACGCCCGGGTCACCGCGGTCGGCCACTCCGACCGCAGGATCAGCTCGATCACCACCACCAAGGGCACCCTCACGTTCGACGAGGTCGTGCTCAGCGCCGGCGCCGGTTCGCGCCCGCTCGGCAAGCTGTTCGACCTGCGCATCGCCGTCGTCCCCGGCCAGGGCTACAACGTCGGTCTCCCGGTCTCCGAGGCGCTCACCCATCCGGTGATCTTCGAGGAGGCGCACGCCGTCGCCACCCCATTCGCCGACCGCATCCGCCTCGGCGGCACGATGGAGTTCGACGGCCTCGAGCCACGCTTCGATCAGCGCCGCGTCGACGCGATCCTGAAGTCGATGCGCTCGTTCGTCAACCTCGACTTCGACGCCAACTTCGGCACCTGGTCGGGCAGCCGACCGATGAGCCCCGACGGCCTGCCGCTGATGGGCCGCCCCCACCAGTACGACAACCTCGTCATCGCTGCCGGGCACGGCATGTTCGGGCTGAGCCTCACGCCCACCTCGGCGCTCGCACTGTCGGAGCTGGTGATGGACGGCCGCAGCAGCATCGACCTCGCCGACTTCGATCCTGACCGCTTCACGATCCGCAACCTCGTCGCCGCCGGCCGCTGACACACGGCGCGTGCAGTGAGCGTCAGCTGGTGAGCTCGGTGCCCCAGAGGTCGGAGAGCAGGTAGCCCTCCTGGTAGGGGTCGCTGGGGTCGACGGCGACGGTGCGCGAGCCGACTATCCAACCCCGGCCGGAGATGCGTGGCAGCACGGCCGGGCGATCGCCGACCGTCGTGTTGCCGGTGATCTCGACGATGAACTCGCTGTCGATCAGCGAACGGGCGGTGAACTGCTGACCGACCTCGGCCTCACCGCGAGCCGCCATGCAGGCGAGCCGCGCCGAGTTGCCGGTGCCGCACGGTGAGCGGTCGACGCGGCCGGTGAGCACCGTCGCGCCGCGCAGGCTCCCGTTGCCGGGATCGTCGTCGCCGATGACCATCACGTAGGAGATGAAGTTGATCTCCGGGTACAGCGGGTGCTGCACGGTGATGCTCTGACGCGCAGCGATCGACACCGCGGTGGCGGCCTCGACGACGTCGCGCGCCGAACCGCGGTCGAGCTTCAGCCCGAGGTCCTCGGCGCGGACGAACACGTAGTAGCAGCCGCCGTAGGCGACATCGACGTTGACCGTGCCGAAGCCCTCGACCTGCAGCGGCACGTCGAGCGATTCGACGAACGACGGGATGCCGTCGAACGTGACCCGCTCGCACTTGCCGTCGCGGCACGTGGCGACGGCGCGCACCAGTCCGGCCGCCGTCTCGAGCACGACCTCGGTGGTGGGCTCGGTCATCGGCACGCTGCCGGTCTCGAGCAGCGCGGTGACCACGCAGATCGTGTTCGAGCCGCTCATCGCGTGGGCACGATCGGCCTGCAGGATGACGAAGCCGGCATGGGCCTCGGGGACCGTCGACGGGTAGACGATGTTCGAGCTCGCCTGCGGGCGCCCGCGCGGCTCCTGGGTGAGGTAGCGACGGATCGAGTCGTCTTCCTCGTTGATGTAGCGCAGCTTCTCGCGCATCGTGTTGCCCGGGACCGGGAACACGCTGCCGAGGTAGCAGGTGCCCTGCTCGCCCTCGGCGTGGGCCTCGATGGCGTGAAACGTGCGCGTCGACTTCATCGCGCGCCGCTCAGCCCGTGATCGCGGCGAAGCCGTTGACGGACTCGTCGAGCGAGGCCACGAGTGCGGCGTGGTCGGCATCGCTGAGCGCGAGCAGCGGGCGGCGGGCGGTGCCGACGTCGACACCGCGGTGGGCCATCGATGCCTTCATCTTCTGCACGTAGCTGCCTTCTTCGAGGTTCCAGATCCACGGCAGCAGCGCCGCGTACTGACGGCGGCCGAGCGCGAGGTCGCCGGCGAGCATCGTCTTGGTGAAGGCGACGTGCTCGGCGGGCATGCCGTTGCCGGGGCCGTCGAGCCAGCTGCGCACACCCCACGCCATGTAGTCGAACGCCTGGTCGTCGGAGCCGCACATGACCTCGATGCGGCCCTCGTAGCGGTGCTTCAGCGCGAGGAAGCGGGAGAAGTCGCCGCTCGACTCCTTGATCGCGACCACGCCGGGGTTGTCGGCGAGGATGTCGAGCGACTCGAAGCCGTACTCCACGCCGCTGCGAGCGGGGAAGTTGTAGAGGATGATCGGCAGGCCGCATGCGTCGTGCACGGCCTCGACGTGGGCAGCCAGCTCGTGCTGCTGCGGCAGCGAGGTGGGCGGCGGCGAGAGCATGATCGCCTCGTAGCCGTGGCCCTGGGCGTGCTTGGCGAGGTTGATGACGTCGCGGGTGGCGCCGGTGTTGCAGCCGGCCACGAGCTGGGCCTTGCCGCTGATCAGCTTGGCGCCGAGCTCGAGCTGCGCCGAGCGCTCCTCGAGCGACATCGCGTAGTACTCGCCCGTGGTGCCGCCGACGACGACGCCGGCGACACCGGCGTCGAGCAGGAACTCGACCGCGCCCGTGAAGGCCGCTTCGTCGACCGACTCGTCGGGACGGAAGGGCGTGACGACCGGGACGTAGACGCCCTCGATCTCGAAGGTGGAGTTGGCGGTCATGACGCTCCTCGTGTTCGGCAGGCTCGCGGCGCTGTTCGATCTCCGCGCGACTGTACCAGCGCACCGAATCCGTCTCCGGCGGGCCGCCAGCGGCGTCCGCGGTGTTCATCGAACCGAAACGAACTCGATCGATTTTCTGGATCGACTCGCGCCGCTCTGCGCGTCGTAACGTGTCGACATGGCACTCGAAGGTGAATACGTCCCCAGTCCGTCACAGTGGGTCCGCGATCAGGTCGCTGCGTATGAGGCGTCCGCCGGCCAGGAGGCCAACACGCTCCTCGACACCGGCATGCCGATCATCATCGTCACCACCCGCGGCAACAAGACCGGCGTCATCCGCAAGTTCGCGCTGATGAAGGTCGAGCACGACGGCGAGTACGCGCTCGTCGCCTCGATGGGCGGAGCGCCGAAGAACCCGGTCTGGTACTACAACCTCGACGCCGACCCACATGCACTGATGATCCAGGACGGCGCCGAGCCGTTCCACGCTGACGCCCGCGAGATCACCGGCGACGAGTACAAGCTCTGGTGGGACCGCGCCGTCGCGGCGTACCCGGCCTACGCGGAGTACCAGGAGAAGACGGACCGCAAGATCCCGGTCCTCATCGCCACCAAGCGGGCCTGACCCGCCTGGCGCGGCTCAGCCGATCTGCCGGCGGCTCAGCCGATCTGCCGGCGGCTCAGCCGATCGCCATCAGCGCGACGCCGACCGACGCCAGCGCCAGGCCGGTGCCCTGCCACCAGCGCAGGCGCTCGCGGTTGAGGAACGCCGACAGCAGCACCGTCACGGCCGCGAACTGCGAGGCCGCCACCGACACCGGTCCGGCGTCGCCGTAGCGGTAGCCGAGCTGGAGCGCGCCCATCGCCAGCCCGGCCACGAGACCGGTGCCGATCGCGAACTTGCGGCCCGGACCGGACACGACGATCCAGCGGGTCTTCATCAGCGGGTGCACGAGCGTCAGGAACAGCAGCCCGGTGAGGCGCTGGATCGGCACCGGGGCGATACCGGCCGCGTCCGACGTCAGGTCGAGGCACGTGAAGGCCAGCCCGAAGCCGATGCCGCCGAGGATGCCGGCGATCAGCCCGTAGCGGATGGGACCTCGACCGCCCGGCACGTACGTGCTCAGCACGACAGCCGCCAGGCCGATCACCACGCCGACGCCGCTGAGCGGCGACAGACCGTTGCCCCGGAGCAGGTCGACGAACACCGGCACCATCGCCGTGAGCACCGACGCGAGCGGCGCCACCACGCCAATGGGCGCGCGGGTGTAGCCGACGTACACCGCGAGCAGGGCGAATCCGTTGAGCACGCCGGACAGGCTGGAGTAGGCGAGGTCGGCGCCGCCGATGTGCCACGGCTTGATCGCCAGGAACAGCGGGGTGAACACGAGCGCGACGAGCAGCGCGGTGCGGGTGACGGCGATCGGACGATCGGTCCGTGAGCCGCGCGCGGCGAGCACGTCGGAGGACCCGAACAAGAACGCGGCGATGCTGCCGAGCAGGATGCCCATCGCGGCTCAGTCGGACGACGTCGGGTGCCGGTCGGCGAGCGTCGGGGGGACGCCCTCCGGCTGCACCAGCCCGTGGCGGGTGCCGTGCACACCCGCGTACGCCGCCCGCTCTGACGGCGCCCAGCCGAGGCCGGTCAGCTCGGTCCGGGTCGGCGCGTCGAGCTCGAAGACCTGCACGCGCAGCGGGTTGCAGTTCGGCTCGGCGTCGCTGCCCTCGCCCCACAGCGGCATGGCGAGGTCGCCACCGGGGCACAGCGAGATCGCCAGCATCAGATCGGTCTCGGCGAGCAGCTCGACGTGGTCGCCGGGGATGGCCGGGCAGGTCTTCATGAAGTAGCGCTTGTCGTCGGGCATCAACCCCGTCACCTGGAACAGGTTGATCACGTCGTGCACGTCGAACTCGGTGAGCCCGAACCCGGCGACGGCGCGGGTCAGGTTCGAGTGGCAGTGGAAGTCGTAGGGCGCGCCGGACAGCATCTGGTTGACGTACGGATCGCAGCGAGTGCCGAGCAGGTCGTGACAACCGGCGTCGTCCTCGTCGCGGCCGTAGCCGATGGTGTCGGCCACGAACGTCGCCAGCGGACGCAGGAACGGCAGGTTCGACCACAGTCGCTGGCCGGTGGTGAGGTGGGTGCCGTAGAACTGCCGCGTGCGAGCGGCCCAGAACTTCTCGCGCGGATCCCAGCGGCTCCAGATGTTGAGGTCCACCACCTGGGGGCCGTCGACCGTGGTGAAGCGCACGACCTGGCCGGCCTCGGCCGTGAACGCGAAGCCACTGCGCACGGGGACGACCGTGTCGAGCACCAGGGTGCGCGCGTCGGTGCCGGCGGTCGCCGCCACTGCGTCGACCACGCCGGCCGGCGACACGAGCGGGCTGCCGACGCTGGCGATGTAGGAGGGGCTGGGCATCGTCGGCTCAGATCACGTTGTGCTCGCGACGGATGTCCGCCTGCGAGAACCGGTCGACGGAGAACTTGGAGACATCGACCACCGGGGTGCGCTGCATGACGAGGTCGCGGATGACCTCGCCGACGGCCGGCCCGAGCAGGAAGCCGTGCCCGGAGAACCCGGTGGCGTAGAAGAAGCGCGGCAGGGTGCTCGACTCGCCGATCAGCCCGTTGTGGTCGGGCGTCGTCTCGTAGAAGCCGGTCCAGCCGCCGGCGATGCCGACGTCGAGCAGCTTCGGGGCCCGGTGCATCGCGACCTCGCCGACGACCTCGAGCCAGTCCGCCCGCAGCTCGACGTCGAACCCCGCCGGCTGATCCGGATCGGCCATGCCGAACAGCAACCCCTTGCCCTCGTCGTGGAAGTAGAAGCCCGTGCTGAAGTCGATCGTGAACGGATGGTCGTGGGGCAGGTCGACCATCGGCTCGGTGAACCAGATCGGCCGGCGAACCGGATCGACCGGCAGGTCGATGCCCACCATCGCGCCGAGCTGACGAGACCACGGGCCCGCCGCGCACACGACTGTGTCGGTGGGGATGCGTCCCTTGGCCGTGACGACAGCGGTGATGGTGTCGCCGTCGCGCTCGATCGCCGTGACCGGGCACCCGGTGAGGATGCGCACGCCGTGGGCACGAGCGCCCTGGGCGTAGCCCTCCACCGCGGCACCGGTGTTGGCGTGGCCGTCGCGCATGCAGATCGTGGCCGCGAGCACGTCGTCGACGTTGGCGAGCGGCGCGAGCGCTCCGGCCTCGGCTGCCGACATCATCCGGCTCGGCACGCCGAGCTCGTTCTGCATCGCGACGCTGCGCTCGAACGTCTCGACGTCGGACTGCTTGGTGAGCAGGAACAGGTAGCCGACCTGGCGCAGGTCGACGTCGAACCCCGGACGCTCGCCGAAGCGCTCCCACGCGTCCATCGATCGCAACGCGAGCTCGATGTTGATCGCGTCGGAGAACTGCAGGCGCACGCCGCCCGCAGCCTTCGACGTCGAACCGGATCCGAGCTGATCAGCCTCGACCACGACGACGTCGGTGCACCCGGCCTCGGCGAGGTGGAACGCCGCGCTGACGCCCATCACACCGCCTCCGATGATGACGACGCTGGCGCGCTGGAGATCTTCGGTCATCTGATCGATGTTACGCGATCGTCGTTGCCGACCACCCGGGCAGGCACCTCAGATGCCCAGGTAGGCGGCGCGGACTTCTTCGTTGTCGGCGAGGTCGGCGGCCGGGCCCTGCAGACCGATGTGCCCGGTCTCCAGCACGTAGGCATAGTTGCCGATCTTGAGCGCGGCGAGCGCGTTCTGCTCCACCAGCAAGATGGTGGTGCCCTGGCTGTTGACGCGCTCGATGATCTCGAACACGACGTCGACCAGCACGGGGGCGAGGCCCATCGACGGCTCGTCGAGCAGCAGCAGGCGCGGCTGGGCCATGAGCGCCCGACCCATCGCGAGCATCTGCTGCTCGCCGCCCGAAAGCGTCCCACCCTTCTGGGTGATGCGCTCCTTCAACCGGGGGAACAGGTCGTAGACCCGCTCGAGGTCGGCCGGGATCTCCGACTTGTCCTTGCGCATGAACGCACCGAGCTCGAGGTTCTCGAGCACGGTCATGCGCGGGAAGATGCGCCGACCCTCGGGGCTCTGGGCGATGCCGCGTCGGGCCACCTCGTTGCCCGGCAGGCCGGACACCTTCTTGCCCTCGAACATGATCTCGCCCTTGCGCGGCTTGATCAGCCCGGAGATGGTGCGCATCGTCGTCGACTTGCCGGCGCCGTTGGCGCCGATGAGCGTGACGATCTCGCCCTCGAACACCTCGAGGGTGATGCCCTTCACGGCGGCGATGTTGCCGTAGTACACGTGCAGATCGGTGATGGTGAGCACGGGTGGCTTGCCGCCACCGCGCACGGGCGCGTCGGCGGGGGGTGTCGTGTCGCTGAGCTCGGTCATGATCCGGCCGCCTCCGTTCCCGTCTTGCCGAGGTACGCCTCGATGACCCGCTGGTCGGTGCGGATGTCCTGCGGCGTTCCCTCGGCGATCTTCGATCCGTACTCCAACACGGTGATGCGCTCGGAGACGCCCATGACCACCTTCATGTCGTGCTCGATCAGCAGCACCGTCACGCCACGCTCGTCGCGCACGCGGTGCACGAACTGCGTGAACGTCGCGGACTCCTGCGGGTTCATGCCGGCGGTGGGCTCGTCGAGCAGCAGCAGCTTGGGCCGCAGGGCGAGCGCCCGGGCGACCTCGAGTCGACGCTGGTCGCCGTACGGGAGGTTCTTCGCGAACTCCTCGTCGGTGCCGCCGATGCCCACGAACTCGAGCAGCTCCTTCGCGGTGGCGCGCGCCTCGCGCTCCTCGCGGCGCTGCTTGGGCGTGCGGAAGATGGTGGCCGCGACTCCGCTCTTGAGGTGCGGGTGCATCGCCACCATCACGTTCTCGGCGGCCGTCATCGCCCCGAAGAGGCGGATGTTCTGGAACGTGCGGGCCAGACCCGACGCCGCGATCTTGTGCGGCGGCACGCCGACGACGTTCTTGTCGTCGAACATGACGCCGCCACGCGTCGGTGAGTAGAGCCCGGTGAGGACGTTGAAGAACGTCGTCTTGCCGGCACCGTTCGGGCCGATCAGGGCGACGATCGAACCGCGAGGGATCTGGAAGTCCACGTCGTTGACGGCGACCAGGCCGCCGAACTCGACGCGCACCTTGCGTGCATCGAGGAGGAGGTCACTCATGATGGTCCACACCCACTTCCAATCCGAATCCGAGCATGTCGTCCTGGATCACGCGTGCGTCCGCCTTGCGGACCTGACGTGAACGGGACGCCGGGAGGATGCCTTCCGGCCGGAACAGCATCATCAGCACCAGCACGAGACCGAACAGGCCGAACTCGTAGTCCTTGAGGTTGATGTTGGTGCCGAAGCCGCTGTTGAACTTCGCACCGAGGTAGGTGAGGCCCGTGTAGTCGAACCACGTGATGACGACGCCGCCGGCGATGGCGCCCCACACGTTGCCCATGCCGCCGAGGATCACGGCGCAGAGCACGATGATCGAGAAGGCGAACGTGAAGCTGTCGACGTTCACCGTGCCGACGATGGTGGCGTAGAACGCACCACCGACGCCACCAGCCGCAGCGCCCACCGCGTACGACCAGAGCTTGGTGCGCATCAGCGGCACACCCATCAGGCTGGCGGCGAGCTCGTCCTCGCGGATCGCCATCCAGGCCCGGCCGAGCCGACCGTCGCGGAGCTTGAGCGAGGCGTACACGAAGATCGCACAGAGCAGGGCGATCACGTAGAACTTGGTGTGGTTGTCGGCCGAGGTGACCGTCGCCGGTATCTTCCCGATGATCGGCAGCTTCGGCAGGTTGTGCAGATACCCCATCGATATCTGGTCGACCGGGCCGATGCCCTTGGTGCCGTTGGTGAGGTTGAAGCCGTAGACGTCGTCGCTGTTGCGGAAGACCTCGGGAAGGATCTCACCGAAGCCGAGGGTGACGAGGGCGAGGTAATCGCTCTTCAACCGCAGCGTCGGTGCGCCGATGACCAGACCGGCACACGCCGCCACGACAGCGGCCACGATCAACACCAACCAGAACGAGATGTGCACGCCCTTGATGGTGTCCAGCGCGGCGGTCAGGAAGTGGACGTCGAACGAGAACTGGTGCCGTGAGGCGCCCGGACGCGCGCTCACCTGGTAGCCGAAGTCGGACATCAAGAACGCGGCGACGTAGGCACCGAACAGGAAGAACGCCACATAGCCGAGGTCGAGCAGGCCCGCGAAGCCGACGACGATGTTCAACCCGAGTGCGAACAGCGCGTACACCGAGCAGAGCACGACCGTGCCGAGCGGCAGTGGGCCGTCGGTGCTCGTGGCGATGCTCGGGATGCACAGGACGCCGATGATGAGCGCGATCGCCCGGAGGATGTTGAACACTCGGGCCGACGTCGGGTTCGGTGCCTTCAGCTTGGTGAGGGCGATGAAGACCGCGACGAAGATCGCGATCCGCAGGAGCATGAGCACTTCGTGCATCTAGACCTTCTCCTGCTGACTGGCTCCGAAGATGCCGCCCGGGCGGAAGATGACCATGACGATGAGGATCGAGAACATCACCGTCTGGGTCCACTTCTGTCCGAAGAAGTGCGGGGCACCGTCGTTGAGCGACTGGATCACGCCGATCAGCACGCCACCGACGACGGCGCCGAGCAGGTTGCCGACGCCTCCGAGGACGGCCGCGGTGAAGGCGATGAGACCGAGCCGGAAGCCGGCGTCGTAACGGGTCTGCTCGTTCACCTGGACGAACATCACACCCGCAGCGCCGGCGAGCGCGCCGCCGAGCGCGAACGTGAACGAGATGATCTTGTCGACGTTGATGCCCATCAGCAGCGATGCATCCCGGTCCTGAGCGGTGGCACGCATGGCCTTGCCGGTGCGGGTCTTCTGGACGATCCACGTCATCAGCAGCAGCAGCGGGATCGTGATGCAGACGACGACGATGTACTTGATCCGGATGTCGACGGAGCCGACCGTGATCGCGGTCTTCGGCAGCACGCTGAAGCGCGAGTGCGGCGCCGAGCCGTTCAGCTTGATGCCGATGTTCTGGAGGATGAAGCTCACTCCGACGGCGGTGATGAGTGGCGCCAGCTTGGGCGCGTTCCTCAGTCGTCGGTAGGCGAGGCGTTCGATGATGACGTTGAACAGCGCGCAGGCCGCCATCGAGAAGAGGAGGGTGACCCCCAGCCAGAACCACGCCACGGCGGACGAGCTCTTCTGACCGATCCACTGCTCGAGGAAGATGGCTCCCACCACCGACCCGAGCATGAACAGGTCGCCGTGGGCGAAGTTGATCAGCTCGATGATGCCGTACACCATCGTGTAGCCGAGCGCGATCAGGGCGTACAGCGCTCCGTTGGAGAGCCCGATCGTGAGGACTTGGAGGAACAGCGTCGGTCCGGAGGCGAAGCTCCAGATGATCCACGCGACAGCCAGTCCGAGGACCACCATGCCGAGGATCGACTCTGTCTTGAAGCGCTTTGGTGCGCCGAACTCAGCTGGACCGGTCTGACCGATCGCTGCGTCCTGCGTCTGTGGTGCCGAAAGCCCGGCTGCCATGTTTCAACCTTCCCCGAGGTACAGGTCGGGGTGGCCCCAAAGGGACCACCCCGACTCCGATGTTGTCAATTCAGTTGTTGTGGACTCAGACCGGCCAGGCAGTGAGGAAGGTCTCGACACCACCGGTGAGGAGCTGGATCGACATGTCCTTGGCGGTGACGTCACCGTTCTTGTCGATGCCGAACTCCTTGCCGATCAGCGACACGTCAGCGGGGATCGTGATGCCCGAGAACGCTGCGTCGAGGACGCCCTTGCGGGTGCCGTCCGACTTGGCGATCGCTGCCATGATGAACTGCATCGCTGCAGCGCCGTAGATCGAGTACGCCGAGGCCGGATCGTGACCGTAGGTGGTCTTGAAGTCGGTGACGAACTTGCCAGCGGCGCCGCCGGCCTTGATCAGCTCCGAGGCCGGCAGACCGGCGAAGGAGATGTACATGCCGTCGGCCTCGGCCATGGCGTCGACTGCCGGGTAGCCGGTGAAGCCGTCGGGGGCGATCAGCTTGACGGCGCCGGTGTTCGGGCCGAACACGGAGACCTTGTCACGGATCAGCTGCTCACCGTTGTTGTCGTTGATGCCGCCGAAGAAGAAGCAGTCCGGGTTCTTGTCCTTGAAGCCCTCGAAGAGCGCCGTGTAGTTGGGCTGCTTGGCGTCCCACGCCGAGGTGGCGACGACGTCGATGCCGTTGTCCTTGGCTGCCTGCTCGAACGCCTCGGCAACGCCGACGCCGTACGTCTGGGCATCGTTGAGGACGACGCACTTCGTGACCTTGAGGGTCTTCGCGGCGAACTGAGCGTCAGCCGTACCCTGCAGATCGTCGGTGGCCACGATGCGGGCGTAGTTGCGGACGCCGCTCGGGTAGTACTTGTCGGGCTCGCCCGGATCCCAGGCCTTGGTGAGGCCGGGGTTGGTGTTGGCGTGCGAGACCATGAGCATCGGGCCCGTGGTGTCGGCGTTGAGCACCGGCACTTCGATCTTGGCGCAGCCCGAGTTGTAGGTGCCCATGACGGCGACCTCGTCCTTGTTGGCGACGTGGTCGTTGGCGTTCTGAGCGCAGGTCGCGTCGTCCCAGCCGCCCTTGGCAGCGGTGGAGTCGTCGTAGTGCTTGACCGTGACGTCGTACGCGCCCGCCTTGCCGCCCTGCTCCTTGAGGTACAGGTCGATGGCGAGGTTGGTGTCGTCGGACGCATCCTTCGATGCACCCTGCAGCGGCAGGTCCGTGCCGACGACGAGCGCCTTGCCCGTGCCCGCAGCCGTCGAGCCGCCCGCAGCCGTCGAAGCGGCAGTGGTCGCAGCGGTCGAGCCTGCGGTGGATCCAGCGGTCGTCGCAGCCGTGCTGGCGGCGGTGGTGGCCGCCGTCGTCGGAGCGGTGGTGGTCGCTGTCTTCTTGTCGGAGCCGCACGCAGTGAATCCCACTGCGAGTGCCACAATGACGGCCGAAGCCTTCCTGAGCCTCATGTAGTTGCCTTTCGTTGGCATTTGTTCCTCCCCCGAGGAGATGTCTGGCAGATGAACGGCCCAACATCTTCCGAACCGCGAGACACGGCCTGGGTCGCGGCATCGGCACCGCGAGCGGCATGGTAGTGGTCACCCTCATGGTGGTCAAGGGATGCACACGCTGTTAACACTCGGGCGCGCGACGTGTACGCGACATGTCTTTCTTCACACGACTGCACCGGGAATCTGCCCAGCTGAGACACGTCGCGGCGGTCGACGCCCTCACGGAGCGTGAGACATTCTCCGGAAACAAACGCAGGGTCTCCGCCGGAGCGCCACCGATCCGGCCCGGCCGCCGAGCGACCGGTACGGTCGCGTCGATCCGGAGATCGACATCCGGTGATCGCCGCTCCGAGCTGTCCCGAGGGGATCGTCCAACATGACCCGACCCGCACCACTGTCCACGCCCATCACCGAGATGCTCGGCATCGACTACCCCATCGTCCAGGCGCCGATGGGATGGATCGCGCGGGCCCAGCTCGCCGCCGCCGTGTCGAACGCGGGAGGCCTCGGCATCATCGAGACGTCGTCGGGTCTGCTCGACGAGGTGCGCGCCGAGATCGTGAAGATGCGCGACCTCACCGACAAGCCGTTCGGCGTCAACATCGCCCAGCTGTTCGTGCGCGATCCCTCGATCGTGCAGTTCGTCGCCGATCAGGGCGTCACGTTCGTGACCACCTCCGCGGGAGATCCCACGAAGTACACCGCTGCACTGAAGGACGCCGGGCTCACCGTGTTCCATGTCGTGCCGACGCTGAGCGCCGCGCTGAAGGCGGTCGACGCCGGCGTCGACGGGCTCGTCGTCGAAGGCGGCGAGGGCGGCGGCTTCAAGAACCCACGCGACGTCAGCACGATGGTGCTCCTGCCGCTCGTGGCCTCCCGCGTCGACGTGCCGATCATCGCCGCAGGCGGGATCTGCGACGGCGTGTCGATGGCCGCCGCGTTCGCGCTCGGCGCGAGCGGCGTGCAGATGGGCACGCGCATGGTGTCGGCGGCGGAGTCGCCGGTGCACGACAACTGGAAGCACGCCATCGTCGCCGCGGCCGAGACCGACACCGTCGTGCTCAACCGGTTCAGCCGTCCCACGCTGCGCGCCCTGCGCACCGAGCGCACGAACCGGCTCGAGCGCCAGGAGGAGATGGAGCCCGGAGCGTTCGGCGCCGTCCTGGACCTGTACTTCGGCGGCGACCTCGAGGCGGCGATCCCGCTCACCGGGCAGGTGGCCGGACGCATCGACGCGATCCGTCCGGTGGCCGACATCATCGACGACACCGTCCGCGAGTTCCGCGCCACGGCGGCCAGGCTCGCGACCCACGCCTGAGCATCGTTGATCCGGGCCTGACCATCGTTGATCCGAGACGGCGGGTCCGGTACTCTGTCGGCCTGCGGGTGGAGACCCAGTGTTGGACGTACGCGTCCGGAGGTCCCCCGACATGCTCGACAACGTCCGAAAAGTGCTCGTCTACCTGGCTTTGGCCTTCGTGGTCGTGTCCGTGTGGCGCGACCCGGCTGGCAGCGCCGGGGCGGCCGGTGATTTCCTGCACTCGGTGGGCGGGTTCTTCTCCGCGCTGATCGACAAGGGCTCGCAGTTCCTCAAGGGCCTCGCGAACTGACGACGGTGCACCAGCCATGATGTTCGCGCTGCCCGACCGTCATGAGCTGCTCACGCGCCTGAAGGTCTTCCTCGCTCCTCCGTCGACGGAGATCGAGCGGTACCTCGCGCCCGGCGAGCACATGGAGCTGATCGACGGTCCGGCGTTCAACGCCTTCTTCGTCGATGAGCTGCCGATCATCCTGCTGACCGTCGTGGTCGGCGGCTCGGCGATCCTGTGGGGCACGGCGACGGGGAACCTGTTCGTGGCCGGCCTGGCGATGATCGCGTCCGGCGGGCTGATGCTGTACCTCCGTGCCAAGCGTTGGGCGCAGCACTACACGGTCTACGTGCTGACGAACACCCGGGTGATGCGCCTCAGCGGGTTCTTCAAGCGCGAGGCCGCCTGGATCCCGTGGGCGAAGGTCACCGACGTCCGCTACAAGCAGTCGTTCATGGGCCGGCTCTTCAACTACGCCACGGTGAACATCGATTCGGCGAACGAGAACTCCGGTCTCGATTCGATGGCCAACCTGCGCAACCCGAAGCGCTTCTACCTCGTGCTCACGACACAGGTGCAGAAGCGACAGGGAGCGCTGGATCCAGATCCGGGGTAGTGGCACCGATCGCAGTCGTGCTCATCTGCAGGTGGATCGTGGCCAGCCACAGCGTGGTGGCGAGCGCGACGTGGAAGCCGACCAGGATCGCCGGCACACCGCTGAAGTACTGGGTGTAGCCGATGCCGGCTTGGGCGATCGCCACCACCAACCAGGTGGTGAGCGGGTTGTCGAGCACGGCCCGATCGGCAGCGTTCGTGCGCAACCGCCACAGCAGCAGGATCGCCGTACCGATGGTGGCGAGGACCGTGATGCTGTGGATGCGCGCCATGCTGCTGATCGCGACATCGAAGCGCTTGGCGCGCTCGTCGCCGGCGTGCGGACCGGATCCGGTGACGAACGTGCCGCTGACGAGCGCGAGGCCGCTGAGCACCGTGATCCAGCGCACGTAGGTGGCGGTCGGCGCGCTGACCGTGGGACCGCGCACGCCCTCGTCGGGCTGACCCGACCGCACCACCAGCACCACCGAGAGCGCGACCAGCACCATCGACAGCAGGAAGTGCTGCTGGTTGGCGAACGGGTTGAGGTCGGTGAGCACGACGATGGCGCCGACGAGTCCCTGCATCGGCACACCGATCGCGATGGCGATGGCCAGACGGGTGAGGTCCTTGCGGCGCGGCCTGCGGCGCACGGCGCCGAGCACGGCAGCGATCACGGCGATCATCACGACGCCCGTGAACAGCCGGTTGATCTGCTCGATCGCCCCGTGGAGCGTGGACACGTCGACGAACTTGGAGGCGTTGCAGTTCGGCCAGTCGGCGCATCCGAGGCCGGAGCCGCTGAGCCGAACGGAGGCGCCCGTCACGACGATGACGCACACCGCCACCAGCGCAGCGATGCAGACCTTGCGGTAGGTGGCCGGGCTCATCGGTGCCCCAGCGTAGGGCGTACTCTCGCGAGGTGCTGAGCAGCTACGACGACTTCCCGATCCACCAGGCATGCGTGCCGATCGCGCATCCGGCCACCGCCGACCTGAACCACTACGACCGCTACTTCTTCAACGGCTACGCCGCAGACGGGTCGGTGTACTTCGGTCTGGCGATGGGCCTGTACCCCAACCGTCACGTCGTCGACGCCGCGTTCAGCGTGGTGCGCGACGGTGCGCAGGTCAGCGCGTTCGCGTCGGGGCGCGCGCCGCGCGACCGGATCGACGCCACCACGGTGGGGCCGATCCGGGTCGAGGTCGTGCAGCCGATGAAGGTGCACCGTCTCCACATCCAGGCGCCGGCGCAGGGCATCGCCGCCGAGCTGACGTTCACCGCCAACTCCGACGCGATCGAGGAGCCGCACTACTTCCAGCGCGTCGGCGTGCGCGTGCTGTTCGACTACACCCGGCTCACCCAGTTCGGCTCGTGGAGCGGATGGATCGACCTCGATGGAGAGCGCATCGTCATCGACGGCGCGAACATCACCGGCACTCGCGACCGCTCGTGGGGCGTGCGCCCCGTCGGCGAGCCGGCACCGTCGGGAGCCCCCGTTGCGATGCCGCAGTTCTACTGGCTGTGGGCGCCGGTGAACTTCCCCGACTTCGCCGCCCACTTCGACGTCAACGAGTTCGGCGACGGCCGCCGCTGGCACGAGGTCGGCGCGATCGCCCGCCACGGCCACGAGGTCGAGATGATGCGCACCGTCGACTACCGCATCGACTGGCAGCCCGGCACCCGCTACGCGTCGGCGTTCGAGTACGACCTCGTCGGGTGGGACGGCACGGTCGCGACCATCAGCCTCGTCCCGATCTTCAACTTCCAGATGAGCGGCATCGGCTACGGCCATCCCGAGTGGAACCACGGCTCGTGGCGCGGCGAGTCGGCCGTCGGCGGCCAGCGCCTGACGCTGCCCGTCGACGATCCCCTGAGCCGCGAGAACGTGCACGTCCAGACCCTCTGCCGGGCCACGTACCGCGACACGGCCGGCGTGACCGCCGAGGGCACCGGCATCCTCGAGCTGCTCTGCGTCGGCGACCACCCCACGGGCCTCCGCGGCATTCTCGACGGCTACCAGCCCTCACGGTCGGAGTCGCGGCCTATGTGTGGCGGACCGTCATGCCGCCGTCGACGGGGATGACCGCACCGTTGACGAAGCTCGATGCCGGGAGGCACAGGCTGAGGGTCATGTGCGCGACCTCCTCCGGATCGCCGTAGCGCCGCAGCGGGACGCGGCGCTTGGCGTACGTGGCCTTCGCGACCTCGTCGATGCCGGCGGTCATGTCGGTGTTGATCGGGCCAGGGCAGACGCAGTTGACGGTGATCCCGTGGCGGCCGAGCTCGACGGCGAAGCTGCGGGTGAGGCCGGCGACACCGGCCTTCGACGCCGAGTACGCGGCGATGCCGGCGGTGGCCACGATCGACTCCGTGGACGCGATGTTGACGACGCGTCCCGAGCCGGACGCCTGCAGCGCCGGCAGGCACAGCCGGATCAAGCGCGCGTGCGCGGTGAGGTTCACGTCGAGCGTGGTGGCCCAGTTCGACTCGAACGACTCCTCGTCCTGGAACGCCGAGTTGATCAGCGAGACGCCCGCATTGTTGATGAGCACGTCGATGCCGCCGAACGCCTCGAGCGTCGTGGCCACCAGCGCCTTCAGCGCGTCGAGGCGGCTGACATCGGCCACCACGCCGAGCACCGCGTCGGCGCCGTGCACCTCGGCGATCTCGTCGACCACGGCCTGCACGCGTGACGCGCCGAGGTCGGCCACGACCACGCGGGCACCCTCGTCGGCGAAGAGGTGGGCGGTGGCCCGGCCCATGCCCGACGCGGCCCCGGTGACGATCACCCGCTTGCCGGCGACGGAACGGGACAGCGAGGTCAATCGAGCGGCCATCGCCGCGACACTACGAAGCGCGGGCGCGGACCGCCGTGTTCAGGCTGCGGTGTTGAGGCGCTGGCGCTCGTTGGCCGTCGCGATGATGCGCTCTGCTGCCGTGGGCACGGCGTCGAGGAACGCGAAGAACTCCTGCGTCGAGCCGGCGTAGGCGCGCACGGGCGTGCACGTCGTCACCGTCGCGGTTCGGTTGGTGCGGTGCAGCAGCGCCATCTCGCCGACGACGTCGCCGCGGGTGGCGACGTTGAGCAACGCCACGCCATCGGCGTCGGCGCGGGTGACGGCGAGCTCGCCGCCGCACACGATGAGGAACTCGCGACCGTGGGTGTCCTGGCGGACGACGATCTCACCGGCCGGGATGTCGACCAGCGTCAACAGCTGCGCCGCCTGCTTGAGCTCGGTGAGGCTGGCGCCGGCGAGCAGCTCGAGCTCGGCCAGTGATTGGAGGTGATCGGGTGTGCGCATGTCGGTTCCTTCGGTCTGCCCGCCTGAGGATGTGGACCAGCACTCTCGACGGTACGGAAGGGGTGTGTCTTGAGGATGACGACGATGTGAACACGCCACCACGAGCGGTGATATCCGTCACGTGAACAGCAGGTGAGTGCCGCGATCTGTGATGCGCACGCTTGTAGCGTTCGAGCCAGTGAAGAAGCAGACGGTCGAAGAACGCCGCAACGAGATCCTCGAGACCACGTGCGAAGTCGTGATCGAACGCGGCTTCGCCGGCACGCGCATCGCCGACGTCGCCAAACGGCTCAGCGTGTCGACCAGCCTGATCCACTACCACTACGACTCGAAGGAGCAGCTGCTCGCCGAGGCGTTCAGCTACTACGCGCGCAAGGACCTCGCCGCGCTCGATCACGAGATCGAGACCGCACCCACGGCCCTCGCCCAGCTCGACCGGGCGATCCAGAACTACGTGCCCGAGGGCAGCGACGACGTCGAGTGGATGCTGTGGATCGACGCATGGGGCGAGGCGCTGCGGAACCCGCTGATGAAGAAGATCAGCCAGGAGCTCGACGAGCAATCGGTCGCCCTGCTCGAGCGGGTGCTCACCGCCGGAGTGACGTCTGGCGAGTTCCGCTGCCCGAACCCGGCCTCGAGCGCGCTCCGCCTCACCGGCCTCATCGACGGCCTCGCCATCCAGTTCGCCGCGCACAACGACCTGCTCACCCGCGACGGCTTCATCGACCACGTGCGCTGGCTCGCCGCGGCCGAGGTCGGCGTCGACATCAGCGCGTTCGACGTCACCCATGTGCCGCCCGAGCCCGCCGCCCGCCCGCTGTCCGTCGTCACGGATCTCGCCCTGCGCCGGCTCGTCACCACCTACTGCGACACCGTCAACCGGCTCGACGCAGATGGCTTCATGGCGCTGTGGACGAACGACGCCAACTGGGACAACGGCCGCACCAAGCCGATCAGTGGCCGGGCCAACATCGGCACGGCGTTCACCAAGGCGGGCAAGGGTTGCGAGTGGATCGTGCACGTCGAGCCACTCGCGGTGTTCGAGATCGACGAGGACGCCGGCGAGGGCAGCGGCCGGGTCACCGTGCAGGAGCGCATCCGCTTCACCGATGGCTCCGACGCCAGCGTGCTCGGCACGTACCACGACCGCTACATCCGCGGTCGCACCGGCTGGCAGTTCGCCGAGCGCCGGCTCGAGATCGCCGACGCCCAGCCGCCGGTCAGGGCTTGATCTCGTAGAACGCGTTCACCGCGTTGTCGACATCGAGTCGACGGAAGCGGGTGAAGCCCGCGGCGGCCGACATCCGCCGGGCCGTGTTCTCGCTGAGGCCGAGCGTGCCGAGGCCGGCACCATCGGCGTCGGACATCGCCGACGACATGCACGACAGCACGCTGATCCCGTACATCAGCGAGGCCATCGGGTTCTTCGTCGCGTTCTCGGCGAACGTGTCCTGGGCCTTGATGTCGACGAGCAGCCACGTACCGTCCGGTGCGATCGCGGCGCGCAGTGATTCCATCATCCGCTGCGGATGGGTCATGTCGTGGATGCAGTCGAACGTGGTGATCAGATCGATCGAGCCGTCGTCCGGCAGTGGTGATCGGCGCGGGTCGGTGAACGTCGCGTTGCGCACGCCCGACGCGGCGAGCTTGGTCTCGGCGCGGTCGAGCGCGAACCGCGAGATGTCGTAGCCGGTGAAGCGGCTCGCCGGGAAGGCTCCCGCCATCAGCAGCACCGCTCCCCCGGCGCCGCAACCGACGTCGGCCACCGTGATGCCGGTCTGCAGACGATCGACCACGCCATCGAGCTTCGGCAGCACGGTGGGCAGCAGGTTGGCGTTGTTCCACGGCTCGAAGCTGCGCTCGATGCCGACCGCGCCCTCGCAGCCGTGGCTGTCGTAGTCGTGGCCGAGCCCGGTGCGGAAGCTCTCCGGCATCAACTCCACAGCCTCCATCGTCTGCGGCAGGCGGTGGAACAGGCCCATGCCGAACGCCGGATGATCGGGCGTCGCGAGCACGGCGGCGGCCTCGGGCGTGAGCGAGAAGTGCTCGGTCTCGTCGGCGCTGATCAACCGTGCGGCCGCCTGGTTGTACGCCCACTCGCGCACCCAGCGCTCGTGCAGACCGGTGGCTGCGGCGAGCTCCGTCGACGTCATCGGCGCGTCGGCAGCCCGCAGCGCGGCGTACAGCCCGAGCCGGTCGCCGAGGTGGATCATGCCGGAGGTGACCGCACCCTCGAGCTTGGTGAACAGCTGGTACGAGAACATCGCCAGCCGGTCCGGATCGACGGGCTCCGCGGCGGAGCTGGCGGGTTCGTGGGACGCCTGATCGGTCATCGCCGCACGGTACTGCGGCTCCGGTCGCGGATGCTCAGCGGGTGCGGTCGTCGTGGGCGAGGTGCTCGACATCGCCGAGGCGCGACACCGCGAACGTGTAGCCGTCGCCGAGCTCCAGCGCCTCGAGGCGGGTGATGGATGCATGGCCGAGCACGAACCGGTCCCACTCCCACGGTGTCGGCTGCAGCCCGAGCAGGTAGCTGATCACGGCCGAGTTGGTGCCGGCGTGGGCGACCAGGCAGATCCGCAGGTCCGGCATCGTCATGTTCCACACGGCCAGCTCGCCGGGGACGGCCGAGATGCCGCGATCGGCCAGGAACTGCGCGCACCCGGTGCGGATCCGGGCGATGAAGTCGCGGTTCGGCTCGCCGCCGAGCTCGGCCAGGCCATTCCAGCGCTCGTGCGACGGGCGCTTGCGCTCCTCGGCGAACGCGACGTCGGCCTTCTCGCGCGGCGTGCCCTGCCAGACCGGACTGCGGATCTCGCGCAGCCACTCGTCGACGACCTCGTCGCGGCCGAGGCGGGCGTACAGCGGCGCGGCGGTCTCACGGGCGCGCTGCAGTGGCGAGACGAGGATCTCGTCGAACGTCTCCTCGGCGAGCGCATCGGCCATGTTCGCGGCCTGACGACGGCCCCGCTCAGTGAGGCGGGGATGGTCGATGTTCAACCCGTCGACGACCCATTCGGGTTCTCCGTGACGGACGAGCACGATCTCCATGGGCAGCAAGCTAACGGCGAGCACCGCCGAACGCCCGGGAGCCATTAGCGTCATCCGCCGTGGATCAGGTCCCCTCGCCGCAGGCACCGGCTCCCCCCGCTCCGTCCGCGCCCGCGTACCGAGCCGACTGGTACCCGGATCCCACCGGCCGCTACGAGTTCCGCTACCACAACGGCCAGATCTGGACCGGCGACGTGTCGGTCGACGGCCACCGCTTCCACGACTCGCTCGCCACCCCGGCGCCAGCAGTGTTCGCCCCCGCAGTGCCCGCCGGCTACGTGGGTCACTTCGCTCCCTCGTCGGGCACGGGCAAGGCGCGGGCCGCGTTCGTGCTGGGGCTGTGCGCGTTCCTCATCGGTTGGGTGCCGTTCCTGGTCGTGCTCGCCATCGTGGCTGCCATCGTCGGGCTCGTCCTCGGCATCGGCGTGCTGCGGCGCGATGCACGGCTGCGGCACGACGGTGCCACCGTCCTGCCGGGCCACGGCTACGCGGTGGCCGGCGTGATCCTCGCCCCACTGGCGCTCGCGGTCTCGGTCCTCGGCGTGTGGCTGAGCGTGGTCGCGTTCCGCGAGGTCGACCGGTTCGCCAACGTCGGCGAGTACACCACCAACGACACCTCGTGCACCGCCGCCGACGGCCTGGCCACCTATCGCGGCACGATCACCAACGAGTCCGGGTCCACCCGCTCCTACGTCGTGACCGTCGAGTTCCTGCGCCCGAACACCTCGACCCGGCTGCACATCACGAGCACCGAGGTCGACGATGTCGCGTCGGGCGCGACGGCCGATGTCGTCGTGAACGAGCCGGCATCGGAGGATCAGCTCGGCTGCAACGTCGTGTCCGTCACCGGCCCGCTGCCGTTCGGCCAGAGCTGACCGCTCAGCCGGTGGCCGCCGGCGCCGTGGTCTCGGTGGCTCCACACTCGGTGTCGCCGTACGCGCGCAGCTGGTCGAGCGACGCCTGGACGGCGTCCGTGCTGAGCGCGGTGTAGGCCTCGACGCCCGCCGAGTCGGCCTGCAGCTTGGACAGGTCGTAGCTGTACTTCGCCATCAGCTGGTCGAACTGCTCGAGGAACGTGGCCGCCACGGTGACGTCGGCGACGATGCCGGTCGGCGCCTGCTGCTCCAGCGACTTGGCCTGCGCCACGAGCCGCTCCACCGCCGCCTTGGCGGTGGCCTCGTCGCCGGAGTTGACGTCCTTGTCGAGGTTGTCGTTCGAGGCCCGGAACGCGATCAGGAGGCCGCAGAACGTCTCCTTCGATCCCCCGCCCGCCGGCTTGGTGGTCGACGTCGTCGAGCTGCTGCTGCACCCGGCGACCAGTGCCGTCGTCGTCGCGAGGAGCAGCAGGCCGCGCAGGGGTCGTCGCATGGCCCGCACGCTATCGATGCCGCGCGGCCCGTGGGCCGCGAGCCGAGCGGTCAGGTCGATGTCGACGACACCCATGCCGTGAACAGCTCGGCGTAACGACCGCCGGCGGCCACGAGCTCGTCGTGGTGGCCGTCCTCGATGAGCCGTCCGTGCTCGAGCACCAGCACCCGATCGGCGCGCATCGCCGTCGAGAGGCGGTGGGCGATCGAGATCGTCGTGCGCCCCTCGGCGAGCCGCTCGAGCGCGCGCGACATCCGCACCTCGGTGAGCGCATCGACCGACGAGGTGGCCTCGTCGAGGATCAGCACGTCGGGATCGGCCACGGACGCGCGCAGCAAGGCCACCAGCTGCCGCTCGCCGGCCGAGAGCTGCGAACCGCGCTCGCCGACGGGCGTCTGCAGGCCCTCCGGCATCGTGGCCAGCCACTCATCGAGGTCCAGCGCCGTGACCGCGCGCTCGAGGTCGGGCAGCGACGTGCCCGGCAAGGCGAACCCGAGGTTCGCCGCGATCGTGTCGTCGAACAGGAACGGCTCCTGCGGCACGACCACGAGACGCTTGCGGAGCTCGTCGTTGGCGACGAACGTGAGCGGGACGCCGCCGAGGGCGATCTGGCCGACGAGCGGGTCGGCGAAGCGGGCGAGGAGCCGGCCGAGGGTGGTCTTGCCGGAGCCGGTGGACCCGACGAGGGCCACCTGCTGGCCGGCCGGGATGATGGCCGAGACGCCGATGAGCACCGGCTCGTCGTCGCCACCGCCGGACTCCAAAACGTCGCGGCTTCGGTAGCGGAACGTGACGTCGTTGACGTGGATCGACAGCGGCCCCTCGGGCAGCGCACGCGGCGAGTCCGCCTGCAGCGGCCCGATCGGGAGGTCGAGGATGCCGAGCAGGCGGCGCAGGCCGGCGACCGCGGTCTGGGTCTGGTCGAGCACCTCCGTGAACTCGGCGATCGGCTCGAGGAACCGGTAGGTCAGGAACACGAAGCCCACCAGCGCGCCGGCGGACATGCCGCCGCCGGGTCCGCGGGCGACCCCCACACCGACGACCGCGGCGACGGTGAGCGCACTGAACACCTCGCCCGACGGGAACAGGAACGCACCGATCGTGCCGGCGCGCACGAACGCATCGGCGCGCTGCTTGGCGATCACCTTCGTCCGCTCGGCCATGATCGGTCCCGCGCCGTACGCACGGAGCGTCTCCGCGCCGGTGACCACCTCGGTGACCGAGCCGAGCAGATCGGCGTTGCGCGCACGCGCCCGGTCGTACGCTGCGGCGAGGAAGCGCTGCACGAAGCGCAGCACCCAGACGAGCGGCAGGCCGACGACGAACGCGATCAGCGCGAGGACCCAGTCGTACGACAGCATCACGGCCGCGACGATGAGCATCAGCGCGCCGTCGAGCAGCCAGGCGAGTCCGCCCCACTGGAAGAACTCGGCGAGCGTCTCCACGTCGGAGGTGACGCGGGCGACGAGCGCGCCACGCCGTTCGTCGCTGTGGTCGGCGAGGCTCAGCCGGTGGATGTGCGCGATGACGCGCACGCGCAGGTCGTACAGCGCACCCTCGCTCCGCCGGCCGAGGCGCCGCACCGCGGCCCGCTGCGCGATCGCGCCGAGGATGACCGATCCCGCGGCGATCGCGCACAGCACCGTGACGAAGCCCATCCGCACGCCCGCGGTCGTGAAGCCGTGGTCGATGGCCTGTTGCACGGTGATCGGGATGACGACCCGTCCGGCAGCGCCCACCAGCGCGTAGGCGATGGTCCGGCCGATGCCTTGGCGGAGGCGTGGTGCCTCCTGGACCCCGCGGCTGAGGATGCGTGCGGTGCCGAGTCGCCCACCGAGCTCTTCGTCCTCCACCCAGCCACTCCCCGACATCAGGCACCCCCCGCCGGCGCGCCGCGATCGACCTCGAACGCCTCCATGATCGACCGGTAGGTGTCGTTCGACTGGAGCAGCTCGGTGTGGGTTCCGACGGCCACGATGCGCGTGTCGTCGAGGAACATGACCCGGTCGGCGAGCGCGATCGTGCTCGGCCTCGACGCCACCATCAGCACGGTGGCCTGATCGAGCGCATCGCGCAGGCGGGCGACGACGCGACCCTCCGTGGCCGGATCGAGCGCGGACGTCGTGTCGTCGAGCAGCAGCAGTGCGGGCCGGCGCACGAGCGCGCGGGCCAAGGCGACGCGCTGGCGCTGGCCGCCGCTGAGGCTCACGCCACGCTCGCCGACCTCGGTGTCCAGCTGACGAGGCAGGTCCTCGACGAAGCCCCGGCCCTCGGCCGTCTCGAGCGCGGTCCAGATCTCGTCGTCGCTGAACGGCTCGCCGAACGCGATGTTCTCGCGCAGCGACGCACCGAGCAGGAACGCCTCCTGGAGCACGATCGCCCGGTAGCCCTCGGCGGCGGCGATCGATCCGGAGCGCGGGCCGATCAGCCCGGCCGCGAGGCGCAGCAGCGTGGTCTTGCCGCTCCCCGTCGCGCCCACCAGGGCGACCGTGCTGCCCCGTTCGATCTCGAGGTCGACACCGTCGAGCACCGGGCGGTCCGGCTCGAACTCGTACGACACGTCGGCGAACGTCAGCCCGGAGCCGGCCTTCGCCGTGCCGATGGCCCTCGCCGGATCCGCCTCGAGCGGTTCGTCGAGCACCTCGCGCACCCGGTTCCAGCCGGCCAGCGAATGCGGCAGCGACGACAGCGCGAAGCCGATCAGCCGGAGGGGGAACACCAGGAGCGTGAACATGTAGATCATGCTCGTCAGGTCACCGATGCTGATCGCTCCGGCGCGGATGCGGTAGGCGCCGAAGAGCACCAGACCGACGTTGGCGACGTTGGGGATCGAGTCGAGCAGGGCGTCGAAGGTGCCCTTCATCAGCACCGCCGACGTGCGCGCGTCGCGCAGGCGTCCGGCGATGAGCGACAGCCGCTCGGTCTCGCGGCCCTCGGCACCGAACGCCTTGACCACCTGCACGCCCTCGAAGCTCTCGTGCACGGCCGCGGACAGGTCGCCGAGGTGCCCCTGGGCCTCGGAGTAGTGGCGGTCGACGCGGTGCTGGTAGGTGATGTTGATCCCGATCAGGATCGGGAACACGGCCACCGAGAACAGGCCGAGCGGCAGGTCGATCACGAGCAGCCACGCGGACGAGACGAACACCAGCAGCACCACACCGGTGGCGAACGGCAGCGGCGACAGCACGTCGACCGCGGCATCGACGTCGACACCACCTCGCGCGGCGAGATCGCCGCTCGGACGGTGCTGGTGCCAGGTGACGGGCTGAGCCACGAGCTGGTCGACGACTTGACCGTTGAGCGTCTCGGCGATGCGCCAGTGTGCCCGGCCGGCCCACGTGCGGCGGATGACCACCCCGACCGCACGCACGAGCCCGACGGCGATGACGAAGGCGAGGCCGGCGAGCACCGTGCCGACCGCGACGTGCCCCTGGCGCAGCGCCGGGTCGATCACGTGGTCGACGATCCAGCGCAGCACGATGGCCGACGCGACGGTGCACAGTGCGAACAGCGCCGATCCACCGACGGCGATGGCGAACGGCGCGGGATGCAGCCGAACCAGGCCGCGGATGAGGCTGACGGCGTCGTGCCACCGGTCGCGGCGCGGCCGCGACGAAGTTGGATTCGCCCCGGCCATGGCGTCAGTTCTACCAAGATCGGTGCCAAGGCGTAGCCTGGCCGACGTGAATGCTGCTCCTTCGTTCGCGCTCCTCGTCGTGCGCGTGTTCTTCGGTTTGTCGCTCGCGGCACACGGTTACAACAAGTTCTTCGGTGGCGGCAAGCTCACGGGGACGGCCGGCTGGTTCGGCAGCATCGGGATGAAGTGGCCGAAGTGGCAGGCCCGGATGGCCGCCACCACCGAGGTCGGCGCCGGCGTGCTGCTGGCCCTCGGACTCGCCACCCCGTTCGCCGCCGCCGGCTTCATCGGCGTGATGATCGTGGCCATCGTGGTGGCCCATCGCAAGAACGGGTTCTTCGTGTTCAAGCCCGGCCAGGGCTGGGAGTACTGCGCATCCATCGCCGTGCTGGCCTTCGCCATCGGCACCATCGGCGCCGGCAAGTACTCGATCGATCACGCCATCCACAAGGACGTCTCCGGCTGGACCGGTGCCATCATCACAGCCGCCCTGGGCATCGGCGGCGCCGCAGCCCAGCTCGCCATCAGCTACCGCCCGCCGAAGCCGGCCACTGCATGACCGCCACGCTGGAGCGCACGAGCACGCCGAGCGGCAAGCCCAAGCGGGCGCCGTTCACCCGCAACCAGAAGATCGCCCGCGGTGCCATCCTCATCGCCATCGCGTTCATCGCGGTGATGTGGGTCTACGCCTTCGGCTTCGCCTCCGACACGGCGGTCGCCAAGCTGCAGGACACCGCCTGGACCAAGCGCGCCGAGCAGATCTGCAAGCAGCGCAACGATCTCATCGACCTCAACGCGAAGTCGTACCGCGACGCCGGCGATTTCACGCCGCAGGCGCTCGGGCGCTCCGTGGCGAAGGCCACCGACCTCGTCGAGGCCGCACAGTCCGAGATCCTGTCGGTCTCGCCGCCTACCGCGCTCGATCAGAAGCTGGTGGGCAAGTGGGCCGACCTCTACCGCACCTACATCGCCGATCGCCGGGCCACCGAGGTCAAGCTGGCCAAGGGCGAGAAGTCCGAGCTCAACGAGACCGAGCTGTACGGCTCGCCCATCTCGGACTCGATCGCCGACTTCACCAACCCGAACAACATGACCGACTGCGCGGTCCCGTCCGGCAACTGACGCGCGGGGTCAGCTGACCCGGTGCCAGCCGTCTTCGGCGCTCCAGCGGCGGATCACGCGGGCAGGGCTGCCGACCGCCACCGAGTAGTCCGGGAGATCGCCTGACACCACGGAATTGGCGCCCACAACGACGTGCTTGCCGATCCGTGAACCAGGCAGCACGACGCTGCCGTAACCGAGCCACGATCCGTCACCGATGATCACCGAGCGCTCGGGCATCGACTGCTTCGAGATCGGGATCGTGACATCGCGGTAGTCGTGGTTCTGATCGGTGATGTACACGTTGTGACCGGTCCACACGTCGTTGCCGATCACGATCTCGAAGTGGCCGACGATCCCGCTGCCCTTGCCGATCAGGCAGCGATCACCGATGGACACCACGGGATCGCTGATGCACTGCTGCCCCGGCACCATCCCGGCCGACAACGTGCAGCCCGGGCCGATCATCGTGCCCGAACCGATGTGGATGTAGTGCTCGTTGAAGATCGTGTTGGCGGGGAAGCAGATCACGCTGTTGTCACCGAAGCGGCCGAACGAACGCCCTCGCCGGCTCTTCGGGCCGATGGCCGCGCATTCGACGGCGGTGGCCCAGGCCCGGTGCACGACCTCGCCGGTGGCCCGCTTCACCGCGCTGCGCACGGCGTTGACGATGGTCGAGTCCGGCTTCGGGCGCTCCAGCACGGCGGGCACGCTACCGGTCCGGTGGCGGCCGAGCGATTACGTTCGCCTCGCATGCCGACTCCCCTGCGTCCCGTCGTCGATCCGAACGGATCGCTGACCGACGTCGCCGGCGTCGCCGTCGGCCACCACCATCGGATCGCTCGCGGCTGGCGCACCGGCACCACCGCGGTCATCGTCGCGGCGGGAGCCACGGCAGGCGTCGACGTGCGCGGCGGAGGGCCGGGGACGCGCGAGACCGACCTGCTCCGCCCCGAGAACCTGATCCAGCAGGTGCACGGCATCTGCCTCACGGGCGGCAGCGCCTACGGCCTCGCTGCGGCCAGTGGCGTGATGGCAGAGCTCGAGCGACGCGGCATCGGCTACCCGGTCGGGACGACAGCCGGAGCGATCGTGCCCATCGTGCCGGCAGCGGTCATCTTCGACCTCGGTCGCGGCGGCCACTTCGCCAACCGTCCCGATCACGACTTCGGCGCGCGTGCAGCGCGTGCCGCACGGACCCGACCGGAGGCCAACGGCTCGGTCGGCGCCGGTGCGGGTGCGGTGGCCGGCGGGCTGCAGGGCGGCGTCGGTTCGGCCAGCGTGCGGTTGGCGTCCGGCATCGTCGTGGCCGCGCTGGCCGTCGTGAACGCCGCCGGATCGCTGATCGATCCTGCGTCGGCGCTGCCATGGGAGTCCGGCGCGCATCACCTGCGCCGCCCGGCCAGCGCGGATGCCGCGCTGCTGCGCGAAGCGACGGCGCCTCCGATGCCGGCGACGGCCACGACGGGCACGACCCTGAACACGACGATCGGGGTCGTTGCCACCACCGCCCGACTGTCGAAGGCGGAGTGCACCAAGGTCGCGTCCGTCAGCCACGACGGCATGGCGCGGGCGATCCGACCGGTCCACTCGATGTTCGACGGCGACACCGTGTTCGCGCTCGCCACCGGCATCGACGAGCTCCCCGACGCAGCGTCGACCGGCTTCCGCACCGACGGCACCCGGCCCGCGGTGCTGAACACCATCCTCGACGCTGCGGCACTGTGCTTCGCCGCGGCGTGCACGCAGGCGATCATCGCTGCGACCTCGATCGGCGGGCCCCTCGCCTACCGCGACCTCTGCCCGTCCGCCTACCCCTGATCCAGCAGCACTTGCGTCGGGGCGTGACTCCTGCTACACCATGCCACCCCGTTGTTGCGGGGACTCCCCCAGTAGCTAGGTTGACGCCTGTTCAGGGGTCTGAGCGTTCTGGGGACGCACTCAACCGGCGAAGGAGGCAGCAATGCCATCGACATCCACACCACAGCCGAACGAGCGCACCAAGGTCACCCAACCAGAGGTGGCGCGGTTGTACGCCAGCGGCACGAAGATCACGATGATCACCGCCTACGACGCGACGTTCGCACGCCTCGTCGACCTCGGCGGCATCGACATGATCCTGGTCGGCGATTCCGTCGGCATGGTCATGCAGGGCGAGGCCAACACCATCCCCGTCACGCTCGAGGAGATGGCGTACCACGTGCGCCTCGTCGCCCGCGCGAGGCCGAAGGCGATGGTCGTCGGCGATCTCCCGTTCGGCTCGTACCAGGTCAGCCCGCAGCAGGCGGTCGAGAGCTCGATCATCCTGATGAAGGCCGGCGCGGAGTGCGTCAAGCTCGAGGGCGGCGTGTCGATGTCCGACACCATCGCGGCCATCACCCGGGTCGACATCCCGGTGATCGGCCACATCGGCCTCACCCCGCAGAGCATCCACCGCATGGGCGGCCACCGGGTGCAGGGCAAGCGCAGCGGGTTCGAGGCCGGCGGCCGCGAACGGCTGCTCGAGGACGCCCACGCCGTCGAGCAGGCGGGCGCGTTCGCGGTGGTGCTCGAGGGCATCCCGCGCGATCTCGCCGCCGAGATCCGCAACAAGCTGAGCATCCCCACCATCGGCATCGGGGCCGGCCCCGACTGCGACGGCCAGGTCCTCGTGCTGCACGACGTGCTCGGGCTGAGCGACCACACCTACAAGTTCGCGAAGTCGTTCGCCGCGCTCGGCGCCGAGGCCGTCGCCGCTGCGTCCGCCTACGCGGCCGATGTGCGGTCGGGCATCTGGCCCGACGACCAGCACAGCTTCCACTAGGCGACACCGACCACCGTGCTGATCCTGGACACCCCCGCGTCGATGCGCGCCTGGTCCGAGGATCAGCGCCGTCGCGGTGCCACGATCGGTCTCGTGCCCACGATGGGTGCGCTGCACGACGGCCACCTCGCCCTCGTCGACGCGGCGCGAGCACGGTGCGATGTGGTGGTGGTCAGCATCTTCGTCAACCCGCTGCAGTTCAACCGGCCCGACGACTTCGAGCTGTACCCGCGGCCGCTCGACGACGACCTCCGGCAGTGCGAGCGTCGTGGCGTGACGGCGATGTACGCGCCGTCGCAGGAGTCGATGTACCCGGCCGGGTTCGAGACGTTCGTCGAGCCGGGTTCGCTGGCCGAGCCGCTCGAAGGCGTCGGCCGGCCCGGCCACTTCCGCGGCGTCACCACCGTCGTCGCCAAGCTGTTCAACGCCGTCGCCCCGTCGGTCGCCGTGTTCGGTCGGAAGGACTTCCAGCAGCTCGCGCTCATCGAGCGGATGGTCGCCGACCTCGACATGCCGATCGAGATCATCGGCGTCGAGACGGTGCGCGAGCCCGACGGTCTGGCGATGTCGAGCCGCAACCGCCGGCTCACCGACGAGCAACGCCGCGGCGCGGTCGTCGTGCCACGAGCGCTCGATGCCGTCGTCGCCGCAGCGGCTGCTGTCCCCCGCCCCGATCCCGAGGCGCTGCGTGCAGTGGGCGTCGATCTCGTCTCGGCGGAGCCGCTCGCCCGCCTGGAGTACCTCGAACTGGTCGATCCGGTGACCCTGCGCGAGCCAGCCGCTCCCGGCGGTCCACTGCTGGCGGTCACGGCCGTGTGGTTCGACGGCGTCCGGCTGATCGACAACCGCGCGATCCCCCCGTCGGCCTGATCCCGGCGACCGTTCCGGGCGACCTCTAGTCTCGGCGGATGCCTGCCGACCATCGCTCGCTCTCGCTCTGGCACGACACGCTCCCCGCCGACGACACCTTGGCTCCACGCCCGCCACTCGGCGGCGACATCGACGTCGACGTGGCCATCGTCGGCGGTGGCTACACCGGGCTCTGGACCGCCCACTACCTGCAGGCAGCGGACCCCACCCTGCGCATCGCGATCGTCGAGAAGACGATCTGCGGGTTCGGGGCCAGCGGCCGCAACGGCGGTTGGGCGTCGGCGATCCTGCCGATGAGCCTCGACACGATGGCCAAGCAGGCCGGCGGCGGCGAGCCCGGCCGCCAGGCAGCGATCCGGATGCAGCGTGAGATGTACCACTGCGTCGACGAGGTCGGGCGCGCCGCCGCCGAGCTCGGCATCGACTGCCACTACGCCAAGGGTGGCCAGCTCGACTTCGTCCGCAACCCGGCCCAGGTCCAGCGCGCGAAGGATGCCGTGGCACACGCCGCGAGCTACGGGCTCGACGACGTGCGCTGGCTCGACACCGCCGAGATGGCCGAACACGGCGCCGCCTCGAAGCTGCTCGGCGGCGTCTACACACCGCACTGCGCGGCGATCCATCCCGCCCGGCTCGTCCGCGGGCTCGCCGCGTCGGTCGAGTCGCGGGGCGTCGCGATCCACGAGCAGACCATGGTGTCGGCCATCGAGCCACACCGCGTGGTGACGGATCACGGCGTGGTCCGCGCCGACATCGTCGTGCGCGCCACCGAGGGCTTCACGCCGTCGCTGGCTGGCGAGAAGCGCACCATCGTGCCGGTCTACTCGCTGATGATCGCCACCGAGCCGCTCCTTGATTCGGTGTGGGACGAGATCGGGCTCGCCGCGCGCGAGACGTTCAACGATGGCCGCCACCTGATCATCTACGGCCAGCGCACCGCCGACGGGCGGTTCGCGTTCGGCGGTCGCGGCGCGCCGTACCACTTCGGTTCGGCGATCAAGCCGGAGTTCGACCGCGACGCCCGCGTCCACGACATGCTCCGCGACACGCTGGTCGAGATCTTCCCCCAGGTCGGCGATGCGGCGATCACCCACCGCTGGGGCGGTCCGCTCGGCCTGCCGCGCGATTGGTACTGCGGCGTCGGCCTGGATCGCGACACCGGCATGGCCTGGGCGGGTGGCTACGTCGGCGACGGGGTCACCACCACCAACCTCGCCGGCCGGACGCTGTGCGATCTGATCCTGCGACGCGAGACCGACATCACCTCGCTGCCGTGGGTCGGCCATCGCTCGCGCAAGTGGGAGCCCGAGCCGATCCGCTGGGTGTCGATCCGCACCTCGCTCAAGCTGCCGTCCGGCGCCGATGCCTACGAGCAGCGCACCAACCGACCGGAGCGCAAGCGCACCTGGATCCTCGGGCTGCTCACTGATCACTGACCCCAGTCACTGATCAAGTCGATCGATCTTCGTGATCGATACCGGTCAGAGGCCCATTTCGCGTGATGAATGTGACGAGTGTCCCATGCATACCGTCCGTCAGCGCCGTGACCAGGTGAGTAGCGTCGAGTGACGTGCTCCCCGCCGGTCTCCGCCCCCTCCGGCACCGGGTGTTCGCACTGTTCTGGGGCTCCGGCGCCGCCTCCGACATCGGCACGTGGGTGCAGCTCGCGGCCATCGGGTCACTCGTCGCGGTCAGCAGCGGCAGCGCCCTGGCCACCGCGATGGTGGCTGCGGCGACGTTCCTGCCGCAGGGCATCTGCTGCCCGATCGGCGGTCTGCTGGCCGATCGGTACGAGCGACGCCGCACGTTCCTCGTCACGCTCGGCGCCCAGGCCGTGATCACCACGGCCATCGCGGTCGTGATCGCCGCCGGGCTGCGGAACCCGTACGCCCTGAGCGCGCTCGTGCTGCTCCAGAGCAGCGCCGGCGCGCTCGGCCAGCCCTCGCTGCAGGCGATCCTCCCCGATCTCGTGCCCGCCGAGGACCTCACCGCTGCGGTCGCACTCGGCGTCACCAGCTGGAACAGCGGCCGGGTCGTCGGCCCGCTCGTCGCCACCGCGCTCGTGCCGTTCGGCGCCTACTGGGCGGTGGCTGCGAACGGCATCAGCTTCGCTCTGCTCTGGGTGGCCATCATGTGCTGCCGTCGCCGGTTCGTCCCCGCCGCGAACGTGCGGTTCACGATGCGCACCGAACTGGTGAACGGCATGCGCGCCCTGCGCACCAGCCGGGGCTGCACGGCCGCCGTCGTCACCATCGTCGCCCTCCACCTGTGCGTCGTGCCGTTCGTCGGGCTGCTCCCGTCCACGTCGCGTGCCCTGCTCCAGCGCGGCGGCGCGGCGCTCACCGATTCCTCGGTCACCAGCATCACTGCCCGGCTGCTCTCGGCGCAGGGCATCGGCGCCATCGTCGGCTCGCTGATCGTCGCCAACCTGGTGCGCCGGTTCCGCCGTTCGACACTGCTCACCTTCGCGCTCGCCGCGGCGGCCGTGCTGGTGCCGGCGCACGAGTTCACCCCCGGCTGGATCAGCACCGCGTTCGTCGTCCTCGCCATGGGCTCGTGCGTCGCGGTCGTCCAGAGCGTGCTCGGCGGCGTCGTGCAGCGCGACGCCACGCTCGAGCACCGTGGCCGGATCCTGTCGTGGTACCAGGGCCTCAACGGGCTCGCCTACGGCATCGGCCTGCTCGGCCTCGGCGTGCTGTCCGACCGCTTCGGGCTGCGCACCACGTTCGGCGTGCTCGGCTTCGTCATCGTCGGTGTCGTCATCGCCGCCCGCCGTTCGTCCGTGTGGGCCGACGCCATCGACGGCCACCACGGCGAGGGACACGAGCAGCACCGAGATCCGGAGCTGCCGCGCAGCATCCCCGTCGGCGCCGCACTCGCCTGAACGGCGAAGGGACCCCCTGATCACCTGGGGGATAAACTCCGACCGTGAGCCTGACTGAGACATTGCCGACTCGGTACTACCTCGATCCCGCCATCTGGGAGATCGAGAGGCACCAGATCTTCGCCAAGACCTGGATCATGGTCGCGCTCGATCACCAGCTGCCCCGTCCCGGCGACTACGTGGCCGAACAGCTGGCGGGCTGGCCGATCTTCATCCAGCGCGCGGATGACGGCAGCCTGCGGGCGTTCCACAACATGTGCCCGCACCGCGCCGGCCCCATCGTGTACGAAGGCGCCGGCCACCAGGCCAACCTCGTCTGCCGCTACCACGGATGGGCGTTCGACAAGGAAGGCCTGCTGATCAACGCACGCGACTTCGGCGCCGAGGCGCCCGCCGGCACGTGCCTCACGAAGATCCGCGCCCAGACGTGGCGCGGGTTCATCTTCGTCTGCCTCGACCCCGATGCGCCCGACCTCATCGAGTGGCTGGGTGGGTTCATCGCCGAGTGCGAGTCCTACCCCACCGACCACTACAGGTTCCACAGCCGCACGGTCCGGCGGATGAACATGAACTGGAAGGTGTACAACGACAACTTCGTCGAGGGCTACCACCTCCCGCTCGTGCACCCGGCGATGAGCCGCGAGGTCGAGGCGCTGCAGTACCGCGTCGAAGGCAAGGGCGACCCGAAGTGGAACATCCACACCGCTCCCCGCCGCGACGGCGTGAGCTGGAGCGGCGTGTGGGGCTACTACTTCCCGTGCTTCTCGTTCGACATCTTCCCCGGCGGGATGGCCGTCGAGCGCTGGCTGCCGGTGGGCATGGGCCAGACCGATCTGATCTTCGAGTACTTCTTCGCCGACGACGCCGATGACGTCGACACCATCGTCAAGAGCAGCGAAGAAGTCGCGGACGAGGACGTGCGCGTCGCCGAGTTCGTGCAGCAGAACCTCGCCGCCGGGCTGTACACGGCGGGTTGGCTGAGCCCGAAGTACGAGCTCGCCCTCGGCGAGTTCCACCAGCTGATCCGCGATGCCGTCGACCCCCATCTGGCGGCGATCGAGGGCACCGCGGTGTCGGTGCGCTGACGCCTCAGCGGTCGTACATCAACGAGCCGGGCGTGGTGAGCTTCTCGCCGGTTTCCAACCACGTCTTCAGGCCGGAGAGGATCATCGGCCAACCGCCATAGACCTGCTCGTCGGTACCCTCGCGCATCTGGTCGTGGGTCACCACGAGCCGGCAGGAATCGCCGACCTGGGAGATCTCCCAGGTCACCCGCGACGTGCCCTCCGCCTTCACCTCATCGGCCCACAGGGCGTGCAAGGTCTGCACCAGGCGGCGCGGCGGATCCATCTCGAGGATCTCGCCCTCACCGAGCAGGAACTCCTCGGTGGAGTTGCGCATCTCGAACGTCGAACCAACGGTCCAGTCGCACCGGAACCGGTTGCCGAAGAAGTACTTCGTGCGGATCTCGGTGTCGGTGATCGCCTCCCACAACCGCTCGGGCGTGGTGCGGATGTAGATCTCGAAGACCCGTTCCATCGTTCGCGGTCCAGGGATCAGGTCGTTGTCCATCGTGCTCGTCTCCATCTCGTCGTGCTCCAATCGTTGCTTGAGACCGATCAGGCCGGCGGCCCAGGTCTCGGTGTACTTGCTCACCCACCGGTCGTGGAGGAGCTGGATCGGGACGGCGTTGAGGAAGTGCAGCTTCTCGCGACCACGACGCTTGGTGACCACGAGACCGGCGGCCTCGAGCTGGTTGAGGTGCTTCATCACCCCGATCCGCGACATCGCGAACCGGCCTTCCAGCGCACGCAGGGTCTGGCCGTCCTCGACGAACAGCTCGTCGAGCAGTTGCCGTCTGGTCGGATCGGCCAGCGCCTTGAACACGTCGTCCACGCACCCATCATATGTAACCGATCAGTTACATGTCAAGGGCAGCCGGCGCGATCAGCTCGGATATGTCGCGGGTACCCGCGGCGCGTACAGCCAGGTGTCGAAGAACGACGTGAGGTCGCGTCCGGCGATCTTGCTGCTGAGCGCGACGAACTCCTTCGACGATCGCGAGGTGCCGAGGTTGCTCTGCACCCACGTCTTCAGGATCTGGAAGAACGCCGTGTCGCCGACCTCGTCGCGCAGTGCCTGGAGCACCACGGCGCCACCCTCGTACACGTCGTAGCCGAACAGGCCCGGCACGTCCGGCGTGCCGGTGGCGTCCGATGGTGCGTCGCCGCCGTTGCGCTGCCGCTCGGCCAGTGCCTCGTCGGCGTAGTCGGTGACGGTGCGGTAGCCCTCGTGGTCCAGCCACAGCCACTGCCCGTAGGTCGCGAAGCTCTCGTTGAGCCAGATGTCCTGCCAGCGCTGCGGGCTCACGCCGTCGCCGAACCACTGGTGGGTCAGCTCGTGCGAGAGCAGCAGTTCGGTCTCCTGATCGAGCGTGCCGCCGGCGAAGTCGTCGCGGCTGAACAGCGACCGGGTCTGCTCCTCCATCGCGCCGCCGATGAAGCCGTCGGTCATCGCGACCCCGTAGCTGCTGAACGGATACGGACCGAAGATCCCCGCGAAGTAGTCGACCTGCTTGCCCGTCGAGTCGAGGAACGGCTGCATGAGCGCGTCGTCACCGGCCTGGAGCACGCTGGTCAGCGCAACGCCGGAGGGTGACGTGCCGGTGACGATCTCGAGGTGGCCGGTGAGCAGCTGGATGACGTAGGTGGTCATCGGCTGGGTCTCGTCCCACACCCAGACATCGCCGGCAGCCGTGGAGTCGTGGCTCACCAGCGTGCCGTTGGCCGCCGCCGTGATGCCCGTCGGGACGTGGATCGTGAAGTGGTACGACGCCTTGTCGCTCGGGTGGTCGTTGCTCGGCAGCCAGTTGCGCGCACCGTCGGGCTCGTCCAGGACGAACGATCCGTCCTGGGTCTCGAACCAACCGGCGGTGACCCCAGCCGACACCGACGCCGGGTTGCCGTGCGTGGAGTACGCGACCGCCACGGTGAACGACGACCCCTTCGGGATCGGCGCGGCCGGCGTGATGCGCAGCTCGGGATCGTCGGCGGCATAGGTCACCGCCGCGTCGTCGACCTCGACAGCGGTCACGTGGAGGCCGACCTCGTCGAGCGTGAACCCGGCGAGATCCGCCGTCGCGGTGATCGTCAGCACCACGTTGCCGTCGATCTCGGCCGTGGCGTGGTCGTACGTGATGTCCACGTCGTAGTGCTGCACGTCGATGCCCGGGTTGCCGAGATCGGGGAACAGCACGTCGCCCACGCCGCTGACGCCCGAGGAGCCGATCGGACCCGTCGCGCCGGTGCTCGTATCCGGCGTGCTGGAGTCAGCCGTGCTGCTGTCGGCCGGGCTGGTGTCGGCCGCTGACGTGTCGGCCGGCGTGGTCGTCGCCGTGTCGCCGGTGGATGTGGCGGCGGTGGATGTGGCGGCGGCGGTGGTCGGCGACATCGCCGTCGCATCGGTCAGCCCGGGATCCGTCGACGCACACCCGGCGACGCCGAGCCCGAGCACTGCCACGCACACGGCGGCACCCCAACCGCGGTGGCTCATCGGTGCAGACCGGTGTCCGTGACGTCGGCGGTGAGGCGCACCGTGAACACCGAGTCACCGGACAGCACGGCGCTGCGCGCGAGCAGCCGCCCGTGCTCCCAGTTCGACAGGCCGAGCTCGGGCCGATCGAGCGCGAACTGGCCGTCGACCCAGCGGGTGAAGCCATTGCCGATGAACGGTGCGCTGCACCGCGCGTAGAACTCGTCGTGCTCGACGGTGTCCCGACTGATCAGGGATGCGACCAGGTGTGGGCTGTGGCGGTCGAACAGCGCGAGGGCATGAGTGAGGTCGTCGACGACGACGAGGCTCACCTCCGGCGACGTCTCCCACTCCCACTCGACGGCCAGCCCAGCCTCGTCGATGACGGAGGCGAACGGTTCGTCGACCGCGCCGCCGACGCGGCCGACCGTGACCGTCTCGGCGAACAGCTCCGGTGCGACGAAGGAGCGGCTGGCGTCGAGCACGTGCAGGCGCGGCGCCGTTCCACGCCCGGCCGCTGCCTCGCGCAGCGCCTCGACGAACACCGGGACCAGGTCGTCCGCCCGGGCAGCGACGATGCAGCACACGTTGAGCGTGTTGCACACCTTGCGATCGAGCGAGTGGCGGACCGAGTGCCGGAATCGCTCCGCGTCGGCCGTCGCTGATGCGACGAGCCACGCTCCACCGGTGCCGTGCAGGCTGACGGGCACGCCGGCCTGGCGGGCGACGGCGCCGAGCTGGGCGACGGCCTCACCCGAGCCGCGTGCGACGGCCAACGCGACGCGGTGGTCGTCGAACAGCGCCCATCCCGTGGCGCGTGCCGGCGAGTCGACGAGCACGACCGAGCTCTCCGGCAGACCGGCGTCCACCAGCGCCGGGTGGAGCGCCTCGGCGACGATGGCCCGCGCCGTGCCGAGGGCATCGCTGCCGATCCGCAGCACGGCGGTGTTGCCGGTGCGCAACACCCCGGTGGCGTCGGCGAACACGTTCGGGCGCCCCTCGAACACGAACGCGACGACCCCGAGCGGCGCCCGTCGAGCCGTCACCGTCCAACCCTCGTGGGCAACGGTCTCGACGACTGCGCCGCGGTCCCCCGGCGTGTCGCGCCAGACCCGCAGCCCGGCGATCATGTCGCGCCGCATCGCCTCGCTGAGGGCGAGCCGAGTCGTCGAGCGACCGCGTGCGGCAGCGGAGGAGACGTCGACTGCGTTGGCGGCCAGGATCGCGGCGAACGCGACGTCGTCGTCGAGCCGTCTGGCGAACTGCTCGAAGAAGTCGGAGATCTGCTCGTCGCCGACCGACGCCAGCGCCTCGAACGCCGATGTCGCCCGGTCCACGGCACCGGCGACCAGCGCGTGCGCGCCGTGCGGGATGTGCAGCAGGGCGCCGTCCTCCTGCACCACCACCAGTCGATCGCCGGCCTCGAACGCCGCGGCCAGCTCTGCGTCGACCGTGGCCATCCGGTTGCCGCCGAAGACGATCCGCTGTCCGGGCTCGAGCGCGAGGAGTGCTTCGGTGTGCGACATCGGCCGACATCGTAGGTGTGCGCACCCGGCGCGAGCGGGCGTGGGCACAATTCCACCGCAGGTCGGGCATAACGTGGCGACGTGAGCCAACCACAGCTGTACTTCCGCCAACTGCTGTCCGGACGCGACTTCGCGAAGGCAGATCCCGTCGCCCGCCAGATGGTGAACTTCGTCTACGCCATCGGCGATCGCTCCACCGGTGAGGCCGTGCTCGTGGATCCCGCCTACGCCGTCGACGACCTGGTCGACACCGTCGAGGCCGACGACATGCGCGTCACCGGCGTGCTGGCCACCCACTACCACGCCGACCACGTCGGCGGGACGATGATGGGCTACTCGATCGAGGGCGTCGCCACGCTGCTCGATCGCTGCCAGTGCCCGATCCACATCCAGCGCGACGAGGCGCCGTGGGTGCAGCGCACCACCGGCCTCGGCGCCGACGACCTCGCCCAGCACGACGGCGGCGACGTCGTCACCGTCGGCGGCATCGAGATCCAGCTGCTGCACACGCCCGGTCACACCCCCGGTAGCCAGTGCTTCCTCGTCGAGGGGCGGCTGGTCTCCGGCGACACCCTGTTCCTCGAGGGTTGCGGGCGCACCGACCTGCCCGGCAGCAACCCGGAGCTGATGTTCGACAGCCTGCAGATGCTCGCCGGCCTCCCCGATGACACCGTCGTCTACCCCGGCCACATGTACTCGATCCCCACCGAGGCGCGACTCGACGACCTGCGCGAGGACAACTACGTGTTCAAGCCGAAGACGCGCGACGCCTGGATGCAGTGGTTCGGCGGCCGCGGCTGACAGCTCGGGCCTTCCTGGGGAGCCTCCTCCTGGGGAGTGTCAGCGTCGCTGGCTGCGCGTCGAACAACTCGTTCGTCGACCCGCTCGGGTTCTGCAACGACCTGACGCGATCCGAGGTCGGTGTCCCGGTCTCCACGACCCACAGCCAACCGCTCGACGGCTATGAGGGCGGGGGCAGCTGCAGCTACGCCGCGGACAGGCCAGGGACCCGACGGCTGGCACTCGTCATCCGCAGGATGGCCTCTCCGGCCGATGCGAACGCGTGGCTCGTCCATGACAGCGAACGGTTCGGGGTCGAGGTCCAGCCGGGCACCAACAGCGCCAGCTACGTGGCCAACGACGCATCCACAGGCACCGCCGTTCACGGCCGCTTCGCCGTCAGCATCGATGACGTCGGACACTTCACGCACCGGACAGCCGGCGACCTCGAGGTGCTCGCGCGAGCGGCGGCCCGCAGAGCCGACGATGCCGATGCGTCGGCGACGGCCACCACCTGAGGCTGTGACGGCGTCACGATGCTCCCCGAGGAAGACTGCCGCGCGCCGATGTTCAGGCCTGGCGTCTGCCGACCTCGAAGTCGTCGAGGTCGACGTGGGCGAGGAGATCACGGAAGTGGAACATCGAGTGCGGGTACTGCGTCACGATCCGGCCGGACTCGCTGAAGTAGTAGTGGCTGCACCCGCCGTGCCAGACGTCGACGTGATCGATGGCCATCTGGAGCTCGTCGTTGTAAGCGTCCATCACATCCCGCCGCACATCGATCCAAGCGATGTCCTCGGCGTCCATCCGCTGGATCGCCTGGACGGCGTAACGGGCCTGGTACTCGATCATCGGGATCAGTGAGCCCTGGTTCGTGTTCGGTCCGTAGAGCATGAACATGTTCGGGAAGCCGGTGGTGGTGATGCCCATGTAGGCCTGCGCGCCATCGGCCCAGGCCTCGTCGAGCGGCAAGCCGCCGCGACCGGTGATCGGGATCCCGGACGCGAACTTGTCGACCACGTAGCCCGTCGCGAAGACGATGACGTCGAGCTCGTGCTCGGTGCCGTCGTCGGTGACGATCCCCGTGGGCGTGATCCGGGCGATCGAGTCGGTGACGAGTGAGACGTTGGGTCGGTTGAACGTCGGGTAGTAGTCGTTCGAGAACAGCGGTCGCAGGCAGCCCCACGGCGTCGACGGGGTGAGCTTGCGGCGCGTCTCGGGATCGTCGACGGCCTCGATCGCGACCGCCGCGACCCACTCGGCCGCGCCGAGGATCGTCGGGTTGCTGAACGGGATGCTGGGCCCGAGGAACGACATGATCCCGTCGTGGTACTGCTGCAGTGCACCGGGCTCACCGTGGAACTGTTCGAGCTGCTCGGGTGTGTGGACCACGTCCTCCTTGGGGAGCACCCAGTTCGCCGACCGCTGGAACACCGTGAGTTGCTGCGCGACCTTGGCGATCTCCGGGATGCTCTGCACACCGCTCGCGGCACTGCCGACCACGCCGACCCGCAGGCCGGTGAGGTCGAGGGACGTGTCCCATGCGCCCGTGTGCATCGCCCTGCCAGCGAAGGTCTCGCGGCCTTCGATCGGCGGATGCTTCAGCTCGCCGAACATGCCCTGCCCACTGATCAGCACGTCGGCCTCGAGATGCTCTCCGGCGTCGGTCACCAGCCGCCACGTGCAGGTGTCGTCGTCCCACGCGGCTGAGGAGATGCCGGTGTTCAGGCGGAAGTGGGGCCAGAGGCCGAGCTCGGAGACCGTCGCGCGCATGTACTCGAGGATCTCCGGCTGCGCCGCGTACGACCGTGTCCAGGCCGGGTTCAGCCGGAAGGTGAAGGAGTAGACGTGGCTCCACACGTCGCACGCGAGGCCCGGATAGCGGTTGCGCTGCCACGTGCCGCCGACCTCTCCGGCGCGTTCGTAGATCGTGAAGTTCTCCAACCCGGCCTGGCGCAGGTAGTACGCCGAGCTGATCCCAGCGGGGCCGGCGCCGATCACGGCGATCCGCCGCTCGGCGGACCGCGACGGGCGCTGTGGGCTGTCCGAGGTCATCGCGGTCATCCTGTCAGGCTAGGAAGTTGCCATGAACCTTCTCGAAGCCGAAGTCGATCCTGCCGAGGTCGGGTTCGACGCCGAACGACTGGCCCGCATCGACACCCACTTCGGGCAGTACGTCGCCGACGGCCGGCTGGCCGCGTGGCAGATCGCGCTGTCACGGAACGGCAAGCTCGTCCACTCATCGGGCCGCGGCCATCTCGACCGAGAGGCCGCCACACCGCTCACGCCAGATGCGATCTGGCGGATCTTCTCGATGTCGAAGCCGATCACGTCGGTCGCGGCGATGATCCTGCACGAGCGCGGGTTGTTCGAGCTCCACGATCCGGTGAGCCACTTCCTGCCCGAGTTCTGCGACCAGCGAGTGTGGCGCGGCGGCTCCACGGTGCGGCCGGTGCTCGAGCCGGTGCGCGATCCGATCGAGATGTGGCACCTGATGACCCACACATCGGGGCTCACGTACGGGTTCATGAACGCCCACCCCGTCGACCACATGTACCGGTCGGCAGGCTTCGACTTCGCCACGCCGGCGCAGATGGACCTCGCCGAGCTGTCCGTGCGCGTGGCCCAGCTGCCGTTGCTGTTCCAGCCGGGGAGCGAGTGGAACTACTCGATGTCGACCGACATCCTCGGTCGCGTCATCGAGGTCGTCAGCGGCATGCCGCTCGACGCCTTCATGCGCACCGAGATCTTCGAGCCGCTGGGGATGGTGGACACCGGCTTCTTCGTCCCGGAGGCGCAACACCACCGCGTCGCCCAGATCTACGGGCATCACCCCGGCACCGGGGCGGCGATCCCGCTCGACGCCGCAGGTCGTGCATCACTCGTTCCGCCGCCGGCGCTGCTGGGCGGTGGCGGCCTGGTGTCGACGATGTCCGACTACGTGCGGTTCGCCGAGATGCTCAGGCGCGGCGGTGAGCTCGACGGACGGCGTCTGCTGGCGCCGCGCACCGTGCGGTACATGGCGTCCAACCACCTGCCCGGCAACGCTGATCTGTCCGCCTACGGCCGCCCGCTGTTCAGCGAGACGACCTTCGACGGCGTCGGGTTCGGCCTCCTCGGATCGATCACGCTCGATCCCGTGAAGGCCAAGGTCCCCGGCTCGGTCGGCGAGTTCGGTTGGGGCGGTGCAGCGAGCACGTTCTTCTGGGTCGATCCGGTGGAGGACCTGACGTGCGTGTTCATGACGCAACTGCTGCCGTCGAACAGCCATCCCATCCGCAGCATGCTCAAGCAGTTGGTGCACCAAGCCCTCGTCGACTGACATCCAGCGGAGCGACGTCCGGTGTGAGATCGCCGACGGCGGGTGAGCATGATGGGACAGATGCGAAACCGCCGACTCGCGGGTGTGCTGTTCGTCGCGCCACTCGCCATCGCCACCGCTGGCTGCTCGTCGTCGGCGACGAGCACGAGCAGCACAGCCACCGCCACCACCGCCACCGCCACCTCCACCACCACCATCACCACGCCCGCTCCGCCCACGACGGGCACTGCGGTGACGACAGACCCGACGGCCGCATCGGCGCCGACGACGTCCATGCCCACCGAGAGCACCGCACCGGCCGCAGCGCTCCCCGACCCGTGCTCGTTGGTGACCACCGACGAGGTCGCCGCGTTCCTCGGCGGCACCGTGACCGCCACCCCGGGCGCCGAGCACTGCGTGTTCGACAACGGCGCCAAGACGGTGACCGTGACCGTCGGCCAGAACCCCGAGGCGGTGTCGGGTCCGGTGTCGGCCGACGCCTTCGCGAAGGAACAGACCAACTTCTCCGGGGCCCCGCTGGATGGGATCGGCGACGCCGCGTACCTCGCCAAACCCAACTCCTTCATCGCCTTCCGGGTCGGCACGCTCGAAGTCGTCGTCGAGTACGGGACCGTGCTGATCAGCGACGACGATGTCGCGTCCTTGACGACCCTCGCGCGCGCCGCTGCTGGTCGCGCCTGAGGATCGCTCCGATCCGCTGACCGTTCCTTGCCAATCCGGCAAGCTCACTTGCGGTTGTGGGATCGATGCGTATCGTCGACGACATGAGTGATCATGGACAACGTCTCATCGAACGCCACTGCGACGTCGCCGTCATCGGCGGCTCGGCGGCCGGATTGGCCGCGGCGCTGCAGCTCAGCCGGCAACGGCGGACGGTCATCGTCATCGATGCCGGTGCACCACGCAACGCCCCGGCCGCGCGCATGCACAGCTACCTCGGCCACGAGGGGCTGCCGCCCGGCGAGCTCGCCGCGATCGGCCGCGAGGAGGTTCGCAGCTACGGCGGCGAGATCCTCGACGGGCGCGCCGTCGATGTCGTTCGCCTCGCCGACGGGTGCTTCCGCGTCGAGATGGTGGGCGGCGGAGCCGTCGTCGCTCGACGGTTGGTCGCGGCCACCGGGTTGATCGACGTGCTCCCGGACATCGAGGGTGTCGTCGAGCACTGGGGTGGCGACGTCATCCACTGCCCGTTCTGCCACGGCTACGAGATCCGCGACCAGCGCATCGTCCAGATCGTCACGCATCCGATGGGGCTGCACCCCGCTGCGTTGTTCCGACAGCTCACCACGCGGCTCACACTGGTGCTGCACGACGGCGTCGACGGTGACGATCCTCGGCTCGTCGAACTGCAGGCGGCCGGCGTCGCGGTCGTCGCCGGACCCGTGCAGCGCCTCGTCACCGGCGATGACGGACATGTCACCGACGTCGAGCTGGTGACGGGCGAGCGCATCGCCGCCGATGCCGTCGTCGTCGGCGCACCGTTCCGCGTCCGCATCGAGCCGTTCGCATCGCTCGGCCTGAGGGCGGCCCCCCATCCGAGCGGCCTGGGCGACTTCGTGGAGACCGACCCGACCGGGGAGACCTCCGTGCCCGGGATGTACGCCGCCGGCAACGTGACCGATCCGAGCCAACAGGTGCTGCAGGCTGCGGCGAACGGGAGCAGGGTCGGCGGCATGATCAGCTTCAGCCTCGCCAGCGAGGACGTCGCCGCCGCGGCACGGCCCTTGGGCAACCAGGCGGACTGGGAGCAGCGCTACGCCGGTGCACAGATCTGGAGTGGCAACCCGAACGGCACGCTCGTGGCCGAGATCGCCGGCGCGGAGGCGGGACGAGCGCTCGACGTCGGCGCCGGCGAAGGCGGCGACGCCGTCTGGCTGGCCGAACAGGGATGGGACGTGACTGCGAGCGACATCTCCCAGCACGCCCTCGACCGCATCGCTGCCGAGGCGCGATCACGGGGACTCGCGATCGAGCTCCACCATGCCGACGCCAACGGCCTCGACCCGTATCCGGAGCGCTCGTTCGACCTCGTCTCGGCCCAGTACGCGTCCATCCCCCGCACGCCCGACGGGCGAGGCCTCGACAACCTCCTCGCCGCCGTGCGCGTCGGCGGCACCCTCCTCGTCGTCGGCCACGACCTCGAGCCGATGCGACACCCCATCGACACCGCGATGCACAGCCGCCTGTTCGATCCGGACGCGTACGTCCGAGTCGACGACATCGCCGCCGCCATCAGCGGCTCCCCGGACTGGCACGTCGACGTCGACGAGAAGCGGCCGCGGCCGTCGGGCGCAGCATCGGCACACCACGTCGACGACGTCGTGCTGCGCGCTCACCGGGTCAGTGCAGCGACAGCGCCAGACCGACCAGCGCGGCGTGGTAGGTGACCATCACCGTGAGCCCCATCCACGAGCGCTCCTTGACGAACGCCCGCCAGCCGAGCACGGTGTCGCTGACCACGAACGCGGCCGCACCGCCGATGGCCCACCAGCGGCCGGTCATCACGGCGATCACGGCCATCGACGTGATCACCACGAGGTAGGCCGACACCGGGATCCGCAACGTCGCATCGCTGGCCGTCGCACCGACCACGATGCGCCGGCCGATCGCGACAGCGTGGACGGCGAGCACGACCGCGGCCACGACACCCCACCACGGATGACGGAGGTGCAGCGTCGCGAACATCGCGATGAACACCACGTGCCCGACGAGGAACGCGGCGAGCCCGACGACGAACTGATCGACGACGTCGAGCAGGGCGAAGTCGCCGGCCAGGCAGAAGACCAGCCCGATGATGGCGAGCACGGTCGCTGTGTGCGGGCCGTTGGCGGCGATCGCGACCCACATCACCAGGATCGTCGTCAGCGGCTTCGACACCGTCTCCAACCCCTCGTTCGGTCGGATGCGCGTCCACCAGTTGGTCATCGCCGCGACGAGCGTGCAGAGGAGGGCGACAGCGAGCACGGTGCAGTCTCGCGTGCCGCCGGTCAGCTGAACGTCTTGGCCACCGACGCGACGGCGCCGGCCACCAGCAGCACGAGGACCAGGACCCGGAACCGTGTCGGCGAGAAGTGCCGGCGGAGCGGCAACCCGGCGAGCATCCCCAGGCCGACGGCCGGCACGGCGATCGCTCCGGCGATCAGGTCCGGCACGTGCACCTTGCCGCCGATCGCGAAGATCACGAGGCCGATCGAGCCGCTGTACAGGAAGACGTAGTTGAGCGTGCCGCGGAACGGGTCGGCCTCGATGTTGCGAGCCTGGAGGTCGAACACGAGCGGCGGGCCGCTGGACGAGATGGAGGTGTTGAGCACGCCGCTGACGAAGCCGAGCGACCAGTCGATCCGTGGACCGACGTCGCCGAGATCGACACCCCGGGCGAGCGCGACGACCGCGACGACCACCCCGACGCCGAGCGCGTAGCGCAGGGTGTGATCGCTGACGATGTCGTAGATCACGTACCCGAACGGCAGACCGATCATCGACGTGACGAGCAGCCGGTTGGCGATCTCGCGGGCGCGCACCGCGCGGTAGAGGTACGTCTGGATGCCGTTGACCGGGACGGCGACGATCGAGGAGACGATGACCGCGCTGTGCAGATCGATGACCAGGCTCATCAGCGGTACCGACATCAGTCCGAAGCCGAACCCGGCGACGGCCGTCATCATCGCCGACACGAACACCGCGCCGGCGACGACGAGGTACTGCGATGTCGTGAAGTCGGCGCCGAGTTGGGCTCCGATCAACGGACTCCCCAGCTGAACCGGTGAGTGTGGATCCGGAAGTACGGGAAGGCCTGCACCTCGCGGACGCCCGGGATGGTGCGGACGTCGTTGTTGAGCACGTTGAACAGCTCGTCGTTCGACTCGCAGAGCACCTCGGCGAGGACGTCGTAGCCACCGGCGGACAGCACCGCGTAGATCACCGACGGCAGCGCGCCGACCGCGTCGGCGACGGACTGGGCGTCGCGCTCGACCGTGATGCAGAACATCGCCATCGCCGTGTAGCCGAGCGCGAGCGGGTCGGTGACGGCGACGACCTGGAGCACGCCGGAGTCGGTGAGGCGCTGCACGCGCTGGCGTGTTGCGGCCGGCGACAGCCCGACGAGCGGCGCCAGATCGGCGTAGCTCATCCGCCCGTCACCTTGCAGTTCGGCGATGATGCGCTTGTCGATGCTGTCCAGGGTCACGTGCGCCTACCCTACGAGGCCGACCCCGAGCAGGGCCGCAACGGCGCCGCGAAACACCTCCGTGTGGCGGTCCACATCGGCCATCGAGTGGTGCGGCGAGAACAGCGCCATGTTGTGGAACGGCGTCAGCAGGATGCCGCGGTTGAGCGCCCAGAGGTGCATGAACGATTCGAGCTCGGCATCGACGGCGGCCGCCGCAGCGGCGCCGTCGCGGGGCGGTGGGCAGAACCAGTACTCGGCGCGACAGCCGAGCTGCTGCACGTGCCAGGCGAGCCCCGATTCGTCGATCACCCCGGCGACGCCCTCGGTCCACGCGGTGGCGAGTGGTATGGCCGTGGCGAAGTCCTCGTCGCGCAGGCACGTCGACAGGGTGGCCCGGACCGCGGCGATCGCGAGGGCGTTGCCGGTGAGCGTGCCACCGACGCCGCTGGTGTCGACCGACGTGGTCGCCAACGGCCCGGCGAGCCGGGCGGCGATCGAGCGCGTCATCCCGTACGCGGCTGCCGGCATGCCGCCGCCGATGGTCTTGCCGATGACCAGGAAGTCGGCATCGATGCCCCATGCCGCGGTGGCGCCGCCGGGGCCGACGCAGATCGTGTGGGTCTCGTCGATGACCAGCAACACCCCGTGGCGTCGGGTGACTTCGCGCACGGCCTCGAGGTAGCCGGCATCGGGTAGGACGATGCCGATGTTGGTCAGCGCCGGCTCCATCAGCACGCACGCGACGTCGCCGTGGGCGAGCGCTGCCTCGAGCCCGGCGAGGTCGTTGAACTGCACGACGCGGGTGGTGTGCGCAGGAGCGATCTGAGGGCCCATCGAACCGGGACGCGCCACGACCTCGCCGTCGCCGTCGAGCACCGCGAGCGTCTCGTCGACCGCGCCGTGGTAGCACCAATCCATCACGAGCACCTTCGGCCGGCCGGTGAGGTGGCGGGCGAAGCGCAGCACGAAGCGGTTGGCATCGGTGGCCGTCATCGCCATCTGCCACACGGGCAACCCGAACCGTCGTGCCAGCTCACCCGCCACCCAACTCGCGTCCTCGTTCGGCAGCATCGTGGTGATGCCCCGGCGGGCCTGACGATCGAGTGCCTCGGCCACCTGCGGCAGGCCGTGCCCGGCCATCGCGCCCGTGTCGCCGAGGCACAGGTCGACGTACTCGATGCCGTCCACGTCGCTGAACCGCGCGCCGCTGGCCTCGGCGAAGAACACGGGGAAGGCCCCCGGCCACCGTGACATCCACGGCATCGGCACGCCACCGAGCAGGTGCTCACCGGCCTCGACGGACCGGCGCTGCGACGTCGGGTGCAGGTCGACGAACCGCTGCTCCTCAGCCGCCAGGAGGCGCGTCAATCGATCGCGATCGAGCAGAACGGGTGTCGATGAGATCGTCATCCGACATGTCTACCATCGTTTCGATCGTCGATGGCCGACGATTCAATCGAACAGGCGCTGCTGCGCTCGTTCCACGACCGGTTCGCTCGGCGCAGGCAGGGGCTCGAGGGCGGGCAGGCGCTCGCGCACGGCGTCGTGGAAGCGCCGGGCGAGCCCGAGCGCCACGACGTTGTCCGGCGTGTGGACGAACATCGTCGGGGTCCGTTGCTGCTCCAGCCACTCGACCATCACGTCGATCCACGGCTGCCAGCCCCTGACGCTCTCGTCGATGTCGGTGCGCCCGATGAACCTCACGATCGGCGCGTCGGTGATCGCGGTCGGCACGACGGGGACCCGGGGCTTCTTGTTCCAGCCGTCGCGCTCGGCGTCGTCGGTGGGCGGCGCCGCGAACAGCGTCGAGGTATCGAGCACGATCCGCTCGGCACCGGTGTCGGCGAGCAGCCGGTCGAGCCACGCGTGCGCGGGACTGTGATCGAAGAACGCCGGGTGCCGCACCTCCACCGCCCACTGCGCCGACCGCGGCGCCCGCCGGAGGAACGCGGCGAGCAGCCCGAGGTCGCCCGGACCGAACGAAGCCGGCAGCTGGATCGACATCCGGCCCAACCGTTCGCCCAGCGGATCGAGCAGCCGTAGGAACGCGGTCAGCTCGGCGTCGGTGCCGCGGAGCCGCTGTTCGTGGGTGATCGACTTCGGCAGCTTGAACACGAACCGGAACGACGTCGGCGTGGCGTCGGCCCAGCGACGCACGGTGGCGATCGGCGGCAGCGCGTAGAACGTGGTGTTGCCCTCCACGGCGGTGCACCACGTCGCGTACTCGGCGAGCTCCTCGCCCGGTCGCGTGCTGGCCGGCAGGAACGGTCCGACCCAGGCCCGGTGCGCCCACATCGCACATCCGACCCGCAGCTGCATCGCCCCCACGATACGCGACGGCCCGGTTAGCCTCGCGAGCATGTCAGCCGACGACGTGGTGCTGCAGGTGGCCGGACACGAGGTGGTCATCACCCATCCCGACAAGGTGTTCTTCCCCACCCACGGCGACACCAAGCTCGACCTCGTCAACTTCTACCTCTCGATCGAGGCGCCGCTGATGCGTGCGATGGGCGACCGGCCGGTGCTGCTCCAGCGGTTCCCGAACGGCACCACGGGCAGCTCGTTCTTCCAGAAGCGCATCCCCGATTCGGCGCCCGACTGGCTCACCACCACCACGGTCAGCACGCCGAACGGCACGGAGTCGCGGGCGCTGGTCATCGCCGACGTCGCCCACTTCATCTGGGCCGTGAACCTCGGCTGCCTCGGCTTCCACTCGTGGCCGATCCGGGCCTCGACGCCGCAGTTCACCGACGAGCTGCGGATCGATCTCGATCCCGGCCCCGGCACCACGTTCACGATGGCCCAGGAGACCGCGCACGAGACCAAGCGGTTGTTCGACGAGGTCGGCATCGTCAGCTACATCAAGACCACCGGCAACCGCGGGCTCCACGTGTACGTCCGTCTCGCGCCGCAGTGGGATTCGTTCGCGGTGCGCGCTGCCGCCGTGGCGATCGCCCGCGAGCTGGAGCGACGCCGGCCAGAGCTGATCACCGCCTCGTGGTGGAAGGAGGAGCGAGGCGAGCGGATCTTCATCGACTTCAACCAGAACGCGCCGCACAAGACGGTGTTCGCGCCGTGGTCGGTGCGTTCTCGCCCGCACGCACCGGTTTCGTGCCCGTTCGAGTGGGCCGAGCTCGACGGCATCGACCCGAACGAGCTGATCATGTCCACGGTCACCCGGCGGGTCGCCGAGCACGGCGATCCGTGGGCAGCAATGGACGACGCCCCGAACTCGCTCGAGCCGCTGCTCGCGATGGTGCAGCGCGATCAGGACGACGGGCTCCTCGACGCGCCCTGGCCGCCGGTGTACCCGAAGATGGAGGGCGAGCCCTCGCGCGTCGCGCCGAGCCGGGCCAAGAAGCCGAAAGCCGATTGAGAACCAGTACCACCGGGTACGGTTGCGAAATGCAGGAGGCGGCCCGATGAAGATGGCTCTGGTCCTGTGCCTCATCGCATCGCTGGGTTACGGCGTCGGTGCCGTGCTGCAGGCCGTCGGGGCCCGCCGTGCCGCCGCGGCACAGGCCCTCGATGACCACGGCGACAGCCCCGACGATTCCATCGTCGATTCGGGCGGCATCATCTCGATGGCCCGCCAGCCCGTGTTCCTGCTCGGGCTGCTCGCCGACTTCCTCAGCTGGCTGATCTCGCGGTTCGCGCTGCACACCCTGCCGCTGTTCGCCGTGCAGACCATCCTCGCCGGCAGCCTCGCCGTGACGGTGCTGCTCGCGGGCGCGGTCCTCGGCGCCAAGCTCGGCCGGGTCGAGAAGCTGGCGGTGACAGCGACGATGATCGGGCTGGTCATCGTCGGCGTGTCCGCCGGTGAGGATCCCGCCACCGACATCACCCACCGGCTCAAGGTCGGCATCATGCTCGGCATCCCCGCCGTGATCGTGCTCGGCCTGATGGCGCTGAAGCTGCAGAAGTCCGTGGTGCTCGCCGTGCTGTCCGGAGCGTCGTTCACGGGCAGCGCGCTGGCCGCCCGTTCGGTCCACATCCAGGACGAGACCTTCGTCGGCATCGTCACCGAGCCATTGATCTGGGCCGTGCTGATCTACGCCGTGCTCGCCCTCGGCCTCCACGCGGTGGCCCTGATGCGGGGCAGCGTCGGTCCGGTCACGGCCGCGATGTGGGCCACCGAAGTGCTCGTGGCAACGGTCATCGGCGCCGCCGCGCTCGGCGACCACATGCGCCCGGGATGGGTGGTCCCCGCGATCTGCGGCATCACCATCACCCTCGTCGCCACCATCGTGCTCGCCCGGTCCCCGGCCCAGGACCTCGAGCACCGCAACGTGCCGATGAGCCCGAGCCATTCGTCAGCGCTGCCGTCGGCCCATCACTGAGCCGACGGCAACACCGGATTCGGTTCAGCCGACGGGCAGCATCGCGGTCTCGGGGATGACCGTCGGCCACACCACGTCGGTCGGGAGCGGGTTGTTGAACGGCTCGAACTTCGGCACGGCCGTCGCCCGGTAGCGATCGGTGGAGTGCGTGCGGTCCTTGTCGAACTCGGGGATGACCTTGTCGCCGAACAGCTCGAGCGTGGCGAGGATCTCCTCGTGGTACATGCCCTCGATCGGCAGACCGAACGTCAGCTGGTCCATGCCCACGTCGCCCCATGCGGCGATCTGCTCGGACACCTCATCGGGGGTGCCGCAGAGCATGTAGCCGGCGGCGATGATGCCGTCGAGCAGCTCGTTCGCGTCGACGCTGGGGTCCTGCACGATGTCGTGGAGCGTGATCGGGCTGTTCGGCCAGACGATCGCGTCCTGCGACTTCGGCATCGTGTCGTGGTACATGTTCACCATCGTCACCAGGTAGCCACGGCCCTTGCGCAGGGCGATCTTGCGGGCTTCTTCGCGGGTCTCGCAGCAGATGACCGAGTTGGTGATCATCACGTTGTCGTTCTTGAACTGACCGATCGGGTTGGTGCAGTTGGCGGCGCCGTTCTTGTAGGCCTCGATGCGGCCGCGCAGCGCGAAGATCGGCTCGAAGTTGAACGCGATCGCGCCGATGCCCATCTCGCCGGCCGTGGTGAACGTGCCGGGGTTGCCGCACGCGACCCAGATCGGCGGGTGGCCGGCGCCGAAGGGCTTCGGCAGCACGTTGTGCGGGTAGGGCACCGTGAAGGTGTCGCCGTGGAACTCGTAGTCGTACTGCTCCCACATGCGCGGGATCTCGCGGACGACTTCGTTCCACTCCGGCTTGGTCGAGTCCTTGTCCATGATGTTGAACAGGGCCATCTCGTGACTGCCGGCGCCACGGCCGGTGCCCCACTCGAAGCGGTTGTTGGTGAAGTGGTCGAGCATCGCGGCGCGCTCGGCGAACCGAGCGGGGTGCTCCTTGCGCGGCGACAGGCTGTTGATGCCGGTGCCGAGGTGGATGTAGTCGGTCTGGGCGGCGACCCAGCCCATGACAACCTCGGGGGCGGACATGTGGCTGTACTCGGTGAGCGCGTGGTGCTCGCCGAACCACGAGTACTTCCAGTTGTGCTTGTCCGCGAAGATCACGTACTCGGCCTCACGCATGAGCTCGAGGTGCTCGTGCTTGGACGAGTGGGCCGCAGGACCCGCGATGTAACCGTTGAGAAAGACGCCGAACTCCATGGAACCCTCCGAGTGTGAGTGGAATTAATGTAAGAGATTAATACTGGCCAGTAACGTAGCCGTTCCGGACGGCTCTGCCCACATCGGACCTGCATTTTCGTACCAGTTTCCGCAGCGTTCGCTCGCATCGGCCGCCCACCCGATTGACACTGCTGCGTGCCAGTCAGTCAGACTTGCACCATGACCCTGGACATCACTGCGGACACCGAGTCCTCCCTCGTCGATCGGGCGCTCGACGCACTCCTCGTCGACCACGATCCGAAGGTGGAGGGCCACGCCGAGTTCCGTGGCCATCAGTACGACGCCGGCCTGGCGTGGGTCCACTTCCCCAACGGCTTCGGCGGCCTCGGCCTGCGCCCGGATCAGCAGAAGCGGATCGATCAGCGCCTCCGTGCGGCGGGCGCCAAGCCGGCCGACGCCGGCTCGTTCTTCCTCGCGCTCGCCGGCCCCACCATCGTCACCCACGGCAACGACGAGCAGAAGGCCCGGTTCCTCCGCCCGATGTTCACCGGTGAGGAGCGCTGGTGCCAGCTGTTCAGCGAGCCGGGCGCCGGCAGCGACTTCGCTGGTCTCGCCTGCAAGGCCGTGCGCGACGGCGACGAGTGGATCGTCAACGGCCAGAAGGTCTGGAACACCATCGCCCACCTCGCCCAGTGGGGCATGCTCGTCACCCGCTCCAACCCGGACGCCCCGAAGCACAAGGGCATGACCTACTTCGCGGTCGACATGTACAGCCCCGGCGTGGAGGTCCGACCCCTGCGCCAGATCACCGGTGAGGCCGAGTTCAACGAGGTGTACCTCACCGACGTCCGCATCCCCGACGAGAACCGGATCGGTGCCGAGGGCGAGGGCTGGCGGGTCTCGCTGACCACGCTCATGAACGAGCGCAGCACCATCGGCGGTGGGGGCGGCGCGCCCAAGCGCGGCTCCGGCGCGATCGCCGAGCTCGTCGACATCTGGAAGGCGCTCCCGGAGGATCGCAAGACCGCGGCCCGGCAGGATCAGGTGATGCGGATGTGGATCCGTGCCGAGATCGGCCGGCTCACGAACATTCGCGCCGGCGAGGCGCGCAAGGCCGGCAACCCCGGCCCCGAGGGCTCCGTCGCCAAGCTGGCGATGGCCGAGCTGAACAAGGCGCTGTTCGAGCTGGCCATCGACCTGCTCGGCGCCGACGCGATGGTCGGCTACGACTACACGTTCCGTCGTCCGGAGACGCTGTCCACCGAGGGCATCGAGCACGGCGTGCGCCACGCGTTCTTGCGGGTGCGCGCCAACTCGATCGAGGGCGGCACGAGCGAGATCATGCGCAACATCCTCGGTGAGCAGGTGCTCGGCCTCCCCGGCGAGCCCCGCGTCGACAAGGACATCCCCTGGGTCAAGGTGCCGCGCAGCTGATTCGACTGTCTCGCAACGCACCGCCGGCCGCAGGCGGCCTTTGGTGCTGCTCGAGATCGTTGCTGGTCGGTCGGGCAAGCCCTCCCTCCCGACTCCCTCAGGCTGGGCCGGTGTAGCGGTCGGGGTGGCGAGCGGCGACGGTGCGGCGCATGCCCTCGCGCCAGTCGACCGCGCACGGTCCGGTGATCGACAGCCGACGGGTGTTGTCGGCGATCGAGCCGCGCAGGGTGTTCGGGATGGGTGTGACGCCGATCTCGGCCTCGACGCCTATCAGCTCGCACGCGTACGCGAACCACTCCTGCGCGCTCACCGGCTCGTCGCCGGCCCAGTTGACGATGGTGGCGGGCGCGGTCGCGGCGTCGAGCAGCGCGCTCACCTGATCGTTGATGTCGTCCTCGTAGATCGGGCTGTACATGCACGGATCCCAGCGGGTGTTGACGGGCGTGCCGGCCGCGATCATGTCGGCGTGGAACGCGGGCAGTCCCCCGTTCGGGCCATACGAGGCGTTCATCCGGGCAATGGTCACGGGCAGATCGAACGCACGCGAGCAGAACCGGGCGACGGCCTCGGCGCCGATCTTCGACGCCGAGTACGGCGGCGAGAGGGTGTTGTTGCAGTCGCCGAGCGGCGCGGTCTCGTGGAACACGTACATCGGATCGTCCTGCGGCTTGTACACCGAGTGCGTCGACATCACGAGCGCAGCGCGCGCGGAACGGCAGTGCTGCAGCAGCAGGCCGGTGCCCTCGGCGTTGTCGCGGATCGCATGGTCGTAGTCGAGGCCAGGACCGATGAACGCGGCGAGGTGCACGACGAGCGTGAAGTCGTCGGGCACGTTCGAGAAGTCGCCGGCGCCGAGATCGCAGACGACCGGGGTGATGCCCGCCTCCTGCACCCGCTGCTTGCCGCTCGGGTCACTGAACCGGGCCAGGCCCCACACCTCGTTGTCCGCCGCCAGCTGCCGCGCGATCGGGAAGGCGATCTGACCCGCCACACCCGTCACCAGGATCTTCTCGCCACTCACCATGTCGTTCCACTCCCCTGTCGTCGTTCGTCGTTCATGATCTTCACCACGGCCCTCTTCACCACGGCCCTCATCACCGCGGCCCTCTTCACCAGGGCATCGTGACGCCGCCGTTGACGCGCATGACCTGGCCGGTGACGTAGCGCGAGGCGTCGGAGGCGAGGTAGAGCACGGCGTAGGCCTGGTCGAGCGGATCGCCCGTCATCTGCAGCGGCGCCCACTTGGCGCGCTGCTCGACGTACTCGCTCTTGCGCGTGGGATCGATCGAGCCGTCATCGTTGAGCACGTGCCGCTCGTTCATCGGCGTGTCGGTCCATCCCGGAGCGAGCGTGTTGACGCGCACCGACTTGCGCGCGATCTCGAGCGCCAGGCCGCGGCTGAAGTGGTGGGCGGCCGCCTTCGCGGTCGCATAGCCCGTGTACTGGGCCAGCGGCATGTCGACCGCGCCGGACGTGACGTTGATGATGCTGCCGCTGCCAGCGCCGATCATCGCCCGAGCCGCGGCCTGCGCACCGAACACGACGCCCTTGAAGTTGACGGCGTGGACCCGGTCCAGGTCGGCCTCGGTGATGGTCAGCGGGCTGGTGTCGTCGATGACACCGGCGTTGTTCATCATCACGTCGAGCCGTCCGTAGCGGGCGACGACGTCGTCGACGAACGCGTTCACGTCGGCCTGACGGGACACGTCGAGAGGCAGGCCCTCGCACTCGATGCCTTCAGCGGCCAGGGTCTCCGCCGAGGCGCGCACTCGATCGGCTTGCACGTCGGCGAGCACGACGCGGGCGCCGGCCCGGCCGAGCACGGTCGCCGAGCCGAGCCCGATGCCACCGGCCGCGCCCGTCACGATGGCCACCCGACCCGTGAGGTCGAACGCATCGGCGATCGTGCGGGGCAGTGGTGCGGTCTCGCGGCGGGTGGATGTCATGCGGTCGAGCATCGCGCACGGCCCGCTCGGCCGACGAAGACGAGCGTCAGTCAGCCGTGCGTCGGCTGCGGCTGCGCTCGCGGCCGGCGCCGCTGTTCGCGTTCGGTGCCGAGTTGGTGAGCGGGCCGGTGCTGGCGACGATCTCCTCGATCGTCGGGCGCTCACCGACCACGGCCGTGTCGAGGCTGTGGCGCATCGCCGCGAGGTGCGCCGGCGAGGTGCCGCAGCAGCCGCCGACGATCCGCGCCCCGGCGTTCACGGCGAGGCCGGCATAGGCCGCCATCACCTCGGCCGTGCCGCTGTAGACGATCTCGGTGCCGTGGAAGTGCGGCACACCGCAGTTGCCCTTCGAGATGTAGACCCGATCGGCGTCGGCCCCGCTCATCGCGAGGATCGACAGCAGGATGTCGCTGGCACCGACGCCGCAGTTGGCGCCCATCGCGAGCGGCTGCGGGTCGAGGCCCTCGAAGAGGGTCGGCAGGTTCTCGGGGAGGATGCCCATCATCGTCCGCCCGGCCGTGTCGAACGACAGCGTCGCGGTGTACGGCATGCCGACCTGGATCGCGGCCTTCGCAGCGGCGCGGGCTTCCTCGGCCGAGAACATCGTCTCGATCCAGATCACATCGGCCCCGCCGTCGCGCAAGCCCTCCATCTGCTCGGCGAACGCGATGATCGCGTCGTCCTCGGTGAGCAGGCCCATCGGCTCGAACAGCTCGCCGAGCGGGCCGACCGAGCCTGCGACGACGACCGGACGGGTGGAGCTGTCGGCGACGCCGCGGGCGATTCGCGCGGCGGCCGCGGCGAGCTCGCACACGCGGTCCTGGGCGTTGTGCAGCTTCAACCGGTAGGTCGTGCAGCCGAAGGTGTTGGTGAGGATGATGTCGGCGCCGGCGTCGACGAAGTCCTGGTGCAGGCCGCGCACCCGGTCGGGGTGGTTGACGTTCCACAGCTCCGGCGGCTCACCGGGCCCGAGGCCGCGCTCCATGTAGTTCGTCCCCGTCGCGCCATCGACGAGGATGACGGACTTGGTGTCGAGGAGCTGGGCGAGTGTCGTGCGCATGGTGTCCTTCGGTGCTCGTCGAGCAGGTCGAACAGGGGCGTTCGGCCCACCAGTATGCCGGGTGCCCTCACCGGCTCGGCGGCAATTGAGCCTGCGACCGGGCCGCGCCGCTGCACCGGGCCGCTCAGGCGAGCAGGTCGGCGAGCGCCGCTTCGAGCCGGGCGACCCGCGCCTCGAGTGCGTCGATGCGTTCAGCGGCCTCGTCCGACCGCGATGCCGAGCGTGGCTGGATGTGCCCCGCGACGGCGCGGCGCGCAACAGGTTCGGGCTCCTCGGCGAGCAGCTGCTGCCACCGTGGCTCGCGCTCTCCCGGTGCCCGCTCGAGCTGCACCACCAGCTCGCCCTCCACCAACGTGCGCAGCGTCGACTCGACGGCCTCGATGTCGGCGAACGCATGCTGCCGCTCGGTCCGCGCCCGCAGCTCGGCCGTCGTCTGCGGACCACGGAGGACCAGCACGGCGATCAGCGCGGTCTGCGCCGTGCCCCAACCGTGGTGCTCGTCCGCGACCTGGCGGCAGCGGGTGACGCTGCGGCCGTGGCTGGGGTGCACGAGGCGGGCCAGCCCCTGGGTCTTCAGCGACGCGATCGCCGCCTCGACGTCGTGGGCGTCGAGCGCCATCACCGGCTCGCGGGCGGTCGACTGGTTGCACGCCAGCAGCAGAGCGTTCGGCGTCAACGGGTACTGATCGGGAGTCGTGCGCTCCTTCTCGAGCAGGCAACCGAGCACGCGCCCTTCGACGACCGTCAACATGCGGCTGAGGCTAATCCCGCGTCGATCCGCTGCGAGGCCGGGGCCGTTTCCCGTATCTGACGGTCCGTCAGATACGGTTCGCTGCGCACCGAGAGCACGGGGAGACCGGCATGACCGACGAACGACCGAAGACATCCACACGTGATCACGCCGTGCTCCGCGACCAGCTCACGGCATGGCTCGGCACCAAGCACGAGGGTGCGGTCGTCACCGATTTCACGGTCCCCGGCACGAACGGGATGTCGAGCGAGACGATCCTGTTCGATGCGTCGTGGACCGACGAGACCGGTGCCGACGTGTCGGACCGGTTCGTGCTGCGGCTGCCGCCCGACCCCACCTCGGAGCCGGTGTTCATGGTCTACGACATGCCCCGCCAGTTCCACGCGATGCGCCTGGTCGGCGAGCGCACCGGCATCGCCGTGCCGCCCACGATCTGGCTCGAGGCTGATCCGTCGTTCCTCGGTGCGCCGTTCTTCGTGATGGGCCGGATCGAGGGCGTCGTGCCGCCCGACGTCATGCCCTACACGTTCGGCGGCAACTGGTTCTTCGAGTCGTCGCCGGAGGACCAGGCCCGCTTGCAGCAGGCGTCGGTGGAGGTGCTCGCCAAGATCCACACCGTCGCCGCCACCGATCCGGACGCCGCGTTCCTCGCGATCGATGCGCCGGGCGACACAGGTCTGCGGCGCCACGTCAACGACCAGCACGCGTTCTACGAGTGGGTCGCCTCCGACGGCGTCCGCTCGCCGCTGATCGAGGCCGCGTTCGACTGGCTCGAGGCGCACTGGCCCGACGACTCCGGCCCCGACGTCGTCAGCTGGGGCGACGCCCGAGTCGGCAACATGATGTACCGCGACTACGTGCCGGTCGCGGTTCTCGACTGGGAGATGGTCGGCCACGGGCCACGCGAGATCGACGTCGCCTGGATGATCTTCATCCACCGCTTCTTCCAGGATCTGTGCGACCAGTACGGCATGCCCGGGATGCCCCACTTCATGCGCACGACGGAGGTGCTGGCCCAGTACGAGGCCGCGTCGGGCGTCGCCCTGCAGGACATCAACTGGTACATCCTCTACGCCGCGCTCCGCCACGCGATCGTGATGTTCCGCATCACCCGCCGCCAGATCCTGTTCGGCGAGGCGGAGATGCCCGAGAACCCCGACCACGCCTTCATCCACCATCCCACCGTGGCCGCGATGATCGACGGCACCTACGGCTCCAAGCTCGCCTGACGTCGCTCGCGCGACCGACCGCGGGAAGTCGTCTGCGGGACGACATCACGCGGTCGGTGAGCGACGCCGACCTCACTGCCCGCGTGATGTCGGCTGCGGCACGACATCGCGCGGTCAGTCGTTCGACTTCCAGTTCGGCGCGGACGGAGCACCCAGTGCGTCATGCCTCAGAAGACGCCGACACCCCCGCCGGATCCGCTCGCGGAGATCCTCCGCTGCTTCTCCACGCAGCACGGCGTGGCCGCTGATCGGCAGGTGCGCGCCGCGAAGGTCTCCTGGGAGCGGCAACAGCACCTGATGAGCAAGGGGCTGTGGCTCCGGCATGCGCCCGGAGTGCTCCGCGACGCAGCGTCGCCGACGTCCTGGAACCAGCGGGCGATGGCAATGACGCTGATGCCGGGTGCCAGACCTGTCATCGCGGCGGGCTCAGCGGGTCGGTTGCACCAGCTCGACGGATGCCTCGACGTCAACGACATCACGATCCTGGTGCCCGACGGAGCGCGCGTCGACGTGCCGAGTGGCGTACGCCTGCTTCGAACGCGGCGACCGACCGCGGACGACATCACGACCGTCGACGGCATCCCGGTCACGTCGGTCGCGCTCACGCTCATCCACCTCCAGGTGCACGGCCCGCACCCCGAGCAGGCGCTCGACGATGCGCTCCGCCGAGGTGAGCGCCCGGACGAGCTCCGTACCGTGATGGAACGATGGCGAGGTCCGGGGGTACAAGGTCCTCCCGAGATGCTCGCGCTGCTCCACGACCGGGTCGACGCACGACTGCCGCGCAGTTGGTTCCAACGGCTCGCCGGCCGCCTCCTGGCCGAGGAGGGTCTGCACTTCGTCGACGAATGGCCGGTGCGCGACGGGCGGGGCCGCCTGTTGGCGGAGCTCGACCTGGCAGACGTCGAACTGAAGGTCGGCGTCGAGTGCCAGAGCTGGGAGCGGCACGGCTCGCCGGCGGCACAACGCAAGGACCTCGCCCGCCGGCGCAAGCTCCGTGTCTTGGGCTGGGACATCGTCGATCTCTGGTGGAGTGATCTCGATCGGATGGACGACGTCGTCGCCGACATCCGAACATCGGTAAGCCGAGCTCGCGCGGTGATCGCAACGAACGGACCGACCGCGTGATGTCGTCCCCGCAGACGACATCACGCGGTCAGTGAAGTTGGCGGCGATCACTGACCGTCGATTGTCGTCCCGCAGCCGACATCACGCGGTCAGTCGTCGGCGGAACGTCGAGCGCGGTGCGTCATGTGGATGAGGGGGACGCCGGGGCGGTAGATCAGGTGGAGGTGGCTGGGCGCGTCGAGGACGACGAAGTCGGCGGGCCCACCGATCGACAACCGGCCGACGTCGTCGCGACGCAACGCTGCGGCGCCACCGAGCGTCGCCGCCTGCAGCGCCTCATCGGCCGTCATCCCCATGTCGCGGACGGCGAGCGCGATGCAGAAGCTCATCGACGTCGTGTTGCTCGAGCCGGGGTTGCAGTTCGTGGCCAGCGCCACGGTGGCGCCGGCGTCGAGCAGGCGGCGGGCATCCGCGTACGGCTGGCGGGTCGAGAAGTCGGCCGCCGGTAACACGGTGGCCACGGTGCGGCTGCCGGCCAACGCCTCGACGTCTGCATCGCTGAGGTGCGTGCAGTGGTCGGCCGACGCGCAGCCCATCTCGACCGCGACGGCGACACCCGGACCCTGACCCAGCTGGTTGGCATGGATCTTCGGGATCAGGCCGGCGGCGATCCCGGCGCGCAGCACCGCTCGGCTCTGATCGGCGTCGAATGCACCGACCTCGCAGAACACGTCGACGAAGCGCGGCCGCTCTGCGATCGCCGCGGTCAGCATCGCGCCGCACACGAGCGCGACGTAGTCGTCGGTGCGGCCGACGAACTCGTGCGGCACCACGTGCGCCCCGAGGAAGGTGGTGTCGCCGGTGAGCTCGTGCGCGAGCCGAAGCGATCGCGCCTCGGCGGCGGCGGTGAGCCCGTAGCCGGACTTGATCTCGATCGACGTGATGCCGGCGCGCAGAGCCTCGTCGCGTCGGGACGCGACGATGCGCCGGAGATCATCATCCGACGCGGCAGCGGTGGCAGCCACCGTGTCGCGGATTCCGCCGGCGGCATACGACGCGCCGCCCATGCGGCTGGCGAACTCCTCGGAACGATCACCGGCGAACACGAGGTGCGAGTGGCTGTCGACGAACCCGGGGATGACGGCCCGGCCCTCGACATCGACTTGGTGATCGGCGGTCTGGCCGGCCGGTCCGATCGACAGCACCGATGATCCGTCGGTGACGAGGCTGGCGTCGCGCACGATGCCCAACGGGCCGTCGCCGAGCGTCACGTCGTTGGTGACGAGCCGGCCGATGTTGTCGTACACCGTGGTGGTCACGTGACGGCCCCGATCGAGGCCGCCAGCGCGGCCGCCACATCGATCGACACGTGCGCGCCGTCGCGCACCACGACGCGGCCGCCCACCATCACGTCGGTGACGTCGGCGGCCGACGCAGCGAACACGACAGCCTCCGCGAGCGCATCGGGTGGGCTGCCCGCGAGGCGCACGCTGTCGAGCGTGACCGTGGTGAGGTCGGCCAGTGCTCCGATGGCGATGCGGCCGCCGTCGTGCCAACCGAGGCTGGCGTAGCCGTTGACGGTGCCGGCCACGAGCAGGTCGGCGGCCGGATGGTTGCCGCGCTTGAGCGAACGCAGCCGCTCGTCGGTCTCGATGCCGCGCATCTCCTCGAACGGGTCGATCACGGCGTGCTGATCGCTCCCGATCGTGAGCGGCACGCCCGCCGCGCGAAGGCGCACCGACGGACCGACGCCGTCGGCGAGGTCGCGTTCGGTCGTGGGACAGAAGCAGCACGTGCACCGGCGAGCCGCGTAGAAGTCGATGTCGAGCTGCTGCAGGTGCGTCGCGTGCACGGCGGTGAACCGCTCGGTCAGCGCGCCCTGGCGGGCGAGCAGCTCGGTCGGCGTGCACTCGTACTCCTCGAAGACCTGCTCGTTCTCGGCGGGCTGCTCGGACACGTGGGCGTGCAACGGCATGCCGTGCCGCTTGGCGTGATCGGCGACGACGCCGATCGAGGTGGCATCGACCGCGCGGACGGAATGGATCGCCGCGCCGATGCGAACGATGCCGGCGTCGGGGATGCCGTCGGCGAGCTCGTCCACCCGGCTCGCCCACGCCGCGGCCGTGCCGTCGGAGAAGCGGGCCTGCTCGGTGGACACCGGCTGTCGCGCTCCGGCGCGGAGGTAGCACGCATCGAGCAGCGTGAGCCGGATGCCGGCGTCGGCCGCGGCCTCGATCAGCGCCCGGCCCATCGCGTTCGGGTCCGCGTACGGCGCGCCGTCCGGCTGGTGGTGCACGTAGTGGAACTCGCCGACGCACGTGTAGCCGGCCAGCAACATCTCGGCGAACGTGGCTCGGGCGAGGTCGCGGTAGTTGTCGGGCGTGAGGCGCGCCGCCACGGCGTACATCTGCTCGCGCCAGCTCCAGAAGTCGCCGGCACCGGCATGGGTGCGCCCGCGCAGCGCACGGTGGAAGGCGTGGCTGTGGCCGTTGGCGAAGCCCGGCAGCGTCAGTCCGACCAGCACCGTGTCGCCGTCGGTTGGCGCCCCCGCTGCCTCGACCTCGACGATGACGCCGTCGTCGATCGTCAGCACCACACCGGCCGTGAGACCGTCGGGCAGCAGCGCACGTTCGCTCCACAGCCGCTGCGCCATCGGGTCAGCTGCCCACGCGCTCGACGAACGCGGTGATCCGTTCGATGAACGCGGCGCGGTGGAACCGTTCGAACTGCTCCCACGTCGTCAGCGTCGTGGTGTCCGTGACGCGGTCGACGAACAGCCTGCCGTCGAGGTGATCGCACTCGTGCTGGAACGTGCCGGCGGTGAGTCCGCGCTTGACCTCGTCGTGCTCGACGCCGTCGCGATCGAGGTACTTCACCCGCACCGACACGTGGCGGCTGACGTCGCCGCGCAGGTTCGGCACGCTCAGGCAGCCCTCGTTGATGACCACCGTCTCGTCGTCGATCGGCGTGATCTCGGGGTTGACGACGACGGTCAGCGGGATGCGCGGCTTGTACGGATATCGCGGGTTGTCGTCAACCTCGATGACCGTGATCCGCAGGTGCTCGCCGATCTGGTTGGCGGCGATGCCGGCGCCGTTCGCGTGGCGCATCGTGTCGATCAGGTCGTCGATGATCTGCTGCACGGCCGGCGTCGAGAGCTCGTCCCTGGTGATGCTCCGGGTCGGTTCGCGCAGCACCGGATGACCGATGGTGACGATGTCGCGGATCATCGGTTCAGTCTCGCGGCTCGGCGTGCATCGGCACCACCACGCCACGCTCGGCGGCCACCCGCTGGGCCAGGCCGTAGCCGGCATCGGCATGACGGATCACGCCCATGCCCGGATCGTTGGTGAGCACCCGCTCCAGCTTCTGCGCGGCGAGATCGGTGCCGTCGGCGACGGACACCTGGCCGGCGTGGATGCTGCGCCCGATGCCGACGCCGCCACCGTGGTGGATGCTCACCCACGAGGCGCCGGACGACGTGTTGACGAGCGCGTTCAGCAGCGGCCAGTCGGCGATCGCGTCGGAGCCGTCGATCATGCCCTCGGTCTCGCGGTACGGCGACGCGACAGAGCCCGAGTCGAGGTGATCACGGCCGATGACGATCGGCGCCGACAGCTCGCCGCGCTTGACCATCTCGTTGAAGCGCAGGCCGAGGCGGTGCCGCTCGCCGTAGCCGAGCCAGCAGATGCGGGCGGGCAGGCCCTGGAACGCGACCCGCTCACCGGCGAGGCGGATCCACTTGTGCAGGTCCTCGTTGTCGGGGAACTCCTCGAGCACCGCCTTGTCGGTGGCGGCGATGTCGGCCGGATCACCGGACAGCGCGACCCAACGGAACGGTCCGAGGCCCTCGCAGAACAGCGGGCGGATGTAGGCCGGCAGGAAGCCCTCGTACTCGAACGCCCGCTCGTAGCCACCGAGCTGGGCCTCGGCACGCAGGCTGTTGCCGTAGTCGAACACCTCGGCGCCGGCGTCCTGGAACCCGACCATCGCCTCGCAGTGGCGGGCCATCGATTCGCGCGAGCGGCGGATGAACGTGTCCGGCGCCTCGCGGCGCAGCTGCTCGGCAGCCTCCATCGAGAGGTCGTCCGGGATGTAGGAGAGCGGATCGTGCGCGCTGGTCTGGTCGGTGACGATGTCGGCCGGGAAGCCGTCGGCCAGCAGGCGCGGCACGAGGTCCGCGGCGTTGCCGACGAGCCCGATCGAGACCGCACGCCGATCGGCCTTGGCCTGCTCGCAGCGGGCGATTGCGTCCGCGTAGGAATCGGCGATCTCGTCGAGGTAGCGGGTCTCGATCCGCCGCTGCACCGACACCGGATCGATGTCGATGCAGAGCGCGACGCCACCGTTGAGCGTGACGGCGAGCGGCTGCGCGCCGCCCATCCCGCCGAGCCCGGCCGTGAGCGTGATCGTGCCGGCGAGCGTGCCACCGAAGCGCTTGCGAGCGATCGCCGCGAAGCACTCGTACGTGCCCTGGAGGATGCCCTGGGTGCCGATGTAGATCCACGAGCCGGCCGTCATCTGGCCGTACATCGTCAGCCCCTGGTGCTCGAGCCGGCGGAACTCGTCCCAGTTCGCCCAGTCGGGCACGAGGTTCGAGTTGGCGAGCAGCACGCGCGGTGCCCACTCGTGGGTACGCATGACGCCGACGGGCTTGCCGCTCTGGACGAGCATCGTCTCGTCGTCGGCGAGCGTCGTGAGCGTGCGGCACATCACGTCGAAGGCCTCCCACGACCGCGCCGCACGGCCGGTGCCGCCGTAGACGACGAGGTCGTCCGGCCGCTCGGCCACAGCCGGATCGAGGTTGTTGCAGAGCATCCGCAGCGCGGCCTCCTGCGGCCAGCTCTTGCAGGACAGCGTGGTGCCCCGTGCGGCACGGACTTCGCGTGCACCGATCATGTGTTGCTCCTCTGCTCGACTGGAATCTCGACTGGCACCATCTCGGTCGTCATCGTCTCCGCCGGCATCACGACAGCTCGCCCACGGCGCCGATCACCGCGTCGAGCACCGCACCGGAACGCACCTGCTGCTCGACGATCGCGAGCTCGGGCGACAGCCACCGATCGGGCCCGGTGCCCGCCACCTCGGCGCGCACTGCGGCCAGCGCTGCAGCCGTGCCCGGACCGGGCAGCAGCGGCTGGCGCAGGTCGATCGCGCGGGCGGCGCACGTGATCTCGACGGCGAGGATGCGAGTGAGGTTGTCGAGCGCAGCGCGCAGCTTGCGCGCCGCGTTCCAACCCATCGACACGTGGTCCTCCTGCATCGCGCTCGTCGACATCGTGTCGACGCTGGCGGGCACGGCAAGCCGGCGGTTCTCGGAGACCATCGCGGCCTGGGTGTAGTGGGCGATCATCATCCCCGAGTTCACGCCGGCGTCGGTCGACAGGAACGGCGGCAGCCCGAACGAACGGGCGACGTCGAGCATCCGGTCGGTCCGGCGCTCCGACAGCGCGCCGACGTCGGCCACCGCGATCGCGAGGAAGTCGAGCACGTAGCCGATGGGTGCGCCGTGGAAGTTGCCGCACGACTCGACCCGGCCGTCGGGAAGGATCATCGGGTTGTCGATGGCTGACACCAGCTCGCGGTCGGCGATCGCCTGGGCGTGGCCGACCGTGTCGCGAGCTGCACCGTGGACCTGCGGTGTGCAGCGCAGCGAGTACGCGTCCTGCACGCGGCCGTCCCCGTGGCGGTGGCTGGCCACGATGGGCGATCCGGCGAGCACCCGTTGCAGGTTCGCGGCGCTGGCGGCCTGACCGATCTGCGGGCGCAGCGCCTGGAGATCCGCGGCGAACGCGCGGTCGGTGCCGAGCAGGCCTTCGACCGACATCGCCGCGGCGATGTCGGCGGTCTGCAGCAGGCCCCTCAGATCGTTGATCGCCAGGCACAGCATGCCGAGCATGCCGTCGGTGCCGTTGATGAGCGCGAGGCCCTCCTTCTCGCGCAGCACCAGCGGCGTGAGGCCGGCGGCGGCGAGCGCGTCCGCGCCGGAGATCAGCGCGCCGGATGCATCGCGGGCCACTCCCTCGCCGACGAGCACCATCGCGACGTGCGCCAGCGGCGCGAGGTCGCCGCTGGCACCGAGCGACCCGTACTCGTGGACGACCGGCGTGATGCCGGCGTTGAGCAAGCCGACGATGGCCTCGGCCACCTCCGGACGGACACCCGAGTAGCCGAGGCACAGGCTGCGCGCACGCAGGAACATCAGCCCGCGCACGACCTCGCGCTCGACCTCCGGACCCATCCCTGCGGCGTGCGAGCGCAGCAGCGCGAGCTGCAGCTCAGCCGTGCGATCGGACGGGATGACGACGCTGGCGAGGGCCCCGAAGCCGGTGGTGACGCCATAGACCGGCACGTCGCCCTGCACGAACCCCTCGACGACGGCAGCGGTGCGCGCCATCGCCGCACGGGCGTCGGCACCGATCGACACCGGCACCTCGAACCGGGCGACCGCGAGGACGTCATCGCGATGCGCGCCATGCGACGACAGCTGGACGGGATCGCTGTAGGCTTTCACTCTGCGCAATGTAGCACTGCACTGTGCAACCCGCCAGAGCAGGTCCGACGAGAGGAGCACGATGACGTCCGATGTCCGAACCGTCGCCCGGAGCCATCCCCGTTCGTCGGATCGCGTCCTGCAGCTGCTCGCGGCCGTCGGCGGATCGGCTACCCCGCTGAGCCTCACCGAGGCCGCCGCGCTGGTTGGTCTGGTGCCGAGCACCGCGCTCCGCCAGCTCCGCGCGCTCGAAGCCGCAGGCCTGCTCGAGCGCAACGACGACGACCAGCTCTACCGCCCGGGTCCACAGCTGGTCGACCTCGCCCGCACCGTGTTCGTCGGCCGCTCGCTCGCCACCGCCGCGCAGCCGTTCCTCGATCAACTGGCCACCGCCACCGGGGAGTCGGCGTACCTCGCGGTTGGCGAGGGCAATCGCCGCGCCGCGTACGTCGCCACCGCCCCGGGCCAGCACGCACTGCGTCACAGCGGGTGGCTCGGACGCAGCTTCGCCACCGCCACCACCGCGGTGGGCGCGGCGCTCAACGGCCGGGTGGACGACGACGGTGCGGTGGTGCGTGAGGGCACGCTCGAGGCGGGCATCACCGCCGTGAGCGCGCCCGTGCTGGCCAACGACGGCATCGTCGCCGCGCTGACGCTCGTCGGCCCGACGTTCCGCCTCGACGGCGCGTCGCTCGGCTCGGCTCGGCGCGCCGTGGCCGACGCCGCCCGCCAACTGTCGGCCTCGTTCCAGCGGCCGCCGGTCTGAGCACGACTGTTACCGTCACGCGATGAGCGCGGACAGCACACCCGGACCGATCGACCAGGGCGCCGCGCCCACCCGGACCCAGGTGCGTGCGGCCGTCGAGAACCACTGCCGGTTCTGGAACGACCGCAACCAGGCCGCGTGGTCGGCGTTGTTCGCCGACACCGTCACCTTCGACGATCCCGTGGGCGTGCCCACCAAGCACGGACTCGCTGCCGTGCGCGACAGCTGGGAGCGTTCGCTGACCCCCGGACGGTCGTGGCGGCTGGTGCCCACCCGCATCACCGTGTGCGCCGACGAGGCGGCCGTGCTGATGCGCAACGAGGGCGACATCGACGGCTCCCAGGTGATCGTCGACAGCATCGAGATCTGGAAGGTCCGCGCCGACGGACTCGTCGTCGCCGTGCGCGCCTACTTCGAGCCCGATGCGTCGGTGAACTCCGACTACTTCGTGGCCTGACCGCTCTGCGGCGCCGTCGCCGAGCCCGGCGTCGCGCACACGGTCGCGTGGATGTCCTTGGTGCGCTCGTGGATCGCCTTGGTCAGCTCGTGGATCTCCTTGACGATCCGGTCGGCCTCGACGTTGGTCTGGTAGTCGTGGTTGGCGAGGTCGGACGAGATCTGGTCCTCGCGCTTGGCGGCGATCAGGAGGATCGCGCCCTGCATCGCGGCGAGGCACGACAGGATCAGGTTGAGCAGGATGAACGGGTAGCGGTCGAAGCCGACGTTGCGGTTCCCGATCATCCAGCCGGCGAGGAACACCAGCGCGGCGATGACGAAGCCCCACGACCCCATCCCGTTGCGCAACTTGTCGGCCATCCGTTCACCGAACGTCAGCTGTTCTGGTGTCCGAAGCGCCGGGTGGTGGAGCGGCTCCTCGGAGGCGTCTCCCTCGCCGTCCTGGTCCGTGTCGGTGGTTGCGGTCGCTGCGTCGGTCATGGAGCCGACGCTAGAGCAGCGTCACTGGCTGGCGCGGACCTCGACCAGCGGCCGCTCGATGCTGCCGTCGGGGTGCCGGGCGAAGCGTGCGCCATCGACACCGTGCACCGGACCGTCGGCGGGCCACGGCCATCCGCCGAACCCAGTGCGGCGGTAGTCCTCGAACGCCTGCTCGACCCCGGCGCGATCGTTCGTCACGAACGGGCCGTACTGCGCGACCGGCTCACCGATCGGGCGCCCCTGGAGCACCAGGCACTCCGCACCGGCCCGCGACGAGATCTCGACAACTGCGACGCTGTCGAGCAGCACGCCCGTCATCGGCGCGAGCAGCTGACCGTCGACGACGAGGTCGTCGCCGCCGAAGAAGTACAGGATGCGAACGGAGTCAGCGGTTGCAGCAGCCGGCATCATCCATGACGCTCCTCCCTCGAGGCGGGCATGCCAGATCGCCAGGTCGGCGTCGGGGCGCGACGCCCAAGAACTCGGTGGTGGCGTCGGTGGTCGGGCGTCGCCCAGCGCGCCGGCGATGACCGTGATCTCGACGGAGGCACCGTCGCCCGGGACGATGTATCGGGGGATGTCCGCGTCCCATTGCATCGCGAAGAACGGATCGGCCATCTTGCCGGCACCGGCCAGGTTGACCCAGATCTGGAACAGCTCGATCGGGTTCGGCGCATCGCGATCGAGCAGCGGGAACATCTCGGCGTGGACGATGCCCCGACCGGCGGTCAGCCACTGCACGTCGCCGCGCCCGTAGCGGGCGGCGGCACCGAGCGAGTCCGCGTGGTCGACGAGGCCCTGGCGCACGTAGGTGACGGTCTCGAAGCCCCGGTGCGGATGCTGCGGGAACCCTGGCACGACCTCGCCGTGGTACATCCGCCAACCGTCGATGCCTTCGAAGTCCGATCCGAGCGTCCGCCCCTCGAGGGATGCAGCCGGACCGAAGTCGGCGTTGCCCGCCGGGTAGGCGTCGACGTGGTGCACGCAGAACAGGAACGGATCCACGGTTGGCCACTGCGTGCCCAGCGGGAAGGTCTGACGAATGCTGCCGGCCATGCGCTCAGGTTACGAGCGCATTGCTGCCGGCCGCCGGATGGTGACGCCTGCGACGCAGACGTCACCGAACGGCTCAGGAGGCGTGGGCGACCGTCATCTTCGGCTTGGCAGTGGTCGCCTCGGCGGCATCCTCGGCCGGTGCGACGGGTGCGATCGAGCCGCTGTTGCGCTTGCCGCGGAACACCACGGCTCCCGCTGCGACGGCGGCGATGAGGACGGCGATGACCCAGGGCGTCTTCGAGCGCTTGCGTTGCACGACGATCGGCGCCTGACGGCGCAGGGTGTGCGCGAGGTGGCCGGCGGCCGATGCGACGGTGGACGCGGCGTCGATGCTGGCGTCAGCAGCACTGCGGCCGAGCTCGGCGGCCTGGCTGCCGAGATCGCTCGCGGCCGAGGCCGCGTCGTGGGCGAACGAGGTGACGGTGTCGGAGAGTGTCATGCACCGCTGGTACCCCGCACCGCATCGCCGTAAACGGCCAGTTGCCGGTGGTGACGATCCGACTCAGTGGTTGCCGAGCACACCCTGGAGGATCGAGGGCACGATGTTGCCGAGCCCGATCGACGGGATGGTGATCGACGGCAGCGTGACCGACGGCAGGAGGGTGACCGATGGCGTGCTGACCGGCGGGAGGACGGTGACCGACGGGAGCAGCGTGCCGCCGCCCGGCACCGTGACGACCGGTGTGGTGATGGCCGGCGTGGACACGCTGGGCAGCACGACGGCTGGCGTGCTGACGGCGCTGACCGAGATGGCCGGCGTGCCGCCCGGTGGGATGGAGACGCCGACCGCGACGGGGATCGTGACCACCGGGACGGTGGCGCTGACACCGACGTTCACGCCATTCGGTCCGCCGTTGAGCGTGACCGACGCGTTGCCACCGATGACAGGGACGGTGATGTCGGCGCCGATCGCGACGCTCGACGGAGTGGCCGCGACGGTGATCCCGACGCCGCCGCCGGTGCCGTTGCCGCCGGGCAGCGGGACCTTGACCACGATCGGCGGCACGGACGCCGCGCTGCCCGTCGGCAGCACGCCGGGGACGGTGACCGGAGCGTTCTCACCATTGGGGTGGACCGCCGCGCCCACGGGATCGGGCACGGCGCCGAGCACGGCGCCGAGCGGCGAACCAGTGCTGGTCGGTGAAGCAGCGTTGCCGCCGGCGACCGTGCCACCCGTCGGCGCGTTGGCATCGACCGCCGACACGACGGATGAGGCGGGATCGCCCCCGTCGGTGACGACCTCGGCCGACGGATCCGCAGCGCTGGTGGACGTGGCCTTCACGCCGCCGACCGACGGGACCTGATCGGGGATCGAGACGCTGCGCGCGCCCGTTGCCGCCCGAGACGGCTCCGACGCACCACTGTCGTTGGCGACGAGTGCGGCGGCCGGCAGGATCAGCGCGCCGATGAGGGCGGCCTTGGCGATGGTGGCGCCGCCGAGGGCGCCCAACGACCAGCCGCCTGCCGTCGCGAGTGGCACCGCGCCGCCGAGCATCGCGGCGCCGGCGCCGACCGCGGTGAGGCCTGCGCCGAGCAGCGGGGCCGGGCCGGTGAGGGTACGCAGCGACGAGTTGAGGTCGCGCAGCTCGTCGACCGCACAACTGCACGGCACACAGTTGACGAGGTGCCGCTCTACGACCAACGTGTCGATCTCGCCGGAGTTGCCGCGAACGTAGTGGGCGAGCTTGGGCGCGATCTTGGCGCACGCCGGCGAGGTGTTGCGGGCTTGGTGCTGGGCGAGGTAGGCCTCGGCGAACGCCTCACGAGCGCGGTGCGCGAGCGCGGCGACGGCGCCGGGCCGGCGGCCGAGCTGCTCGGCGACTTCGGACGTTGGCCGCTCCTCGACCGCGGTGAGCCAGAGGGTGAGCTGCCAGTCGGGTGACAGCGACGAGAACGCGCTGGCCACGAGGCCCTGCTCGGACAGTCGGTCCGGATCCTCGAAGCACACACCGTTCTCTTCCATGACGGACGGATCGGTGCTGATCGCACCACCGCTCCAGCGCCGCGACTTGCAGCTGTTGCGGACGCACGCCATCAGGTACTGACGGAAGTTGGTGCGGGGACCAGCGCCGTTGCTGATGGCGGAGATGACGCCGGCGAACGACTCGTTGACCACGTCGTCGGCGTCCTGACGGGAGCGAAGGATGTGCCGGGCGACGTTGCGGGCTGCGTTCTCGTGGCGGCGGTACAGCTCCTCGTACGCACCGTTGTCGTTGCCGATGCGGCGAGCCTCGTCGACGAGGTCGTCGTCACTCTTCTGCGCGACGAACGGATCCCGTAGTGCTGTCCGTGCCCCGGATCTCGTTCCTGTGCTTGTCGGCATCGTTTCCCCGCAACGTTTCTGACCTGACGCGACCTCAACGTACCTCGGCTGCTCGCCACCGAAACACACTGTAATGGCAGTGTAGATGACCAATCTTCCAGGAGACCGTTCACGCGAACAGACTTTCCTGAATCTTGAGACATCGGGGGCCGACCCGCCAGGTCGGCCCCCGACGCTCCACGCAGCTCCCCGGATGGGACGGCAGGAGTGCTGCGAGGCTTGTCATCCGGGGGGATCAGCCCTCGGGGAGCACCTTGCGGCGAGCGGCCAACGAACGGGCGAACGAGCCCCAGCTCAGTGCGATCGCACCGGCGAGCCCGACGCCGGCGAAGCCGATGCCCGTCACGGGCAGCGAGTCGCCGCCGCTGCCGGACTTCGGGGCCACGGCGGCTGTCGGCGTGGCGGCCGGCTGGACGGCTGGTTCCTGGGCGACGTCCTGGGCGGCCGGGGAACGGTCGGGGTTCACCTCGGGCTCAGGCGCCACGGCAGCCGACGACGGATCGCCGGTCGCGACGAGCGGCAGGGCCGGCACGGACACCGGGACAACGGCCGGCGTGGTGGTGGCCGGCTGCTGACCGTTGGCGAGGGTCCCGAGGGCGGTGTTGAGCTGACCCGGCAGCGCGTTCAGCGTGTCGAGCACCGGGTTGACGATCGGGCCGGTGATCGGCAGGGCCGTGGTGACGACCTTGCCGACCGAGTTCACGGCGCCGAGGACCGGGGTGACGACCGGCGACAGCGCGCCCGTGAGGGTGTCCACCGGCAATGCGCTCGTGACCTGATCCGGGAGCGAATCGTGCAGCGTGCCGATGATGGGGTCCACGGTGTTGAACAGCGTGGCGACTGCCGCCGGCACTGCGGCGAGGCTGGGCAGTGCGCCGGTGGGCAGCGCGCCCGTCGGCAGACCGGGGACCGTGGGGGTCGCGGCCGGAGCGGCAGTGGAAGGCGCAGCGCCGGTCGGCAGCGCGCCCGTCGGCAGGGCGCCGGTGGGCAGCACGCCCGTGAGGGCTGGGAGGACCGAGCCGAGATCGGGCAGACCCGGCAGCGCGGACGACCCGCCGGAGGCGTCACCGGATGGCAGCGCCGGCAGGACCGAGCCGAGATCGGGCAGGCCCGGAAGCGCCGGCAGAGCCGAGTTGGTCGAGCCACCCGACGCGCCGGAACCGAGGTCGGGCACCGGCAACGCGTCGACGACCGACGTGCACACCTGGCCGACGGTCGCCACGACGCCACCGACGACACCGCACACCGGCGAGTCGGCCGGACGGCTGGGGGCGGCGGCGAAGCTGGTGCCTCCGAACGCGGCGAACATCAGTGCGGCGGACGCCGCAGCGATGGCTGCCTTGCCGGCAGCGGCGGACTTGCTCGATTGGCGAGGTGTGTAACGCATGGTGGGGAAGCTCCTTGTGGGATGGCGTGGATGCCAGTTGCCCCTTCACAAGTGGTGGTCACTCACGCGCTGACGGCGACCGTATTACATTTCTGTAACGAAGTTCCGGAGTTGTGCTGCATCTGCCGCACTCCGGTACGCCGAAGCCAGCGAGGCCGCCGTCTCGTGAGCGTTCAACCCGCTGGGGTTGGGCAGCACCCACAGCTCGCTCCCGGCGAGCCCTTCGTCCTGACGCCCTGCTCGAGTGTCGCGTCGACCGAACGCGACCCGGTACGCCGTCACGCCGAGCATCGCGACCACTCGCGGTCGCAACTCGGCGACGCGCCCGGCAAGGTGGGCGCCGCCGTCGAGGAGCTCCTGCCGGGTCAGTTCATCGGCTCTGGCCGAGGCCGTCGCGACGAGGTTGGTGATCCCGACGCCAGCGCCGAGCACCATCTCGCGATCGGCTGCCGACATCCCGGCTCTGGCATCGACGAGCCTGGGCACGATCCCCGCCATGTGGAGCGCTGGCCAGAACCGGTTGCCGCCACGCGCGAAGTGGGCGTTCACCGCAGCCGTCCAGAGACCGGGGTTGATGCCGACGAACAGCAGCTCCGTCCGCGCGTCGACCAAGTCGTCGACGGTGGCGCCGACGAACCGCTCGAGCTCGGCGCGCGAGAACCGGGGCACCGGAGCGCCGCTCATCCGGCGGTCGATCGCGCAGACGACCCGTGTCGTGCGGTCAGGCCGAGGTCGATCGCGATGTTGCGGGTCTGCTGCTCGAAGTACGCGCCGAAGTCGACGATCACGTTGTGCAGGTGGCCGAACAGCTCGAAGCTGATCATCCCGATCAGCTGGGTCCACGCCATCAGCCCCTGGGCGAGCGTGCCGTCGCCCAGCGCGCCGATGCCGGGCAGCAGGCTCCGCACGCCGTCGCGGAGTGCGGCGAGGTCCTGCTTCACGGGCGCCGCGGTGCGGCGCCCCTTCCACGAGGTCGACGCGTTCGTCGCGGCGGCGTCGACGAGCACCTCGAGGAGCGCGAGCGGCACGATGGTGGCCGGATCGATCGTGTCGACGGGGGCCAGGTAGCCGGGCACGGGCGTGCCGAAGATCAGGCCGTACTCGTGTGGAGATGCGATCGCCCACAGCCTGACGGCCGACGTGATCGCCATCCATCGTTCGGCCAGGTCGGCGCGCGGCACCGCGTCGGCAGCCGTGATGGCGGCCTCCCCCACCGATCGGTAGGCGTCGACGATCAGTGCAGTGAGGAGATCGTCTCGGCTCGGGAAGTACCGGTACACCGCTGACGAGACCATCCCGACCTCGCGTGCCACGCTTCGCAACGACAGCGCCGACGCACCGGCTTCGGACAGCTGACGACGTGCGACCGCCATGATCTCGTTGGTCACCTCGACGCGGGCCCGGTCGCGTGCGGTGCGCATCCGGGGCACCGGTGGATCCACCGTCGCGGTCTGTCCGGAGGTCGGCGTCTGCTGTGCGTTCACGACGTCAGTGTCGCATGATTCGAGATCATTGACAACAATCGAGAGCACTGCTCTTGACTTCGGATGCGGACTGGTGCACAGTGATGTCAACGAGAGCAGTGCTCTCCCGAACCGAGGAGCCATCATGACCGCCATCCACACCGCCAGCCCCGCCACCGCGACCGACAGCCGGTACCTCCAGCCGGGCTGGTTCACCGTCAACGTGTTCAACCGCGTCGTCCGCCGCCTGACCCGGATGGGCATCAGCGTCATGGGATCCCGAGAGCTGCGGGTGCAGGGCCGGACCTCGGGCCAGTGGCGCTCGGTCCCCGTCAACCTGCTCACCATCGACGGCACGCAGTACCTGGTGGCCCCCCGGGGTCAGGCACAGTGGGTGCGCAACCTGCGTGCCGCCGGCCATGGCGAGCTGAAGGTCGGTCGGCGCACCGAGGCCTTCACCGCCGTCGAGCTCGCCGATGCGGCCAAGCCGGAGATCCTCCGCGAGTACCTGCGCCGCTGGAAGTGGGAGGTCGGTGCGTTCTTCGACGGCATCGACGCCTCGTCGAGCGATGCCGACGTGGCCGCCATCGCCCCCGGGTTCCCGGTGTTCCGGGTCGTTAAGTCCCGCTGACCGTGTGCACGGTGCTGCGCACGCCTGCCCCGATCTCGCTGTTGGCGGGCAGCGCGTGCCGGCGGCGCCAGCGGCGCGTGATCGCATTGCGATGGACGTCGGCGCGCAGCGCCGCCTGACGCTCGAGCGCCATCTGCAGGTGCATGTCGGTGTTCATGTCGGCTCCTTCGATCGGTGGGCAACGAGTCGGGACGGCCCCGCCTCACACGATCGAACATACGCACGGTTGCGGACAGTTTACGTCCGCAACCCGCGAGGGAATCTGCGAAGATGTCGGCATCGACACACCCGCCCGACTGCTCCACCTGCTGACCCTGATGTCGTCCCGCGCCACCTGGCGCGCCGACGAGCTGGCCGAGCGGCTGGAGATCACCGAGCGGTCGGTGCGGCGCGACATGACCCGGTTGCGAGCGCTGGGCTATCCCATCGAGTCCGTCACCGGACCGTACGGTGGATACTCACTCGCCGCCGGCGGTCGGCTCCCACCCCTGCTGCTCAGCGACGACGAGGCGGTGTCGATGGCCGTCGCCCTTCACGACATCTCCCAGCGCTCGTCGACCGTCATCGCCGACGGCGCGCTCAGCGCCCTGACCAAGCTCGGCCAGGTGATGCCCGCGGCGCTCCGGGAGCGAGTCGGTGCGCTCACCTCCGTGGTCGTCGGCGTCGGCCACGCCTCGAGCCGTTCGGGAGGCGTCGACACCACCGGCAACGTCGAGACGCTGATGGCGGTTGCGCTCGCCTGCGCCCGCAACGAGCGGTTCCGGTTCGACTACCGCACCGGCGACGGCGCCGAGTCGATGCGCCACACCGAGCCGTTCCGGCTGGTGTCGGTCGGCCAGCGCTGGTACCTGGTCGCGTTCGATCTCGACCGCGCCGACTGGCGCACGTTCCGGGTCGACCGGATCACCCGGCCACGAACCACCGGCGCCCGATTCCAACGAAGCCACGAACCCGACGCCGCGGCCTTGGTGGCGAAGGGGCTCGCGGTCAGCTCCTACGAGCAGCGGTCGATCGTGCGGGTCGCCGCCACGCTCGCCGAGGCGCTCCGCGAGATCCATCCCACCGTCGGCGTCGCGCACGCGGATCCCGACGATCCGGCGTACACGATCGTCGAGATCGGCGGCGACCTCGACTGGGTGGCTCGCTACCTGGCGAGCCTGCCGCTGCCGTACGAGGTGGTCGAGCCGGCGGGGCTCGCCGATGAGCTGCGCGAGCTCGGCCGACGGATGGTGGCCGCCAACCCCAAGCGCCGCCGCTGACGCCCGGACCCCGCATGCGTCCGGACGCGCCGACGGTCCGGCACGCCGTCCGAAGACGACGGGCCGAACCGCCGGCGTGACAACCTCGTGTCAGGTCGACCCGTGGGTCAGGCGACCTTCTCGATCTCGATCGACGCCGAGCCAAGGCTCAGGTTGACAGCACCGGGCATCGACAGCTGGAGCGCCGCCGGCGAACCGGTGACGTTGATCAGCACGGTGTCCTGGGCGACAGCGCCCACCGAGAGGATGCCCAACCCGAGCAGCGAGTTGGTGGAGCCGACGCCCGTGCCGTTCACGGTGAGCCGGGCCGAGCCGCTGGACCCGACGCCGGCGCTGACAGCCACCCGGTAGGTGACGCGGTACGAGCCGACCGCGAGGGTGAACGTGCTCGGCGTGCCGGAGGCGTGAGCGATGGCCGTCGTCAGGGTGCCCGACGTCGTGTCGTTCGTCGTCGGGAACGGGACCACGCCGCCGGTCAACGTCGGCGAGTCGTTGAACGTCCCGAGCGCCGCAGCGATGCCACCGGCCGGGCCGACCAGCGAGTTCTGGAAGGTCCAGGTGCTCGCGGCGGTCTTGAGGTAGACGTTGCCGGTGGCGGTGTCCTCGTAGAAGTCGTTGACCGAGCCGAGCGCGCCGGCGGGAACGCCGGAACCGGTGAGGATCTTCGACCCGGCGGCACCAGCGGCGCCAGCGGCACCCGTGGCGCCAGCGGCGCCCGTCGCACCGGTGAGGCCCGTCGCACCCGTTGGTCCTGCGGGACCCGCCGGGCCGGTTGCTCCGGTGGCACCCGCAGCGCCGGCAGGACCGGCGGGGCCCGACGGGCCGGCAGCACCGCCGCCGAGCGTGATGCCGGGTGTCGGCCAGTTGCCGCCGGTCTTCGGGCCGTACAGGACGTGGTTGGTGACGTCGAGGTAGAAGTCGCCGTCGTCACCGATGCTGCTGGTCGGTGCACCCGAGCCCGAGCTGAGCTGCGAGCCGGGGAGGTCGATCGCGCTCAGCGGCATCACGTAGCCGACGAGGTCGATGATCACGTTGATCGAGCCGCGCTGGTTGAAGATGCTGATGCCACCGTTGCCGAGCTTGGCCACCAGCGAGTTGGCCTGGATCAGACCGGGGTACGCGTTGTTGGCCGAGGTGAACGGCTGGGGCTCACCCATCGGCCACACCGTGAGGTAGCTCGGGAGCGTGGCGTCCTCGTCGATGGTGACGTTGATCAGCACTCCCGTCGCCGCCGCTGGGACGATCAGACCGTCACCGGCAAGGCGCAGGTCGAGCCGAGCGCCCGGTCCGAGCTTGGCCGGCGTGGTGAGCCCGACCGGGCCGGCCGGGGCTGGACGGGTGTCCAGGATTCGCACCGGGCTGACTGCGACGAAGGCACCGGGCGGCAGCGCGGTGCCGTCGGTGGCCGTCGCCTCGACGTGGTGACCCGCCTCGACCTTCGGTGGAGCGGCCGCTGACGAGCCACTGGCCGTCAGCGCTGTTGCCGTCAGACCGGCGATGCCGGCGACGATGATCGCAGAGCGACCGATTCGGCGGCGCGTGCGCCCGCCCTCGTTGATGATCCGCATGTCCTACCCTCACTTGTCACGCCGTACTCCGCCTGTGAAGCCGGTCACTCGTATCTCGGCACATGATTCGAGATTCAAGAGTTATTCGTGAAGTTCTTGAGGAATGCTTGACAAAACGTCCCCCGATCGGGGGATGGCACTCACAGCACCAGCGTGCGGGCCATGGCGCCGGACGCGCGAAGCTCGGCTCGATCGCCTACTCGCGCAGCTGGTCGACGTACATCTCGGTGCCGGGCAGGGTCGGGATGAACGGCGCGATCAGTTCGACGCGGCCGAGACCGGTGGCGGCGACCGTCTCGCCGACGCCCGTGAACTCGTCCCAGATGTCCTTCGGATCGGCCTCGGTGAACCACAGGATCGTCAGGCGGGTGTCGACGCCCTCGACGTCTTTGACGTAGGGCTGCTTGTCACCGGGCAGCGGCATCGGCTGGAAGATCGTTCCGATCGCGACCTTCGAGTCAGGTGCGGGCGTGCGGTTGGCGAGGAGCCAGGCGAGCATCTGCTCGCAGCTCGCCGGATCCGGCGAGTCGATGACCTCGAGCACCAGGCCTTGGTACGGGTAGTGCAGCGCGTGGATGTCGCGCGGGCCGGTCGCGTCGCGATAGATGACGCCACGAGCTCGCTGGAACGACGTGAACGTGTGGTCGCGCTCCATGAACACGCGACCGTCGGCGAAGAGCCGGTGGTTGGTGCCGACGGCCCAGCGCATCTGCGCCTCGAACTGGCCGTCGGTGATCCAGTACGTGGAGATGTACTTGCCGGCCTCGACCGGCTGGGCGACGGCGGAGTCCTTCGGGTAGCGCAGCTTCTGGTACGGCACGGGCGCGACCCAACGCCGGCCGGCCCACAGCCAGGGGAACGCCATCGCCCCGGCATTGAAGTGATCGTCCTCGTACCAGCGGTTGTAGGCCGCGTCGTGACCGACGTGCGGCTCGACCATCGTGATCAGGGCCGACCCGATCACCGGTGCGTACGGTCCCGTCTGGGCCATCGTGTAGTAGAGATCGTCCTCGCTCATCTCCCGGACAGTAGTGGTCGTCTCCGGGAGGGCTCCTGTCAGACCTTGCTGCGCCAGGCACGCTCGAACGGCAGGCGCCAGGCGTGCGGAGCGATGAGCTGGTGGATGGCGTTCGGGCCCCATGATCCGGGCGAGTACGAGCGCACCGGCGGCGGCGACTGGAGCAGCGGCGTCGACAGCTCCCACAGCCGCTCGATGCCCTCGGCGGTGGTGAACAGCGTGTGGTCGCCGCTCATCGCGTCGTGGATCAGCCGCTCGTAGGCCTCGAGCACGTCGGCCTCGCGCCCCGTCTCGTGGAGCGCGAACTGCAGGCTCAGCTTGTCGAGCTTCATGCCCGGTCCTGGGCGTTTGCCGTAGAACGACAGCGACAGCTTCGAGGAGTCGGCGAGGTCGAACGTGAGGTGGTCGGGGCCGTGCGCGCCCACGCCGGAACCCGGCGGGAACATGCTCTTCGGCGGCTCGCGGAACGCGATCGAGATGATCCGCGCCCCCTCGGCCAGCCGCTTGCCCGTGCGGAGGTAGAACGGCACACCTGCCCAGCGCCAGTTGTCGACGTAGCACTTGAGCGCGATGAAGGTCTCGGTCTCGGAGTCGTGCCGGACGCCCTCGATGTCGCGGTAGCCGATGTACTGCCCGCGGACCACGTCGTGCGGCTCGATCGGCAGCATCGAGCGGAAGACCTTGTTCTTCTCCTCGCTGATCGCCCGGGGCTCCAGCGCGGTCGGCGGCTCCATCGCGGTGAAGGCCAGCACCTGGAACAGGTGGGTCACCACCATGTCGCGGTAGGCGCCGGTGGACTCGTAGAAGTTGGCGCGCTGGGCGAGCCCGAGCTCCTCGGGCACGTCGATCTGCACGTGGCTGATGTGGTTGCGGTGCCAGATCGGCTCGAACAGCCCGTTGGCGAAGCGGAACGCCAGGATGTTCTGGGCCGCCTCCTTGCCCAGGAAGTGGTCGATGCGGAAGATCTGCTCCTCGGCGAACACCTCGTGCAGCCGGGCGTTGAGCTTCTTGGCGGTCTTCAGGTCGGTCCCGAAGGGCTTCTCCATGATGATCCGGGACCGCTCCACGAGGCCGGCCTCGGCGAGCTGGTGGACGACCGGGAGCGCCGCCTTGGGCGGGACGCTGAGGTAGTGCAGCCGGCGGATCTCCTCGCCGGGGCACTCCTCGGCGAGTTGCCGCTCGGCCGCCGCGACGCCGTCCGCGAGGGCCTGGGGACCGTCGGCCTGG
>JAOBWK010000023.1 GCA_025463305.1 Ilumatobacteraceae bacterium
CCGACGGCGATCCGCTTCAAGCAGCCGCCGCCGGAATGAGCAACGTCACCTTTGCGTTCCCACCGACGGCAAACCACGTCCTCAAAGAGGACATCCGCACCCCCGATGAGGTAGCCGCAGCCCCCGGAAACGGCTACAACCAGGACGGCACCAGGCTCGACCCGCAGGCGCTCAACATGATTCTGGATTGGCTGACGACCCGTTGGCCAGCCGAGGTCCGCTGACGAGACGCCAACGTGACCCGCTGGACGTTGCCTCAGGTGCAGCTGGGATCGTCTAGCGATCCAGAGATAATGTCGTTCGGTCCCGAGACCGTGCATCAATTGGGGAAGGAGTACCGATGACTGGATCAAGATTGGCGCTCCTCGCTGGAGGCATGGTCGGGCGATAGGTCGTCTGGGAGCGCCGCTTTCACGCACTCCCGAAAGGTTCAACCGTGAACTTCGACTTCATTGCACAGCAACTCGACGACGGCGTCGTCGAGCGCGACTTCCTCCTCGGCGACGTCCCCGGCATTCTGTGGACACCTACTTCCGCCTCGGCGGCGTCTCCGGTGCCATTGATTCTCCTCGGGCACCCAGGCCGGCTGCAGCTGATGCGACCGCGCCTGTCGGCACGAGCCCAACGGGCAGCGGCCGACGGCTATGCCAGCGCCACGATCGAACTGCCGTGGACCGGCGACCGCCCACCGTCGCGCGCGACCGAACAAGCGCGCGCTGATCTGCGCGCAGCACTCGCGGCTGGGCGACCGGTTCCACCGGACGTGGTGGACCGGCTCATCCTTCCTCTCGTGGACGCGTCGGTCCCGGAATGGCAGGCGGTCATGGACGCCGCGCTCACGCTGCCCGAGATCGGCGGCCCAGTCGCCTACTCGGGCGGGATCATCTCCATCGGCGTCCGCCTCGCAGCGACCGACCCGCGGATCGTTGCCGCCGGCCTGTTCGCTGGAAGCTTCGTCCCAGCGACGATTCTCGAGGAGGCTCGGCGCGTGACGATCCCGCTCCACGTCCTTCTCCAATGGGACGACGAAGGCAACGACCGGCAGATGGCGCTCGACCTGTTCGATGCATTCGGCTCCCCGGAGAAGACCTTGCAAGCAAACATGGGCGGACACACCGGCGTCCCATCGTTCGCCGGAGAGGATGCGGGACACTTCTTCGCACGTCACCTGCATTGAACATCCCTCCGAAAGAACAGTCGGCAGTCCCGGCGCATCGGGGTGCAGCAAGCCGGCGCGGCACGGAGCACAACATGCATCGCTTCAGGGGTGCTGGTTCAGCGAGCGTCCGCAGGCGGCGCGGTCCTGAAGGTGACGTCACTGACAGGCCCGGAGAGCGATTCCGCAGCTGCATCAGGGATGTTCGTCGTGACCTGTCGATTTCGGTCGACTCCGTTCGTAGAGATCACGCAAGCCTCGCTACCCAGCACTGGAGCACACTGATGAAACTGACCGTCACCACATTCCTCACGCTCGATGGCGTCACGCAAGGTCCGGGAGGGGCCGATGAAGACCGCTCGAACGGCTTCGAACTCGGCGGATGGCTCCCCGCGTTCATGGACCCCGCTGCCGGTTCATTCGTTGCCGAGTGGTTCGCCCACGCCGACGCCTTCCTCCTCGGTCGGCGCACCTTCGAGACCTTTGCTGCGTTCTGGCCGCGTGTCACCGACGACAGCGATCCCGTTGCGCGGCGGCTCAACGGCCGACCGAAGTACGTCGTGGCCGGGGCCGGCACCCCGACGGTCTGGGCGGGCACCGAGCTCATCACCGACGACCTCGCGACGGCCGTGGGAGCGATCAAGGCCCTGCCGGGCGACGAGGTTCAGGTGCACGGCAGCGGGACCCTCGTTCGCGCATTGCATGATCTCGGCCTGATCGATGAGTACCGGTTGTGGACCTACCCTGTCGTTCTGGGCCAGGGTCGACGACTCTTCACCGATGGCGTCGCGCCACGAAGCTTCAAACTCGTCGACCGACGCTCGACCACGACCGGCGTGACCATCTCGTGCCTCAGGCCCACCGGCCCGATCCGACAGGCCGGGTTCGAAGTCGAGGAAGGAATCGAGGTCATCGTCGACGAGACAGGCACCCGATCCCCATTCGATCAGTGACGACCACACGCTCGAGACGCCGCTCCCATCGAGCTGCAGACGGAGTAGGGCGGTTCCGTGCGAGCAGTGAACAACCCAGCCACGGCTGCCGAGCCGTGCCGATCGTCGGAGAATCGGCCCGGGCTACGCTCCGACGGTGATCTACGAGTACCGCGCCTACACGTGCCTGCCGGGACGCCTGCCGGCCCTGCTCGACCGCTTCCGCACGACCACGCTCGGCCTGTGGGAGAAGCACGGCATCCGCACGGCCGGGTTCTGGACCGTCGACGTCGGCGAGAACAACCAGGTGCTGCACTACCTGCTCGCCTGGGAATCGCTCGCCGAACGCGAGGAGAAGTGGCCCGGGTTCGTCGCGGACCCGGACTGGATCTCTGCTCGGGTCGCGAGCGAAACGCCCGACAAGATCGTCGCGAGCATCCGCAACGAGTTCTGGCGGCCGACCGACTTCTCGACGGTGCAGTAGCGCGCTTGGCATTCGGTATGGCCGATCGCTACGTCGGCGAAGGCGATGACTGGCTGAACACCGCCCAACTGATCTGCATCGGGCCCTGACGCTCGCCGCGTTCGTCTCCGGTCAGGCCGGCAGCGCCTGCAAGGGCTCGCCGAGGGTGTAGGCGCAGACGACGATGCCGGACGGAAAGGCCGTCGTGCTCGCGAGCTCGAACGACCGGCCAGGAGTTCCCTCCGCGAAGAGCCGCTTGCCGGTGCCCACCATGACGGGGTTGATGGGCAGCACGAGCTCGTCGACCAGACCGTGCTCGATCAGCGCGGAGGTGAGTGTGGAGCTGCCGCAGCACACGAGGTCTGGGCCGTCGGACTCCTTGACGCGGCGGACGTCCGAGACGAGATCCGGGCCGACGCTCTCGAACGGACCCCACTCGAGGCTGTCCGGACGATGCGTGACGACGTACTTCGTCGCCGCCCGGAGCCGATCGGAGAACGGGTCACCCGCAGGCACCTTCGGCCAGAAGGTGGACCACATGTCGTAGGTGCGGCGACCGATCAGCGCGTCGTAGCGCTCTCCATACGTCTGGAGGATGAAGTCGCGACCCTCCGGGCTCCGGTACCGCGCCCCCCAATCAGCGTACGGGAACCCGTCTTCGGGCGAGTTCTGGATCACGCCGTCCAACGACATGTGGTTGATCACCTTGAGCTTGCGCAACTGCGTCTCCGTTCCGTCTCCACGATTCGCCAGTGCAGACGATGCCGGATCCGCGGACTCATCGGCCGGCCGTGCTGCGCGACCAGGAACCGCTCGACGTCGTCGATGGGAACGTCGGGCTTGTCGGTCACGACCAGTTCGTATCAGGCCACGTCGAGCGGAGGCCGCGCAATTCACATCGTTGCCGGCACGGCGTCGATCGCTCGGAGGATGGTCGCGACGACGGACTCGGGGCTGTCCTCCTGCAACAGGTGACCCGCTCCGTCGATTACCCGCAGTTCCGCTCCGGGGATGAGCCGAGCCAGCTCGTGGGCGCGCTCGACCGGGATCAGGGCATCGTCGCGGCCCCACAGGATGCTCACGGGACAGCGGACCTCCGCGAGGCGGTCGCGGATCTCGTCGGTGTAGCGCTCGTCCATCTGCGCGATCTGTCGATAGAAGGAGGCCTGACCGACGTCGCCGAGCCATTGATCGAGGTAGTGGTGCATCTCCTCGTCGGTGAGCGTGCGGTTGCTGTTCCGGCTGATGTACGCGCGCACGACGGCTTCGTGGATGTAGGGCGGCAGCTGGGCGTAGACCTCCTGGTGCTGGCGCGCCGACACGACGAGCTCAGAGCCCCACGGGCTGAGCGCCAACGGATCCAGCAGGGTCAGGGTGCGGTACTCGCGTCCGTTGAGGAGGTGGGTGCGCAGTGCGGTGGTGCCGCCGAAGTCGTGGGCGACGACGTCGGGCGCGTCCAACGCCCAGTGATCGAGCAGCTCGGCGAAGAGGTCGTTCTGGACACCGAGCGACACGTCCTGTCCGTCGCGCTTGTCCGACCTGCCGTATCCGACGAGATCGAAGACGAAGACACGGCGTTGCCCGATGAGGTTGGGCTCGATGCGACGCCAGACGAGCGACGAGAACGGGGTGCCGTGCAGCAGCACGAGCGGTGGTCCGTCACCGCGGACGCCCCAACGGACGCGATCGCCGCGAAAGGTGAATGTCTCGGTCAGTTCCATGTGTAACCTCTTTCTGTCAGTTTCAGGTTAGACAGACGCGTGAAAGGATGTCAACGTGCAGGAGACGGAAGCGACCGACCGGGACGGCGATTGGGATCCCGAGACCTTCGTCGGCGGACACGTCGCGCTGGACTTCACCAACACGGTGGGCGGTTACAAGCGCGAGCGGGTGGAGCGCCTGAACGCCTACGCCGATCTCCTGGCGTGGGCATCCGCCGCCCACCTCCTCGACGCGAGCGAGGCGGAGACGCTCGCCGCGCTGGCAGCACATGATCCGGCCGGCGCGGCGGCAGTGCTCGCTGCCACGCGAGACCAGCGCGAGGCGTTGCACCGATGGCTGCGAGCCGCGGCCACCGGCGACCAGAGCGAAGCAGCGGATCGGGCACGCGTCGCCGGCGACATCACCTCGGCCCTCGGTGCTGCACGACTCGCCACGACGTCGTCCTCCGAAGGCGTCTGGACGGTGACGATCGACGAGGTCGGCCTCGCGCTGCCATCACGTCGTGCCGCCATCGCGACGAATGCGCTCCTCAGTGGCGAAGAATGGCACCACGTCGCGCTGTGCGGGCGGTGCTCGTGGCTCTTCCTCGACCCATCCCCGTCACGGCGACGACGGTGGTGCTCGATGGCCACGTGCGGCAATCGAGCAAAGGCTGCACGCCATCACGCCCGATCATCCCCGTAGCCCGCCAGGCAGATCAGTTCCGTCACCGCACGCGATAGCGAAGATGGATCACGCCGTTGCCGAAGCGGTGCTCGTCGATGAGCTCGAGATCGACTTGCAACGCGGCCGGCAGCGCAGGTTTGCGCCCGCCGAGGACGACCGGCCAGACGAACAGCGCGAGCTCGTCGACGAGTCCAGCGGAGAGTGCTTGCGCTGCGAGGTGCGGGCCACCCACCAGCAGATCCCGACTGGCGGCATCCTTCATGTCGATGACTGCGCTGGGATCGAAGCGGCGTGCGAGCCTCGTGTTCGCAGTGAGCGGGGCGGCGAGGGTCGAGGAGTAGACCACCTTGTCCGCGGCCTGCCATGCGATCGCGTACTCGGCCGCCCGATCAGACTGTGCCGCCAGACTCGGCTCTGTCTCCCACACGGCCAGCGTCTCGTACATGCGCCGCCCGTAGAGGTACGTGCCGGCGGACCCCATCAACTCGGTGATGCACGCGAAGACATCGGCGTCCGGTGGAGCCCAGTCGAGGGCGCCGTCTGCATCCTCGGTCCAGCCGTCGAGCGACATGTTCGACGCGTAGATCAGCTTCGCCACGACCACTCCCCCATCACCGCAGCACCCGATGCCACGGCCCTCCAACCGTAGGGGCTCGGTGGCGCGGCCTGGGCGTCGGCGACATCAGCCCCAGTCCTGGGCGGCGAGGAGCAGCTCGGTGAGGGGCGCCAGCGAATCCATCAGCTCGTCGATCTCGCCGGGCTCGAGGACCTCGTAGGGCTTCGCGGCGAGGTCGTCGGTGAGCGACTCGACGCGTCGTTTGACGGCGCGACCGCGCTCGCTCAGCCAACCGTCTGCACCGATCACGCCTCGATCGCGCAGTCCATCGATCACGGCACCGAGCTGTGCCGACGGGAGGTGGTGGATGCGCCCGAACTTCTCGGCGGGCATGTCCATGTCGAGGGCCAGGAGCACATGCGCCTCGAGGCGGCCGACGCCCTCGATCATCAGAGCGGCGATGTGCCCGTCGCCGCGGTGCTCGCGCAGCAGGGCGGCTGCGTGGAACAGGCGAGCCGCCACATCGTCGGGGATCGCTGCAGCGCGGAGCGCGGCGTACATCGGACGGCCCTCGACCGGGGCGCTGGTGGCCGCCACCATCAACAACTCGGCAGCGCGGGCGAAGGGAGCGGAGTCGACGCGGTCACCGAAGATCCTCCGCAGCGCCTTGACGCAGCCGGCTTGGCGGGCGGCGATCGCCAGCTCGGGCGTGGTGGTGCGCCAGACCTTCGGGATGTGGCGAGCCACCTCACCCGGAGCGAAGTTGTAGAACAGCGCATCCACCACCTCCGCGGGGACGAGGCCGAGTGGCGCCGCCCGTCCGGCGAAGTAGGTGTCCCAGTAGTTGGTGAACCCCAGGGCGAACATGGCCTCGTTGGGTTCGTCGGCCGAGTACGGGATGGCACCGATCGGCTCGATCAGTTCGAACATCCGGCGGGCCACGGCGCTCGGACCCGCGCTCCGGGTCGGGTCGGGTGATGTGGGTTGCTTGTCGGGGTTGGTCATGTCGTCGCTTCCGGTCGTGGCTCCATGATGACCGACGTCGTCGACCAGCCGAACTCATCGCCGGAACGCGATGCCTTGTGGTCAGTCGGCGATCGGTCGTCCGACGACCATCCGCTCCGTCAGCTCGGGGGCGAACGCGGCACCGAGCTGCGCGTCGGCTTGCACACCCATCGCGTCGAGGGCGGTGGCGAAGAAGCACCGTGCCGACACGGCGAACACGACGTCGGCGATGTCGTTGTCGTCGAGGCCGACGGCGCGCAGCGCCGCAGTGTCGTCGGCGGTGATGCCGGCCGCGTCGAGCACGACCTTGCGCGCGAAGGCGGCGACGGCCCGGTCGGCTGGGTCGAGCGTGACGGCGTCGTGGTCCGTTGCCAGCGCCACCATCGACTGCTCATCACCGCAGGTGTCGCGCATGAACGTCGAGTGTGCTGCCGTGCAGTACGTGGACCGCATCGCACGGGCTGCCGCGATCGTCGCGATCTCGAACCGGTGCCGGTCCATGCCGTTGCGCACCGTGAGGTTGAGGTTGGTCCACGCACGCGCCACATCGGGACGCGACGCGAACGCGGCGGCGTAGTTCGGCAGGTAGCCCCAGGCTGCTGTCTGACCGTCGGTCCACGCCCGTACCTCGTCGGCAACGTCAGGGTTGATCGGCTGGATGAACATTGCGAATGTCTCCTTCTCGGGCTGCGCTGCCGTCGCTCATCGGGTGGGATCGGCCGCTCAGGTTGGCCTGGTCGCGAGGTAGCCGACGACGTCGATGTTCGCCCGCAGCGGTAGGTCGTCGCGCACGTGCGCTCGGGCCACCTCGAGCGCGAGCTCGATGAACGCCCGCTCGCCCACGTTGGCGATCGCCTCGTACGCGGGACCGGTGGAGGCGATCGCGCGGGCGTAGGTCTCGGGGTCGGCGAACTCCCAGACGAACGGGATCCACACCCGGCGGACATCGACGAAACCGTGCTCGGCCAGCAGGGCCTCGCCCGCGCCGGGGCGGCCGAGCGAGACCATGGCCGCCTGGTTGGCGACCTTGCGTTCTGCGGCGGCCGAGAACGGCGCGAGTGCCCAGGCCCCGGCGGACGCCTTGATGTGCCCCCAGACCGTGATCCCGATGCGGCCGCCGGGTGTCAGCACGCGGAACGCTTCGCCGACCGCGGCGGGGGTGGTGCCCCAGATCCCGCGGAAGCTGGTGACCACGTCGAACGACGCGTCGTCCCATGGCAGCGCGCACATGTCGCCGACCCGGATGTCTGCATCGGGGCTGCGATCAGCGGCGACCGCGACGAGTCGGGCCGATGCGTCGATTCCGGAGCAGGCAGCCCCGCGGGCGATCGCCAGCTCGATCGCGAGTCCCGAGCCACACGCCAGGTCCAGTACGCGGTCGCCGGCGGCGATGCCGAGGTGCTGGTGCAGGGCGACGTACTCGCGGCAGTTCGACGGCTCGCTGAGCGTCGCGAAGTCGGCCGCCGCATGCCCCCAGCCGGCGTCGACCACCCTCCAGTCCGTGGGCTCCGGGCTCGGGCGTGCCGCGGACGTGCTCATCGTGAGATCTCCCGTGCCGCGTCATCGAGCGCTCGTCGAAGGCCCGGGTTGTCGATCCTGTCGGCGAGGAGCCGGGCGGCGTCGAGCGCCTTCGCATCGCCGAGTCGCCACTGATGCACAAGCGCACGGGCGACCATTTCGCGCAGCTCGCAGCGGGCGGCGAGCACCGACAGTTGCTCGGTGAGCGACCCTGCGCGAGCGAGGTCGCCGGCGGCGATGGCGACCTCGACCATCGCATCCAGCACGTACGCCCGCACCCACTGGTACGGGTCGGTGACCGCCCCGCTTCGGCGCCGGCCCTCGTCGAGCCAGGTCGAGGCCGCGGTGAGGTCGCCGCGCTGTGCGCACAGCAGCCCGAGCAGACGAGCGGTCATCCCCTCCCAGCACGGATCACCCAGTTGACACGAGAGTGCAAAGGCCCGGTCCAGCTGAGCGACACCGTCGCCGAGCCGACCGCTGCCGACTTCGAGCTCGGCGCGGATGGCCTGCGGCCACGGCAGGAACGCCATCCAGCGCTGCTCCTGAACGATCGAGAGCGAGCGCTCGATCAGAACCGCACCCTGCGCGTGCTCGCCGCGCAGGAGGTGGACGCGGGCGAGGATCGACAGGGACCACGCCTCCTGGCGAGCGTCGCCACAGCGCCGGGCGCACCGCACCGATTCCTCCAACGCGGCGGTTGCGACGGGGTAGTCGCCCATGTCCGACGCGTTCATGCCCTGCACACCGAGGATCGCTGCGCGACTGCGATCGTCTCCACCGGCGTGTGCCATGGCGCGTTCCAGCCACACCGTTGCCGTGGTGCGCCGGCCGGCCTGCACGTCGACGAACCCCAGCTCCCGGCACGCCGAGGCCGTTGTCCGATCGTCACCGACCGCCTCCGCCGCGCGAAGTGCTTCGTGGAGGACGACCGCACCTTCGCCATCGCGACCGCGCACGCTGTGGACGAGCGCACTCCCCAGTGCCAGCAACGCCACCGCGCGCATGCTGCCATCCTCGACGTGCGCGGCCTTGGCCACCGCGCGCCGGAGGCAGTCCAGTCCGGCGTCCACCGCGCCCGCTCCGACAGCGGCCCGCCCGGCCTCGATCAGGGTCTCGATCTCGGCGGCGTCACCGGCCGTGACCGGCTCCGTGACATCGCTGCGACGTGCCGCGAGGTGCAACGCCGGCGACACCGTGGCACCCAGCTCGCGCGCGAGCACATCCTCGCAAACCGCCACCTGCCTGAGCGCGCCCTCGACATCGCCGGCGGCGGCGAGGCTGCGGACGAGGAGCTCGTGGTTGCTCTCGTCGAGCACGTTGCGCGCGACGGCGGCCGACGCGAACGCGACCGCCCCTTCCGGATCGCCCGCCGCGAGCGAGGAGAACGCCGCCTGCCGCAGCTGCGCCTCGACGGTGGACGACCAGCGGTACTGCTCCACCACCAGCCACGACTCGAACACGGCGCAGCCGTCGAGGTGCAGGCCCTCGAGCAGATCACCGCGCACCGCGAGCACTGCGTCGCGATCGCCGGCCGCGACCATCGACACATCGAGGCACATCCGGTCGACGCCGAGCACGACAGGGTCGCCGCGCAGCGCGTCGGCGCTGCCGAGCGTGCGCCGCAGCTCGGCCAACGTCCAGCGCAGCGCACCCAGCGGATCGGCTGCATCGGCGAACAGGAGACCGGCGAGGTGCTGACGCGAGACCGAACGCTCGGCGAGCACCACGTACGCGAGCACCGCCCACGCCTTCCGGCCCCGCGGCGGCGCGGCCGCCCGCCCGTCATGCTCGATCTCGGGTCTCCCGAGCAACCGGATCCTCACGTCCACGAACGAGCCTCCCGGCCTCATTGTGCCCGTACCACGGATCGGCTGCGCCAGATCCGCACTCGGCTCGCAGACCTCGTCGAGCAACGTCATCGAACGTGACCGTAGAGCGGCACCGTGTGAACGAACGTGTGACGCCTCGGCACCGCCTCCGTCGCTACGCCTCCTGACGCGGCGGCTCCCAGAGCTCGATGGCATTGCCGTCGGGATCGTGGATCCTCGCGAACTGACCGACCGAGGGGTCGTTCCACTCCGGCTTCGTCGTGACCTCGACGCCGGCTGCGACCAGCTGGTCGATCAGCCCGTCGGGGTCGTTCGCACGGAAGAAGAAACCACCTCTTCCCAGCACCGGCATGGCTCGCTCCGAGATCGTTGTCGAGTCCTGAGCTTCTCATCGCCGGACGCATCCAGCAACCGTCCGGTCATTGCGGGTGCCCAGTGCATACAATATGCTCTCCTGCGTTCGTGGGAACGTCGGCGGCTGGGGGCCGATCGATGTTCAGGATGCGCACGGGGGTGCGTTCGTCGGTGTCGATCGGAATGGTCGTCGCTGCTCAACATCCTCCCGGCGCGGCACCACGACCGTTGACCATCGACAAACCCTGGGGGATGCAAATGCAGAGGAAGCGATCCATTCGATTCGCCGCGACACTGACCGTGCTCGCGCTGACGGCGGCCGCGTGCGGCAAGGACCGGGACAGCTCCGCCGACACCACGGCGGCACCGACGACGACCGCAGCCGCAGCCGCAGCGACGACGGTGGCCACCACCGCGCCGGCATCCAGCACGGCGGGGAGCACCGCCGACTCGACGGCAACGTCTGCGGCGTCGACGGCCAGCTCTGCAGCCGACACCACGCTGCCGGCCGAGACCACGACCACAGCACCCGCACTGCCGATGTTCGGTGATGCGCCGTGGCCCTGCGGCGCCGGCGACGGCAACAACGCCGACGACGGCACCACGCCGGGCGTCACCAAGGACTCGATCACGATCGGCGGAGGCGACGACGCCGGCTACTCCGGTTCGCCGGGACTCAACCACGAGCTGACCGACGCGATGAAGGCGATGGTCGCGAAGTGCAACGACCTCGGCGGCATCAACGGCCGCAAGATCACGTTCAACTACTACGACGCCGCGCTGTTCAACGTCGGCCCTGCGATGCAGGCCGCCTGCGACGCGAAGAACTTCTTCCTCGTCGGCGAGGGCTGGGCGTTCGACTCCAACCAGGAGGAGATCCGCCTCGGCTGCGGCCTGCCGGCGGTTCCCGGCTACGCCGTCAGCGCTGCGTTCGCGCACGGCAAGGACGTCTTCGCACCGACCCCTGGTCCATCGGACGAGGTGACGGCCGGCATGTACAAGCAGTTCGCCGACCTCTTCCCCGACGGCGTCAAGAAGGCCGTCGCACTCGTCGGCGCGTTCTCGGCGACGCAGGAGTCGCGTGACAAGGCCGTCATCGCCTCGAAGAGCTTCGGCTGGAACTGGGTCAACACGACGATCGAGTACAACCCCGTCGGTGAAGCCGACTGGACGCCGTTCGTCAAGCAGATCCAGGACGCCGGCGCCGGAGTCATCTACTGGTCGGGCACATGCCTGCCCAACCTGCAGCTGTTCATGCAGGCGGCCAAGGCCAACGGCCTGGACATCCCGGTGCTCACCGAGGCCAACCACTACTCGGCCGACTGCGCGGCGGCGAACACCGACGGGGCGATGGACAACCTGTACGTGCGCATCTCGGCCACGCCGTTCTTCGAGGCTTCCGCGGACACGACCCACGCGGTCCAGGACTACCTCGATCTGCTCCAGGCCAGCGGCGGCGACATCAGCCAGCTCGGCTCGACCGGTGCTTCTGCGTTCCTGCTGTGGGCCACTGCTGCACAGGAGTGCGGCGCGACGCTGACCCGTGACTGCGCGATCGCCAACCTCAAGAACATCCACAACTGGACCGGACACGGGCTCTACACCGAGACCGATCCGGGCGCGAACCACCCGACGCAGTGCACGGCGCTGATCAAGCTGGACGGGACCCAGTACACCCGGGTGACACCGAAGGCACCGGCGACGTTCGACTGCGATCCGTCGTACATCGTGAAGATCCCGTCGGACCCGGCACTCGACGCCGCCAAGCTCGACGCCAACCGCATCTCCCAGCAGTTCGCAACGGGAGGCTGAGCAGTCTCGGTGGGCAGGTCCGTTCGACACGTCGTCGAGCGGACCTGCCCGAGACGGCGAGGCGCTTCAGGCCTTGCGGGCCTGCATCCGCGCCTGGATCGCGGCGATGCCGTCACGGAACCCGGGACGGTCCATCGACCACTGCTGAGCGGCCGTCTCGATCACCAGCGCCTCGGCCTCAGTCGGCGCCTCGAGCGTGGCGGCGAGGCTCGCCTTCGTGCGGCGGACCAGTTCCGGATCCCGTGATGCGGCTCGCCGGGCGAGTGCGACGGCGGTCTCCAGCAGCACCTCCGGGGCGACGCACGTCCAGGCCAGACCGGCAGCGACGGCCGCCTCGCCGTCGAGTGATTCGCCGCAGAGCACCATCGCTGCCGTCGCTTGTCGACCGACCCGCTCGGTGAGCCGCCGGAGGTGGGCGCCGCCGGGATGGATGCCGACGTCGAGCCAGCGCGGGTCGAACCGCGCCGCCGGCGACGCGACGACCACGTCGCACGCGAGCGGTAGGTTCACGCCGGCGCCCACGCACGCCCCACCGACCGCGGCGATGGTGGGAACCGGGCACGACGAGAGCGCGAGGAACCCGGCATACATCTCCGACAGCGACGCGCGCGGCTGGAGCAGATCATCGATCGAGCCACCCGCGCAGAACGCCGGGGGCTCAGCCGCGAGCACGATGGCGCGGGCGCCGGCGTCGAGCGCTGCGGCCACTGCCGCGGCGATCGCACGCGTCATCTCGAGGCGGAGCGCGTTGCGGTGATCCGGGTCGGCGAGGGTGAGGACGACGACACCGTCGCCGTTGTCCTCGGATCGGACGAGTGCGTCCACCGTCATGCTCCCCAACGCATCGCCGCCGTCACGCCGCCGTCCATCCGGATGTCGGTGCCCGAGATGAACGACGCGCTCCGGCTGCAGAGCCACTCGACGGTCGCCGCGACGTCGTCCGCGGTGCCGATGCGCCGGACCGGGCTCGCCTCGATCATCGATCGCATCACGCCCCCGAAGGTCTCGCTGGCGAGCTCCTGGTGCCCCATGCCGGTCGACATGATGCCCGGGCTCACGGACACGATCCGCGCGCCGGCGTCGCCCCAGCGCGAGGCGGCAGCCTCCACGCGCAGCTGGTTGGCCCGCTTGGCGTAGCCGTACGCCGTCGCCGGGTCGGTGATCCCGGACGCCTCCGCGACCGCCGCCAGCTCGGCGGTGGGCAGCGTGGCGAGCTGTCGCTCCAGATCGCGGTCGAGGTCGGTCAGCGAGCCGGCCATGCTCGCGACGCACACCCCCACGCAGTCCTGGCCGACGACCGCCTCGAACGCGTCGATCACGTTGGCCGTGCCGACGAGGTCGACCGCCAGGATCCGTGCCGCGTCCGCCATGGTCGGCGAGAGACCGGCCGTGTGCACCACGGACGCGAGCGGCCCCATCGAGGCCGCGAGGGCCGCGCACCCGCGCACAGCCTCGGCGTCGACGACGTCGAGCTCGGTGCGCTCGACATCGAAGCCGTCACGCCGCAGCTCGAGCGCGACCCGGTCCACGACGGCTCCGTTCGAATCCGCCAACAGCAACCGGGTCCCGAGGCCGAGGCGTCGCGCACACGCAACGCCCATGCCACCGGCGCCGATGACGACCACCACTGCACGTTCCACCATGGTCACCTTCCCGATGCCGGCGATCAGGTCACGGTACCGATCGTCGCCGATGGCGACCGGATCGTGATGTGCTCGACGTTGACGGACGGCAGGTCGAGCGCGCTCGCGTACGTGGCGAGCAGGTGCTGGGCGACCTCGCCCGGCACCATGAACGACTCCTGGAGCAGGCCCCGCTTGATCCACTGGTCCATCAGCGCACCAGTCAGATCCGGATCGAAGGAGTTGCCGAAGCCGGTGGGGAACGTCGCGCCGACGGCCACACAGGACCAGCGGACCTCGGGGTGCTCGGTGTGCCAGCCCCTGACCGACACGTCGAGCGCCGCCTTGCTCGCGGCATAGGCCACCATGCCGTCGCGCGGCACGACGGCCGTCTCCGACGACAGCGCGACGACGATCCCGCCGGGAGCCATCGCCCCGATGACCCGCCGGGCGAGCTGGTTGAAGCCGACGACGTTGATGGCCAACGTGCGGTTCCACGAGTCGGTGTCGACGTCGCGGATCTGCGTCAGCGATGTCGCGCCTGCGGCGTACATCACGAGGTCGATCTGGCCGAGCGCGGCGACGCTCGCGCTCACGAGCGCGTCGATGCTCGCGTCGTCAGTGACGTCGGCGGCAACGGCCGTTCCACCGCCGAGGCGCGACGTGATCTCGGTGAGCGCGTCCAGACGACGTGCGGCGAGCACCACCGAGGCGCCCGCGCGGATCGCGTGCTCGGCGAACTCCTTGCCGATGCCGTCCGAGGCACCGACCACCAGCACTCGCCGCCCACTCAGGTCAACGCTCACAGCGACTCCTCCACCGTTCGTTCGGCACCGGCGATGCCACCCAGCGCCTGATCGAGCACCATCGACCGCTTGAGCAGCAGGTGAGCCTCGACCTCCCATGTGTAGCCCATCCCGCCGTGCACCTGGATGCACGTGGTGGCAGCGAGGTGCGCTGCACGCGATGCAACGATCCGCGCGGCGGCGACGAGCGTGCGCAGCTCCGCATCGCGAGCGACGTCGTCGCCGTCCTCGTGTTCGTCGATCGCGACGGCAGCGGCATGCACGCCGGCTCGGGCGATGTCGGCGGCCGACACTGCGTCGGCGAGGAGGTGCTTGAGCGCCTGGAAGCTGCCGATCGCCCGCCCGAACTGCTGCCGCGACTTGGCGTAGTCGTTGGCGAGGTCGACCGCGGTCTGGGCGAGGCCGACCTGCAGTGCCGCGATCAGCAGCGAGCCGTCGCGACAGATGCGGTCGGCGGAGAGCGCGCCAGCAACCGGTTCGCCGGCGTCCACATCGCCGGCGCGCACGTGGTGCACGGGCGTCATCGGATCGAGCGGTCGGGCGATGGCACGACCGGCGGGCGGCGGGCACGCGACGATCGCCTCGCCGACCAGCACGAGCCGGTCGAGCGCGTCGAGGTGCTCGACGACGAGATCGTCCGGACCGGCATCGACGACACCGACGACGATGGTGCCATCGGCCGCGCCGTCGACGAAGCCGGCCGCCAGGAACGTCGCCACGAGGGGCCCGGGAACCAGGGCCCGGCCGAGCTCTTCGAACACGATCGTCGCATCGGCGAGACCGAGCCCGACTCCGCCGTCGGCCTCCGCAACCGTGAGGCTGAACACGCCCATCTCGGCCAACTGCCGCCACAGCCGACGGTCCACGCCGCCGGGCTCGCTGGTCATCGCGCGCCGGCGCTCGGGGGTCATCTCGTTGCCGAGGAAGCGACGCAGCTCCTCCTGCAACGCGAGCTGCTGGTCGTCAAGGGTCAGGTCCACGCGCGCTCCTTGGGCAGGCCGAGCAGCCGCTCGCCGACGATGTTGCGTTGGATCTGGCTGGTGCCGGCGGCGATCGACAAGGACAGCGCGTACAGCGAGCGCTCGACGTGGTCGAACCGGGACAGCTCGCCGAGGTCGTCGAGCGCGAGGCCACGGCGCGCGAGCACGCGACCGGTGACATCGGCGAGGTGGAGCCGGGCCTCGTGGTAGCCGAGCTTGAAGATGGATCCACCGACGCCGGTCGTCCCGGTCTTCGCGGCCGTGGAGATGTTCCGCTTGGTGTACGCCCACAGCGACTCGAGGTCGGCGACGACGATCGCCAGGTCACGGCGGATCGATGCGTCGTCCCACGCGCCCGTTGCCCGGGCGACCTGGGCGAGGTCGCGGGCCATCACCATCGAGCCGAGCAGTTCGGAGACGAACGCCGTGCCGCGCTCGAACGAGAACGTCACCATCGCCACCCGCCAGCCGTCGTTCTCGGCGCCGACCAGGTTCTCGACCGGGATCCGCACGTCGTCGAGGAACATCTCGTTGAACTCGCTGACGCCGGTCAACGTCTTCAACGGACGCAGCTCGATCCCCGGCAGGTCCATCGGCATGATCAGCCAGGAGATGCCCGTGTGCTTGCTGTCCGGGTCGGTGCGCACCAGCATCTCGCAGAAGTCGGCGACGTGGCCGTGCGAGGTCCAGATCTTCTTACCGGTCACCACGTAGTGATCGCCGTCGCGGACTGCGCGAGTGCGCAGCGAGGCGAGGTCGGACCCGGCTTCGGGCTCGGAGAATCCCTGGCACCACACGTGCTCACCGCGCAGGATCGGCCGCAGGTGCCGCTCCTTCTGCTCGGGCGTGCCTTCTGCCGCGATGGTCGGGCCGGCGTGCAACGTGCCGACGAAGTTGCAGCCGACGTACGGCGCGCCCGCCCGCTCGGTCTCCTCGAGGAAGATCAGCTCCTCGTTGGCGGTCGACTCGCGTCCGCCGTACATCTTCGGCCACGCCATGCCCGCGTAGCCGGCGTCGAACAGGCGGCGCTGCCACGCCGTGTCGTACTCGCGCTGGGCCGGCCAGTCGTCGGCCACGGGATGCGGTGGCAGGTCGGCGAGGTTCACCCGCAGCCACTCGCGCAGCTCGGCGCGGAACGCTTCTTCGGCCGGGGTCGAACGCAACCTCACTCGGCAACACCCATCTCGCAACCCCCTGCGATTGTCACTTCACTCGATTGAGCGGCAGTTCAGGACTCTATGCGATGCGCTACGGTCGCGCCACATGACCGAGACACCGCACGCCGCGCCGTCGGGCGCACCACGCCCGCCCGAGGGCGACTGGCTGGGCACGCCGTTCCTGCACTTCGAGCGGCGCGGATCGATCGCCGTCGTCACGGTCGATCGACCCGAACGACGCAACTCGATGACCCCCGCGATGTACTTCGGCGTCCGCTACGCCGTCGACCACGTCGCCCGCACACCCGAGCTGGCCGGGCTGCTCATCACCGGCACAGGCGACGTCTTCATCCCCGGTGGCGACCTCGGCGGCGACAACCGCGACGGATGGGCCGATCTGCCCAACCTGCTGGGGATGGACAACACCCCGTTCGATGCCGTCCGCCACTCCCCCAAGCCCGTCGTCTGCGCAGTCAACGGCCTTGCCCAGGGCGGCGGGTTGATGATCGCGATGCTCGCCGACGTCGCCGTCGCGAGTGACCGGGCCACCTTCCGTGCCCCGGAGCTGATGCGCGGCATCGCCGACACGAACTACGCGCAGATCCTGCCGCGACAGATCGGGCCGGCACGCGCCCGCGACATGCTGATGACGGGTCGCACCGTGACCGCCGCCGAGGCAGCCGAGTGGGGACTGGTGGCGCGCACCGTCCCCCACGACGAGCTCGAAGCGGTGGCGATGGATGCGCTCACCTGGTGCTGCCGATCGGCGCCCGATGCGCGCAACGAGGTGAAGCGCGTCCTCGATCGCTACTACGGCACGTACGACCGGATCGCGATGGACGCCAGCCTCGCGGGCCCGGAGTCCGTCGAGGGGTTCACGTCGTTCAAGGAACGCCGGAACCCCACGTGGGTTCCGACGGACCTGCGCAGCGACGGCCGGCTCTAGGCGGGATCTGACACGGCGGGCGCGGGCGTCAGGTACGGCGCCTGGTTCGAGGGCCACTGCGGGCGGTGGTAGCCGTCGAAGCGCAGCTCGCCGTCGCGCAGCTCGCGGATGGTGAGGAAGTCGCCCTTGTAGCCCTTGCGGTCGTGCGGGCCGAACTGGATGTACGTCGCCGGACCGCCGTTGGTGGCCGGCATCCAGCGGATCCGCTCGATGCCCTCCTTGACCCAGCGCGGCTCGGGGAGCCCGCCGTTGGAGAGGCCGTGCATCGCCACTCGCGCCGTGTCGTAGGACAGCGCCACGACCACGTTGCGCGTGGCACGTCCGAAGCGCTCCTGCATCCGGTCGATCAGCGAGTTGTAGTTGGGGTTGGCCCCGTCCTCGCCCAGCTGATCGACGCCGTGCCAGCCCTCGAGCCCCTGCGCCCACTCGTTCGAGTTCGAGTAGAACATGAACGCGGTCCCCATCACGCGGGGCGGATCCCAGTCCAACGCCTTGAACGCACGCGCGAAGTGGAACGTCGAGTACCCGTAGCCGCCGTAGTAGATGGCTTCGGTGCCCATGTCGCGCATCGAGGCCAGGTTCTCCTGCATGCCCTGCGGGTTGGGCTCGAGCATGACCTCGCGGGTGATCGTGATCCCGAGCTGCATCGCCGTGTAGCGGAAGTAGTCGGCGTAGTCGCGGCCCGAGGAACCGGCCTCCCAGAACAGGCCGACCTTCTTGTAGCCGTGGGAGTGCACCCACTGCGCGCACATCACGCCCTCGGTCGGCACGTCGCCGTTGGCGACCGTGAAGCAGTAGTCGGATGCGAACTTGTGCGCACCCGTCCAGCCGATCACGGGGACCTTGAGCTGGTTCACCGTGTCCTGGATGACGAGGCAGTTGTCGGAGATCAGCGGCCCGAGGACGGCGACGCACCCCTGCTCGACCAGCCACTTGTAGCCGTCGATCACCTTGCGATAGTTCTCCCGCGGCAGCCCGCGTGCGTCGGCGATGACGAGCTGCACGGCGCTGCGCGACCACACGCCTTCGTTCATGGCGTCCTCGATGGCGAGGATCGTGGGGTCGATCCAGTCGGCGAGCAGCTGGTTCAGGTCCATGTCGATCAGGACGCCGATCTTCACCGGCTCGAAGGGATCGCCCTGGGTCTGCACGCCGCGGGTCGGTGGATGGATCGTGATGTTCTGGACGGCACGGTCGCTCTTCGCGCCGCCGCCCTCGTACCAGAGCTTGCCGTCGCCCCCGCGACCGTTCAGGTAGCTCTCGGTGCCGTAGTGGACCGATGACACGGCTCGGTCCGCCTGAGCGATGTTCGGCGTGTCCGGCGCCGGGAACATCCGGTCCGCGTACTGGATCTCTTCGTTCTCGTTCGCCACGGCGACCTCCCCCACAGGCGCGTCCACGACGCGCGTTCATTTCTTCGAACTATAGTTCAGAGTCTCGCACCGCGCTGTAGTCTTGGTCGCGAGCCAGTCACGGTGGACGCCGGGGGTCGATGGGGATGCAGGTAGCCAGATGAAGGTAGATGGTCAGATCGCGCTGGTGACCGGCGCCGGCTCGGGTCTCGGCGAGGCCACGGCGCGGTACCTCCACGGCCGCGGCGCCACGGTCGTGCTGTTCGACCTCGATCCCGTGCGCACACCCGCCATCGCGGCCGAACTCGGCGATCGTGCCATCGCGGTCATCGGCGACGCAACATCCGAGACCGATACCGCTGCCGCAGTGCAGGCCGCCACCGAAGCCGGTGGGCTTCGCCTCGTCGTCGCCTGCGCCGGCGGTGCGTCGAAGAGCGAGCGCCTCGTCAACCGTGACGGCTCGCCGCACGATCTCGATCTGTTCCTGCGCACCCAGCAGCTCAACGTCGTCACCACCTTCAACACGGTCCGCCTCGCCGCTGCGGCGATGGCCAAGCTCGACCCCCTCGACGCCGACGGTCAGCGTGGTGCCATCGTCACCACGGCCTCGATCGCCGGCTACGAGGGCCAGATCGGCCAGATCGCCTACGGAGCCGCAAAGGCCGCGATCATCGGCATGACCGTCATCAGCGCTCGCGACCTCGCCTCCATCGGCGTGCGGGTCAACTGCATCGCGCCGGGAACCATCGGCACCAGGGCCTGGGACCAGGCGCCGGCCGAGATGCGCGCCGGGTTCGAGGCGAAGGTGCCGTTCCCGAAGCGGTTCGGCCATCCCGAGGAGTTCGCCCGGCTGGCCGAGCACCTCCTCACCAACGACTACATGAACGGTCACGTCGCGCGCATCGACGGCGGCATCAGGTTCGAGCCGAAGTGAGCACGATCACCGACCCCCACGACGCCGTCATCGTCGCCGCCGGGCGCACCGCGATCGGTCGCTCGCACCGCGGTTCGCTCGTCGACGTCGACGCATTCGCACTCGCCAGGGTGGCCATCCAGGGTGTGCTCGACCGCTCGGGCATCGATCCGCTGCTGCTCGACGACATCGTCATGGCCGAGTCGCTGCAGGGCGGCGGCGTGATCGCGCGGCACAGCGCGGTCGAGCTGGGCCTCGCGCACGTGCCCGGCCTCGCGGTCAACCGGCACTGCGCCGCCGGGCTCGGGGCACTGCAGATCGCCGCCTCGTCCATCCGCGCCGGCATGGACCGTGCCGTCATCGCCGGCGGCACGGAGAGCCTCAGCTCGATGCCCCAGACGCTCAAGGCCCAGCCGGCGTCAGGCCGCGACTTCCAGCCATGGATGTCGCCGAGCCACACCGCCACCGCCGATGCGCCCTCGTTCGACATGTCGATCACGGTCGGCGAGAACACCGCTCGGCTCGCCGACGTCACTCGCGAGCAGGCCGATGCGTGGGCGCTGCAGTCGCATCAGCGCGCCGCACGTGCCACGGCCTCCGGCGCTGCCGCCGCCGAGATCCTGCCGGTCACCGTCGCCACTGCCGACGGAGCCATCAGTGTGTTCGACACCGACGAGCAGCCACGCCTCGACACCACGCTCGAGCGCCTCGCCGGGCTGAAGCCGCTGCATCCGGAGATCGACGGCTTCACCGTCACGGCCGGCAACGCAGCCGGGCTCAACGACGCGGCTGCGGCCGTGATGATCGTGTCCGCCGAGTTCGCTCAGTCCCATGGGCTCTTGCCGCTCGGCCGCATCGTCGGCTGGGCGTCCGTCGGCGTGACGCCGGAGCGCACCGGCCTCGCACCGACGCTCGCGATCCCCGAGGTGCTCCGCCGCACCTCGATGACGATCAGCGACATCGACTCGTGGGAGATCAACGAGGCGTTCTGCTCGGTCGCCGTCGCGAGCACCCGCATCCTCGGCCTCGATCCCGAGCACGTCAACGAGAACGGCAGCGGTTGCGGCCTCGGCCACCCCGTCGCCGCGACGGGTGCACGGATGGTGGTCACGATGCTCAACCACCTCCGCCGCACCGGTGGCACCAACGGCTGCGTGTCGATGTGCGCCGGTGGGGGCATGGGCTCGGCGATGGTGGTGGAGCTGCTGTGACCACCAAGCGCTATCCGTTCCCCATCCCGTACGGCTGGTTCTCGCTCGGCCGCGTCGACGAGCTGGCGCCCGACGACGTCGTGCCGCTGGACCGCTTCGGGCGCGACCTCGCGCTCTGGCGCGACGGCGACGACTTCCACCTGTTCGATGCGTTCTGCCCGCACCTCGGCGCGCACTTCGCGTACGGCGGTCGCGTCGACGACGGCTGCCTCGTCTGCCCGTTCCACGAGTGGACGTTCTCGCCCAGCGGCGAGAACGTGTCGATCCCCTACGCCGAGCGGCCCAACCGCAAGGGCCGCGTCCGCAGCTACCCGACGGTGGTCCGCAACCGCCAGCTGCTCGCCTGGTACCACCCCGACCCCGAGGTGCAGCCGATCTGGGAGATCCCCGAGGCGCTGCCCGAGGATCCCGTCGAGTGCATGCGCTTCACCACCACGATCCACACCGCGTGGCAGGAGCTGGCCGAGAACTCCGTCGACATGGCCCACTTCAAGTACGTGCACGGCACGAGCCGCATCGCCGACATCGGCGAGATGACCATCGACGGTCCGCTCCGCCAGGTCCGCAGCACCCAGGTCTTCCAGTCGTCGAAGGGCGAGTTCGAGGGCCAGATCGAGTCCAACAGCTACGGCCCGGGCATCGGCGTGATCCACTTCACCCTGATGAGCCGGGTCACCCTGATCAGCGCAGTGACCCCGATCAGCGACGAGGAGGTCGAGATGCGCTTCACGATGTACCACGCAGCCGGCGACACCCTCGCCGGCAAGATCGCGCAGGGCTTCGGCGCCGAGGTGACCCGCCAGCTGCAGCAGGACATCCCCATCTGGGAGCACAAGCAGTACCAGCCGAGCCCGATGCTCGCCCCGTCGGAGAAGGCCATCACCCAGTTCCGCAAGTGGGCCACCCAGTTCTACGTACGCACGGAGGTAGAGGAATGAACGCGAGCGATCTCATCCTGATCAGCGTCGACGACCACCTGGTCGAGCCGCCGAACATGTTCGACGCCCACATCCCCGAGCAGTACCGCGACCGCGCGCCGCGCGTCCACCGCAAGAAGAACGGCTCCGACGTCTGGATCTTCAATGGCCAGGAGATCCCGAACATCGGCCTCAACGCCGTCGCCGGCCGGCCGAAGGAGGAGTACGGCATCGAGCCGACCGCCTTCGACGAGATGCGCCCCGGGTGCTGGGACATCGACGAGCGGATCAAGGACATGAACGGCGGCGGCCTCCTCGGCTCGATGTGCTTCCCGTCGTTCCCCGGCTTCTCCGGTCGCGTCTTCGCCACCGCCGAGGACAAGGACCTCGCCATCGCCGTGCTGCGCGCCTACAACGACTGGCACATCGACGAGTGGTGCGGCGCCTACCCCGGCCGGTTCATCCCGATGGGCCTCGTGCCACTGTGGGATCCCCAGCTCGCCGCCGACGAGGTGCGGCGCATCGCCGCGAAGGGCGTGCACAGCATCACGTTCACCGAGAACCCGGCGACGCTTGGCTACCCGAGCTTCCACAGCCCGCACTGGGATCCGCTGTGGACCGCGTGCAGCGATCACGATGTCGTGCTCTCGATCCACCTCGGCTCGTCCGGCAAGCTCGCCATCACCGCGGCCGACGCGCCCATCGACGTGATGATCACGCTGCAGCCGATGAACATCTGCCAGGCGGCCGCCGACCTGCTCTGGTCACGGATCCCCAAGCACTTCCCGAACCTCAAGATCGCCCTGTCCGAGGGCGGCACCGGCTGGATCCCGTACTTCCTCGACCGGCTCGATCGCACCTACGAGATGCACCACCTCTGGACCGGGCAGAACTTCGGCGACCAACTGCCGAGCGACGTGTTCCGCAAGCACTTCCTGACCTGCTTCATCTCCGATCCCGTGGGCGTGCAGCTGCGCGGGCTGATCGGCATCGACAACATCGCGTGGGAGTGCGACTACCCGCACTCCGATTCGTCGTGGCCGGCAGCGCCGGAGGAACTGGCGGCGGTCGCGGCCGGCGTACCGGACGACGAGCTCGACAAGATCAGCTACCAGAACGCGATGAAGTGGTACTCGTTCGATCCGTTCCAGCACCGTGCCAAGGCGGACAGCACCGTCGCCGCGCTCCGTGCCGAGGCCGGCGATCACGACGTCGAGATCCGTCCGTTCGACAAGGGCCGGTTCACCAAGCAGGTCGGCATCGACCTCGGTGATCTGCAGGCCAAGGCCACCGCATGAGCACGTCCGTCCCGCTCGCGTGGGATCCGTTCGACGAGGCGATCGACACCTCGCCGTACGAGATCTGGCAGCGGTTGCGAGACGAGGCGCCGCTGTACCGCAACGAGCAGCACGACTTCTGGGCGTTGAGCCGTTACAGCGACGTCGAGTCCGCACATCGCCAACCGACCGTGTTCAGCTCGAGCCACGGCACCGTGCTCGAGGTGATGGGTCCCCGGGCGATGGAGACCGGGATGATGATCTTCAAGGATCCGCCCGACCACACCGCGCTGCGTTCCCTGGTCAACCGCGCGTTCACACCGCGCCGCATCGCCGAGCTCGAGGACCGGATCCGTGCCGACAGCCGCAACCTGCTCTCATCGTGGGTGCCGGGCGAGCCGTTCGACTACGTCGAGCAGTTCGCCAGCCCGCTGCCGGCGATGGTGATCGCCGAGCTGCTGTCGATCCCGGAAGCGGACCGGCCCCAGGCCCGGTACTGGATCGACGACGCGTTCTACATCGAGCCCGGTGTCGGCATGATCAACGATCAGTCGATCACGGCGATGGCGAACCTGCACGTCTACCTCGAGGCGCTGCTGCGCGAGCGCGGCGCCAACCCCGGCGACGACATGCTCTCGGCGCTCACCCAGGCCGAGATCGGCGAGGGCGACGCCACTCGCCGGCTCTCCTACGGCGAGTGCGCCGACTTCGCGGTGCTGTTGATCTCTGCCGGCACCGAGACCGTCGGCAAGCTGCTCGGCTGGGCCGCGCTCCTGCTCGGCGAGCTCGACGATCAGCGCCAGATCCTCGTCGACGAGCCTGCCGTCATCCCGAACGCGATCGAAGAGCTCCTCCGCTACGAGGCACCGTCGCCGGTGCAGGGACGCTGGACGCTCGACGACGTCGAGCTGCACGGCACGGTCGTCCCTGCCGGCTCGAAGGTGCTCCTGCTCACCGGTTCTGCTGGTCGCGACGAGCGCAAGTACGAGCACGCCGATCGGCTCGACGTGCGGCGCCGGTTCGACCACCACGTCTCGTTCGGCTTCGGCATCCACTTCTGCCTCGGCGCGGCCCTCGCCCGCCTGGAGGGGCGCGTCGGTCTCGAGGAGACGTTGGCGCACGCACCTCAGTTCAGCTCCGACCGATCGAGCGCTGTGCAGTGGCACACGAGCACCGTGCGCGGATGGTCGAGCCTGCCGGTGACGAGTCGATGACATCCACCGCCGCCCGCACCGGACGGCCGCCGCGCATCGACCGGGCCGCGATCGCGCGGGCCGTCATCGAGCTCGGCTTCGATCGCGTCACGATGAAGAGCACCGCCGCGCACATGGGCATGAGCGTGCCGGGGCTCTACCACTACGTCAAAGGCCGCGACGAGCTGCTGCGCCTGGCCGCGGAGTACAGCCTCGCGTCGGTCGCGATCCCGCAGTTCACCGGCCAGGACTGGCAGACGTGGCTTCGTGAGTGGGCGCGCTACACCCGCACCACGATGTCGGCGCATCCCGAGGTGCTCGAGCAGTTCCTCACCGGCGGCATCGACAGCACGCGGCACGTCGAGGTGGTCGAGCACATCCTCGCGGTCTTGGTCGACCACGGCTTCGCTCCCGTCGATGCTCAGCACGCCTGGCTGATGGTGAGCGCCATCGCGCTCGGCACCGCGGCGATGGACATCGGCGAGGCGACGGCGCGGGTCGACGGCCGGCCCTGGATCGCGCGAGTCCACGGCGAGCTCGCCCGCCATCGATCCGACGAGCTGCCGGTCACCCGTGCGCTCGTCGCCCAGGGTTTCGCACCGGAGCCGGACCGCGACTTCGAACGCAGCCTCGATGTCGCCATCGCCGGCATCGGCGCGCTGCGGAACGAGCCGAAGCGCACGACCCGGCGATCGAAGGCCGCACCCGAGTCGGCCCCGAGAATGACCAGAACGCCAACCAGCACCAGCACCGACAAGGACCCCGACTGATGGCACGTGAAACCTGGATCGCGGAGCGGCAGACGACGATCCCCCGCCTGCTCGATGCGCGGCTCGAGTCCGCTCCCGACGAGGACTACATCGACGTGTGCGGGACGTCGTTCACGGCTGCCGAGGTGGCCCGATCCGCCTATGCACTCGCGAACACCTATGCCGCGCTCGGGATGCGTCCGGGCGACCGGATCGCGAGCGTGATCGAGAACTCCCCCGAGGCGCTCCTGGCGTGGTGGGGCGCGGTGTCGGGCGGCTTCGTGGCCGTGCCGATCAACACCGCGTACAAGGGCGAGTACCTCCGCCACCAGCTGCACGACTCGGGCGCTCGGGTGCTCGTCGTGCACGCGGACTTCCTCGACCGCGCCCTCGCGGTCATCGACCAGGTGCCGATGCTCCAACACGTCGTCGTCATCGGCACCGCTGCCGGCGAGGGATCCCACGCCGCCGCGTTCCACGCCTGGACCGACGTCCTCACCGGCGACAGCACCCGGCCGACGCACGAGCCGAAGCCATCGGACCTCGGCACGTTCGTCTACACCGGCGGCACGACCGGCCCGTCGAAGGGCTGCATGCTCAGCCACCACTACCACAGCGCGCTCACGACCCAAATCGGGGTCTGCTGGGGCCGCACCGCGCAGGACGTGGTGTGGACGCCGCTGCCGATGTACCACTTCAACGCGCTCGTCACCGCCGTGCTCGGGCCGCTCGTCTACGGCGGACGATCGGCGATCTCACGTCGGTTCTCGGTGTCCAGCTTCTGGCCGGAGATGAACCGGGTCGGGGCCACCGTCACCTCGACGCTCGGAACGATGGCCTACCTGCTGGCCCACGACGTCGACAACCCGCACATGCCCAAGTCCGGCGCACCCGAGGCGAACACGTCGCTCCGGCTGATCGGGGCCGCTCCCCTGCCGGTCGAGATCGACTCGATCCTCAAGTCCCGCTTCGGCGTGAACACGTTCAGCGGCGCCTACGGCGTCACCGAGGCGAGCCTGATCTCGTGGCAGCCGGCCGGCGGGCAGAACAAGCCGAACGCGGCAGGTGTGATCAACGACGAGTACTTCGACGTGCGCATCTTCGACGACGACGACAACGAGCTCGGCCGCAACACCGACGGCGAGATCGTGATCCGCCCCAAGCGTGCCCACGTGATGTTCGAGGGCTACTGGGGGCGGCCCGAGGCCACCGTCGAGACGTCGCGCAACTGGTGGTACCACACCGGCGACATCGGCCGGATCGACGACGAGGACTTCCTCTACTTCGTCGACCGCAAGGCCGACTACCTCCGCCGGCGCGGTGAGAACATCTCCAGCTTCGAGGTCGAGCGGATCCTGATGAGCCACGGCCAGCTCGCCGATGCCGCCGTGCACGCCGTGCCGAGCGCGCTCACCGAGGACGACCTCAAGGTCACCGCCACCCGGATCGAGGGATCCACGCTGACCGAGGCCGAGCTGTACCTCTGGTGCGTCGACCAGCTGCCGTACTTCGCGATGCCGCGCTACGTGGAGTTCCGTGCGGAGCTGCCACGTAGTCCGGTCGGCCGCGTCCTGAAGCGCGAGCTGCGCACCGAGGGGGCCACCGCGAACACGTGGGACGCCGAAGCGTCCGGCATCGTCATCGAGAAGCGCTGACCGCGCCCGATCATCCGTTCATCGAAGAGAAGCGAAGGCAAGGACATGAGCTCACTGTTGGCAGGCAAGGTCGCGATCGTCACCGGTTCCGCGCACGGCATCGGTCGCGGGCACGCGCTCGAGCTGGCCAAGCACGGCGCCACGGTGGTCGTCAACGACCGCGGCGTCAGCGTGCGCGGTGAAGGGTCGGGGCAGGACGCCGACCTCACCGTCGACCTGATCCGCGCCCGTGGCGGCACCGCTGTCGCCAACTACGCCGACGTCGCCGACGAGGCCGACGTCGACGCGCTGTTCGCCCAGGCCATCGGCGAGTTCGGCAAGGTAGACATCCTCGTCAACAACGCGGGGATCGCACGCGACGGAGCGATCTGGAACATGTCAGCCGACGACTACGACGCCGTCATGCGGGTGCACGTCCGCGGCACCTGGATGCCGTCACGTGCCGCCGCCCGTCACTGGCGCGAGCGCTTCGCCACCGAGGGCAAGGTCGGTGGCCGGATCATCAACACCACCTCCGGCGCCGGGCTCGTCGGCAACTTCGGGCAGACCAACTACGCCACCGCCAAGGCCGCGATCGCCGGGCTCACCCTCACCACCAGCCTCGAGCTGTTCCGCTTCGGTGTCACCGTCAACGCTGTCGGGCCCGGCGGCGCGACGCGCATCGTGGCGACGATGCCCGGCGCGCCGAAGTTGCTCGAGCCCGACGAGCTCGCCGAGGACCAGTACGACCCGATGGACCCTGCGGGCAGCTCACCGCTCGTGGCTTGGCTGGCCAGCGACGAGGCCGACCACGTCACCGGTCAGGTCATCCGCGCGATCAACGACCGCATCGTGCTGATGGACGGCTGGTCCGAAGCCCGCGAGGTCGCCAGCGGCGAGAAGCGCTGGGACGCCACCAAGCTCGGCCAGATCCTGGCCACCGACCTCTTCCGCACCCGCTCGCCCGGCCTCCGCTGAGCGAGCCGGCGCGTCACGCCGCGAGCGATCAGTAGCGGCCGTAGAGGAAGTCGACCGCCGGCGTCGCATCGGGGAACGAGCCGGTGATGCCCGAGCTGATGTAGCCGGAGTCGGCGATCATGATGATCCCGTTGATCTGGCTGGCGGCCGGACTGCACAGGAACGCCAACGGTCCCGCCTGCTCCTCCGCCGTCGATGCCTCGACGCCGGCTTCGGCGCGGTAGTCGGCACCGAAGCCGAGCCACAGGTCCGCCTGCGAACGAGCGAGCGGCGTGTCGGTGGGACCGGGGAGGATGGCGTTGATCCGGATGCCCTGCTTGATGAACGTCAAGGCCTGCCGCGCGACGTACGCGCACACGGCCTGCTTGCTCCACATGTAGTCGGCCTTGTACTGGCGCGACGCGACCCACTCGACGCCGGCGTCGAAGTCGGGCGTGTCGAGGTAGTCCTTCAACTCCTCGAGGTTCTTCTCCCACGCGAGCCCGGCCGTGGACGAGATCATCCCGATCGCCGATCCTCGCCGCAGCATGCCGGCCCCGATCGCCCGCTCGATGAGGTGGCGATGCCCGAGGAAGTTGATCTTCTCGATGCCCGGCACGCCATCGGCCACACCCGCGCACGAGAACAGCGCATCGATCGGGCCGCCGCACGCATCGATGGCAGCGTCGATGCTGTCCTTGCTGCGCAGGTCCAGCGAGATCGACGTGACGCCGGGCTGGGTGATCTCGGCGAAGTCCATCACCACGACCTCGGCACCGAGCTCTTGGACCAGTGCTGCGGTGGCAGCACCCATGCCGGTGGCACCGCCGACGACCAGCGCGCGCTTGCCATCGAAACGAAATGAATCTGCGTTCATCTGCGCACTGTATACAAAGTGGTTTCGTCGATCCGCACCCTGCGGGGGTCGTAGTGTCGGCCGAGATGCCCACCACCACACCGGACACCGTCGATGGTCGCATCCCACCGCCCCGCAGGCTCACGCGGGAGAGCAGCTCCGAACAGGTCGCCGCGCACGTGCGTCACCGGATCATGGCGGGCCAGCTGCGCAAGGGTGACCGGCTGCGTCAGGAGGACCTCGCCGCCGAGCTCGGGCTGAGCCGCATCCCGGTGCGCGAGGCGATGATCGCCCTCGATCGCGAAGGCTGGCTGCACTTCGAATCGAACCGCGGCGCGTTCGTGGCCGGCTTCGACGCCGACGACATCGTCGATCACTACGAGATCCGCGGCCTCGTGTTCGGCCTGATCGGGCGGCGGGTCAGCGAGGTCGCGACTGCCGACGACATCACCCGGCTGGCAGCGCTCGTGCACGAGATGCGCGCCGCTCCGGATCTGGCGACGTTCGCCGTCGCCAACGATCGTGCGATCGGACGGCTCCTCCGGCTGGCCGACTCGCCGCGCCTCACAGCCGCTCTGCTCGTCACGCCGGCGATCGTGCACGAGGGCTTCTTCGAGTTCGTCCCGGCGGGGCGGGCGATCCAGGAACGCGGCGTCGCCGCCTTCCTCAAGGCCGTGCGCGCACGGTCCCACGACGCAGCAGACGCCGCGCTGTGCACGATGCTGCGTCGCCAGGGCGTGGCCGTGCTCGCGGCGTTCACGGCCAGCGGCGTGGTGAGCGGCCCCGCCAGCAGCTCCTGATCACCGCGTTCGCGCTGAGCGTATACTTGATCCATGCCACCCACGGTCGCTCGATCGGCCCGACACGCGCCGCGGCCGGGTGAGTCGATCGCCGACGCCGTGGCACGGCTGGTGCGAGCCCAGATCTTCGAGGGGCAACTGGTGGCTGGGCAGCGCCTCCCCCAGGACGACATCGCCGCGTCCGTCGGCGTGAGCCGGATCCCGGTGCGCGAGGCCATCATCACGCTCGAGCGCGAGGGTTGGGTGCGGGTCGAGCGGCACCGCGGCGCGTTCGTCACCGTGTTCGACGAGCAGGCCGTCCTCGACCGGTTCGCGCTGTACGGCCGGCTCTACGGCTTCGCGGCCGTTCGCGCGTTGCAGCGGATGACGCCGGACGATCTGCGCACGCTCCAGCGATCGGCCCAGACCCTGGCCCGGGTGGCCGGTCCGAAGGCGTTCGAGCGGGCCAACAACGAGTACATGAGCACGTTCGTCAGCCTGTCGGGCTCGAGCCGGCTGCGTGCCGTGCTGCGGTCCACCGCGCAGATCGTGCCGGGCAACTTCTTCGCCACCGTGCCGAAGAGCGTAGGGATCCAGCGCAACGGCGTCGGCCGCCTGCAGCACGCCTTCGACACCGGCGACGCATCCGGCGCCGAGCAGATCTGGCGGGCGATCGAGGACGAGCACGCACTCGCGGTCATCGACGTGATGCACGCTCGGCGCCGATCACGGGGAGCTTGACCACGGGCTGCTTGACATCGGGCCATTTCGATGAGAGTTTTCACATTGCATTCGGGAAGTCGTTCAGCACCTTGGGGGTCGTCATGAGCAAGTACCTGGTCGTGTCCGCGGATGGTCATGCCGGCCCACCCATGCACGTCTACCGCGAGTACCTCGAGGAGCGCTTCCGCGAGCCGTTCGATGCGTTCCAGGAGGCGCTCACCGCGGGGCGGATCGTCAACGAGGCCTTCGTCGCCGAGTGGGACGAGGAGACGGGTGATCACGAGTTGCTGGCCGCGTTCGATTCCGACGCACGCCTCGAGGTGCTCGATCGCGAGGGGGTTGCGGCCGAGGTGCTGTTCCCCGATGCCGATGTGCTCGGCACCGGCCGCGCCGCAGCGTCGCCGTTCGGCAGCGGCCTCGCCTCGGGCAACGGCGGCGACACCGAGAGCGTGCTCGCGGGATCGCGGGCACACAACCGCTGGCTCGCCGACTTCGTGGCTGCCGCGCCGACCCGGCGCGTGGGGTGTGCCGTCATCCCGATCACCAAGGGGATCGACGAGGCCGTCGCCGAGATCCACCGCTGCGCTGCGGCGGGCCTCAAGGGCATCATGATCCCCACCCGCTGGTTCGACAGCCCGGCGTACCTCGACGCGAGCTACGACCCCGTGTGGGCGGCGTGCGAGGAGGTGGGCGCGATCCTGCACACCCACTCCGGAGCAGGCCCCGCCGACTACGAGCCGGGCCCGGGGTTCACGTCGATCTACGCCAACGAGGCGTGGTGGTGGGCCGCCCGCCCGCTGTGGGTGCTCATCCTGTCCGGCGTGTTCGAGCGGCATCCGACGCTGATGTACTCGATCGCCGAGAACGGCGCCTGGTGGCTCCCCGACATCATGAAGCGGATGGACGAGAAGTGGATCGGCGGCCACACCACCCGCAAGTTCGGCGAGGCCGCGTTCCGGGGCGATCTGCCGATGAAGCCGAGCGAGTACATGGACCGCAACTGCTTCCTCGCCGCCTCCACGCCCAGCGAGGACGACGTCGAGCGCCGGCACGAGATCGGCATCGGCAACCTGCTCTGGGGCAACGACCTCCCCCATCCCGAGGGCACCTACCCGCACACCCGTGAGTGGATCACCAAGCGCTTCGGCCACGTGCCCGAGCACGAGGCGCGGTTGATCCTCGGCGAGAACGCGGCCACGCTGTACGGCCTGGACCGCGCCGCACTCGCGCCGATCGTCGAGCGGATCGGCATGACTCCGGACGAGGTCCACGGCGCGGCGGCTCTCACCAGCGCGGCGGGTGTGTGATGTCGACCACCGAGCTGCCCGTCGGCCTCCCCATGCCGAGACGACCCGAGCTGCTCGCACCCGGCGCGCCACGGCTGCGCGTCCGCACCGTCACCGACCGCTTCCCCTTCCCGATCCCCAACGGCTGGTTCGCGATCGCGCGCAGCGGCGAACTGGCGCCGGGCGAGATCAGGGCGATGCACCTCTTCGGCCAGGACCTCGTCGCGTTCGCGGGCGAGGACGGCGCCGTGCACCTCACGGAGGCCTACTGCCCCCACCTCGGCGCACACCTCGCGGTCGGCGGGCGCGTCGATCGGGACTGCATCACGTGTCCGTTCCACGGCTGGACCTTCGACGGCACCAGCGGTGCGTGCACCGACATCCCGTACGCACAGACCGAGCGGATCCCGGCTCGGGCGACGCTGCGCACGTTCCCGGTGGTCGAGCGCAACGGGCTGGTGTTCGCATGGCACCACCTCGATGCCGGCGATCCGTTCTTCGAGGTGCCCGTGGTGCCCGAGTTCTCCAGCCCCGACTGGCTGCCGCTGATCATGAAGGAGTTCTTCATCGCGACGAGCTGCCAGGACATGGCGGAGAACAACCACGATCACGCCCACTTCAAGTTCGTGCACGGCACCGCGGCCATCCCCGAGGGCGACGAGCTCATCGACGGCACCTACAAGCGGGTCGTGACGCCCGAGCTCGCCCGGGAGACGTTCGGGCTCGGCCTCGGCGTGGTCCGCCGGCCCGGCATCGTGACGTTCCTGTCGTCCGTCACACCGATCGACGAGGACAACGTGCACATCCGCTGGATCTTCACCGCGCCGGTCTCGCTCGGCGAGCAGGTGCTGGCCGAGATCGCCGAGCAGTTCACGCTCGGCGTCAGCCAGGACATCCCGATCTGGGAGAACAAGGTCTACCGACCCCGGCCGGTGCTGACCAAGGGCGAGGCGGGCATCGTGGCGCACCGCAACTGGTCGGCGCAGTTCTACTCACGGCCCGTGGAGATCCTGGAGCACTGAGCCCCAGGGACCCCTCCGCCGGCCTTCAGCGACCGATCTCGTGGACCTCTGTCGGGTTCTCCTGGGCGATGATCCGGTCGAGCCGCGCCCGCAACGTCGCCTCCGGCCCCTCCATCGACATGATCATCATGAACCGACCGCTGCGGATGTCGCGCACCACCATCTGGGCGAGCTCGTCGAGCGGCTGCAGTGGCACCTCTCGCCCGGCCTCGGCGGCCATCTTCTGGAGACCCTCGATGGTCATCGCCGGCGTCGAACGCGGACGCTCGCGCGCCAGCTCCGACGGCCGGTTGCGATCCGACGTCCACAGCCCGGTGGCGAGCAGGCCGCGCCCGGACGGATAGAACACCGCGGCGCGCAGTGCGGTCCCGTCGGCGACGAGCTGGGCATCGAGGCACTCGGTCAGCGTCGTGACGGCCGATTTGGTGGCGGCATAGACGGACGCTGCCGGCATCGGTGCGATCGGGCCGTCGGTGGACGAGGTGTTGATCACCAGCCCCTCTTCGCCGCCGGCGAGCATCCGCGGCACGAACGCGATGACGCCGTTGGCGACACCGAACACGTTCACGCCGAAGGTCCAGCGCCAGTCGTTCGGGGTGGTGTCCCAGACCTTGGCCGACGGCGGCCCGACCCCGGCGTTGTTGCAGAGGATGTGCACCTTTCCGTACGCGGCATAGGCCGCATCGGCGAGTGCGTTGACGGAGTCGATGTCGGTCACGTCGGTGCGCACGCCCATCACCTCGCGCCCGAGGACACGCAGCTCGGCGACCGTCGCCTCCAAGGCCGCAGCCTCGACATCGGCGATCACCACCTTCATCCCCTCGCCCAGCAGCGCCTCGGCCAAGGCCCGACCGATGCCACCCGCGCCGCCGGTGACGACGGCGACCTTCCCCTCGAGATCATCCATGATTGAACACTAGCTCAGCTCGATGAGCCTCAAATCAGTCAGATGAACATGTGATAAATTCAGGGGATGACCTCCTGGCTCGGGCAGTACTGCATCAACGTCTCCGATCTCGAACGCACCGTCGCGCTGTACGAGTCGCTCGGTCTCACGTGCACCAGCCGGACCTCCATCGACGCCGCCGACGAGGCGATCGTGGAGCACCCGGGCAAGGGCGGCAAGATCCAGCTCGCTCAGCAGCGGGCGAGCACCGGCCCGATCGACATGGGCAACGCGCTCTGGAAGCTGTACATCAACACCAACGACATCCAGGCCACGTTCGACGCCGCGCTGTCGAACGGGTGCACGGTCGTGTCCGCCCCCGAGCGCGCCGAGCGCTGGCCGGTCACGATCGCGTTCGTCACGGATCCGGACGGCTACACGGTCGAGTTCGTGGAGCGCCATCCGTGGCTCGACGGCGACACCACCACGCCCTCCTGGGTCGGCCAGTACTGCATCAACGTGAGCGACATCGACGCGACGATCGCCTTCTACGAGCGGCTCGGGTTCTCGTGCACGAGCCGCACCGACATCCCCCAGGCCAAGGAGGCCATCATCGAGAACCCGGCACAGGGCGGCAAGCTGCAGCTCGCCCAGCAGCTGCTCGACGTTCGCCCGATCTCGATGGGCACGGCGATGTGGAAGCTGTACGTGCACACCGACGACCTCGAGGCACTGCATGCCTCAGCCGTCGCCGCCGGCTACCGCTCGGTGGTCGAGCCGATGCACCTCACCCGCTGGCCGACCATCATCAGCTTCCTCGCCGATCCCGATGGCTACCAGGTCGAGCTGGTGCAGCGGCTGCCGGACTGACCACTCCGGACCCGTGACCCGCCTACAGGGCGAAGGTGCGGGTGACCAGCTCGTGGAACGACTCGAGCGACATCCGCTCGGGCTGATCGACCTCGTCCGACATGACGAGCGGATCGAGTGCCTGGTACGCCGAGGTGAGGCCGCTCAGGAGCCGGGCGAGCACGGTGGGATCGCCGGCGATGAACTGCTTGGCCTTCTGCCCGCGCTTGAACAGGTCGGACTGCAGCCGCATCGACTCGTCGTAGTTGCCCATCATCATCTCGTCGGCGAGGCGGTCGGACGACTGCAGCGTCGCGCTCGAGAACTTCAGGAACAGCCGCCCGAACCGGGGATGGGTGCGGAAGTAGCCGATCTCGAAGTCGACGAGGTCATGGAGCTGGTCGAGCGGCTTGCGCTTCGACCCGAGCAGCTCGCGGATCAGGGGCATGAACTCGTCACCGCGGCGCACGAAGATCTGGCGGAACAGATCCTCCTTGTTCTCGAAGAACGAGTACACCGAGCCCACGGAGAACTCGGCCAGCTCGGCGACCTCCTTGAGGGTCGTCTCGTGGAATCCCTTCCGACCGAAGACCTCTTCGGCCGCGTCGAGCAGTTGCAGCCGGCTGAGCGTCTGGTGCTGGAGCTTGCGCTGCTCGCGCCCGCTCTTGACCGCCCTCTGGGGGGCTCTTGAGGTGTTCGTCGTACTCATCGGCTCCTCGGCACGGCTGATCCTGCACCAAGTGTACGGGGTCGACTCCGCCCGGGCCGGGTGACCTCGGTCAGCGGTCGGTCACGTGGCCCGGGGCGCGAAGGCGTGACGCGGCAACGTGAGCGGCAGGTCGAGCGAGCTCAGCAAGCCAGGGGCCGCGGCACGGACGGCCGGGATCGCGTTGACGATGCGCATCGCCGTGGCCAGCATGCCGTCGACGCTGCCGGTGTCCGGACCACCGACCTTGAAGTCGCAGTGCATCTCCGGATCGCCCTCGACGTCCACGTGGTACGTGCCGTCGAGCGCTCCGTTCGGCCACTCCGGTGCGAGGTCCATCGCCATCCGGTTGACGTGCTCGACGATGATCGCGTCGCGACCGTCGACGACGCCGATCGTCTCGAACCGGACCGCGCCGACGGTGCCCGCCTCGATCACGCCGCACGCGACCTCGAGGCGGCGCGGGGTGAGCACGCGCTCGTACGTCTCGCGGATGCCATCCAGCTCGACGTCCATGGCGTCGGCGATCATCCGCACGGGCGCTGCCCACGTCGCCGCCTGGGCGCCGTTGTGGGCCATGATCGGGCGGTGGTCCATCGGCTGGCCGAAGCCGAACACCTCGCGCATCACGAACTCGACCGGGTACGCGTCGTAGCGGAACAGCTCCTGGATCCGCACCGAGCGAACGCGATGCGACATCGTCAGCATCGTGAGGACGAACTGGTCGGCGGCGAAGCCGGGCTCGATGCCGGAGGCGTACAGCGATGCGCCGCCGCGCACCGCTGCCGACTGGAGCAGGGCCCGGTTCGCGGCATCGTACGCGGGCGGGTAGACGAGCGCGGCGGTCGACACGGTGACCACGTCGATCCCGGCTTCGAGGAAGCGCACGTAGTCGGGCACGGCGATGGCGTCGCCCGCAGGGCCGCTCGCGGTGTAGCAGACGCAGTCCGGACGAGCAGCCAGCACGACATCGGGATCGGTGGATGCCACGACGCCGATCGGCGCCCCGCCCGCGAGCACACCCGCATCGATCCCGTCGCGGTGCGGCGAGTGCACCCAGACGCCGACCAGTTCGAGATCAGGTCGCTCCGAGATCGCGCGGATCGCGTGCGCGCCGACACCACCACTCCCCCACACCGCGACCCGGATCGTCATGCGTCGAGCTCCCCCCAGAGAACCGGCACACTATATACAAATCGAGCAGCGGCTACCGTGGCGCCGTGAACGACCGCATCTACATCCACGAGTTCATCGACATCCGCGGTCACAACCGCGCCAACTACATGCACCACATGACTGCCAACTGGAGCCCCATCGGCCGCGAGCTGCGCCACCAGCTCTGCTACGGCGTATGGGCGTTGCTCGGTTCCACCGGCGCCTGGCCGCAGACGGTGAACATGTGGGAAGAAGACGGTTGGGACGGTCTCGGATCGTCGTTCGCGATCGAAGCAACCGGT
>JAOBWK010000036.1 GCA_025463305.1 Ilumatobacteraceae bacterium
TCGCTGACAGGCAGCCGCTTCAGGTAACCCAGGCTCGAATAGCCGGTGCCGAAGTCGTCGACCGACAGCCGCACGCCGAGCGCACGCAGGCCGGTCATGACGGCGGCCGTGCTCACGGAGTCCTCCATCATCAGGCTCTCGGTGATCTCCAGCCAGAGGGCGTCGCCGGGGAGTCGGTAGCGGTCGAGTGCCTCGGCCACGGTGTCGACGATGTCGCTCTGACGCACCTGGCGTGGGGAGAGGTTCACCGACATCGTCAGCTGCTCGCCGCCGGGGATGGAGGCACGCCACCAGGCGAGCTGCTTGCACGCATCGTCGAGCATGAACTTGCCGAGCGGGACGATGAGGCCGGACTCCTCGGCGATGGGGATGAACTCGGCGGGCGAGATCATCTGGCCGTCGTCGGTCCAGCGGGCGAGCGCTTCGAAGCTGTGCACCCGGCCGCTCGGCAGGGCCACCAGCGGCTGGTAGTAGGCGGAGAAGTGGCCCTCGGTGAGCGCGTGGCGCAGCCGGCGCTCGAGGCCCATCCGGCGAGCGACGCGCTCGCGCATCGAGGTGTCGAACATCGTGACGGTGTTGCGCCCGGCTTCCTTCGAGCGGTACATCGCCGTGTCCGCCTCCTGGATCAGCGTCGACGCCGAGGTGGCGTTGGGCTGGCCGTGGGCGAGGGTGATGCCGATCGAGACCGAGATGAAGACCTCGCCGGCGTCGAGGTAGAAGCCGTCGCCGAGGACCCGGCGGATGCGCTCGGCGAGGGCGAACGCCTGCGAGGCGTCGAGGCCGACGGCCACGAGGATGAACTCGTCGCCGGAGATGCGTCCGACCACGTCGTCGGGGCGGACGCAGCTGGTGATCCGCTGCGCCGCGAGGACGAGCAACTGATCGCCGACACCGTGACCCATCGAGTCGTTGACCAACTTGAACTGGTCGAGGTCGATGAACATCAGCGCGACCGGGTCGCCCGTGTCAGCGGAGGCCGCCATCATCTTGTCGGTGTGCTCGACGATGCGGACCCGGCTGGGCAGCCCGGTGAGCTCGTCGTGGGTGGCCTGGTGGGCGAGACGGGCCTCGGATGCGGCTTGCTGCTTCATCGCCGCGGCGAGCCGGGTGACGGCCGCGGTCGCGAGGACCAGGCACAGGCCGAGGGTGACGAGGCGTCCGGCGCTGAAGCCCTGGCGGGCGATCAGCACGATCGGGACGAGCAGGGCGCCGGCGACCGCGAACAGCCGGCCGCGTCCGAGCGACGAGCTCTTGCGGGTGGTCTTGCCGAGCGAGCGGATCGAGGGGTGCGTGACGGCCGTGCCGATGCAGGCAGGGACGAGGAGGTAGGGGATCTCCAGGATCGACTGCGACCACACGATGGTGCCGACCTCGCCGAGGGCGAAGACGACGTCGCCGATCAGCAGCGACGTGGTGCCGGCGAGGAGGAGGTAGAACGCGGGGGAGCGATCGCCGCCGGCAAAGGCCAGGCGGGCTGCGATGACGAGCAGGCACATCGAGATCGCCGGGTAGATGGCGACGGCGATGCGAGCCATCAGCCAGGTGCCCTTGATGTCGAGCGTGGGCTCGATCAGCAGCTCGTTGACGAGCAGCAAAGCGCCGACGCCCAGCATGATGCCGTCGAGCAGCGCCCCACGCTCGCCCGAGCCCCGGCGGGCACGCAGCAGCATGTAGAGCGCGGCGCCGAACATCAGGTAGCCGGGGATGGCCAGCAGGTCCGGGATCAGCGAGCGGTGAGTGCTGAAGTCACCGGTGGCATGGGTGGCCTGACGGGCCACCGCGGCAGCGGTCCACACCACGCCGGTGGCCATCATCACCCACCAGGGCCAGCGCAACGACGGAGCGTGGGCACGAAGACCCCAGGCGGCCACCAGGACACCGCCGATGGTGACGGCCGGATAGGCGGCATCACCCAGCAGGCCGAAGCCGTGTGCGATGATGACGACGACGAAGACGACGAGGATGGTCCAGGTCGTGCGAGGCTTGATGTCGAACCGGGCTACCGGCTTGGCAGGAGGCGTCGGGGCAGCGGGCTCGAGCGCCGGGTGACGTCGTCGAAGGCGCGTTCCCTCGGGCTGCGTCGAGGGGGCAGGCGCCGCTGGCCAACGTTGGAGCACCCACCTCTATCGACAAGGTTTCGACAAGACTTGAGCGAACGGCGTGCGTTCACGATCACGCGCGCCTCGTCAGCCGCCTCCGGAGCATCCCGACGACCACTCCGAGGAGGAGCAGGCCGACCCAGAACAGCGGGTTGCCGAGGATCCGCAGGATCCATTCCGTGGGCTTCTTCAGCGAATGGAAGTGCCGTCCGACGACGGCCACGGTGGCGGCCAGCGCACCGATCGCCGCCACCAACGTGCCGCACAGCGTGGCACTCTGGACCACCGCCTTGGCATGCCGGCGGACGCCGACCTTGCCCGTCGCCATGATCTGGACGAGCGAGACGGCGGTGGTGCCGAGCCCGAAGACGAGCGCGCATCGGCCGATGGGTGTGAGGTGCGACCACTCACCGGGCGCGGTCTCGTTCTGGCCGCGCAGCCGCTGCCACGCGGCCTCCGCCGTGCGGTCGAAGATCGAGAACCCGGCGAGCGCGGTGAAGCCCGACGCGAGCTGCTGCAGCGTCGTGAAGCCGAACCCGATGGCTGCGGTGATCGGGATGGAGACGACCCCGTGGGTGTCCTTGATGATCTTCGCCAGCAGCCACGGCGTGACGGTCTCGTTGCCGGCGCCCCACTCGTAGAACAGCCAGCCGAGGACCGCGACGAGCGCGAGCCGACGGGCCCAGCTCGCCGCCCCGAAGTCGGCGAGGAACGCTCGTCGCAACCGCCTCCAGCTCTTCCCCGACCCGTTGCCCGCAGGCCGTGGATCGGCAACCTCGGGCATCACATCAGGCCCGCGGAGAGCCGTCGAGCCGAGCGCCGGGAGCACATGCGCCGCAATCTAGCGAACTGCGTTCGGAGAGTATGTGTTGATGGTCACACGGCGATGTGGCAATTCCCGCAACGATCGCCGACCGTATGATCGGGCGTGGCTCAGCCCCTCGATCTCTCGGCGTACCTGCAGCGGATCCTGACCGCGCGGGTCTACGACGTCGCCGAGGAGACGCCGCTCGACGACCTGCCGGCGCTGTCGCAACGGCTCGGTAACCGGGTGCTGCTGAAGCGCGAGGACACCCAGCCGGTGTTCAGCTTCAAGCTCCGCGGGGCGTACAACAAGATGGTCCACCTGACCGACGACGAGCGGGCGCGCGGCGTGATCTGCGCGTCGGCGGGCAACCATGCCCAGGGTGTTGCGCTCGCGGCGCGCCGCCTCGGATGCGATGCCACCGTCGTCATGCCGGTGACCACGCCGGCCGTGAAGGTGGACGCCGTTCGGGTGCTCGGGGCGACGATCGTGCTGCACGGCGACAGCTACTCCGACGCCGCCCGGCGCGCCGCCGAGCTGCAGCGCGAGCGGGGCCTCACCTACGTGCACCCCTTCGACGATCCCGATGTGATCGCCGGGCAGGGCACGATCGCGATGGAGATCCTGCGCCAGCACCACGGTCCGCTCGACGCGGTGTTCGTGGCCGTCGGTGGGGGTGGGCTGGTGTCCGGTGTGGCCGCATACATCAAGGCGGTCCGCCCGGAGATCCGCGTGATCGGCGTGCAGGCAGCTGACTCCGACGCGATGGCGCAGTCGGTCGCGGCGGGTCGGCGCATCGAGCTCGACGATGTCGGTCTGTTCAGCGACGGCACCGCGGTGAAGCTGGTGGGTGAGGAGACGTTCCGGCTCGCGAGGGAGCTGGTCGACGAGTTCGTGCTCGTCGACACCGACGCGATCTGCGCGGCGATCAAGGACGTGTACCAGGAGACCCGCACCGTGCTGGAGCCCGCGGGTGCGCTGGGCGTGGCGGGGATCAAGGCGTACGTCGGTGCGCGCGGCTCGACCGGCGAGACGTACGCCGCCATCGCCTGCGGTGCGAACATGAACTTCGACCGCCTCCGGTTCGTGGCCGAGCGGGCCGAGGAACGTGAGGCGCTGTTCGCGGTCACCATCCCCGAGGAGCGGGGCAGCTTCCGTCGCTTCGCCGACATCATCGGGCCTCGCTCGGTCACGGAGTTCAACTACCGGATCTCGGCCACCGACGCGGCCCACGTGTTCGTCGGCATCTCCACCGACGCCGCCAGCGAGCCGGCCGCGATCGTGCGCGCCTTCGAGGACGCCGGCTTCCCGACCATCGACCTCACCCACGACGATCTCGCCAAGGAGCACGTGCGCCACATGGTCGGCGGGCGCACCACCCTCGCCGAGGACGAGCGGCTGTACCGCTTCCTGTTCCCCGAGCGCCCGGGCGCGCTCGGCCGGTTCCTGGCCGCGATGCACCCGGACTGGAACATCAGCCTGTTCCACTACCGCAACCAGGGTGCGGACTACGGGCGGGTGCTGGTGGGCATCCAGGTGCCGGCCGACGACAGCGAGGCGTTCGCCGAGTTCCTCGAATCCGTCGCGTACCCCTACGACGACGAGACGTCGAACCCGGTCTACCGGTTGTTCCTGCGCTGAAGCGCAGCGCGCACCTTGGGCACGAACACCTCGCGGTGCAGCGCGATCTGTTCATCGATGGTCTCGGCCGACAGCCCGCGTAGGTGGACGCGCACGTTCACGGTGTCGCAGTTGCTCTCCTCGAGCGTGGCGATGAGGCGATCGGCGGCCTCGTCGGCGTCGGCCCCGCTGATCAGCTGATCGGCCTGCCCCCATCCCTGGATGGCCTTCTCGCTGGCCGCCGCGTGGTAGCGCGCCATTTGCGCGGCCATTGCATCCTCCGGCGGATCGCCGATCCAGACCCGACGGATCAGGATCTTCGGCGCGGTGCCACCGGCGGCGTCATAGATGTCGGACAGGCGCTTCGACGCTTCGTTGCGCTGCAGCGAGTCGTACAGCACGCCGATGCCGAGTGCGGCCGCGCGACGCACCGCCGGTGCGCTCTGCGCGGCGACGACCATGGGCACCGGGTCGGCGATGCAGCGCTGAAGGGCCCGATCGCGTCCGACCGGGGTCTCGTCCTGACCCCGCAGCGCGCCGACGATCTTCGGCAGCGAGGCCTTGAACCGCTCGATGATCTCGGCGAACGGCACCTCGGCGAGATCGAAGTCGACCTGCAGCGCGCCGGCCGCGAACCCGGCGCCGACGCGGCCCGGGTACGTGGCGGCGACCCACGCGATCTGCTCGGCGAGCAGGCCGTACGGCTGCATCGGCAGCAGCAGCGGGCATGCCGCGGCCCACCCGCTCGGCATCGCCGAGAGCAGCGTCTGGGCGAGTTGGATGGGGTGCGGGAAGTAGCCGGGGAAGTCGGCGTGGTGCTCGCTCACCATCACGCCGTCGTAGCCGGAGGCGATCGCGAGCGCGGCCTGGCGGCGGATGGCGTTGATCTGGGACACGGCGTCGACATCGTGCGGATACAGCCGCAGCGAGACCGATCCGATGGCGAGTGGCTCAGGGGATGCGGGCACGGGTCGAGTGTAGATTCGGCACCGCCATGGCCTCCGAACCGACCCACGCCACCTCGACCTCACCGCACGATCCCACGGACGTGATCGTCGAGCACGCGTCGGCGTCGGCCGCCGATGTGGCCGCCGCGGCGGCGACCGCCCGCGAGGCGCAGCGGGTGTGGTGGTCGCAGGGTGCGGCCAAGCGCGCCGTGGCGCTCGACGGTGCGGCAGCAGCGCTCGAGCGCATCGCCGACCGCGCCGTCGAGCTCGTGATCCGGGAGGTCGGCAAGCCGCGGCTGGAGGCGGCCGGCGAGGTCGCCCGCACGTCGGCGATCCTGCGCTACTACGCGCAGGCGTCGTTCTCCGCCGACGGCGCCACCTATCCGCCGTCGCTCGGGGGCATGCTCGTCGCCCGCCGCCGCCCGCACGGTGTCGCCGGGTTGATCACGCCCTGGAACTTCCCACTGGCGATCCCGATCTGGAAGGCCGCGCCAGCGTTGGCGGCCGGCAACGCCGTGCTGATCAAGCCGTCGCCCGACGCGATGGCGGGCGCTGATCTGCTGGCCGAGTTGCTCGCGGAGTTCCTGCCCGCCGGGCTTTTCACCGCGGTGCACGGCGGGGCCGAGACCGGCGCAGCCGTCGTCGCCGAGAGCGATGTCGTTTCGTTCACCGGTTCGTCAGCCGTGGGTCGGGCAGTCGTGGTCGACGCCGCCGCGCACGGCGTGCCGGTACAGGCCGAGATGGGTGGGCAGAACGCGGCGATCGTGCTGCCCGACGCGGATGCCGCACGAGTGGCGGCGATGGTCGCGGGCGCGGCGATGGGCTACGCCGGCCAGAAGTGCACGGCCACCCGGCGGATCATCGTCGTCGGCGACGGCACCGATGTCGTCGATGCGCTGGCCGAGGCCGTCCAGGCGATGGCGCCCCGCGATCCGTCGGAGCCGGGCCATGCGGTCGGCCCGGTGATCAACGCCGCCAGCCGTGACCGCGTGCTCGCCGCCATCTGGGCGGGAGTCGCAGCGGGTGGCCGGGTGCTGGCCGGCGGCCCCGATGCGGCTGTGATGCCGTCGGACGGTTGGTACGTCCATCCCACGCTGCTCGACGGTGTGCCGACGGGTCACCCGCTGTCGTGCGAGGAGACGTTCGGCCCGCTCGCCGTCATCCAGCGCGTCGCCACGGTGGCCGAGGCCGTCGAGCTCGCCAACTCGGTGCGCTACGGCCTGGTCAGCTCCGTGCACGGACGCGACCTCGACTCGCTCCTCGCCTGTGCCGACGCGCTGCACACGGGACTGGTCAAGGTCAACGCGCCGACGACGGGTGTCGACTTCTACGCGCCGTTCGGCGGCGACAAGGACTCGTCGTACGGCCAGCGCGAGCAGGGCACCGCTGGCATCGACTTCTACTCGACCACGCGCACGATCGCCATCGTCCCCCACGGCTGACCGGCGCCGGTCTGCGCGGTCATGGCTCGAGGGTGATGACGATGCCGACACTCGTGTCCTTGCGGCCCAGGCGCTTGGTGATCGCGGTCGTGGCGCCCATGATGCGCGCGACGAGCCCGTACTTGGTGTTGATCGCCTGACGGACCGTCGAGTACTCGCTGCCCTCGACGATGACGGCGGTGCCACGCACGATCGGCGCGCCGGGCTTGACCGTGCCGCGCATCGAGCACGCCTGCAGCGTGATCGCGCTGTTGTTGCGGATCCGCTTGACCTTGCCCGAGTCACCGTCGGTGACGAAGCCGGCCCGACCATCAGCGAGCGGAGCGATCCAGACCGGGCTCGGCACCGAGTCCCCTGAACGACGGAGGGTGCTGATCACGACGTACTTCTCGGCGGCGATGCCGGTGCTCGGTTCCATCCACCGAGCGTAGGTCTTCTTCAAGATCTCTTGACGTTTGGTAGAGCGGCTCGCCGTTGTTCCGAAATGGATCGTGACAGAGGTTTTCGCAATGGGCTCGCGAGCGGTGGCAGACGTCGCAGGGCCCCACGTCCAGGAAGTGGAGGTCCACGTGTCGGGTGCACGCAGGAGCATTCGGGGCCCGCGCCTCGGCTCTCGGCGTCCGCGACGCGACAGTGGGTTCTCCTACGTCGAGGTCCTCGTGTCGGTGCTGCTCCTCGGTACGGCGGGCGTCGCGGTGCTCGGCGCGGCCGCCCAGACGGGCCGTGGAGCGACGGTGCTGCGCACCCAGTCCGACGTGCAGACCGCGCTCGCGGCCACCTCCGATGCACTGAACGGCATCACGCCGGTGGCGTGCGCGACGGCGGCGAGCAGCTACCAGACCGCCGCCCGTACCCGCTTCGACACGCTCGGCCTGCAGCGCGGCTGGACGAACGCCGCAGTCACCGTCACCAACGTGCAGTCCTTCAACCCGACGTCGCACGCCTTCGACTCCGGCTGCACGTCGGCCGGGGCGACCCAGAAGGTCACCATCACGATCACCGCGCCCGACGGCTCCACGAAGAGCATCGACGTGCTGACCGGCTCGGCCACCGCGACCACACCGATCGGCAACCCGCTCGCGTTCGCCAACAGCCAGTTCTCGGTGATCGCCCAGGGCGACGTCACCATCGCCGGCACCCAGGTGTACGGCGCGCTCGCCGTCGGCGGGAACCTCACGTTCAACGGCCAGGGCCCGATCGCGGCCAACTCCACGGGCACCTTCGGGGCGGTGCTCGGCGCCAACAACAACATCGGGCTGATCGTCGACGGCTCGGTCAACTTCACCGCCAGCAGCAACGTGCTCTACGTGAACTCCGGTGCCGCGGCTGTCATCGGCGACATGACGAACGGCAAGTACATCGCCCCCGGCGGCACGAACTGCTTCGTCGCTTCCACGACGGCCACGCAGTGCGCGCCGAAGGAGATCGCGATGCAGAACGGCGGCAACGTCGTGACCGGTCATCCGTTCGACTTCGCCGCGGCGTTCGATGCGTACAAGAAGACGTCGACAGCGCTCGGTCAACTGCCCGGGACCTGCGTGAACGCGGCATCGGCCGTGCTGCGCGACCAGAACAACGCCGGGCCGTGGCCGGGCAGCGGCAACTTCACGCTCATCCTCACGTCCGGCAAGGCGAACACGCTGAACCTCACCGCCGCGCAGGTCAACTCGATGGCCGGCTCCTCGGCGGTCGGCAGCAGCAGCTCCGCCTCGAACAGCACACCGCTCATCATCAACGTCCTCGACGCCGGCTCGGTGTCGTTCAACGTGCCCAACTTCCCCCAGAACTACCCCCGCTCGGTGATCTGGAACTTCCCCAACGCCACTGCGGTCACGTTCAACGGCGCACTGTGGGGATCGCTCTACGCGCCGCTCGCCGCCGTCACCCTCACCTCCGACGTGCGTGGCGTCGTCATCGGCGGCTCGGTGATCGGCAACGGGGGAGTGGCCGACTGGTCGAACCGGCCCGACATCGCCGACATCATCTGCGACCGGGCGGCATGACGTGATCGACTCCTCGCGCTCCGCGCCGCGGGGTCACAGCGACCGCGGCTTCACGCTCATCGAGCTCGTCGTCGCCGTCACCATCGTCGGCATGCTGTCGGTGGCCGTCCTCGGTGGCATCACCAGCATCCTGCGCACCGTGCCGTTGAACACCCGCAACATCGGCGAGTCGCACGATCAGCAGCAGCTGCTCAACTACTTCGTGCCCGACGTCCGCTCGACGGCGCCGGGCTCGGTCGACAGCACGCCCACGGCCGGCGGGTGCACGGGGGCCGACGCCGGCGTCAACGTCGCCCAGCTGACCTGGCTCAGCGGTGGCACCACCTCTCGGTCCAGCTACCGCGTCATCACCGTCGCCGGTGTGTCCCGCCTCGATCGTTACGTGTGCACCGGCACCAGCGCCACCACCCTCGGCGCGCCGACCATCATCAACATCCTCGACACCATCGATCCCGTGCCGACCAACTGGTCCGGCGGCACGGCACCCGCGTACATCACCACGTCGGGCAACGTGGTGACCTTGAAGGTGACCCAGAGCGCCACGAAGCGCACGCTCTCGGTCGCGAGCACATTGCGCTCGGACGTCAGCACCCTGGTAGCACCGACGGGCACGACGACCGCGGCCACCACGACGACGGTGGCCGCGACCACGACGACCGCTGCGGCGACCACGACCACGGCTTCCCCGACGACCACGACGACAGCAGCAACGACCACGACCACAGCCGCCGCGACGACCACGACGGCGGCCGCGACGACCACCACGGTGGCCGCCAACTCCGGCACTCCGCTGAATCCGGTGGCTGCGGCGCAGGGGTTCATGGTGATGACGTCGGGCAACGCGCTGATCCAGGTCAGCAGCCTCCAGGGCGGCGTCGCCGCAGGCGGCAACCTCTCGTTCAAGAACTACGAGAACATCGCCACGAGCGCGCCGTCGAGCTTCGCCGTGTCGGGCGAGTCAGCCGCCACGGGCCTGATGGTCGGTGGCACCGTCGACTGGACGAGCAGCAGCGGCTCGCAGCTCACCGTGGCGAACGGCCTCGCCCACACTGGCACGCTCACCAGCGGCAGCGTCCTCACGTTCGGTACGAACGTCCACATCGTCGCCCCGAACATCACCGACAACTACACGACGCCACGGATCGTCGTCTCGGCCGACCAATCGAACCAGACCACCAACGCGGTCCAACGCCCCGGTGCGTTCCTGTTCGCATCCGCCTTCACGACACTGCGGAACAGCTCGGCCAAGCTCGCTGCGCTGAACCCCACCACGTGCTCGGCGATCGCCTACCCCTCTGTCACCCAGGCCTACGGCAACTACACGCTCACGCTCGTGGCCGGGAAGGTGAACGTCTGGAACGTCTCGGTCGCCGACCTCAATGCGATGGCGAACCTCACCAGCCCGTCCAACCCCGACGCGACGACGAAGCTCGTCGTCAACGTCACCGATTACGGCAGCATCACCCTGCCCACCCGCTACTGGAGCACGCTCCAGAACGGGCAGAAGTCGAGCATCCTCTGGAACGTCCCGAACGCCACGGCGGTGTCGGTGAGCAACGCGATCTACGGCACGCTGTTCGCCCCGAACGCCGACGTCACCGCCAGCGGGATGCAGCTGTACGGCGACCTGATCGCCAAGACGCTCAGCACCAACGGCGGCGATTCCACCCTCGCCCACTTCGACACGAGCGTGCCATGCGTCGGGTGAGCAACCGTCCGGCCGTGGCGAACCGAGCCGAAGTCGAGCCGCAACGCGACCAGGGGGCGATCCTGGTGCTGGTCCTCGTCCTGTGCCTGATCCTCGGCGTCGTCGTGGTCGGCGTGGCCAACTACGCGACGGCCGGACTGCGCGGCACTCGGGCCACCCAGGCCCGGAACCTGCGCACGAGCTCGGTCGACGGCGGGCTGCGTCTCGGCGTCGAACTGATGAAGCAGGCGCCGTCGCAATGCTCGTCGAGCATGACGATCCCGGCCATCAACGGCCTCACGATCAGCCTCAGCTGCGCCGCGAACGGCACCGCGAACACGGCCTGGGTACCGTACCGGTTGATCGCCACGACGTCGGCCGGTGGACGCGCCATCGCCGACATCCAGGTGAGCACCGTCGGATCCACGCCGTGTACGGCGGCGTGCACGGTGACGATCAACTCGTGGTCGATCTCCACGTGACGCTCCGCGCGCCGCAGGGGCGCGGGACGGTGCAAGACTGAGCGCATGTCGAACGCAACCTTCACGCGGATGGACGAGTCGACGGCCGAGGAGTGGGCCGAGATCGGCCGCCAGACCTTCGAACACCAGCCCCGCGTCTCCGAGACGATCCTGACGATGCTGCGGTCGCTGGCCGACATCACCGACGGCTTCGCCACCGATCAGCTCACCCATGTCTTGCAGACGGCCACGCTCGCGGAGCAGGCCGGCGCCGACGACGAGGTCATCGTCGCCTCGCTGTGCCACGACATCGGCAAGGTCATCAGCGTCGCCAACCACGGCGGCATCGCTGCGGAGATGCTGCGTCCGTACGTGCGCCCCGACGTCGTGTGGATGCTGCAGGTGCACCAGGACTTCCAGGGCAAGCACTACTACGCCCACTTCGGCGCCGACCCGAACAAGCGCGACGCGTTCGTCGACCATCCGGCCTACGCGCTCACCGCGCAGTTCACCGACGAGTGGGACCAGATCGCGTTCGACCCGAACGGCGAGACCCACCCGCTCGAGCATTTCGAGCCGCTGGTCCGCGAGATCTTCGGCAAGGTCCGCTACTAGCGGCTCAGTCGCCGTGCCACAGCTGCAATGGCGTGCGATCCCGGGGCCCCGCGAACGGCACGGCCTCGGCTGCGCCGCCGTGTCCGGCTGACCAGTAGGCCGCGCAGACGATGTCGAGGATCAGCCGTCCGAACGCGACGTCCATGAACGGCGTGCGGCCGTCGGCGACGTCTGCGGCGAAAGCCTGGAGCTGGCCGAGGTAGCCGAGGTCCTGGATGAACGGGATGGGCGCGAAGCTCACCGGGAGGCGGACGGGATCGCCGTTGTGCTCGAGCGTGGGCGTCGGCCAGAAGTCGGCGCGCAGCACGCCGGTCGCGCTGCTCAACTGCACGTCCCAGACCTGGCCGGGCCCGGCCTGCCAGCTCGACACGACGTGGCCGACGAGGCCGTTGCGGAACGTGAGCCGCACGTCGGCGTGCTCGTCGCTGTTGTGCCCATCGCCGCCGCGCAGCGCCGCGGACACCGATGTCACCGGGCCGGCGCCGTTCGCTCCGGCGGCCAGGACGGCGAGCGCGAGCGGGTGCACGCCGAGGTCGAACAGCGCCCCACCGCCCCACGCATCGCTCGTGAAGTCGCCCCACGTGGGGAGGTCCTGCATCGTGCGGATCTCCATGTGGGTGAGCGGTCCGAGATCGGCCACCATCGCGAGCAGCCGCTGCACCATCGGGGCGTAGGCGAGGTTCTCGGCGTACAGCACCCGCTGGGCATGGCGCGCCGCGGCGTCGACCAGAGCGTCGGCGTCGGCCAGTGTGGTGCACAGCGGCTTCTCGACCACGACAGCGGCACCCGCCTCGAGCAGGCGGAGCGTGTCAGCGGCGTGCAGTTGTGGGGGAGTGGACACCACCACGATGTCGGCATCGCCGGGCAGATCGTGGTACGCGAGGGCCGGCACCGACAGGCGTTCGGCCTGTGTGGCCGCGCGCTCCGCCGACCGTGACGCGACCCCAACGATGGGCAGGTCGAGGAACTTCGCCGCGGCGCCGTGCGCGGACGAGATCATCCCCGCGCCCCACAGCCCGACGCTCGGCAGTCGAGATCGTGCCACGTCGGCCGACTACTTGCCGGCGAGGGCGGCGACCACGGGCGCGAACGACTCGACGTCTTCCGCACCGACGATCGCGTAGCTGAAGCCCCAGCGCTCGCGGCGGGCGAGCAGGTCCTCGATCATCTGCTCGGGCGGACCGACGAGCGCGAACGGCGACTCGATCATGAAGCTCGCCGGCACACCGATCGCGCCGGAGAACGTGGTGATGAACTCGTCGCGCTGCTCGGTGGTCTCGGTCGATTTGACGATGAAGACGCGCACGTTCATCTCGATGTCGGCGAGGCGATCGCCGGCCGCGGCACGGACGATGTCGACCTTCTCGTCGACGGCCTCCGCCGTCATCGTCGAGATCGCGTCGGGCCCGACAACGCCGGCCGTCATCGTGCCGTTGATGCCGATGATGTCGGCCTCGCGGGCGGCGATGCCGAGCACGCGCTTGCCGCCGCCGCCGATCAGGATCGGCGGGCACGGACCCTGCACCGGCTTCGGCAGACCGTTGTGGTTCGTGATCGTGTAGTGCTCGCCGCTGTGCGAGAACGGTCCTGCGCCCATCGCCGCCTTGATGACGGCGAGGCCCTCGACGAAGCGGTCGATGCGCACCTTCGGCGAGTCGTAGGGCATGCCGGCCTCTTCGTAGTCGCTGATCATCCAGCCGGCGCCGATGCCGATCTCGAGCCGACCCTCGGACAGCACGTCCATCGTTGCCAGCTCCTTGGCGAGCACGATCGGGTGCTTGTAGTCGTTGTCCCACACGAGCGCGCCGATGCGCAGCGTCGTGGTGGCATCGGCGGCCGTCATCAGCGCGGGCACCGGTGCGAGCTGGTCGCCGAAGTGGTCCGGCATCGTCAGGACGTCGAAGCCGTTGGTCTCGGCTCGCTGGGCGAGGGAGACCCACGCCGCTCGGTCGGCCGCGCCGCTCGCCTGGATGCCGAATCGGAACGGTCGCGGAGTGCTCATGCCCGGCACCTTACCGACGCTGCGGGCGGCCCCTGCCACCCACGCCGCGACCCGGCCAACTAGCCTCGGCACTGCTGTGCGTCGCGTCTCCTGGGTCTTCCGTCTTGTGGGCACCGTGCTCGCGTCCGCCCTCTTCATCACGGGCATCACGCTCGCGATCGCGCCCCGGCTGTGGGGCATCGCCAACTCCCACGACGAGCTGCCGACCAAGCTCCCGCCGTTCGAGCCGCTGGCCCAGCGCAGCTACGTCTACGACAACAGCGGCACCCAGATCGCGATCTTCCAGCAGGAGAACATCCAGCCGTTCACGCTCGACCAGGTGCCCCCGGACGTGATCAAGGACGTCCTCGCCGTCGAGGACAAGGAGTTCTACACCCACGACGGCGTCAACGTCCGCAGCCTCATCCGCGCCAGCCTGTCGAACTTCTCGTCGGGCGCGACGCGTCAGGGTGCGTCGACCATCACCCAGCAGGTGGTGAAGAACGAGTTCCTCGCCGGCTTGCCCCGCGATGGCCGCTACAAGCTGCTCCAGGTGCACTACGCGTTGATGCTCGAGAAGGTGATGACGAAGGATCAGATCCTCGAGCGCTACCTCAACACGATCTTCTTCGGCAACAACGCGTACGGGCTCGCCGCGGCGGCGGAGACGTACTTCGGCGAGACGCTGAGCCAGCTGACGCTCGTGCAGGGCGCGTTCCTGGCCGGTCTCATCCGGTCGCCGTCGGGTTACGACCCGTTCCGCGAGCCCGAGCGGGCCCGTGCCCGGTTCGAGCAGGTGCTGTCCCGGCTGGTCGACGAGCAGCTGATCACACCGGCGGAGAGCCAGAACTACCTGACGACCTGGCCGATCCCCGAGGTGGCCCAGACACTGCCCGGCCAGAACAACGATCCCACGTACTTCACCGAGGCGCTGCAGGACTACCTGCTCAACAAGTCGAACATCCTCGGCACCGACGAGCAGCAGCGCCGCAGCACCCTGCTGCGCGGCGGGCTGCGGATCTACACGACGCTCGATCACGATCTGCAGGCCAAGGCCGAGTACTCGCGCAACGCGCTGCCCGACAACGCTCAGGGCTTCGACGCCTCGATCGTCTCGCTCGACACCTCCACCGGCGCGATACGCGTGATGGTCGGCGGGAAGGGGTTCAAGCGCAACGTCAGCGAGGTCAACATGTCGCTCGTGCCCCGCCAGACGGGGTCGAGCATCAAGATCTTCGTCCTCGCCGCGGCCCTGGAGGCCGGCGTGCAGCCCGACGATCTCATCGACGGTGTCGCGCCGTGCACGCTGCCGAACCCCGACGACCCGAAGAACCCGTTCGTCATCAGCACCGGCGAGAGCGAAGCCGTCGCGCCGCTGGTCACGATGACGGCGCTGTCGATCAACTGCGCGTACAGCCGGTTGGCCCAGATCGTCGGCTTGCACCGCGTCGTCGACACCACATACCGGATGGCGAAGTCCGACTACCTCTACGCCGGCCAGACCGCCGCGCAGCGAGGCGCCGACTACATCCACCCCTACGCCAGCTTCGCGACGGGTGCGAACGAGATGAGCCCGCTCGACATGGCCTCGGGCGCGCAGACCATCGCGAACGTCGGCCTGCACCACGAGCCGTACTACGTCGAGCACATCGACAAGGCCGACGGCTCGTCCTTCTACGTGCACAGCGACCCCGGTGTCCAGGTCCTCGATCCGGGGGTGGCCCTGACCGAGATCAACACCTTGAAGAGCGTGCTGAAGAGCGGCACGGGTCGTCATTACCCACTCGCCGACGGCCGTCCCGCGGCCGGCAAGACGGGCACCCAGGAGGACAACACCAATGCCTGGTTCGTCGGCTTCACGCCACAGCTGACGACGTCGGTGTGGGTCGGCAACCCGAACGGCTACATCAAGATGAACAACGTCCCGGAGTTCGTGCGCGACGGCGTCGCCAAGGTGCAGGGCGGCACCTACCCGGACAAGATCTGGAAGCTCTACATGGACGCCGCGCTCAACGGTCAGCCAGCCGAGGACTGGGCCGCGCCACCACCCGACGCCCGCGCGGCGGCGCGCCTGTACCTCCCCGGCAACGAATGCCTTGGCAAGCTCGTCAGCGGCACCATCACCGACCCGAACGCGCCGCCCACCACGCCGCCGCCGCCGGTCACGCTGCCCGACGGCACCCCCGACCCGAACGCGCCACCCGTCACCGCCGCGCCGCTCGTGATCCAACCGATCGATCCGGGCACCACCATCTCGCCCGACGTGCTCGATCCCCACGCCCCGGTGCCGACCATCGCGATCGCCGGCACGGTGGTGTATGACTGTGCACGTGCCCCCGTCGGCGCGACGATCAGTGGGAAGTAGATGACTCCAGAGAAGCTCCTCGAACTGCAGCTCACCGACTCGAACATCGACCTGCTGCGCACTCGCCTGCCGAAGCTGCCCGAGGTCGTGGCGTCCGCTGCCGCCGACGCTGCCGTCGCCGGATGGGAGCGTGAGCGCGCCGGCCTGATGGCTCGCACCGCCGAGCTCGAGGCCGCGATCGCTGCGTCCGAACACGCCAACGACGACATCGCCAAGAAGCGCACGCGTCTCGAGCAACAGCTGAAGACCGTCATCGCACCGCGTGAGGCGGAGGCGCTGATGCACGAGATCTCGCTGCTCAACGCCCAGCGCTCCGACCTCGACGACGCGGAGCTCGAAGCCATGGACGGTCTGAGCGACACCGAGAACGCGCTCGCCGAGCTCGGCAACCGTGAGCCGGCGCTGCGCGACGCAGCGGCAGCCGCTGCTGCCGACGCGGCCACCGCCCGTGCCGCCAGCGAGGCGGAGATCGCATCGAGCCTGGTCGCGAGCAACGCGTTGCGCGCCGAGTTCGACACGGCCACGCTGTCGCGTTACGACTCCATGCGCCTCGCCCACAACGGCATCGCGGTCGCCAAGCTCAACGGGCTGCGCTGCGAGGGTTGCCACCTCGACCTCTCCCGAGGCGAGGTCGACGACATGAAGCGCCTACCCGCCGACGAATGGGTCGAGTGCTCGAACTGCGGACGACTGCTGGTCCGCTGACACCGTGCTGCTCTGGTTCTGCGGCACGGCGATCGTGTCGGTGTGGTTCGTGTTCCGTGACCCGGCGTTCGACTACCGGCTGCTGTGCGTCGGCGCCCTGCTGCCCGACGCGATCGACGTGTGGTTCGGCGGCGCCCGCGCGTTCCACAGCGTCACGACGAGCATCGCGGTCCTGTTGGCCGTAGTGATCGCCAGTGCCGGCCGCAAGCGCTGGCGCAAGCGCGCCCTCGCGATCCCGATCGGGATGCTGCTGCACCTCGTGTTCGACGGTGCGTTCACCAAGGCGAAGCTGTTCTGGTGGCCGATCGGTGGGCTGCACTTCCGCGACGTGCCGCTGCCCACCGTCAGCCGCGGGCTGCTCGACATCCCGCTGGAGCTGATCGGCCTCGCCCTGCTGGCGTGGGTGTGGCGGGCGTTCGGACTCCGCTCACCGGCTCGGCGCCGATCGTTCCTGCGCACGGGTCGGCTCGAGATGGTCGTTGCGCCGGCTGCGCCCGTGCGGCGCCGGCGCTGACCCTGTGGTTCACTGACACCGTGCTGATCCTCGTCCGTCACGGCCGTACCGGTGGGAACGCTGCCGGGATGCTGCAGGGTCGGATCGACAACCCGCTCGACGAGGTCGGCAAGCGCCAGGCCGCGCAGGTCGCCGCCGCCATCGGCCCGGTCGATCACGTGATCTCGAGCTCGCTGACCCGCGCCCGAGAGACCGCGGCGATGTTCGACGCGCCATCCACGATCGATGATCGCTGGATCGAGCTCGACTACGGCGAGCTCGACGGCCGACCGTTGGCCGACGTGCCGCGGGAGCTGTGGGCGACGTGGCGGACGGACACGACGTTCGCCCCGCCGGGCGGCGAGTCGATGCAGTCGCTCGACATCCGTGTCCGCGCCGCGGCGAGCGAGGCACTCGAGCTGGCCCGCACCGGCATCGTGGTGGTGGTCAGCCACGTCTCACCGATCAAGGCCGCGATCGCCTGGTCGCTCGGCGGCGACATCGGCATGAGCTGGCGCTGCCACCTCGATCAGGCGGCCGTCAGCCGGATCACCGCCGGGCCGTCCGGGCCCGTGCTGAAGTCGTTCAACGAGCTGCTGTACCGCTGAGCGGACGCGACGACGCCCCCGCCGGAGCGGGGGCGTCGTCGACCACTTGGGTTGCGATCAGATGATCGGGTGATCAGCTGGTGGCGGTGGAGACAGCCGTGGTGTCGCTGGTGGCCGTCGTGTCGACGGTGCTGCCACCGGCAACGGTCGTGTCGGCAGTGCCGGCACCACCCGAGGTGTCCTGGTTCACCGTGACGTGGTTCTTCTTGTCGATGGTGGCGATGAAGCTGTAGGCGGTGCCGGCCGAATCGGTGCCGGAGCACGAGAAGGTCGTGCCGACGTCGGTCGAGTCCGGCTTGTCGCAGGTGGCGGAGGAGCCTTCACCCAGGCCGCTCGAACCCTTGATGGCCTTCTCGGCAGCTGCCTTGTAGTCGGTGGATCCGGCCGAGCAGGACGCGAGCACGAAGGTGCCCGCGGTGACTGCGGCGAGGATGATGCGGGGCTTGTTCACGTGTTTTTCTCCAATTGGTTGCGTGTTGTCCGAAGACTTCGGCAAGTTTCTACTGAACTCAAGGACAACTTTGACGGCGGCTTCCATCGTCTGACCTGGCTGTGCGCATCTGACGTCGGCATCCGAGCCGAAATCGTCGTCTGTCGCCGCCGCCACGTCGAGTGATCTCTGCCAGTGTTTGCTCCGAAGAGCAGGGACGATTCCCGAACGTCCCCTGCGGTGTCCACATTGCACGAATGCAGACAGATTCAACGTGGAGAATCTACTCGATCCGTGGGCGCCAATGGTGGATGCTCCAACTGGTCGGCGGTCGTTGCGTCGAACTCCGCCCAGATCACCTTGCCGTGGTCGCAGGGGATCACGCCCCAGGCATTGCTGAGCATGCCCACGAGCCCGAGCCCGGTGCGTCCGCGCTCGTTGGTGAATGCCGACGACATCGCCGGCATCGCCGAGCTGTAGTCCTCGACCTCGACCCGCACCGTCGGATGACCCTGCCACAGCCGGATCAGACCGCCCCCGCCCGTGTGGCACACGACGTTGCTCACCATCTCGCTCGCGGCGAGCTCGACGTCGTCACGCAGCGGGCAGTCCGGCATCGTCCGGTGCACCAGCGTCCGAGCCGAGCGTGGCGCCGTCGCGTCGTGGGCGAACTCGAATCCAGCATGGAGGCCTGTTCTGTCGTCGAGCTCCATGCATCCAACCGTTCCCGGTTCAGGCAATCCGAGACATCCATCGGCCGTTGGTAGTAGCGAGTCGGCCTGTAAGCGGAATTCTGTACGCACGAATGCGCGGTGGCCATCCATCTGTGCGGCCTACCCGAGAGGTATCGGTACGACGAATCGTGGTCCGACGGACGAGCCGCCCATCCTCTCTGCTCGGCCTTGCTCCGAGTGGGGTTTACCGAGCCGTGCCGGTCGCCCGACACGCTGGTGCGCTCTTACCGCACCGTTGCACCCTTACCTGTGAACGGTTGCCCGTCCCATCGGCGGTCTCTCTCTGTTGCACTGTCCGTGAGGTCGCCCCCACCTGGCTCGCGCCAGCACTCTGCTCTGTGGAGTCCCGACTTTCCTCGACCACCGGCCCGAGGGCCGATCGCCGCGGCCACCCGGCCGACTCGCTACCGCCGCACAGTGTAGGAGCAGGTGCTCAGCAGTCGGTCATGTAGTCGTAGATGAACGAGTTGAGGCTCGGGGTCTCGATGTTCAGGGTGAACTGCTGGCCGGACGGGAAGGCGCCGACGGCGAACTGCACCGCGGACAGGATGCCGAACTGGCTCGGGATCGCGTAGTACTGCTGGAGCTCGCCGCTCGAGGGCGCCGTCGTGGTGGTGGCGCCGCCACCGGACGACTGCGCGATGTTCTGGATCGTGGTGGTCGTTGCCGGCGCGGTCGTGGTGGTGACGTTGACGTTGGCGTTCTCGAGCGTCGTCGGGTTGACGATGTTGTCCGGGTTGATGATGTGCGCGATGGCCGCGGCACGGCGGGCGGCCGTGTTGCCGTGGGGGATGATCGCGGCGCGGTACGTGGGCAGTGAGAACTGCGGGACCAGCGACTGGTGCATCGCACACGTGAGCGCCTCGAGCTCGTGGACGAGTGCCACGGCATCGCGGTTCGGGTCGTCGCTGGGGGCGACGTCGGTCTCCTCGCTGCCCTGCTTCGGACGGCCGGTGATGCGGTCCTTGATGATCTGCAGGTAGATGCGGTCGAAGCGCGGGTTCGAGCAGGTCCACGGCTTCGAGCCGGCCTTGGTGCTCCACGCCTGCAGGTCCTTGATGGCGGCCTGGTGAGCGGTGATGTAGTCGTCGACGATCTTGGTCTGGTCGGCGGTGAGCTTGCCGAGCTTCTTGCTGATGTCGTTGTACCCGCTGATGATGCTGTAGTGCACCGATGTGGCGGTGCGGAACAGCACGCCGTCGGTGACGACGCCGTCGGGCAGCTTCGGGACCGTGGGTGCCGTGCCGATGCGGGCCGGGTGCTTGTCGGACGCCAGGTCGTCGCCGCAAGCCGCGACGAGCGCGGCGAACGCCACCGTCATCCCGCCGACGCGGAGGAGCCCGCGGCGGCTCATCTGGTGCTCGGCGATGGCGGGGAGCATGTCAGCGGAGGGGGAGTTGAGCTCGGAAGGGTTCATCACGTCACTTCGTGTAATCGGAGGCTGACAGGGCCTTGCCATCGTCGGCGAGCTGGTCGTCGAGGTCGGCGACACCGGCGAAGTTGGCGAGGACGGTGGCGTGGCGGGCTTCGACGACCAGGATCGAGGCGATGATCGAGGTGGCGTCGACGCCGACGAGCGTGCCGAGGACCTCGGTGTGCGTCGCGGCAGCGTCGTTCTCGAGCGTGCGGGCGGCCTTCAGCATGGCGTCGGCGCTGCCGCTGAAGTCGGCCTTGAGCTTGCTGACCAGGTCGGCGAGCGGCGCGTTCGGCGCACTGCGGCCGAGCAGACCGGAGATCGACTGGGCGTAGGCCGCGTGATCGTCGCGGATGGCGTTGATGGTCTCGCCCTGTGCGCCGGAGAACGTGCCGAGGTCGATGGCCAGGTCGTACAGGTCGCGGATGGCCAGCTCCATCGACTGGACGAACGACAGGGTGGTGACGTCGGCGTCGGTGGGGCGCTTCGGCGGCGCCGTCGTGGTGGTGGCGGCCTCGGTGTCGCCAGTCGTGTCGGCGGTGGACCCGGCCGAGCCGCCGATGGTGATGTCGGACGACGCGTTGGTGGAGTCACCGGTGCCGTTGAAGCCGCCGTCGGAACCGGGCGTGGCGCCGGAGCCGGAGCCCGTGCTCGCCCCGCTCCCGCTCGTGGAGGCTGCCGTCGAGGCGCCGGTGGGGTCGTTGTTCAACGAGTCCGTGGAGTTGTTCGTGAACGTGTTCCCGCTCGATGACGACGATGTCGCAGCCACGTTCCTACCCGATGCGCCGGCGCGGCGGGTCAGGAACGGAACCACCGAGAGCGCCGCGGCGGACAGGCCACCGACAACGACGCGGCGGCGTGCCGTGGAACCGCTGCCGTCGGCGGCGATGTCGCCGTCGGATTGTTCAGCAGCATCGATCTGTGCCGCTTCCTTGATGTCCACGAAGACTGGGTCCTTTCGAGATGTTCTCCCTAGCCTTCCCGGCCGGGGGTCTGCGCTCCAACTTTAGAAGTCGAGGGCGGACAGGTCGGGTATCCAACGCGATGAGCGCTCGATGGCCTGGCGCCAGCGATCGCGGTCGAACGATCCATTCGGTTCGACCACGGTGGCGGGCTTCCATGAGTCTGCCACTTCGTCGAGCGTCGACCACGTACCTACGGTGAGCCCGGCGAGGTAACCGGCCCCGAGCGTGGTGGCCTCGGTCACGGGGGACACCTCGACGGCCTTGCCGGTGGCGTTGGCGAGGGCCTGGACGAAGGTCGGGTTCTCGGTCATGCCGCCGTCGACACGCAGCGACGGGATCGCCAGTCCGGTGTCGGCCTCGGCCGCCTCGACCAGGTCGGCGCCGCGTTGGGCGACGCCCTCGAGCACGGCGCGCACGATCTGTGGCCGGCCGGTGCCGCGCGTGATGCCGAGCAGCGTGCCGCGTGCGCCGTAGTCCCACTTCGGCGTGCCGAGGCCGAGCAGCGCCGGCACGTACGAGACGCCGTCGGTGGTGTCGCACATCGCCGCGACGTCGTGGCTGGCCGCCGCGGTGTCGATGATTCCGAGGTCGTCACGGAGCCACTCGACGTTGGTGCCGGCCGAGAGCATGATCGCCTCCACGCCCCAGTTGGCCAGACCGGCCCTGGTCCACGCGACGATCGGGAACGTACCCTGTGAGCTGCGGTGATGATCGACCGGAGCGTCGGTTCCCGTGCACAGATCGAGCATCCCACCGGTGCCGAACGTGATCTTCGCCATGCCCGGGCGGACGCAGCCCTGGCCGACGAGCGACGCCTGTTGATCGCCGGCGAGGCCACCGATCAGTGGCGCGCCGGGCAGTGCCGAGGCGATGCCGAGATCGCCGGAGGAGTCGACGATGGTGGGCAGCATGCGCATCGGCACACCGAGCGCGGCACACGCCTGCTCGGACCAGACCCGCCTGCCCATGTCGTACAGGCCGGTGACGGCGGCGTTGGTGTGATCCGTGACGTGCAGTGCGCCACCGGAGACGACCCACGAGATCCACGTGTCGACGGTGCCGAACAGCAGGTCGCGCGAGCGGTCGGCGTCGAAGGTGTTCAACAGCCAGGCCACCTTGGTGGCGGACTGGTTCGGGGCGAGGGCCAGACCGTGATCGGCCTTGGCCATGATGCACTCGAACACGGTGCGCAGGTCCTGCCAGCCGAGCGCGGGGCCGATCGGCTCCCCGGTGGCCCGGTCCCACACGATCGTCGATGCCCGCTGGGCGGTGATGCCGAGCGCGTCGACCGTGTGGCCGGCGGCCGCCGACTGCTCGATGGTTGCGTTCGTCACCTCGAGCACGGCAGCACCCATCGCCATGGCGTCGAACTCAACCAGGCCAGGCGACGGCGACGACGGGGCGAACATCCGATGGTTCACGTGCGCGACGTCGCCCTGGGCATCGACCGTCGCGGCCCGCAGCCCGCTGGTGCCGACGTCGATGACGAGGATGCTCATCGCTTCGGCTCGAATCCGCTCTTCTGCAGGCGCAGTCCGAGCAGGCCGCCGACGAGCCCGGCGACGATGGTGACGGTCAGCGTGAAGAAGATGCTGAACCAGTGGATGTCGGCGCCGCGGATGAGGTTGACGATGATGAACACGCCCTGGACGACGATGAACACGCCGGCGGAGGTGACGATGCCGTGGGAGAGCGGCGACCGGCAGCGCTGCCGCCACGCGGCCACGCCGCCGCCGAGGATGAAGCCGACGACCGCGATCAGGATCAGCGGCACGGCCCATGGGCTGTGCTTGTCGCCGTCGGCGAGGATGCGCGCGATGACGAGGAACGGCGCGGCGAAGACGACGGTGACGCTCGCACCCGCCTTCAGCGCCTCGGCATCCCACTTGGCTTCGATGGGCGCCCGTGGATCGGACGAGGGAGCGGTCATGCCGGCTTTCCTGGGTCGGTCGGCCACGCGACGCGGCCGAAGGGGGAGTCGAGGCCGAGCTTGCCCGGGTTGAGGATCCCGTGGGGATCGAGCGCGGCCTTGAGCGAGGCGAGCACCTCGTGCGCCGGACCGAGCGCCTCGGCCATGAACCGGCCGCGGTTGAGGCCGACCCCGTGGTGGTGCGACAGATTGCCGCCATGGCGCAGCACGGAGCGCTGCCCGGCATCCCACAGCGCGACGTACGTCGCCTCGACCTCGTCGGGCGCCGGTGTGGCGGCGAACGTGAAGTACAGGCAGGCCCCGTCGACGTAGCTGTGGCTGAGGTGGCACGTCGCCGTGCGAGCGTGCGGCACGGCCAGCATCGCCGCGCGGACCGCCGTGAACACGTCGCCGAGGGCCGACCACGGTGCCGCGATCTCCATCGTGTCGACGACGAAGCCCTTGCGCGTCAAGGCCTGCAGCGCACTCGTGTCGTTGCGGTGGTGCATCCAGGCCTCGACCCGGTCGGGTCCGACGTCGGTGGCGCCGAGGTCGACCGCGACCTCGGCGACGATGGCCATCACGGCGTCGATCAGCAGCGGGTCGCCTTCGTCGAGCACGAGCAGGATGCACTCCGTGCCGTCGCCGGCCTGACCGCGCTTGGACTCCTCGGCGTCGTAGAGCCGGAGCACGGCGGGGGTGGCACCGCGCCGGATGATGCGCCGACAGGCCTCGAACCCGGCGGTGATGTCGGGAAAGCTGTACGCCGCGCGGCGTTCGGCGGCCGGCGTGGGATGGGCGCGCAGCCAGACCCGGGTGATGATGCCGAGCGTGCCTTCGGAGCCGAGGAACAGCTCGTCGAGGTCCGGGCCGACCGACGCGGCGGGGCTGCCGCCGGTGGTGATGACCCGCCCGTCGGCAAGCACCACCTCGAGGCCCACCACCATCTCGTCGATCTTGCCGTAGCGGGTGCTGTACTGGCCCGCGCCGCGGCAGGCCACCCAGCCGCCGACCGTGGCGATGTCGAAGCTCTGCGGGAAGTGCCCGACGCTGAGGCCGTGATCGGCGACGAGCACGGCCTCGAGATCGGGACCGAACGTGCCGGCGAGGACCTCGACGATGCCGGACACCTCGTCGACGGACACGGCACCCTGCATCGCGGTGATGTCGAGCACGACGCCGCCGAAGACGGGGAGGCTGGCGCCACAGACGCCGGACCGTCCGCCGGCGACGGTGAGCGGCACGTGGGCCGTGTTGCAGAGCGTTGCGACGGCAGCCACCTGCTCGGTGGTGGTCGGCCGGGCGACGACGCCGGCGCGGCGAGGGACCTCGCCGGCGAGCGCCCAGTGCATCGTCAGCGGCCACCAGTCGCGGCTGACCTCGGCCGTGGCATCGACGTCGGTGGCGGTCTCGCACACGCCGGCCAGCTCGGCGAGGAACGCTGGATCGAGCGCGACCCCGGAGCCGGCCAAGTGGTCGGCGCGGTGGTCGGCGGTGCCGGCGAGCTCGATCGGTGGTGTCGCGTTCACGCAGGCGTCGATGCTGCGTGGGTGCGGCCGGCCTCGGCCTCTCGCGCGCACGACGAGCGGTAGGCCGCGACCTGCGCGGCGGTCTCGTCGGGCGTCCAGCCGAGCTCGGGCGCGATCAACCCGGCGACGTCGGCGGCCGCAGCCACCGATGCAGCGCGGTCGAACAGCCGGGCTCGGGTGCGGCGGGTGAGGACGTCGTCGAGGCTGCGAGCCATCTCCTCGCGCACCGCATAGACGGCCTCGGCGCGCAAGTAGGGCAGGCCGGGCACGAGCGGCTCGCCGAGCGTCGGATCGGCAGCGATCAGCTCGCGGACGCGGGTGAGCGCCGTGCCATGACGCCGGGCGAGGTGGGCGTCGGGTGCCCCGGCAGCCGGATCGCGGAAGCCCTCGGCGCCGAACAGCGGCAGGTTGCGGGTGCGGCACTTCGCGGACCGCCCGAGCCGCTCGAGCGCGGCGTCGACCGTGTCCTCGGCCATCTCCCGGTACGTGGTCAGCTTGCCGCCCGTGACGCTGATGACGCCAGCGGGGTCGGTGGTGATGCTGTGCCGGCGCGACAGGTCGGCGGTGCGCGCGGAGGCGCCCGTCTTCACGAGCGGGCGCAGGCCGGCCCACACGCCGGTGATGTCGTCGGGCGTGATGCCCGTCGTGACCGATGCGTTCAGGGCGCGCAGCACGTAGTCGATGTCGTCGGCGGTGCACTGCGGATCGTCGACCGAGCCGTCGTAGTCGGTGTCGGTGGTGCCGACGTAAGTGTGCTGGAACGTGCCGTCCGGCTTGGGCCCCCACGGCACGACGAACAGGCTGCGCTTGTCCTTCGGCACGGGGATGACGACCGCGATGTCGTTGCGGACCTTCTCCCACGGCACCGTGATGTGGACGCCCTTCGCCGGACGGATCGAGTCCGGATGGGTGGCCTCGGCAAGGGCGCGGACGTCGTCGGACCAGACGCCGGCGGCGTTCACGACGACAGCCGCGCGGACGTCGATCGGCGTGCCGTCGGCGTCGATCACGACCCCGGTGGCCCGGCCGGCGGCGTCGCGCGAGATGGCGGTGACCGGGCAACCGTTGACGACCGCGGCGCCGTGCTCGGCCGCGGTGCGGGCGACCGTGAGGCACAGCCGGGCGTCGTCGGCCGTGGCGTCGTAGTAGAGGTAGGCCGAGGCGAGGCGCTCCTCGGGCATCGTCGGCAGGTGGGCGAACGCGGCCTGCTTCTTCAACCGGCGGTGCAGCTTGCCGATCCGCCAGCCACCGGTGAGGTCGTACATCCACATCGACGTGCCGAGCACCCGGGCGATCTTGCGTGACACCACGCCGTCGCGGGTGAGGATCGGGATCATGAATGGGAGCACGGTGACGAGGTGCGGTGCGTTGCGGCGCAGGCGCTGGCGCTCGTGGAGGGCCTCGTACACCAGCCGGACCTCGCCCTGCTGCAGGTAGCGCAGACCGCCGTGGACCAGCTTGGAGCTCTTCGACGACGTGCCCGAGGCGAAGTCGTCGCGCTCGATCAGCGCGGTGCGCAGGCCACGGCTGGCGGCGTCGAGGGCGACGCCGACACCGGTGATGCCACCGCCGACCACCACGATGTCGAACGTCTCGTCGGCCAGCCGCCGCAGCATCGTCGCTCGATCGAGCGTCGGCAGGGGAGCGGGGCTCGTCATCGACCGGGAGTGTAGTGGGCCACCTGGCCGGGCACGGAGTGGCCGGGTGCGCGCCGACCCATCGCACGTCCGACCGTGGATCTCGTCGTCCGGGGCGCGAGGATTTTCATGCGTCATCGACGGTAGACATGCCGTGACGACGCGACGCCAGGGCTGGGGCGTCGCCGTGGATTCGTCGCGGCTCGACCAGAGGAACCCCCCACACGATGACGATCACGTACGATCCGCACCACCCCCAGTACCTGGACGAGGCCGACGTCCGCAACGAGATGGCACGAGTGTCCGACGTCTGCCACGGCTGCCGGCGTTGCGTGTCGCTGTGCACGTCGTTCCCGACGCTGTTCGAGATGATCGACCGCCACGACGACCACGACGCCGGTCGGCTCACCCCTGCCCAGCAGGACCAGGTGGTCGACGCCTGCTTCCAGTGCAAGCTCTGCGCAGTCAACTGCCCGTACGTGCCCGATCGGGACGAGCTCGCGATCGACTTCCCGCGACTCGTGCTGCGCTCGCTCGCGATGCGCACCGACACCGCTCAGGTGAGCGTGCGCCAACGCTCGGCGGCGCAGGTGATCTCGCGCACCGACACGGTCGGCGCGATCGCGAGTGCCACCGCCAACACCACGAACAAGGTGCTCGCCGCCAAGCCCGGTGGCATCGTGCGCAACGTGCTGGAGAAGACGACCGGCGTGTCGAGCGTCCGGTTGCTGCCGCCGTTCGCCCGCCAGCGGTTCTCCACGTGGTTCGAGCGCCGGCCGAAGGTGCGGATCGGCAAGCGCCAGGGCAGCGTCGCGCTGTTCCCGACCTGCCTCGTCGAGTACCAGCAGCCGGCCATCGGCCACGATCTCGTGCGCGTGTACGAGCGGAACGGCGTCGAGGTGTCGTTGGTCGACGCCGGTTGCTGCGGTGCGCCGTGGTTGCACAGCGGTGACCGCGACCGCTTCATCAAGGCCGCGAAGAAGAACGTCGCGGCCCTCGCCGAGGAGGTCCGCGCCGGCAGCACCGTCGTCGTGCCCCAGCCGACGTGCGGCTACGTGATCAAGCGCGACTACACCGCGTACGTGCCCGGGGCCGACGCCGCCTTGGTGGCCGCGAACACGTTCGACGCCGCCGAGTACCTGATGAAGATCCATCGCGATCCGGACACCGCGCTCGACGTCGACTTCGATGGCGACATCCCCACCACCATCACCTACCACGCGCCGTCGCACCTGCGCGCCCAGAACATCGGCCTGCGCAGCCGCGACCTGATGAAGCTGACGGGCGCGCAGATCCGCCTCGTCCAGCAGGCGAGCGCGATGGACGCGATGTGGGGTCTGCGCGCCGAGAACGCCGAGCTCGCGCTCGACGTCGCGCGCGCCCTCGGGGCCGAGATCACCCGCGGCGGGGGCGAGGTGGTTGCGGGCGACTGCCACCTCGCCAACACTGCCATCACCGAGCAGACCGGGCGCACACCCGTGCACCCCATCCAGGTCGTCGCGCGGGCCTACGGGATCCCCGCCGAGGAGTTCGACCGGGGCCTGTGACGGGCCCGGTTGGGAGCACTCGAATTCTTCATTTGCCTCTGGAATTGGCCGGAGGCAGGACCTATGTTACGAGGGTTGTCGCAGGGGGGTCTGCGCCGACGAACTGCGGTTTTCAGCCAGACGAACGGGAAGGACTGGGTCGACGTGTCACCCAAAGTGATTGTGTGGCGGGAGCTCGGAGCGTGCCGGGGGCTCGATCCGAGCATGTTCTACCCGGACGAGGAAGACGACGCCGCAACCGCCAAGGCCGTCTGCCAACAATGCGACGTGCGGATCGCGTGCCTCGAGCACGCACTCGCGTCGCGCGAGAAGCAGGGCGTGTGGGGTGGTGCCACCGAGCGCGAGCGTCGGCGCATCATCCGTCAGCGGCGGCGCACCGCCTGAGCGGATCCGTCCGGATATCGCAAGGCTCGCGGCGCGGGCGCCCCACTAGGCTCGCCGCGTGTCGCACTTCGACGAACTCGGTGGATGGCCGACGCTGCTGACCCAGCTGCTCGATCGCCAGGACCTGCCCGCTGCGAGCGCCCGTGAGGCGATGTCCACGATCCTGGCCGGCGACGCCACGCCGGCTCAGCTGATCGCCTTCGCCGTCGCGCTGAAGGCCAAGGGTGAGACCGGCGAGGAGCTGTCCGGGCTGCTCGACGCAGTGCTGACCGCGGCAACGCTCGTGCCGCTCGGCGACGACCTGCGCGACCGCGCCCTCGACATCGTCGGCACCGGGGGCGACCGCAGCCACTCGATCAACGTGTCCACCATGTCGGCCATCGTGGTCGCCGGCGCCGGCGTGCCGATCTGCAAGCACGGGGCGCGGGCGGCGTCGTCCCAGTGCGGCACAGCCGACGTGCTCGAGGCGCTGGGCGTCGCCATCGACCTCGGCCCCGACGGCGTCCGTCGCTGCGTGGAGGAGGCCGGCATCGGCTTCTGCCTCGCCACCACGTTCCACCCCGCGTTCCGCTTCGCCGGCCCGTCTCGGCGCGAGATCGGGATCCCCACGGTGTTCAACCTGCTCGGGCCGATGGCCAACCCGGGCCGGGTGCGCCGCCAGCTGATCGGCGTCGCCAACCCAGCGGTGGCCGAGCGGATGCTCGCGTCGCTGCGGATCCACGGTGCGACCAAGGCGTGGATCGTGCACGGCAACGGTCTCGACGAGCTCACCACGACCGGGACGTCGACCGTGCTCGCGCTGGAGCACGGCGAGGTCACCAGCTTCGAGGTCGATCCCGTGCAGCTCGGCCTCGCACCGGCGATCGCCGAGGAACTGGTCGGCGGCAACCCCGCGCACAACGCCGAGGTCGTCCATCGCGTGATGGGCGGCGATCACGGCGCGCACCGCGACATCGTGCTGCTCAACTCGGGCGCGGGTCTCGTGGTGGCCGGCGTGGCGAGCGACCTCGAGCAGGGCATCGCGCTCGCGGCGCACTCGATCGACTCCGGCGCGGCGGCGGCGTCGCTGCGGCGCTTCGTCGAGGTGTCCCAGGCCGCTGCCGCCAGATGATCGTGTCCGTGCCGGCGACGTCGGCGAACATGGGACCCGGCTTCGACTCGCTCGGCGTGGCGCTCACGCTGCGCGCCGAGCTCGGGCTCGTCCTCGACGGAGAGGTGCCCGAGGGCGCCCGCGTCGCCGACGAGCATCACCTCGCCACGCTCGCGTTCCTGCAGTTCGGTGGCACGGGCGAGATCTGGACGCGCTCACCGATTCCGATGGGACGCGGTCTCGGCTTCAGCGCGGTCGTGCGGGTGGGCGGGTTGCTGCTTGCTCGGGCCCAGGCGGCGACGCCGGGCAGCGACGTGCTCGCGGCTTCGGCGGCCGACGTGCTGGCGGCGGCGAGCGCGCTCGAAGGCCACGCCGACAACGCCGCGCCGGCCGTGCTCGGCGGCGTCGTGGCCACCACCGGCGAGCGCTCGATCCAGGTCCCGCTCCAGCTCGACCCCGCCGTGGTCGTCTGGGTGCCGTCGTTCACCACGCGCACCGACCACAGCCGCAGCAAGCTCGCCGCCGAGGTGCCGCTCGCCGACGTGGTGTTCAACATCGGCCGCACCGCGTACCTCGTTGCCGCGCTCGCGGCCGGCGATGTCGACGCGCTCCGTCACGCGATGGAGGACCGGATCCATCAGCCGTCGAGGTTCGCGGCATCGCCGGCGTCGGCTGCGGCGCACGAGGCAGCGCTCGGTGCCGGTGCATGGTGCTCGTGGCTCTCTGGCTCGGGTCCGACGGTTGCCGCGATGTGCGCGGTCGACGCGGCTGCCGCAGTCGCCGCTGCGATGGCCGGCGTCGCCGACCGGGTCGGCCACACCAAGGTGCTCCGGATCGACCACGAGGGCGCCGCCGTCGAGTGGTGATGGCGAGTGGTGATGGCGGGTGGCTACTTGGCGAGGAACCCGCCGTCGATGATCAGCTCGGTGCCGGTGACGAACACGGCGTCGTCGGAGGCGAGGAACGCGATCGCGCCGGAGATCTCGCTGACGTGGGCCCGCCGACCGAGCGGGGTCTGCGGGACGACACCGCCCTCGGGCTCGTTCTCGTTCATCGGCGTGCTGACGCCGCCGGGGCAGATCGAGTTGACCCGGATCTTGTCCTTGGCGAGCTCGAGCGCCGCGGTCTTCGACATCGCGATGATGGCGCCCTTGCTCGCGGTGTAGGCGATGTAGCCGTCGGCGCCGACGGCACCGAAGATCGAGGCGACGTTGATGATCGAGCCGCCACCGGTCTCGCGCATCAATGGGATCGCCGCCTGCATGCCGAGGAGGGCACCGGTCGCGTTGACAGCGAGGGTGAGGTTCCAGTCGGCGAGCGTCTCGTCCTCCAACGGGTTGACGTGGATGATGCCCGCGTTGTTGACGAGCACGTCGAGCCGGCCGCGCTCGCGACACCAGGAGATCGCGGTGGACCAGTCGGCCGGCGACGTGACGTCGAGGTGCTGGTAGCTGACCATCAGCCCCTTGGCCTGCAGGGCGGCAACGGTGTCGGCGCCGACGTCGTCGAGCACGTCGCCGCACAGCACATCGGCGCCCTCGCTCGCCAGCCGCTCGGCGTGCGAGGCGCCCTGGCCGCGTGCGCCGCCGGTGATGACCACGACCTTGCCATCGAAGCGGCCGCTCATGCCGGCACCCCGGCGGCGATCGGCGCGGCGGAGTCGGTCGAGGCGCCGGCCGACGTGTCGGGCGGTGATGCCGGCAGCGACTGCTCGAGCCGGTCGAGGGTCTTGCCGGCGGCCTCCATCTGGCGCATCCAGAACTTGCGGATGATGTCGATGCGGGCCTCGGCGGGCTCGATCGCGGCGAAGTGCGCCGCCAGCAGCGGGCCGCCCCGCTCGCGGATGCGGAGCATGCGCACGAGCATCTTCGACTGCAGCGAGTAGATCGGCAGCTGCGGGCCGCGAGCCGCGGCGAGTCCGATGAAGTACAGGTTCTCGACGCCGACGGGCAGCACCATGCCGGCGGTGCGGATCGGTGCGCCGTCACGCCACGTGAACAGCGAGTCGTCGAGGAACGGGAACGTCACGTTGAAGCCGGTGGCGAGCAGCACCGTGTCGAACTCGCGGCTGGTGCCGTCGGTGAACTGGACGGTCTTGCCCTCGAACCGGGTCACGCCGGGCACCACCGTGATCCGGCCGTGGTGGATCCAGTACAGGAGCAGGTTGTTGACGACGGGCGGCTGCTTGTTGAGGTTGCGGGTCGCCGGCTCGGGCAGCCCGCGATACGACGACGTCTTGCCGACGACCACGTCGACGAGGAAGCGGGACACCCGCTCGTTCACCGCGACGGGCAGCTTGCCGAGCCACTTCAGCTCCGCCCTGGGCTTGCCGAACATGGCCTTGGGCTGGAACGTCTGACCGCGGCGCACCGAGATGAAGGAGTCCAGGCGGGCGTTGGCGACGTCGACGGCGAGGTCGCAACCGGAGTTGCCGGCACCGATCACGAGCACCCGGCGGCCCTCGATGTCGCCGACGTTCTGGTAGGCCGACGAGTGGATGACGGGGCCGTCGAACTCGCCGGGAACGTCCGGCAGCCGTGGGTCCCACAGGTGCCCGTTGGCGACGATGACGGCGTCGTAGGTGTTGATCTGCCCGTCGGAGGTCGTCACCGTCCAACCGGCGTCACCACGGTCGCCGCGCGGTTCCACGCTCGTCACCGACACGCCGAACTGGATCGTGTCGAGGAGGCCGCGCTCGGTCGCGAACGCGAGCAGGTACTCGCGCATCTGGTCGCGGCTCGGGTACACGGGGTAGCTCGCCGGCATCGGGTAGCCGACGAAGCCGGAGATGTCGCGAGACGTGATGAGGTGCAGCGACTCGTAGTCCGTCTGCCAGTGCCCACCGACGCTCTGGTTGCGCTCGAAGCAGTCCACGTCGAAGCCGTCGCGGACGAGGGTGTCGAGCGTGGCGAGGCCGGCGGCCCCGGCACCGATGATGCAGTAGCGATGTGAACCCATGCGAGCAGCCTGACCGACGGCCGATGGCCTGTCCAGCCTTGATTGACGACAGATGCCGAAGGCAGAGCCTTGATCAGTCCTGCAGCTCCGCGAGGCGATTCTGGGCCAGTTCGATCAAGGCCGCGGTGGCCGGCGAGGTGTTCGCCGCCCGGGGCGTGATGAACGCGAACGACTCGAGCAATGGGGGATCCAGCGAGACGCAGCCCAACCGGTCCGCGAGCTGCAGCAGCGACACCAGCGTGCGCGACACCACCGTGTCGCCGACGCCACGCGCGGCGAGGTCGAGGGCCGCCGCAGGGGACTCGACCTCGACGATCGGCTCGATGGCGAGGCCGGCGCGTTGGGCCCGTTCGACGAGTTGGCGACGGGTGGGATCGTCGTTGCCCCACTGCGCCTCGGGCAGGATCAGCGGCGCCGCGCTGAGCTGCTCGATGGTGACGGGTGAGCGCAGGCGCGACGGATGAGCGCTCACGTACACCGCCTCGCTCGTCCAGATCGTCGTGCCGACGTCGAGCCCCCGATCGTCGACCGGCAACGCGACGAGCCCGGCCTCCAGCTGTCCGTTGCGCACCGCGTCGGCGACGCCGACCGAGTTGTGGCCGACGATGCGCATCCGCACGCCTGGGTAGCGCTGGCGGAACTCGGCCACGACGTCGCCGAGGATGTAGTGGTGGGCGCTGCTGAACGTGCCGAGCGACACCGTGCCGCCGATCAGCGTGCGCACCTCGGTGACGGTGTCCTCGGCCTCACGGACCGCCGCGACGGCCCGCTCGGCGCTGGGCACGAGACGCCGCCCGGCCTCGGTGAGCACCAGTCCACGGTTCGTGCGCAGGAACAGGTCGACGCCGAGATCGCGCTCCAGCCGGCGGACCTGTTCGCTCAGGCTCGGCTGGGCGATGAAGCACGCGCTCGCCGCCGCCGACAGCGATCCGTGCTCGGCCGCGGCGAGGAAGTAGACGAGCTGCTGCACCGTGACCATCCGGCGAGGATACGACCGGCTCGCGCCACGGGCCGGATGGCGGTCAGGCGGCGGCGCGCTTGGGGTCGAAGGTGGGGAGGCGGTGCACGGGCTGGGTCCACTCGCCCGAGCAGCGCAGCAGGCGGACCCGCTGGCTGTTCGCCTCCAGGTAGCGGGCGATGCAGAGGGTCTCGTCGACGCCGTGGCGGGTCAGCGGCGCGTGGAGCGGAGCGATCGCCGGCGGCGGCAGGTCGAGGCCGAGCGACAGCGTGCCGTCGACGCCGCTGTGGAGCAGGCGGCCGTGGTCGAACTCGAACCGGATGTCGCCGATCTGCAGCTCGAGCTGCTGGGCGTGGCGGAGGTGGTCGATCATCCGCTGGCGACGGATCGCCCCGGCGAGGGCCTGGGCGCGGTCGCGGACCGAGGCGGCTTCTTCGAACCGCTGGGCGCGGGCGAGCGTGAGCATGCGTTCACGCAGCGGTGCGAGGAGCACGTCGGGCTCGCCGTCGAGGCCGCGCCGGACCATCTCGACGGCATCGGCGTAGCGGACGGGATCGGCGGTGCCCGAGCAGGGGCACTCGGCGATGCCGAGCTGGGCGGCGGTGCACTGTGGGGCACCCACCGGTGCGACGTAGCGGCGGCCGAGCCTGGCCGTGCACCGGCGCAGGGGCACGACGGACTGGATCGCCTCGATCACCAGGTTGGCCATCGTGCGTGATGGCAGGGGGCCGATGTGGAGGCCGTCGGGCTTGGCGTCCTTGACGATGGCCAGCCGCGGCCACGCCTCCTCGGTGGACAGCCGCACGTAGCAGTACCGGTCCCACGTGGTGCCCTGCTTGTTGTAGCGCGGTGAGAGCTGGTGGAGGTAGCGCAGCTCGAGCACGCCGGCGGTGAGCGGATCCGGGGTCTCGACGTGGCTGACCCGCTGGGCCTCGCGCAACATCGGGCCGATCTTGCGCCGGTCCTCGCTGCCGAAGTAGCTGCGCACCCGCTGGCGCAGGTTGGTGGCCTTGCCGACGTAGAGCACCTCGCCTCGGGCGTCGTGGAACAGGTACACGCCCGGCGTGCGGGGCAGCTGGTTGGTGAGCTTCAGCTTGGCCACCTGCGGATGCCCGCCGATCTTGGGCAGCAGTTGGAGGTCGTCGAGGCCGAGCACGCCGAACGCTGACGCGCGTTCGAGCAGGAGGTGGAGGAGATCGGCGGTGGCGAGCGCGTCGTCGAGGGCGCGGTGGCTCGGCTGGTGATCGAGTCGGAACCGGCTGGACAGCGTGCCCAGCCGGCAGTCGGGCACCTCGTCACGCACCAACCGACGGGCGAGCGCGAGCGTGTCGATCGCGATGTTGGGCAGCACCGGCCGGTGCGCGCGCTGCAGCGCGGCGTTGATGAAGCCGACGTCGAAGCGCACGTTGTGGCCGACCACGACCGAATCGCGGCAGAACTCGAGCAGCGACGGCAGCACCTGCTCGATGCGCGGCGCGGGGATGACCATCGCGTCGGAGATGCCGGTGAGCACGGTGATCGAGGGCGGGATCGCGCGCCCGGGGTTGACCAGCGTCTGGAACGTGCCGAGGCACTCGCCGCCGCGCACCTTGATGGCCCCGATCTCGGTGATGTAATCGCCGTTGCGGTCGCCGCCGGTGGTCTCGAGGTCCAGCACGCAGAACGTGACGTCGCAGAGCGGTGTGCCGAGATCATCGAACGTACGTTGCATCGTGACCACCAGAGCAGAACACCCGTTCGCTGTCAAGGGCCGCCGCGAGACGGCACCGGTACGCTGGGCATCGTGACGATCGACGACCAGAACAGCGTCGAGACGGTCGTGCCGGTCGACGTGCCGGTCGACGTCCCGGTCGACGTCCCGGTCGACGTCCAGGGTCTGCCCGACTCGGCGTTGCGCTCGGCGATGGAGTTCGCGGTCGGCATCGTCGCGGCCGGGCAGAAGCTCCGTCCGCCCCTCGCGCATCCTGCTGGGATGAAGCCGCACCTGCGGACGGCTCGGCTCGATCGCCCCGGGCTGGCTGCGGTGCGTCGCGCGATCGTCGGCGATCCGCCGTTCCGGGCCCGGCTCGGCGAGGCGGCCACCGACGAGCTCGTCGATCCGCTCGGCATCGCCTGGCTGCAGCGCGGTGACGGATGGGTCGAGACCGTCCGCGCCCTGCACCTCGCGGCGAAGGAGGAGGAAGCCAACGCCTCCACCGAGGCCGCGCTGCGCAAGGCCGAGCGGCGGCGCGAGGCGGCCGAGCAGGTGGCCGCGCGAGCCAATGCCGAGCTGATCAGCCATCACGATGCGGTGGCCCGCGAGCAGCTCCGCCGCGAGCGCGCCGAACAGGCGGCCACCGCGGCATCCGTGGAGAGCGGGTCGCTGCGCAACGAGATCGCCGGTCTGCGCCGCGAGGTCGAACGGTTGCGCAGCCGGCTCGATCAGGAGGGTGCGCGGGCCGATCGAGCCGAGGCCGCGACGGCTGCGGCCGGCGAGCAGCTGCGGATCGTCGAAGCCCTCCGCGACGAGATGCTGGCGTCTCGCGCGGCCGAGGCCGGGCGGTTGCGTGACCACGACGCGGCGGTCACCGTGACGAACGCCGAAGGCGAGCAGAACGCGCGGATCGCCGCTCGCGCCCTGCAGCAGGCCGCGGCGGCGACTCGCGATCTCGCCTCGGCACTCGCCACGGCCAGCGAGGCCCTCGCCGTGCCGGCGACGGTGATGCGCAACGAGCGTCCGGAACGCCACGTTCCACCCGATCGGCAACCCCGTGCGCGTGGCAGCCAGCGCCGACCGATCGCCATTCCTGGCGGGGTCTACGGCGATTCGCTCGCCGCGGCGAGCCACCTGCTGCGCACGCCGAGGGTGGTGCTCGTCGTCGACGGCTACAACGTCGCCAAGCTCGCCTGGCCGACGCTCGAGCTCGCGGATCAACGCGACCGCTGCATCGATCTCCTGGAGGACGTCGCCCGCCGCCACGGCACCGAGATCCACGTGGTCTTCGACGGCGCCGACGTGGTGGGCGCGTCATCGCGCCGGCGGATGATCCGCGTGCAGTTCTCGCCGTCGGGGGTCTCGGCCGACGACGTGATCCGCGGCGAGGTGCGCGCTCTGCCGGCCTCGACGCCCGTCGTGGTCGCCACCAACGATCAGGCCATCGTCACCGATGTCCGCGGCGACGGCGCGAACGTCATCACTTCCGACATGCTGCTCACCGTCGCCGGTCGCACGCCCCAGCGCTGACGCTGCGGTGGCGGCGCCCGCCTACTGGGGCAGGTACAGCAGCGCGATCAGGGTCTTGCCCGTGGGGACGAGGCTCGCCGCCGACTCCAGGTCCGGCGAGGCGAACGCGTCCTTCCCGAGGGCGAGGACGCTGAAGATGTTGCCGTTGGGCGCGCGGTAGACGGCCTGGTCGCTGCCGGTGATCGGCTGCTGGTTCGCGACGTACGTGAACCCCGCAGCCGTGAGCTCGGGCTTGTACGCGGCGAGCACGTCCTCCACGCCGAGGTCGCTGGTGTGCAGCTCACCGTAGACCTGCGTGCTGCCGAGGCCGAGCGCGGCAGTGAGCTCGGGGGAGTCGAGCACCGCGTCGATGCCGGCCGGTCGGGGGATCGTCTTCCACCACGACGGTTCCGCGATGTCGGGGTCGGGGTCGCACGTCGTGCCCTGCTTGGGCGACGTCAGCTCGGTGAGCAGCGCGGCCTCGATCTTGGTCACGCACGTCGACGCCAGCAGCTGCCCGTGGCCCTCGCCGGTGTAGGTGACGAGCGTGGCGCTGGGTCCGAGGTCCTTCGTCATCTCCTGCGCCCAGCGGAACGGCGTCGCGGGATCGTTGGTGCCGCCGATGATGACGATGGGCACCTTGCCGGAGTAGCTGAGCGTGTTGATCGGCTGCGCGGGCATCATCACCAGGCACTGGGCCTCGGCGTCGAAGTCGTCGGCGCTCAGGGTGGCTGCGAACCGGGGCGCTGCGGCCTTCAACTTCGCGGCGAGCGCTGCCGGGTCCGGCGGCGTCTGGCCCTCGATGCCGCTCGCGCAGTCGATCACCGTGAAGGACTGCTGGATCGTGTCGTAGTGGCCTTTGTCGTCGCGCCCGGAGTAGCCGTCGGCGAGGCGGAACAAGCCGGCGGGGTCACCCTTGGTGGCGTCCTGCAGGGCGTTGCCGAGCACCGGCCAGTCGCTCTTGCTGTAGAGCGCTGCAAGCGTTGCGGCCCGCACCACGGTCTGGTTGGCCATCCGGCCGTCGCTGTTCGTGATCGGGTTCGCATCGAGCTTCGCCACCAACGCATCCCATGCCGTCGGGACGTCGGCCGAGGTGAACGCGCACTCGGTGTGCGATTGGCACCACGTCGCCCAATCGTCGAACGCGTGCTCGAACCCGACGAGCTGGGTCTCGTACTGCTGCTCGATGGTGTCGCCGCTCGGCTCGAACGCGGAGTCGAGGACCAGAGCGCGGATGTGGTGGGGGAACGTCGTCGCGTAGACGGCGCCGAGGTACGTGCCATACGAGATGCCCAGGTAGCTGATGGTGCTGTCGCCCATCGCGACGCGGATCGCGTCCATGTCCTTGGCGGTGTTCGTGGTGGAGAGGAACTGCAGCGTGTCGCCGTACTTGGCCTTGCAGGCCGAGCTGAACGCCGTCTCGGAGTCGTCGAGCGCCTGCTGCTCGGCCGGGGTGTCCGGCGTGTCGTCGAGGTACGCCGATGCGTCCTGCTGGGCGTCGGTGAGGCAGCGGACGCCGTCGGAGCGATCCACGCCGCGCGGGTCGAAGCCGACCAGGTCGAAGTTCGTCAGCCCGAGTGAGCTGGAGATGGTGGAGCCACCCTGGGCGATGGAGTCGAACCCGGATCCGCCGGGACCACCGGGGTTGAACAGCACGGCGCCGGTTCGTTTGCCGGTGGCCGGGACCCGCACGAGCGCGAGGTCGATCGTGGTGCCCGACGGGGAGCCGTAGTCGAGCGGCACCTTCAGCGTGGCGCACTGCAGGACCGCGTCGGTGGCCTTCGGGTCGGTGCACGTTGCCCAGTGGAGCGATCCGGCGTCGCCCGTGGCGCTGTTGCCGCCGCTGCCAGGGTTGCCCGTGCCGGCCGTCGAGTCGCTCGTGACCGGGCCGGAGCCCGTGGTGGTGGAGCCGTCGGCGTGCGACTGGGTCGTGGCGACACCGGACGAGCTGGCGCAACCGGCGGCTCCCAGCGCGGCGGCGAGCAGGACGCCGCCAGCGAGCCGGCGACGAGTTCTGGGGGCGGGCACGCCGAAACTCTGTCACAGCCCCCTGCGATGGTGGCGGCATGAACAGCATCATCATCGACTGCGACGACTGCATCATGCGGGCCACCCCGGCATGCGCCGACTGCCTCGTCACCCACCTGTGCGATCGTGAAGAACCGTCTGCGAACACGGCGGTCGTGTTCGACATCGCCGAGCAGCGCGCCGTGCGTTGGTTTGCGGATGCCGGAATGGTGCCTACGCTTCGGCACCGTGCCGCCGCGAACGCCTGAGATCGATGCGCATCCGATCGACGCAGCGTCGCTCGACGCTGCGTACCTCGACGGCGCGTACCTCGACACGCTGCGCGAGATCGGCCGGCGCCATGGGATCGATCACCTGGGTGTCGCCCCCGCCGGGGTGATGCACCGGGCTCGCGCCGCGCTGCAGACCCGCAAGGCCGCCGGACTGAGCGACTCGATGGAGTTCACCTACCGCAACCCCGAGCGCTCCACCGACCCCGGCGCGGCCGTCGCTGGAGCGCGGTCGATGCTCGTCGCGGCCCGCAGCTACGCCCTCGACGCCCCACCTGCGCCGGCCGGTCCGTACGCCAGCGTCGCCCGCTACGCCTGGGTCGATCACTACGCGCCGCTGCGCGCCGGCCTCCAGGAGATCGTGCGGACCCTGCGCAGCGACGGCTACAAGGCGGTCGCGTTCGCCGACGACAACTCCGTGGTGGACCGCGAGGCGGCGTGGCTCGGTGGCCTCGGTTGGTTCGGCAAGAACGCCAACATCCTCCTGCCCGGTGCCGGCAGCTTCTTCGTGCTCGGCTCCGTCATCACGACCGCGCCGTTGCCGCTCGCCGATGGGCCGGTGGCCGACGGCTGCGGCACGTGCCGGCGCTGCATCGACGGTTGCCCGACGGGCGCCATCGTCGCGCCCGGTGTCGTCGATGCCGGGCGCTGCCTGGCCTGGCTGCTGCAGCGGCCAGGCGTGTTCCCGCGCGAGCACCGTGCCGCGCTCGGCAACCGCATCTACGGCTGCGACGAATGCCAGACGGTGTGCCCGCCCACCGTGCGCTTCGGCCGCCGAACGTCGGGCACGACCGAGCAGCCGGTGCAGGCGTGGGTGCCGCTCGTCGAGCTGCTCGAGACCGACGACGACACCGTGCTCGCGCTGTACGGACGCTGGTACATCGCCGATCGCAACCCGATCTGGCTGCGCCGGAACGCCTTGATCGCGCTCGCCAACCAGATCGTCGGGAATCGGGTTGTCGCGAGCCGGGTCATCGGGCATCGGGTCGTCGGGAGTGACGACGTGCCCGAGGCCGTCGTCCGCGTCCTCGTCCGCTGCCTCGCCCACCCCGACCCGATGCTGCGCGCCCACGCGGTGTGGGCCGCGATCGAGGTGGGCCGCGCCGACCTCGTGCCCACCGACGACACCGATCCGCTGGTGCTCGACGAGCTCGCCGCCGCCCGCCGATGAAGCACCTGCTCGTCACCAACGACTTCCCGCCCAAGATCGGCGGCATCCAGTCCCTGCTGTGGGAGTGGTGGCGCCGGCTGCCGCCCGAGTCCTTCGCGGTGCTCACCAGCCCGTACGACGGCGCGGCCGAGTTCGACGCAGCCCAACCGTTCCGCATCGAGCGCACACGCGAGCCCGTGCTGCTGCCGCATCCGCTGATGGTGCGCCGGATCGACGCGATGGCCCGCGACGTCGGGGCCGATCTCGTCGTGCTCGACCCCGCCCTGCCGCTCGGGCTCGTCGGTCCGTCGCTGCAGCTGCCGTACGACCTCGTCCTGCACGGCGCCGAGGTGACGGTGCCCGGCCGGTTGCCGGGCAGCAAGCAGACGCTCTCGTGGGTGCTCCGCCACGCCCGGCACATCGTCGCCGCCGGCGGCTACCCGGCGGCCGAGGCCGAGCACGCCGCCGGACGCGCCCTGCCGATCACCGTCGTGCCACCGGGCGTCGACACGGTCAGGTTCCACCCACTCACCGACGAGGAACGGTTGCAGGCACGCGCCGACTTCGGTCTGTCAGCGCACGCCGAGGTGATCGTCAGCGTGAGCCGACTCGTGCCGCGCAAGGGCTTCGACACCGCCATCCGCGCGGCCGCCGCGCTGCGCCGGACGCGCCCCGATCTCGTGCTCGTCATCGCCGGCGGCGGCCGCGATCTGGAGCGCCTGCAGCACCTGGCCGCCGAGCTCGACGCACCCGTCAGGTTCCTCGGCCGGGTCAGCAACGACGACCTGCCGCGGCTCTACGGATGCGCCGACGTGTACACGATGGCGTGCCGCAACCGCTGGGGCGGCCTCGAGCAGGAGGGCTTCGGCATCGTGTTCGTCGAGGCCGCGGCGTGCGGTGTGCCCCAGGTCGCCGGGCAGTCCGGTGGGGCGGCCGAGGCCGTTGCCGACGGTGAGACCGGGCTGGTCGTCCAGCACCCCGACGACCATCGCGAGGTGGCCAGGGCGTTCGAGGCGCTGCTCGACGATCCGGCCCGTCGGCTGGCGATGGGTGCGGCCGCGCGCGAGCGCGCCGTGGCCATGTTCTCGTACGACGCGCTGGCCGAGCGGCTGGGCAAATCGCTGGGTGCGCTGGCATGATGGGCGACATGGAGCCCGGCGAGCGCATCGTGCGCACGAACCTGATCGGCACGGCCCTGTTCACCATCTCGGCTGTGCTCGCGGCTGCAGTGTTCACCAACGGCTTCCGGGTCGTCGGCGTGGTCGTGGCCCTCGTGCTGTTCGCGATCGGCATCTTCGGCTTCATCTGGAGCTACATCACCGCCGTCAGCCGCAGCCGCACCGACAACATCGCGGTCGCTCAGCTCTACTTCCTGGTCAGCGGCTCGTCGCCCAAGCGGGTGCAGCGGTTGATGCTCAGCGCGTTCTTCGTCCAGGTCGTCGTCGCCCTGGCCACCGCCATCGCCCGCAACCGCACCGACGGCCGGGCCGGGTCCACCTTGGCCTTCGGCATCCTCGTGCCGATGTTCGGCCTCGGACTGAACGGCCTGTGGTGCTCCAAGCACGGCAGCTTCGGCGCCCGGCTCGTTCCGGGCGAGCGGATCCCCAACGATCCAGCGGCCGATCCCGACGAGATGGGCCCCGACGAGACCGTCCCACCTTCCGACGACGAGATGGAGCAGAATTCACGCCATGGCTGAGACCGCTTTCCAGACCATCAACATTGCCGCGCCGATGGACAAGGTCTACGCCGTTGCCCTCGATGTCGAGCGCTACCCCGAATGGGCCAAGGACGTCAAGGAAGCCACGGTGCGCTCGCGCGACGCCGAGGGTCGCCCGGTCGAGGTCGAGTTCCGCGCGTCGGCTCTCGGTCGCAGCACGCACTACACGCTGGCGTACGACTACTCCGAGGCGCCGAAGGTGCTCGGCTGGAAGATGCTCCGCGGCGACATCATGCGCTCGATCGACGGCGCGTACACGTTCGCCGAGAACGCCGATGGCACGGTGGAGGTGCGCTACGACCTCGCCATCGAGCTCGTCGTGCCGTTGCCCGGGTTCGTCAAGCGCCGGGCCGAGCAGCGCATCGTCAACACCGTGCGCGAGCTGAAGGTCCGCTCCGAGTCATGACCTCGATCCGCCCATGGGCCTGACCCACGCATGACACGGGCCGCTGGCATCGATGTCGGCGGTACGAAGTTCCTCGGGGTGGTGCTCGACGACGCCGGCGAGATCGTCGTCACCAAGCGGCGGCCCACCCCCGCCGGCGGCGATGCGGTGGTGCGTGAACTGGCCGAGTTCGCGCGCGAGCTCGGCGACTACGACACCCTCGGCGTCGGTGTGCCGGGTCTGGTCACCCGCGACGGCGTGCTGCGCGCCGCACCCAACCTGGTCGGTGCCGACGAGGTGGCCGTCGGCGCACGTCTCACCGCCCTGCTCGGCCATCCGGTGGCGGTCGACAACGACGCCACGTGCGCGATGGTGGCGGAGTGGCTGCACGGCGCGGCGCGCGGGTTCGACGATGTCGTGCTGGTCACGCTCGGCACCGGCATCGGTGGCGGGCTGGTGATGGGTGGTCGGCTGCAACGCGGCGCGAACGGGTTCGCCGGCGAGTTCGGCCACGTCGTCGTCGAGCCGAACGGCATCGCCTGCGTGTGCGGGCGCCGTGGGTGCTGGGAGCGCTACGCCTCGGGCAGTGGCCTGGCGATGCTGGCCGGTGGGCGAACGGGCGAGGACGTCGTCGCCGCCGCCGAGGCCGGCGACCGGGAGAGCCTCGCCGTCATCGACCTCTTCGCCCACTGGGTGGCGCTCGGTCTGGCGAACCTCACCAACGTCCTCGATCCGGCCTGCATCGTCCTCGGCGGTGGCCTGGCCGCCGCGCCCGGCGTGTTCCTCGGCCCGATCGAGCGCGAGTTCGTCGCGCTGCTCTACTCGTCGGAGAACCGGCCGCGCCCGCAGCTCGCGTTCGCCGCGCTCGGCGAACGGGCCGGCGCGATCGGTGCGGCGCTGCTGCCGTCGCTGCCCGACCTCTGACCCGTCACGCCCGCAGCGGTTCCGGCTCGATCGTGAAGCCGGCGTCGGCGAGGCTGGCGCGCAGCCAGTCCCAGCCGCGCCGGAACGCGGCCTGCTCCTGCGCCACCGCATCGGCGGGCGGCAGGTCGCGCGCGTCGAGGCGCGGGTGCTGGTCGTCGAGGACGAACGCCGGCGTCCCCGGCAGCCGGTCCGGATCGGTGAGCAGGGGAGCGACGTAACCCCACACGTTCTCGAAGCAGAACCGGCGCACGCCCGCGGCGTGCAGGCGACGGGTCTGCTCGATGATCGGCAGCCGGCCGTCGCCGACGGCGACGCCCTGCACCCAATGGCGATCCGCGTCGACGATCATCACGTGGTCCTTGAGGTGCACCCGCGAGATGTGCGCGGCCATCGCCGCCAACGCCACGAACGGATCCTCGCCGACCATCTGCGAGTTGCCGTAGTCGTACAGGGCTCGCACCCACGGGCTGTCGACCCGCTCCAGGATCCGCGCGATCGCGGCGCCCTGGAAGTCCTCGTGGTTCTCGAACACCACCAGCACCCCGTGCCGCTCGGCGACGGGCGCGATGGCGGTGAGGTCGCTCACGCTGCGGTCGATGAGGTCGTCGATCGTGCCCGCGTACTTCGTGTAGACCCGCAACGTGTCGGCGCCGCACGCCGCGGCGACACCGAGCATCGTCGTCAGGTGCTCGACGCGGGTGTCGCTGGTGTCGAGCTCGAGGCGCAGGCCGCTGCCGGCGACGTGGTGACGCACGCGGTCGAAGTGGTCGGGTGTGGTACCCCTGAGGTCGCGGTGGCCCGGGCCGTTGGCCGACACGTTGACGCCGGTGAAGCCCTCGCGCCGGGCCAGGTCGACGAAGTCGAAGACGTCGAAGTCGGGCTGCTGGAAGTGGAAGCGCATCCCGAACGAGTGGATGTGCATGCCGATCGGCAGCGGTGCGTTCACGGTCTGGTCTCCAGCAGGTCGAGCTCGGCGTCGAGTGCCACGCCGTACAGCGCAGCGATGTCGGGCTGACTCGTGGCGAGCTCGTGCCGACGATGGGCGCAGTACGCCGCGAGCCGCACGTGGTACGGCCAACGCTCGGCGGCGAACCGCTCGGTCGCCTCGCCGGAACCGTGCGCGTCGAGCAGGTCGTGCGTGCCCGCTGCGTCGAGCGGCGGACGGGCGTAGAGGACCTGGATCGCCGGCGATGCGAAGTTGGCGAGGTCCTCGACCGGATCACCGATGCCCGGGCACTGCCAGTCGATCAGGCACGGACCAGCAGGGGTGACCACGATGTTGCCCGGCCCGCAGTCGGTGTGCACGAGCGTGACGGTCGGAGCACCGAGCGACGGCGGCGGCTCGATGCCGAGTTGGCGGACGAGTCGCTGTGGTGCCTCGACGCCCGCGAGCATCGCCCGTGCCTGGGCCACGACGGCGGACCCGACCGCCGGCAGCGCGCGGAACCCGTCGGTGATGCCGAGCGCGTGCAGACGGCCGAGCATCGCGCCGACCTCGCGCACACCGTGGGGAACGTCCCACATCGGGCCGTCGACGTACCCGTAGACGAGCAGTGCTCGGCCACTCGCGTCGGGCAGGAAGGCGACGGGGAGCGGGGCCAGCCCCGTGCCGCGCAACCGTTCGAGCGCTGCGGCCTCGTCGCGCGGTCGCTGCGGATACAGCGGGTTGCCCGAGTCGGCGACGAAGTGCTTCACGACCACGTCGGTGTCGTCGCCGCGCACCCGGAACACGTCGTTGTGGTAGCCCCCGGTGAGGCGCTCCCATGTCATCGACGTTCCCGCAGGGAACACGTCGAGCTCGCGCAGCGCGGCCTCGAGCGCCCCCATGAGGTCAGTGCGCGGTGCGGTGGCCGGGGAAGTTGGCCCGGGCCTTGTGGATCTCGTCCCACGCTGCCTCGCGGCCGGCGATGCCGGACGTGGACGAGGTCTTGCCGGGCTCGAGCGCCTTGTAGACCTCGAAGAAGTGCTGGATCTCGTCGACCAGCTGCGGGGTCAGGTCGGCGAGGTCCTCGACGCCGTTCCAGCGCGGCTCACGCGGGGGGACGCAGATGATCTTGGCGTCCTCGCCGGCTTCGTCCTGCATGTACAGCACGCCGAGCGGACGGGCCTGGACCCAGACGCCCGGGTACACGGGGTCCTCGAGCAGCACCAGCGCGTCGAGCGGGTCGCCGTCGCCGCCGAGCGTCTCGGGGATGAACCCGTAGTCCGCCGGATAGGTGGTGGCGGTGAACAGCCGGCGGTCGAGGAAGACCCGGCCGGTCTCGTGATCGATCTCGTACTTGTTCCTGCTGCCACGAGGGATCTCGATGACGACATGGATGCATCCGTCGCTGAGCGGGTTGGCCATCGACACAGCGTAGGGCGGGTGCCGGGCTGTTCGCCGGGAGGCGTCGCGTGACGCGCGTCAAGCCGCGACGGGTGGACCTCGGCCGCGGTCAGTCCTGCTGCAGCGTGTACCACATCACCGTGCCGCCGCTGTCGGGGTCGTCGCCGGGGAGCGGCTGCACGATCTCGAGGTTCGCGGCGACGATTCGGTACCCCGCGTCGACCATCGTCGAGAGGGTCTTGTTGCTCTCGGCGCGCTTGGCCGCCGACACGTCGAGCACGATGATCCGGATGTCTGCCACGGCGAGAGGATAACCATCCAGGTCACCGACGTGGAACTGCCTGCGACCACGCGAGGTGCAACCACTAGCGTTGGTCGACGTGGAATTCCGTCGCATCACCAACCTGCCCCCGTACGTCTTCGCCATCATCAACGGCTTGAAGATCGAGGCACGGCGAGCAGGCGTCGACGTGATCGACCTCGGCTTCGGCAACCCTGACATCCCGTCCCCGCAGATCGCCGTCGACAAGCTGGCCGAGGCTGCGCAGAACCCGAAGAACCACCGTTACTCGCTGAGCCGGGGCCTGCCCAAGCTGCGCGAGGCCGTCGCCGCGCTGTACGAGCGCAAGTGGAACGTGACGCTCGATCCCGAGCTGGAGATCACCAACACCATCGGCTCCAAGGAGGGCTTCAGCCACCTGATGTGGGTGCTGCTCGACCGTGGCGACGCAGCCATCGTGCCGAGCCCGAGCTACCCGATCCACATCTACGGCCCGCTGTTCGCCGGCGCCGACCTCCGTCAGGTGCCGATGCGCCACCTCGCCGACCCGCGGGTGCAGGGCGACTTCGCCGGCGACTTCTTCGACAGCCTCACCACCGCCTACGACGTCGGCTGGCCGAAGCCCCGCGTGCTCGTCATCTCGTTCCCCCACAACCCCACCGGCGCGGTGGTCGACCTGCCGTTCATGCAGCAGGTCGTCGACTTCTGCCGCGAGCGGGAGATGATCGTGGTCCACGACTTCGCCTACGCCGACATGGGCTTCGACGGCTACAAGCCGCCGTCCATCCTCCAGGCCGAGGGTGCGAAGGAGTGCGCGGTCGAGCTGTACAGCATGACCAAGAGCTTCTCGATGGCCGGCTGGCGCAGCGCCTTCCTCGTCGGCAACGCCGAGGTCGTCCAGGCGCTCGTCAAGCTGAAGAGCTACCTCGACTACGGCATGTTCCAGCCGGTGCAGATCGCCGCCACCGTCACGATGAACGAGGCCCAGGACTACCCCGAGGAGATCTGCGCGATCTACGAGGGCCGCCGCGACGCGCTCATCGACGGCCTGGCCCGGATCGGCTGGGACATCCCCAAGCCGAAGGGCTCGATGTTCGTCTGGGCCCCGATCCCGGAGCCGTACAAGGACATGGACTCGATCGAGTTCTGCTCGCACATCGTGCGCGAGTGCGAGGTCGCGCTCTCGCCCGGCGCCGGCTTCGGCCCCGGCGGCGAGGGCTTCGTCCGCTTTGCCCTCATCGAGAACGAGCAGCGCATCGCCCAGGGCCTGCGCAACCTGAAGCGCGGCCTCACCAAGCTCGGTTGATCGGGCTCCTTCGTTCATGGTTCGTTCACACTGTTGGCACAGTGCGCGAATCAGGGTTCGTTAGCTTGCCGGGGTGAGCTCCTACGTCGTGCGAGTGTGGCTGCCGGACCGACCCGGCGCGCTCGGTCAGGTGGCCAGCCGGATCGGTGCGGTGCGCGGCGACGTCGTCGGCATCGAGATCCTCGAGCGTGGTGGTGGGAGCGCCATCGACGAGCTCGTCGTCGCGTTGCCCGACGACGTCAGCCGTGAGCTGCTGATCGCCGAGATCGCCCAGGTCGACGGTGTCGCCGTGGAGGACGTGCGCCCGATCGACGCGCTCCGCCCCGACGCGGGCATGCTCGCGCTCGAGATCACCGCCGCACTGGTCGAGACCGAGACGGAGAAGCGCCTCGACGTGTTCTGTGATCGCCTGCAGTACCTCGTCGACGGCTCGTGGGCGCTGGCGATGCGCACCAGCGACGGGGCGACGTTGGTCGAGCGCGGCGTCGCTCCCGATCGGGGATGGCTCGCCGCGTTCTTCGCCGGCAGCCGCCACATCCCGGCCACCGGGTTCGGCGCGTCAGCGCCGGGCGATGTGGTGTGGGTGCACCTCGAACGCGCGGGCGTCTCCGTGGCTGCCGGGCGCGACGACCGCCCGTTCCACACCCGCGAGCGGCTACAGGTCGGGCTGCTCGGCCGGGTCGTCGACGGCCTGATCCCGGCTGCGCTCGACGGCCCGTAGCCATTGCGCGTGGAAGAGGTCGGTGAACGTCCGGTCCTCGGCCGGCACGAACTCGGCGTCGAGCACCCACTGCGCGGTGATCGAGTCGAGTGACGGCCACACCCCCTCGGCGAGACCGGCGAGGAACGCCGCGCCGAGCGCGGTGGTCTCCTGATCGACGGGACGCCGCACGGTCACGCCCAGCTGATCCGCTTGCATCTGCAACATCGTGTCCATCGCCGATGCACCGCCGTCGACGCGTAGGTCGCGCAGCGGCGTCCCCGATGCGCTGGTCATCGCATCGACGGCGTCGCGCACCTGGTACGCCATCGACTCGATGACCGCCCGGGCGAGCTGCCCCCGGCCGGTGCCCCGGGTGATGCCGACGATGGTGCCGCGCGCGTACGGATCCCACCATGGGCTGCCGAGCCCGGTGAACGCCGGCACGACGAAGACACCGCCGCTGTCCGCCACCGTCGCCGCCAGCGGCTCGAGATCGCTCGCCGTGTCGATGATCTGCAGCCCGTCGCGCAGCCACTGCACGGCAGCGCCGGTGACGAAGATCGCGCCCTCGAGCGCGTACGTGGTGGTGCCGTCGGCGAGCGTCCATGCGACGGTGGTGAGCATGCCCTCCGTGGGCTCCGGGCACGCCCGGCCGACGTTGAGGAGCACGAAGCTGCCCGTGCCGTAGGTGTTCTTGGCCATCCCCGGCTCGAAGCACGCCTGGCCGAACAGCGCGCTCTGCTGATCGCCGGCGATCCCCGAGATCGGGATGCCGGCCGGCACGTCGCCCAGTTCGCCATCGAGTTGGACCGTGACCCCGAAGCGACCGCTCGACGGCAGGACGGCGGGCAGTGCGGCCATCGGTACGCCGATGAGGTCGCAGAGCTCCGGGTCCCAGGCGAGCCGGCGGATGTCGAACAGCATCGTCCGGCTCGCGTTCGACGGGTCGGTGGCGTGGACGGCTCCTCCGGTGAGCTTCCACAGCAGCCACGAGTCGACGGTGCCGAGGGCCAGGTCGGGCGAGTCCTCGACCCCGCCGTCGGTGAGCATCCAGGCGAACTTGGTGCCGCTGAAGTAGGGATCGAGCACCAGCCCCGTGCGCTCGCGGACCAACGGCAGCGCGCCGGCGGCGGCAAGCGCGTCGCAGCGCGCCGCAGTGCGGCGGTCCTGCCAGACGATGGCCCGGTGCAACGGCTCGCCCGTCGTGCGGCTCCAGGCGACGACGGTCTCGCGCTGGTTGGTGATCCCGATCGCCCGTGGCGTCGACGGCAGCTGACCGATCACCTCGGTCAGCGTCGCCGTCACGGCCGACCAGATCTCCGCGGCATCGTGCTCGACCCACCCGGGCGCCGGGAAGTGCTGGGTGAACTCGCGGTACGCGGCAACGGGCGGGCGGCCATCGGCGAACACCGCTCGGCTGCGCACGCCCGTGGTGCCGGCGTCGATGGCCAGCACGCAGTCGTCGGACGCGGCCATCAGCTCAGCGTCGTTTGGGCTTGTTGTTCTTGCGGTACTGCGACGGGCCGGTGGAGGTGCGCTTCGTCGGCGCCGGGCGGTTGCGCACGTTCTCGGCGCTCGCACCGCTGCTGCCCCGGCCCGAACCGCGGCCGGCCGGCACCATCGGCCGCTCCGCGCGCTCGGCGCGGAGGTCCTTCATCGTCTTGCGCTGGTACCCGAACTTGGCCAGCACGCCGCCGAACAGCAGGTACATCGGGCCGCTCGACATCAGCCCGACGAACAGCCCGATCTGGATCTTCTTGCCCTGGGCGAGGTAGTAGATGACGAACGCGACCGAGGCGATGCCGACGTAGATCAGCCACTCGCGCACCAGCCGCTTCCACGGCACCGGTCGTGATGAGTCCCAAGCCATCCGCAGTTCCTACCACGCGCCGCGGAGCGTCGGGAAGTCCCTGCCCACCGGACAGTCGTTCGGACCCGTACCTAGGCCTGAGGGGACGGCACAGCGGGGAACGCGGGCTGGGTGCTCTCGATGAAGCCCGGGTAGTCGTACACGGTGAGCGCACCCGTCTGCAGCTCGCCGTCGCCGGCCGGCCATTGGCGGGCCTTGCCGTCGACGAGGAGGTCGATGCGCTGCACGTCGTGGAGCTCCGCCGCAGTGAACACGATCTGGGCAACGGCGTCGACGAGGTTCGTGCTCGTCAGGTCGAGCAGCTGATCCGACACGTCGACCACCAACGTGCCGCCCGGCGACTGGAGCACCGCCGAGTTGAGGGTGAGGCCCTCGGGGATGGCCGTGCGCAGGCGGGCGGCGATGTCGATGGATGTGAGCGGACCGAACAGCGACTGCAACCGTTGCGTCGCGGTGTCGCCGACGTTGCGCTGCGCGGGCCGGAGCTGCTGCACGTCGCTGGGGGACTCGGGGGCCAGCAGGTAGATGCGGTCCGTGCCGCTCGACGCACCCGCCGTCTGGCCTTCGCTGCTGGCGAGCTTGGGCTGGTTGGCCTCACTGATGACCTGTGGCGAGGTGTCGTCGTTGATCCCGCACGAGGCGAGCAGCAACAACAGCCCGGCCGCGGCGAGGCCGCGGATGGTGGAGGACACGCTCACACGCCCACCTCCTCGGCCGGCAGCTCGATCACGAACCGTGCGCCCGGCTCGCCGTCGCGACGGTCCTCGACGCGCACGTTGCCACCGTGCAGGCGCACGTGCTCGTCGACGAGCGCGAGCCCGAGTCCGGCTCCGTCGCTCGAGCTGCGTCGCCCGGCGACCGCGCCCCGGGCGAAGCGCTCGAAGATCAGATGGCGTTCGTCCTGCGGCACACCGGCGCCGTGGTCCTCGACCGCGATCCAGACGTGGCCGAGCGGCTCGCCCTCGTTCTCCGCCTCCGTGACCGTCACCTCCGGCTCGCCGCCGCCGTGCAGGCGAGCGTTGTCGATCAGGTTGGCGATGACGCGCGCCAGCCGGCGCCGGTCGACCTGCATGATCAGTCCTTCGGCCCGTTCGCTGACCTCGATCGGTGTGCCGGGCAAGCTGCTGACCCCGATCGCTTGCCGCACGAACTCCGCGACGAGGAGGTCCTCGAGGTGCAAGCGGATCGCGCCGGCGTCGAAGCGGGAGATCTCGAGCAGGTCCTCGACGAGGCCTTGGAAGCGCGACACGTCGGCCACCAGCAGATCGAGCGCGGCCTGGGCACGTTCGGGCATCTCGTCGCGTCGGGCCTGCATCACCTGCACGGACGCGGCGAGCGTCATCAACGGCGAGCGCAGCTCGTGGCTGACGTCGCTGGCGAAGCGGGCGTCGCGCTCGACGCGCAGCTGCAGCGCCGAGGCCATGTCGTTGAACGAGTTGGCGAGCAGGCGCAGATCGTGATCGTCGCTGGTCTCCAGGCGGGTGTCGAGCCGGCCACCGGCGATGGCCTTCGCGGCCTGCGCCGCATCGCCGAGCGGCCGCACCGCCCGTCGCGACGCCACCGATCCGAGCACCACGCCGAACAGGGTGGTGATGAAGCCGGCGAACAGCAGCGACAGCGCAACGCTGCGCAGCGTGTCGTTGATCTCGGTGAGGCTGAAGAACTCGAAGTACGAGGCATCGACCTCGGGCAGCGGCACGCCGACGACGAGCACCTTGTTGCCGTCGACCGTGATCACCATCCGCGCCGGCGTCTGGCCGTTGATGACCTTCGTCTTGAGCGCTGCCGGCACGACATCGTCGCCGAAGCCTGCCGCGCTGCCGATCCACGAATCGCGGTAGTTCAGCAGCGGCCGGGCGATGCCGTAGGACGTGAGCGTGTTGATCACACCCTGGCCGCCGGCCGGTGCGCTGTTCAGCTCGTTGAGCGCCACGCTGGCGTCGTGGTAGGTCTGCTCGACGCTCGCCTTCTCGCGCTGCTTGATCAGCGTGCTCTTGGTGAAGCTGAACGTGATCGCGGCGAGGAAGATCGACAGGGCGAGGAAGCCGAGGCTGAACGTGAGCAGGATGCGGGTGCGCAGCCCGAGGCGCTGCACGCGGAAGCGCACCACCGCGCGATAGGCCCGCTGCCAGACAGACGCCCGCTCGTCGGGTTCGACGAGCCCCGGATCCCGTGCGTCGGTCACGACTGGAGTCGGTAGCCCAACCCTCGCACCGTCACGACGTGACGCGGGTTCGCCGCGTCGGACTCGACCTTGGTGCGCAGCCGGCGGATGTGCACGTCGACCAGCCGGCCGTCGCCGAAGTAGTCGTAGCCCCACACCTTGTCGAGCAGCGTCTCGCGGCTGAAGACCCGACCGGGGTTCTGGCCCAGCTCGACGAGCAGCCGGAACTCGGTCTTGGTGAGGTGCAGCTCGACGCCACCGCGCAGGACCTTGCCCTCGTCGGGGATGATCTCCAGATCGCCGAACACGAGGCGGGCGTGACCCGGGCTCATCGGCCGGATCCGGCGGAGCAGGGCGCGGATGCGCGCCGAGAGCTCCTTCGGTGCGAACGGCTTGGTGAGGTAGTCGTCGGCGCCCGCCTCGAGCCCGGCCACCACGTCGTGGGTGTCGGCGCGGGCGGTGACCATGACGATGGGGACGTCGCTCGTCTTGCGCAGGTGCCGGCACAGCTCGAAGCCGTCGATGCCGGGCAGCATGATGTCGATCAGCACGACGTCGGGCTGGTTGCGCTGGAACAGCTCGATCGCTTCCTCACCGCTGCCGGCCTCGTCGACCGTCCAGCCCTCGTCCTCGAGGGCCAGCTTCACCGCCGTCCGGATGCGCTCGTCGTCCTCGACGGTCAAGATTCGTGTTCCCACGCCCGAAGCATACGACCGGCGGGCGGGCCCGGCGGGGAGCGGCGTCGGGCGGGTGTGGGACCGGCCCTCAGGTCCGGTCGGCGGTCAGGGCCGAGTGGCGGCGTTGATCAGGTCGCGGAGCGGCTCGAAGATCGCCGGGTTGGCGACGAGGACCTGCTCGGGTCGGATCGGCCCGCCGGCGTAGTCGCCGGTGATGCAACCGGCCTCGGTGGCGATGAGCGCGCCGGCCGCGATGTCCCACGGCCCGAGCCCCTCCTCGAAGTAGGCGTCGACCCGGCCGGCGGCGACCGAGCACAGGTCGTGCGACGCGGCGCCCATCCGGCGGATGTCGCGGATCTCGCCGATCATGTGCACCAGTCGCTCGGCCTGCATGATCCGCCGCTCGCGGCGGTAGTTGAAGCCGGTGGCGACGAGCGTGGTGGACAGCTCGGCCGTGGTGGAGCAGGCGATGGGGGAGCCGTCGAGCGTGGCGCCCTGGCCGCGTGCAGCACTGAACAGCTCGCCGGTGGCCGGCACGTAGACGGCGCCGGCCAGCGCGCCGCGGGCGTCGGCGGCGGCGATCGAGACGGCGTATCCGGGCAGCCCGTAGAAGAAGTTGGTGGTGCCGTCGATGGGATCGATCAGCCAGTGCACACCGCTCGTGCCCTCGTCGGCCGTGCCCTCCTCACCGATGATGCCGTCGTCGGGACGCGCAGCACGGATCGCGCCGACGATCAGTGCCTCCGAGGCACGGTCGTGCTCGGTGACCATGTCGGTGGGCGTCGACTTCGTGGTGACGTCGCCGGTGCCCGCGCGACGCGCCTCGAACACGGACTTCCCGGCACGGACGGCGAGCTGCTCGGCGAGGGTGCGCAGTTCGGCCCCGAGCGCGGCGGTGCCGGGCGTGTCGGTGGTGTCCGCGGCGCCGGTCACGGGCGCCCGCCACCGTCGGAGTGGCGGCGGTCCTCGATGGTCTTCCACTCGCCGACCGCGCGGAGCACGAGGATCGCGACGATGCTCATCCCGATCGCGGCCGCAACCGCGCCCACGAGCGCGCCGAGGCCCTTGCCGACGCCGCACTCGCCGCTGCACTGCACCCGCACGAGGCTGTAGCCGATCAGCCCGCCGGCGAGCCCGCCGAGCAGGATCGCTGCGAACGCCGCCGCCCGTGCGGCGGGCGAGGGGAGGGCCGACAGGGGACGTTCGCTGGATGGTTCCTCGGGCACGCCACAAATCTACGGCGGCCCGATCTCTGCCGTTGCGGGCCGGAGCGACGTTTGCGATGGCGATCGGCCAGAACCGTAGGCTGACCGCCGTGCGAGCCGTGGTCATCGTCCCCACCTACAACGAGGCGGAGAACATCGAGGCGCTGATCCGGTCGATCCGGGCCAGTGCGCCCGACGCAGGCATCATCGTGGTCGACGACACGAGCCCCGACGGCACGGCCGAGGTGGTCGAGCGGCTCACCGACCCGACGTCGGACGACCGGTTCGACGACCTGCGCCTGATCCGGCGCACGGTGAAGACGGGCCTCGGTGGCGCGTACCGCGCCGGCATGCGCGCGGCGATCGATGCCGGCGCCGAGATCTGCATCCAGATCGATGCCGACTTCTCCCACGATCCGGCGATGATCCCGGCGCTGGTGTCGGCTGTGGAGCACGGCGCCGACCTCGCGCTCGGCAGCCGCTACGTGCCCGGCGGCGTCACCGAGAACTGGCCGCGCAAGCGCCGCGAGCTGTCGCGCTGGAGCAACCGCTATGCCACCGGCGTGCTCGGTCTTGCCGTCAACGACGCCACGGCGGGCTACCGCGCCTACCGCAGCTCGGCGCTCGTCGACCTGATGGACTTCGAGTCGGTGAAGGCCGAGGGCTACGGGTTCCAGGTCGAGATGACGCACCGCCTCGTGCGCGCCGGCGGCCGCATCGTCGAGATCCCGATCACCTTCCGCGACCGCACCAAGGGCGAGTCGAAGATGTCGAAGAGCATCATCCGCGAGGGCTTCGTGATGGTGCTCGCGCTGTGGGTCAAGGACCGCTCCGGTCGCCGGGAGCGTCGTCACCTCGGGCGCTGATTTGCTGCGAGACTGCGATCATGCGTTCGTTCCTGGTCGGCGGTGGTCTCGTCGTGGTCGACGGGCAGCTGCTGATGGCGGCCAACCGCCGGCGTCAGGGCACGCTCGAGTGGACCCCGCCGGGCGGCGTGATCGATCCCGGCGAGTCCGTCACCGAGGGCATCTCGCGCGAGGTGCGTGAGGAGACCGGCCTGCACGTACCGCAGTGGGAGGCCCAGCACTACACCGTCACCGTGCACGCCCCCGACATGGGCTGGGAGATGACGGTCGAGTCCTGGTTCGCCACCGCGGCACACGGCTCGATCGCCCTGAACGACCCCGATCGCATCGTCGAGCAGGCCGAGTTCGTCGACCTCCGACACGTCGAGGCGCTCCTCGCCGACTCGCCGCCCTGGGTGCGGTTGCCGATCACGGCGTGGCTCGGTGGCGGCCTGCAGCCGATGGACGCGTACGAGTTCCACGTGTACGGCGCCGATCGCTCCACGGCGCGGATCGAGCAGTGCTCCCCATGAGCGTGCCCACGACCACGACCACGACCACGCCCACGACGAACGTCCTCGAGGCCCGCCAGCGGACGATCCTGCACGTCGACATGGACGCCTTCTTCGTCTCGGTCGAGCTGCGCCGCCGCCCCGAGCTGCGTGGCAAGCCGGTCGTGGTCGGTGGCACCGGACCGAGGGGCGTCGTCGCGGCCGCGTCGTACGAGGCCCGGCGCTACGGCGTGTTCTCGGCGATGCCCGGGGCGATCGCCCGCCGGCTGTGCCCCGACGCCGTCTTCCTGCCCGGCGATCACGAGCTGTACGGCCGGGTCAGCAAGCAGGTCCACGAGATCTTCGACGAGGTCACCCCGTACGTCGAGCCGCTCGCGCTCGACGAGGCGTTCCTCGACGTGACCGGCAGCCTCCGCCTGCTCGGCGAGGGGACGGCCATCGGGCGGTACCTGCGCGAGCGGGTGGCCAGCGAGCTCGACCTGTCGTGCTCGGTCGGGGTCGCGCCGAACAAGTTCCTGGCCAAGCTGGCCTCGGTGGCCGCCAAGCCGAAGGCCTTGCCCGAGGGTGTGGTCGCCGGGTTCGGGGTGTTCGAGGTCGAGCCCGGGCGGGAGCTCGAGTTCCTCCATCCGCTGCCCGTGCGCAAGCTGTGGGGCGTCGGCCCGGCCACGCTCGAACGCCTGCAGCGACTGGGGGTCGAGACCGTCGGCGACCTGCACGCGCTCGGCGAGCCCACGCTCGTCGCCGCGCTGGGGAAGGCGAGCGGCCGGCACCTCTTCGCGCTCTCGAACGCCGACGACGTGCGCCCGGTCGAGGTCGAACGCGCCGCCAAGTCCATCGGCCACGAGGAGACCTTCGCCCGCGACCTGCACGACACCGCCGAGCTCACCACCGAGCTGGTGCGGCTCAGCGACGCCGTCGCTTCGCGCCTGCGGGCCGCCGGCACCGGGGCGAGGACGATCACCCTGAAGGTCCGCTTCGGAGGTTTCGTCACCATCACCCGCTCCACGACGCTGCCGTCGGCTGTGGCCACCGCCGACGCGATCCGCATGGCGGCCGCGCCGATGCTCGCCCGGGTCGATCTCACGCCGGGCGTCCGCCTGCTCGGCGTGCACGCCAGCAACTTCGCCGAGCCGATGGAGCAGCTCCGCCTCGACGACCTGTTCGCCGCCGCGTCGAGACCGGCATCGACATCGGCCGGGCAGGAGGCGACGGCCGCCACGGCCACCACCGCGGCCGACTGGACCGATGCCTCGGCCGCCATCGATGCCATCCGCGAGCGGTTCGGCAGCACGGCGATCGGCCCTGCCAGCACCGTCAGCCGCGACGGGCTGCGCCTCGTACGGCGCGGCGCCCAGCAGTGGGGTCCCGATCATGATCGACCGACATCATCCACGACCGAGGGCTGATGACTCCGCAGATCGGGAAACAGCCCTACACTCACGCGAACGGCGGCGCGTTGTCAGTCCGTGTGGAACGTGAGAAACTAGCGCTGGCTCGCATTCGTGGGTCGGCCCTGCAAGGAGATCTCTGATGCCGCTCTCCGAAGAGGAACAACGAATCCTTCGGCAAATCGAAGAGCAACTGCAGGCCGATCCCGCTTTCGCGCTCAAGGTCAACACCCGCAGCCACCAGGGCGTCTCCCGCGGTCGGCTGGTGTGGTCCGTGATCGCCCTCGTCGTCACGCTCGCCGTCGCCATCGTGTCGCTCCAGATCAGTGCCTGGCTGTCGTTCGCGGCGTTCGTCGCGATGGTCATCTCCGGCGTGGTACTCGAGCGCGAGCTCACCGCCCGCGGGCGGGATCAGCTCAGCCGCATCCCCGACGAGCTCCGGCGGCGTGCCGGCCGCTCCACCGACAGCCACTGACGCCCGCTTCGCTCCGGCGCCCGAGGCCACGTCCCTCGCTCAGCCCAGCCTCAGCTGGTGAGCAGCGCGCCCCGGCGGGGGTCGGCGAAGGTGGCCATCCGACCGCGCGGCCCGAGGCGGTTGCGGATCGAGCGGACGATGTCGTCGGCCGAGGCCGCGCAGTGGTCCGCCGTCGCGTCGTCGCCGACGCCACCGTAGATCGCGGCCGTCGCATCCAACGCCAGGCCCTCGAGCGTGCGCCGGTCGATGCCGGTCATCCGCTCCACCCGGCGGGCGTGCTCGATCGGGGTCTCGCCGACCGCTGGACCGAGCTCGATGAACGCGAATGCGCTGGCCGTCCGCTCCCAGCTCTGGGCGATCCGCTCGGCCGCTGACGCCGGTGCCCGGCGGCGGGCCATCCACGCCAAGATGCGGGGGAGGGCGAACGCCCACAACGCGGCGGCGACGAGGATGACGATGACGGCGAGGAGCCCGCCGGAGATCCCTCCGCCGGAGCCCTTCGGGGCGGGCAGCACGTTCGCCGGGGTCGTGGTGGACGGCGACACCGGGTTGGCGAGCGTGGTGGGTGTGGCGCCGGTGGCCGAGGCCGCCGTGGTCTGGGTCACGCTCGTGTCGGCGGTGCCGTCCGAGGTGTCGTCGGTGGAGTCGGCGTTGGCCGTGGCCTGGGCCTCCTTGACGTTCGTGTACGACTGCGTGCCCGGCTCTCCGCGGCCGGGCGTCGGCTCGAACGACACCCAGCCGAGGCCGTCGAACCACACTTCTGGCCAGGCGTGAGCGTCGCGGCCGTACACGTGGTAGAGGCCATCGGTGCCGAGCTCGCCGTACGTGAAGCCGACCGCGACCCGGGCGGGCACGCCGACGGATCGGGCCATCGAGGCGAACGCCGCCGAGAACTGCTCGCAGTAGCCGCGGCGGATGCGCAGGAAGTTCTCCAACGCATCGTCGCTGTGACCGCGCTGGATCGAGAGGTCGTAGGTGAAGTTGTCGCGGAACCAGGTCTGCAGCGCGATCGCCTTGTCGTACACGGTGGTCGCGCCGGCGGTGATCTGCTGGGCGGTCTGCACGACGGAGGTCGGGAAGCTGCTCGGCAGGTCGAGCATGCCCGCCGGGGCACCGGCGGAGCTGGCGGCGCGGAGCTCGTCGGGCGTGAGGTCGAGCACCGACGACACGACGTCGTAGGTGGTGCCGCGCTGGATGCCCGCATCGGGCTCGACGACGGTGTCGGTGAGCGGTACGTAGTAGGTGTTGCCGCCGCTGATCCGGGTCGGCGTGTACGCGACGGGCAGCAGGGGGCCGCCGAGACCGAGGATGTGGATGCTCTGCGGCAGGCTGCGTGAGCCCGCGACCGGCGCCTCGAAGTTGCCGGCCTTGGAGCCCTCGGGGATGCCCCAGGTCGTGCCGTCGAACTTGGTCAGGCCGCTGGCCCGCCAGTAGTGCGGCTCCGACGAGGCCACGGTGAACAGCTCCACGTTCGACTCGTTGACGAGCTGCGAGCGGATGGTGACGAGGGGGCTGAGGACCTGGGTGACGCTGTTGCGGTCGCGGGTGTCGATGACGCCCTTCTCACCGGCGCCGGGGAGCCGTGGGCCCACCACGGCGCCGCTCAGCGCCGCGCCGGCGGCGAGGGCGATCGCCAATGGGAGCATGCTCAGCAGCACCCGGCTGCGCGACCCGATCCATGTGTGCTCGTTGGCGGCGTGGGTCATCCGCAGCACCGCGATCAGGGCGAGCGCTGCAGCGAGCCAGGCCGCGGTGAGCGTGACGCGGTGGTTGTCGATGCCGAGCGCGGCGGCGAACACGAACAGCACGGCGGTCGGCACGGCCGCCTCGGCCCGACCGAACGCACGGAACGCGAACGCGTCGCTGAGCATCGCCGCCACACCGGACGCGGTGGCTGCGGCGACGGCGAACCCGCCGACGGCCGCGACGGGCGCCACCGCGCTCGGGAACTGGGCGCTGGCGAGGCGGATGTCGTCACTGAGGAACTTCCACGTCTGCGAGGTCGGGAACGGGCCGGACAACGTGTCGGGGTAGTAGCGCCAGGCGATCAGCACGAACAGCACCAGGACGAGCACGGGGATCGCGACGTAGCCCGGCGCGTCGATGACGCGGAGCGCGTACGACGCGGCGTGCACGCCGATGATGACCACCAGCAGCGGGGCGAGGAACTCCCAACCGGCGAAGACCCGGCAGAACCCGATCGCGGTGACGATGCTGAGGGTGGTGAGCGCGAGCGTGGCCGGCAAGGTGGCCGAAGCGCGCTGGCCGGCGGAGAGCGCCGGTGCCTCGTCCTCGGGCGCTTCTGGTCGTTCGTCCATCGGTGCCGCGGCCGGCCGCGCCGGGCGGGGTGGCGCGATCGCGCTCACGAGGCAACTCCTGCGCTCACGACTCCTGCGCTCACGAGGCGACTCTCGTGGTGGCGGCGCGTCCGCCGGTCATCGCGAGCCACGAGGCGGCAAACTCGCTCTCGTCGGTGCAGTCGATGACGAAGCCGGCGGACGTCGACGTCAGCGACGTGCAGGCGATGACGACGAGCACGTCGTTCGGGCTGGTGGTGCGGCGGGCCTCGGCCACCGCGGCCGACTGGGGGCTGCCGGTGACGATGATGAACAGACCGAGCCCCTCGCCGGCCGGTGCGCCGAAGGGCATCGCCCGCTCGTCGTCGGTGACGTCGCAGTCCGCGAGCGCGTGGAGCGCGGCCAGCGGGTTGGTGTTGCGCAGGTCCTGCGCGGATCCGACGACGAGGCGGATCGACAGCGCCGACCGGGAGGCGGACGCGATCGCACTGGCGGCCGCCGACACGGCACGCTCGAACGATTCGGGCGTGTACTCCGACGCCGACGTGTCGAGCGCGACCGTGCAGCGACGCAGGCCCTCCGGCTCCACCTCGCGCACCTTGAGGGTCTCGCTGCGGGCCGAGGCCCGCCAGTGGATCCGGCGCAGGTCGTCGCCGTCGGCGTAGTCGCGCAGCGAGTGGAACTCCGAGCCGTCGCGACCCAACGTCCGCATCCGCAGGTGCCGGCCGATGGGACCGCTGCTGCCGTTGCCGCTCGGCAGGGTGAGCGCGAGGTGCGATGGCAGCACGACGATCTCGTGGGTGCCGGCCACCTCGTGCCGCATCGTGCACAGCCCGAACGGATCGCGCCGCTCCGCGAGCAATGGCCCGAACACCAACGTGCCGCGGCGTGTGGCCGGCAGGCGGTAGTTGGCCGAGATGGTCTCACCACCGCGCATCGGCGCGAGCCGCAGCGTCGCTCCGCCCATGCCGCTGACCGGCTCCCACAGGTGCAGCGGCGAGGTGGAGGTTCGGTTGCGGTTGGTGATCCGCAGCTCGACCCGGCCGACCTCGCCGACCTGGAGCGTGCTCGGCACCACGTGCCGCTGGACCTCGAGCTGGATCCGCCGGGCGCGCACCCAGACGAGCGTCGCGACGACGAGCGTGAAGATGCCGGCCCCGAGCACGAACAGCTCGAGCACCCCGAAGAACCGCCCGATGATGGCGGTGACGAACGCCAGGACGATCGCACCCCACCCGTGCCGGGTCAGCACGGTTCAGTGACCTCGACTGATGGGGACGGAGGCGAGCAGCTCGGCGACCGCGCGCTGTGGCGTGAGTCCGCGCGCGGCGGCATCGGCGCGCAGCACCAGGCGGTGGCACAGCACCGCGGCGGCGACGGCCTTCACGTCGTCGGGCGTGCCGTACTGGCGACCGGACGAGGCGGCGTGGGCGCGGGTGGCCCGGGCGAGCTGCAACGTGGCCCGCGGCGACATCCCGAGGTTGATCCCCGGGTGCTTGCGGCTGGCCTCGGCGAGATCGACGAGGTACGCCTTCAGCGGATCGGCGAGGTGCACGCTGCGCACCGCATCGATCAGCGCGATGACCTCGGCGGTGGACACGACGGGGCGGAGGTCGACCAGTGCATCGGTGTTGTCGCCCTGGGCGTCGAGGATCGACAGCTCGGCATCGCGGCCGGGGTAGCCGAGCGAGAGGCGCATCAGGAACCGGTCGAGCTGGCTCTCCGGCAGGCGGTACGTGCCCTCCTGCTCGACCGGGTTCTGGGTGGCGATCACCATGAACGGCGGGCTGAGCGGATGGGTGCGGCCCTCGACCGAGACCTGGCGCTCCTCCATCGCCTCGAGCAGGGCCGACTGGGTCTTCGGTGAGGCGCGGTTGATCTCGTCGGCGAGCACGATGTTCGCGAACAGCGGACCGGGACGGAAGTCGAACGTCTCCGTCGAGCGCTGGTAGATGCTGACGCCGACGAGATCGGTCGGCAGCAGGTCGGGGGTGAACTGGACCCGCTTCCACGTGCATTCGAGCGATGCGGCGAGTGCCTTGGCGAGGCTGGTCTTGCCGACGCCCGGGACGTCTTCGATGAGCAGGTGACCCTCGGCGAGCAAGCAGACGACAGCGAGCTGGATCTCCCTCGGCTTGCCGTGCACCACCCGCCCGACGTTGTCGGTGATCGACCCGAAGAGCGATGCAAACGTGGGGATCTGTGTCGTGGGAGCGGCCGTCACGGCTGCAAGGGTAGACGGCTGCGCAGGCCAACGAGTGTCAGTGGCGATACGGTGACCGCGTGGACTCGATGTACCTCGCCGTCGACATCGGGGGCACCAAGCTCGCCGCCGCGGTGGTCGACGTCGATGGCCGAGTGGTCGTGCGCGACCGCGTCGCCACCCCGCAGCGCGACGTCTGGCCTGCGCTCGAGCGGTTGATCCTGCGCGTGATGGCCGCCGCGCCCGCCCCGCTCGTCGCCGTCGGCGCCGGCTGCGGTGGGCCGCACGACATCGCTTCATCGACGGTGTCGCCACTGCACATCCCGTCGTTCGTCAACTTCGACCTGCAGACCGCGCTCGCCGAGACCACATCGCTGCCCTGCTTCATCGACAACGACGCCAAGGCCCTCACGCTCGGCGAGGCCTGGTGCGGGGCCGGCCGGGGCGAGATGAACATGGTCGGTGTCGTCGTCGGCACCGGTGTCGGCGGCGGCATCCTGTCCAACGGTCGCCTGCTCCAGGGCCGCCTCGGCAACGCCGGGCACATCGGCCACATCGTGGTCGAGCCCGACGGTCGCCCGTGCTCGTGCGGCGGCGTCGGCTGTCTCGAGGCGTACGCGTGCGGGCCGGCGATCGAGGCCGAGACCGGCCGGCCGCCCCAGCGCGCCCCCCACTCGATCATCGAGCGCACCGGGCTGCTCGTCGGCCGGGCGCTGTCGTCGCTCGCCGCGGTGGTCGACTTCAACCTGGCCGTCGTCGGCGGCTCGGTGGCGCTCGGCTTCGGCGAGCCGTTCTTCGCCGCCGCCCAGGCCGAGGTGTCGTCGCGGGCCAAGCTGTCGTTCACCGAGCACCTCGAGATCCGCCGTGCCGGGCTGGGCGAGCTGGCCCCGCTGGTCGGCGCCGCGGCCGTGGCCCGCCGTGGGCTCGGCAACGGCTGACCACATCGGTCGATCACGCGGTCCGGGGACCCGAGTGCTCGACGGGACCGGCCGCTACTGCGCGGTAACCTGACGCCATGCAGCCGACGTACACGCCTGAGGCCGAGGCCTACCGCGAGAAGGTCCAGGCGTTCCTGGCCGAGAAGCTCCCCACCAATTGGAAGGGCATCGGCCAGCTCGAGGGCGAGGCGATGCAGACGTTCGTCGCCGAGTGGCGGGCGGTGCTCAACGAGGCCCGCTACCTCGCACCCGGCTGGCCGGCGGAGTACGGCGGCGGCGGCCTGAGCGCGCTCGAGCAGGTCATCGTCGGCGAGGAGTTCGCCAAGGCGGGCGTGCCGACGGGCGGCTACAACGACACGTTCGGCATCCAGATGCTCGGCAACACGCTCCTCCAGTGGGGCACTGACGAGCAGAAGGCGTACTACCTGCCGCGGATCCTCGCCAACGACGACATCTGGTGCCAGGGCTACAGCGAGCCGAACGCCGGCTCGGACCTCTCCAACATCGGGTTGAAGGCCGAGCTCGACGGCGATCAGTGGGTGCTCAACGGCCAGAAGATCTGGACCAGCGCCGGTCATCTCGCCGATCACATCTTCACGTTGGCCCGCACCGACCCGGATGCGCCGCGCCACAAGGGCATCTCGTTCCTGCTCGTCGACATGCGCCAGCCCGGCATCGAGGTCCGCCCGATCAAGATGATCTCCGGCGAGAGCGAGTTCAACGAGGTCTTCTACACCGACGCGGTGTGCCCGAAGGAGAACGTCATCGGCGGGCTCAACAACGGTTGGGCCGTGGCGATGACGCTGCTCGGCTACGAGCGCGGCGAGGCCGCGGCCACGTTCCCGATCCGGTTCCGTGGCGAGCTCGACCGGCTGGTGGCGATGGCCAAAGAACGCGGTGTCGACCGCGATCCGGTGATCCGCCAGCGCCTGGCCGGCTGCTACGCCAAGGTCGAGATGATGCGCTACCTGGGCATGCGCACCCTCACCCAGTTCGTCATGGGCCATCACCCCGGCGCCGACGGCTCGATCTTCAAGCTCTACTGGAGCGAGTACCACCAGGTCGTCACCGAGCTGGCGATGGACATCATGGGTCCCGACGGCCTGGTGCCCACCGGCCGTCCGCCGAGCAGTGCGTTCCAGACCGACGACGCCAGTGCGCCGAACAGCACCGCCTCGTGGGCCAACGTGTTCCTCAACGCCCGCGCCGGCACGATCTACGCGGGCTCGAGCCAGATCCAGAGGAACATCATCGGTGAGATGGTGCTCGGGCTGCCGAAGGAGCCGCGCTGAGCACGTCCCGCCCGGTGCAGTGGTTGCGCGTCGGTGTCGCGGTCGCCGCGCGCCCGGGCCTGTGGCGAACGGCTGCGCGCCAGGTGCGCCGCACCGCACCGCCCGGATGGTTCCGCCGGCCGCCGTTCCTGCCGGTGCCGACGGGGGAGTACCTCCGGTTCCGGCTGACCACCCAGTACGGCGACGTCGATCATCGACCGGAGCCCGTCGATGTGATCAACTACCTGTCGTGGTGCCGGGCGTGGGACAACAACGGATGAGCAGCCTGCACCCGCGACCTCGTCGCGACCAGGACTGCCACGGAGCCGTTGCACCGGGAAACCGCGGCGCCGCCGCGAAGGCCGCTCGGTAAGGTCGCCACATGCGCAGCGCTCTCGTCCTCAACGCGACATTTGAGCCGCTGAGCGTCGTGCCTGCCCGCCGTGCTGCCTGTCTGATCCTGGCCGACAAGGCCGATCTCGTCGAGGACGACGGCACCCAGATCCACTCCGAGTCGCTCGCGCTGCCCAATCCGCTGGTGATCCGCCTGCGCTACGTCGTCAAGGTGCCGTACCACCGGCGCACGGCGCTGTCGCGTCGTGCCGTGTTCGTGCGCGACGACCATCGCTGCCAGTACTGCGGCGGGCACGCCGACTCGATCGACCACGTCATGCCGCGGTCGCGTGGCGGGCGCAACGAGTGGGAGAACGTCGCCGCCGCATGCCGTCCGTGCAACCTGCACAAGCGCGACCGCACGCCCGACGAGGCGAACATGCACCTCGCCCGCGTCCCCAGTGCACCACGCGAGCAGGCCTGGGTGACGGTGTCGGTCGGCCGTGTACCGGAGGCGTGGAAGCCGTACATCGCTGCAGCCTCCTGACGCCCGTGTGGCAGATCGAGACCCATCGGGGGAGCGCGGCGGCGTTCCACCTCTGTGAGCTGCCGTCGCCGCCGGTGCCGACGGTGTGGTGGTTCGAGGTGCAGTCGCCAGCGATCGTGCTCGGCTCGGCACAACCCATCGAACACCTCGACCGCGACGCCTGCGCGCGCCTCGGCATCGACATCGTCCGCCGGCGCAGCGGTGGCGGCGCGGTGCTGCTGATGCCCGGCGACGCGCTGTGGGTCGACGTCGTGCTGCCGGTCGACGATGCCCGTTGGACCGCCGACGTCGGCCGATCGGCGTGGTGGCTCGGCGAGGTGTGGCGTGACGCGCTGAGCTCGGTCGGGATCCCTGCCGGTGAGACGGCGGTGCACCGCGGCGCGCTGGTGCGCACGGCGTGGTCCGACCGGGTCTGCTTCGCCGGCCGTGGCGGGGGAGAGGTCGTCAGCGGCGACCGCAAGATCGTCGGCATCAGCCAACGCCGGACTCGCCTCGCGGCCCGGTTCCAGTGCGCCCTCTATCTCCACTGGAGGCCCGAGCAGCACGTCCCACTGTTCAGCGAGCCTCATCCTGATGTCGAGGAGCTGTCTCACGCTGTACAAGAGGTCGACGTCGAGACTTCGGCGATGATGACGGCGTTCGCCGCCGCGCTCGAACGCAGCAGCTGACCCGCCTGGGGTGAGGATCTCGCGGCTCCCCACCACGATCCGACCCGAGCCCCACCGCTCCCCACGCCGAACCTGTCGAGTGCCGAAGTCCTGTGAGGAAGGCGATCTCGCGGTCACAAACGCCCGTTCGGGCGTGGTCTGCCCGCGGGAACGGCACCGGAAGCGAGTGAGCGCGCCTCAGTTCCCCACCGAGATTCGCGCTCCACGCGCGCAGTCGGGCCGGCGAATCGGCCGGATTCGCGCTCTGTGCGCGAGAAATCGGCAGAATTGTGCCCACCCGGGGCGGGAAATGGGGCGAAGTGGGTTGACAGGGGGTGACTGGTGGGTCAAAGTGGGGAGGTATGGGAAACCCGGACCGTACGAGGCAGCGATTTCGGGAGTCAGCGAAAGAGATCGACACACCGTGCAGAAGTTCCTCGGCGTTTTCGAACGCCAGCTCGACGTCAAAGGACGGTTGGCCCTTCCGGCAACCTTCCGGGCACGCCTGGGGACCAGCTGCTACCTCACCCTCGGTGTCGACAACAGCATCGAGGTGTTCACCGCCGAGCACTTCGAACAGGAAGCCGATCGCATCCAAGCGCTCCAGCAACGGGGTGAGATCAGCATGGATCAGCTGCGTGCGTTCTCCGCACGTGCCGTCCCCGTCGAGCCGGATGCGCAGGGTCGCATCTACCTCGACGAGCGGTTGCGGACCCACGCCAACCTGACCACCAGGGGTCCGGCGATCGTCTTCGGACGCCTCGACCGGATCGAGATCTGCTCCGTCGAACGCCACGAGCGCAGCATGCGCAACGGCGAGCAGGCGTTCTCGGAGACGAACTGAACACCCGCAGGAACCTGACCACACCGAACTTGAAGGGAGACGAAGGAAGAGAACGAGTCGTGCACAACCGATTCGACCGATGCGTTCCGCTCATCGGCAGTCCTCCGGTGAACAAGATGGCAGCCCCACTCCGCCCGCTTACATCTCGTTCCGACCGGGGAGACATCCCGGCGACATTCGTTCACCGGGGGGCTGCCGATGGTCGGGCCGACCTGAACACCGACGATCCATCAGACACACCCACCGGGCACGTCCCATGTGGCACCACCGGGCCGGACAGCCCCGGAGAGAGACCAGCGTGACCGGCAACCCGTCCCCAGCTCCCGGTCCCGACTCGCCCGATGCGTTCGTGCATCGGCCGGTGATGGCCGACGAGATCGTGGCGGTCTTCGCCACGGTGCCGCCCGGTTGGTTGGTCGATGCGACGTTGGGCGGGGGAGGGCACACCGAGCTGCTGCTCGAGGCCTACCCCCACCTCTCGGTGATCGGGATCGATCGCGATCCGTCGGCGCTGGCTGCGGCAACACGCCGCCTGGCGCGCTTCGGAGATCGGTTCATCGCCGTGCACAGCCGTTTCGACCACCTTCAGACCGTCATGAGCACCGCAGACATCACCCGGCCCATCCCCGTTCCGATCACCGGCCTGAGCGGCGCCCTGTTCGATCTCGGCGTCTCCTCGCCGCAGCTCGACCGCGCCGAGCGCGGCTTCTCCTACCGCAACGATGCGCCGCTCGACATGCGGATGGACACCACCGAGGCGTGGTCGGCCGCCGATGTCGTCAACGGCTACTCGGAGGGCGAGCTGATCCGGATGCTGCAGGACAACGGCGACGAGCGGTTCGCCCCCCGGATCGCTCGCGCCATCATCGCCCATCGGCCGATCGAGTCGACCGCCGAGCTGGCCGGCATCATCGTCGACGCCATCCCGGCTGCGGCCCGGCGCACCGGCGGCCATCCCGCCAAGCGCTCGTTCCAGGCGATCCGGATCGAGGTCAACGGCGAGCTCGCGATCCTGCCCGGCGCGCTCGACGACGCGATCGAGGCGACGCTGCCCGGTGGGCGGGTCGCCGTGCTGTCGTACCACTCCGGCGAGGACCGCATCGTCAAGGAGCGCTTCCGCTCGGCCGAGACGGGCGACTGCATCTGCCCGCCCGGGCTGCCGTGCGTGTGCGGCGCCGTGCGCACCGTCCGCGTCGTCCGCCGGGTGCCGAAGACACCGGGGGAGGCCGAGCTGGAGCAGAACCGCCGCGCCGCCTCGGCCCGCCTGCGCGTCGTCGAGCGGCTGCCGTTCACCACCATCGCCGAGTCGCTCCGACCCTCGCGCGAGCGCAACTGACGTGGCCGCAGTCGTACCCCTTCCCCAGTCCGATCCCGAGCGCGGGCTGCGCGCCCGTCCCAGCGACTTCCGCCGCGCCCCGCTGCAGCGGCGGCCGATGCCGCGCTCCACGATCGCGCCGTCGCGCGCCGCCGAGATGCCGGCCCCGCCGAAGCTCGAGGTGGTCGCTCCCCGCCGCCGGCGCACCGTGAGCGTGGTCGTGCTCGGTGGCCTGGTGCTGTTCGCGATGCTGATCGGTGCGGTCGCGTTCCAGACCCAGATCGCCCGCAACCAGCTCGCCCTCGACAAGACCGAGAAGGCCGTCACCGCTGCACGCGATCGCTACGACGTGCTCCGCCGCCAGCGCGCCGAGCTGCGCTCGCCGGACCGGCTCGCCGTCGAGGCCAAGCGGCTCGGCATGTCGCCGGCCGACACCGGTGAGTTCATGACGGTCGACCCACAGCTCGTCGCCAGCGTGATGGCGTCGGCCAGCGCGCTGCCGCCTGCCGTCGGTGCGCCCGTGGAGTCGTCGCTCGATCAGTTCGGTGATGTGAAGGCCGTGACGGGAGACGTTCCATGAGTGATCGCAAGCGCCCCGACCAGCGTGCGGGGGAGCGTCAGCGCCGTGACGCGCCGGCGCGCGCCGCGCGCTCACACGGCCGCGGCACGCCGGAGCAGCGCGAGCGCATCGCTCGCGCGCACGACCGCCTCGCGGCGGATCCGCCCAAGCACGCCCGACGCAGTGCGCCCGCCACCTCGCGCCCGGCCGCTCGGGCGGCGGAGGCGCGCACGTCCGGGGTCGGTCGGTCGGGTGCCTCGGCCCGCAACGCTGCGCCGCTGGATCCGCGCCGTCGCGTCGAGCCGGTCTCGCGCCAGCTCAAGGCCCAGGCCCGTCATCGCCAGGGTCATGCGGTCAAGCCGCTCGAGCGGGTCAAGCCGATGCCGCGCCGCCAGCGCGCCGCGAAGAAGCTCGCCCCCGGCGTCTTCAAGTCGGGCACCCCACGTCGGCGGTTGATCGCGCTGCTCATCGGCGCGGCACTGATCTTCGGCGCGATCCTGACCCGGATCACGATGCTGCAGACCACCGACGCGGCCAGCTACACACTCGCCGGCATGAACCAGCGCACCGAGGAGACCGTGCTGCGCGCGAGCCGCGGCGTGATCTTCGATCGCAATGGTGACGAGCTCGCCCTGTCGGTGCCGGCCACCACCATCTACGTCAACCCGAAGCTCGTGCTCGACCCCGTCGGCACCGCCGCTGCGCTTGCCGCCGGCCTGCACCTCACCGCGGCGAAGCAGCAGTCGCTCGCGACGGCCATGTCCGATCGCTCGAAGGGCTTCGTCTACGTCGCCCGCCAGGTCGACGACGCCACGGCGAAGGCGGTGCTGGCGCTCAAGCTGGCCGGCGTCGACTCGTATCCCGAGGACACCCGCGTGGTGCCCGGCGGCGATCTCGCCGAAGGTGTCATCGGCAAGACCGACACCGACGGCAAGGGCATCGCCGGCCTCGAGCTGCAGTACAACAACATCCTGACGGGCAAGGACGGCGAGCTCGTCCAGCAGCACGACACCAAGGGCAACGCAATCCCCGGCTCCGGCACGGTGTCGGTGCCCGCCGTCCCCGGCACGGACCTCGTCCTCACCCTCGACCGCTCGATCCAGTTCTCGCTCGAGCAGGCCCTCCTGGCCCAGGTCAGCACGCTGCGGGCGAAGGGCGGCACGGCCGTGGTGGAGGAGTCGTCGACGGGCAACATCCTCGCGATGGCCAGCGTGCAGATCAACGACAAGGGCGAGTACACGGTGACCTCTGCGAACCTCGGCGCCGTCGCCTGCGAGGAGCCCGGTTCGGTGGCCAAGGTCATCACCACCTCGGCCGCGATCAACGAGGGCCTCGTCACCCCAGGCACGTACATCCAGGTGCCCGGCTACCGGATCTACGACAAGGGCACGCCGTGGGAGAAGGTCATCCACGACGCCGAGTACCACAAGACCGAGATGATGTCGGTCCAGGACATCCTCGTGCACAGCTCGAACATCGGCACGATCTCCGAGTCCGAGTCGCTCGGCCCGGAGCGCCAGTACGACTACATGACGGCGTTCGGCCTCGGCCAGAAGTCGGCCCTCGACTTTCCGTCGGAGACCAAGGGCCTGCTCGCCCCGTGGCAGCAGTGGCAGGGCACGGAGAAGGTCACCAAGTCCTACGGTTACGGCGTGTGCGCGACTGCGATCCAGCTCGTCGGAGCCGTCAACGTCGTCGCCAACGGTGGCGTGTACGTGGCCCCGCGCCTCGTCTCGGCGACGATCGGCGAGGACGGCAAGCAGGATCCCGAGCCGCCGTCCGCGACCCGCACCGTGATCACCCCGCAGTCCGCGGCGTCGATGAACACCATGATGCGCGCCGTCGTCTGCGACGGCACCGGTGAGGCCGCGCAGGTCCCCGGCATCACGGTGGCCGGCAAGACCGGTACCGGCGTGAAGGCCGTCAACGGCGTGTACGGCACCGAGGGCAAGGACGCCAAGTACTACTCGTCGTTCGTCGGCTTCTTCCCGGCCGAGGCCCCGAAGGTGACCACGCTCATCTCGATCGACGAGCCCGATCCCACGAACCTCAACCGGTTCGGCGGCACGGCGGCGGCCCCGGTCTTCCAGGCCGTGGTGCCGACGATCATGCACCAGCTCCAGATCCAGCCGCCGACCACCACCGGCGGATGCCCGAAGTCATGACCGCAGACGCTGACGGCCGGTCCGTCCGGCTGTCGGCCATCCTCGACGCGACCCGCACCGCCACCGGTCGGATCGTGGGCGACGGCGACCCGCTCGTCACCGGGGTCGTCTTCGACTCCCGCGCCGTCGTCGAGGGCTCGATGTTCTTCTGCCTGCGCGGCGAGCACCGCGACGGTCACGACTTCGCGCTCACGGCCGTCGCCGACGGGGCAGTGGTGCTCGTCGTCGACCACGAGGTGGCGATCGGCGCACCCGTCGGCCGGCCCGTGGTGCAGCTCGTCGTCGCCGACACACGTGTGGCGATGGGACCGATCTCGGCGGCGTTCCACGGCCATCCGAGCGACTCGCTCGACATCATCGGCATCACCGGCACGAACGGCAAGACCACCACGGCGCACATCGTCGCCTCGGCGCTCACCGCGCTCGGGCGGCGCACCGGCGTGATCGGCACGCTCTCGGGGGCGCACACCACGCCCGAGGCGCCCGAGCTGCAGGGCCGCCTCGCTGCGTTCCGTGACGAGGGCTGCTCGGCCGTCGCGATGGAGGTCTCCTCGCACGCGCTGGCGCTCGACCGAGTCGGCGGCACCCGGTTCCGGGTCGGGATCTTCACCAACCTCGGCCGCGACCACCTCGATCTGCACGGCACCCAGGAGCGCTACTTCGCGGCCAAGGCGCGGCTGTTCGAGCCGGACCTGACCGAGGTCGGCGTCGTCAACGTCGACGACGTCCACGGCCGTCTGCTCGCCGACGCTGCGTCCATCCCGATCGTGCGCTGCTCCAACGACGACGCGTCCGACATCGAGGTCGGCCCGTTCGAGCTGTCCTACACCTGGCGCGGCGAGCACCTGCGCATCGGGCTCGGTGGCCGGTTCAACGTCGCCAACTCGCTCGCCGCGGCCACCGCGCTGGCCGAGATCGGCCACACGCCGGCGGCGATCTGCGCCGCCATCGCGACGACGCCGCCCGTGCGTGGCCGGTTCGAGCCGGTGGACGCCGGCCAGGACTTCGTCGTGGTCATCGACTACGCGCACACACCGGACGCGCTCACCGAGGTCCTCGCCGCTGCACGCGAGATCGCCGGGACGAAGCGGGTCCTGGTCGTGTTCGGCTGCGGCGGCGACCGGGACCGTGAGAAGCGTCCGGAGATGGGCCGCGCGGCCGCCGAGTCGGCTGACGTGATCGTGGTGACATCGGACAACCCCAGGTCGGAGGATCCTTCGGCGATCATCAATGACATCATCGGAGGGGTGCCCGCGGACTACCGTGGCCGCATCGCGGTGGAATCAGATCGTCACCAAGCAATCGAGGTTGCGCTGCGGTCAGCCGGTTCCGGCGACGTCGTCGTCATCGCCGGGAAGGGTCACGAGACCACCCAGACCTTCGCTGCGACCGTCACGCCGTTCGACGATCGCGAGGTCGCCAGGACGTTGTTGGAGCGCGCTGTGCCGAGAACCGCAGAGCCAAGAACCGAAGGGCCAGAGATCGCAGGGCCAGGAACACCAGACGTGGACGGGGTGCAGCCGTGATCGCGATCATGTTCGCCGGCGCCACCGCGATGATCGTGTCGCTGCTCGGTTCGCGCTTTTTGATCTCGTTCTTCCGCAACCGTGGCAAGGGCCAGCCGATCCTCGGCAAGGAGGACCTCGGCCCGGAGCACCACATGAAGAAGGCCGGCACGCCGACGATGGGCGGGCTGGCGATCGTGGTGGCCGCGTTCACCGGCTGGATGGTCGCCCACGTGCGCGACCTCGCGTTCTCGAACCAGGCGATCATCGCCTGGGTCGGCATCCTGGTGATGTCGTTCATGGGGTTCCTCGACGACTACATCAAGGTCAAGAAGAGCCACAACCGGGGCATCTTCTGGAAGAAGAAGAGCTACATCACTCTCGGGCTGAGCTGCCTGCTGGCGCTGTGGTTGGTGCGGGCCACCGACATCAGCCGCACGATCTCGCTCACCCGTGCCACGCTGCCCGGCATCCACATCCCGTGGTACGTCTGGGTGCTGTGGGCCGGCACGATGATCTGGGCCACGAGCAACGCCGTCAACGTCACCGACGGCCTCGACGGCCTGGCCGGCGGCTCCGCGCTGATGGGGTTCCTCGCGTTCACCATCATCGGCTACATCGGCCTGCGCTACCGCCACATCTACGCCGACATCGTCAACCCGCTCGACCTCGCCGTGATGTCCGCCGCGTTCGCCGGGGCGTGTGGCGGTTTCCTGTGGTTCAACGCGGCCCCGGCGCGCATCTTCATGGGCGATGTGGGCGCGCTCGCGCTCGGCACCGCGCTGTCCCTGCTCGCGCTCACCCTCAACACCCAGCTGCTGCTGATCCTGATCTGCGGCATCAACGTGATGGAGGCCGGTTCGGTGGCCATCCAGATGATCGTGTTCAAGGCGAGCGGCCGCAAGAAGCGCCTGTTCCGGATGTCGCCGATCCATCACCACTTCGAGCTCGTCGGCTGGCCGGAGACCACGGTCATCATCCGCTTCTGGCTGATCTCGGGCATCTGCGTCGCCAGTGCGCTCGCGCTGTTCATCGCCGACTTCTCCAAGCAGGTCGGGGGCTGATGTCGACGAGACGCGCGCTCGTCTACGGCGTGGCGATCGCAGGCGAGGCCGTGATCCGCGCGCTCGTCGGCCGTGGCTACGAGGTCGTCGCCGCCGACGATCACGTCACGCCGGCCAAGCAGGAGCTCGCCGACTCGCTCGGCATCGTGCTCCACGCCGCGCCCGACGCCTCGTCGATCGCCGATCTGGTCGACCAGGCCGATCTGGTCGCTCCCGCCCCCGGCATCCCGGAGACCCACGCCGTGGTGCTCGCCGCGTTGGCCACGGGCACGCCGCTGCGCACCGAGATCGACCTCGCCTACGAGTGGGAGCAGCTGCGTCCCGGCGGGCCGCGGCCGATGCTCGCCGTCACCGGCACCGACGGCAAGACCACCACCACGTTCCTCGCCACCGAGATGCTGTGTGCCGCCGGCCTGAACGCGCTCGCCGTCGGCAACACCGACATCCCGCTCGTCGAGGCGATCGCCGACGATGCGGTCGACGTCTTCGTCGTCGAGTGCACGAGCTTCCGGCTCAGCTGGACGACGTGCTTCCGCCCCGACGCAGCGGTGTGGCTCAACCTGGCCCCCGACCACCTCAACTGGCACACCGACATGACCAGCTATGAGATGGCCAAGGCGCGGATGTGGATGTACCAGGGCGCGAACGACACGGCCATCGGCTTCGTCGACGATCCGGTCGTCGTCGCCCAGCTCGATCGGGCGACGGCCCGGCACATCACGTTCGGGCTCGCCGGCGCCGACTACCGCTGCGACGAGGTCGACGGCGTCCGCCAGCTGGTCGGTCCAGGCGGCACGATCTGCCCGGTCTCGACGATGCGCCGTTCGCTGCCCCACGACATCACCAACGCGCTCGCGGCGTCGGCGCTCGTGCTCGAGTCGGGGCTCGCCGACGTCATCGCGATCACCGCCGCGTTGGGTACCTTCGTCGGACCGCCGCACCGGCTCGAGCCCGTCGGTGGGGCCGACGGCGTCGAGTGGTTCAACGACTCCAAGGCCACCACGCCCCACGCCGCGCTGACCGCCATCCGTGCCTTCGACTCGTTGGTGCTGATCGCCGGCGGCCGCAACAAGGGCCTCGACCTCAGCGGCCTCGCCTCCGAGCCGCAGCGGATGCGCGCGGTCGTCGCGATCGGCGAGGCGGCACCGCTCATCACCGCCGTGTTCGAGGGCGTCTGCCCGGTCACCACGGCCACCTCGATGGCCGCGGCCGTGGAGCTCGCCGCAGCGTCGGCGAAGCCCGGCGACGCCGTGGTGCTGTCGCCCGCGTGCGCCAGCTTCGATTGGTACCCCGACGGTGGCTACCCGGCGCGGGGCGACGACTTCCGGGCCTGCGTCGCCGCGTACCTCGCCCACACGGGCAGCGAACACACGGGCAGCGAACAGAAGGGCGTCACTGCATGAGCACCGGCACGACACTGATCGGCGATCGCCGGCGGCAGGCCCTCGAGCGCACCACCGCGCAGCGCGGCCACCCCTCGCGCCGGGCGCAGACGCGCCCCCTGGGGCCGCCCCCCACCGCGTTCTACATGATCCTGCTGGTCGTGGTCTTCCTGATCATGCTCGGCCTCGTCATGGTGTTCTCGGCGTCGGCCATCACATCGCTGCACCAGGGCAACTCGCCGTGGAGCATCTTCGATCGTCAGCTGCTGTGGGCCGTCCTCGGCGGCGTCGCGATGGTCGCCACGGCGCGCATCCCGTACCACCGCTGGCGCCGGTTGATCCCGCTCATCGTCGCGGCCGGCTTCGGGTTGATGCTGCTGCCGTTCGTGCCCGGTCTCGGTCGCTCGGTCAACGAGGCCAAGGCCTGGGTGTTCATCGGCCCGATCGGCTTCCAGCCGTCGGAGTTCCTCAAGCTCGCGATCCTGCTCTACTGCGCCGACCTCCTCGCCCGGCGCGAGAAGGACATGTCGAACCTGCGCCGCACCCTGTGGCCGCTGATGTTCGCGGCGGCCGCCGCCGGCGCGCTGTGCATGCTCCAGGGCGACCTCGGCTCGGCCATCGTGATCGGTGCCATCGTGTTCGCGGTGCTGTTCATCGGTGGCGCCCCGTTGACGCCGATGGGGTTCATGGGCGGCGTGTCGATCGCCACGACGCTGGCGTTCGTGTTCACCAGCCAGCGCCGGTTCAACCGCTTCACGGCGTTCCTCGACATCACCGCGCACAAGGACTACCTCAGCTACCAGGTGTACCAGGCGATGATCGGCATGGCCACCGGCGGCGTCAGCGGCACCGGCGTCGGCAGCGGCCCGTCGAAGTGGGGCTACCTGCCACTCGCACACAGCGACTTCATCTTCGCCGTCATCGGCGAGGAGCTCGGCCTGATCGGCGTCGTCGCGGTCATCGGCAGCTTCCTGCTGCTCACCTACGGCGGCGTCCAGGTCGCGCTCGCGGCCCGCGACCGGTTCGGCAGCCTGCTCGCCGGCGGCATCGTCGCCTGGCTCGCGGTGCAGGCCGTCATCAACATCGGCGGCGTCAGCGGGGCGATGCCCGTCACGGGCCTCACGCTGCCGTTCGTGTCGTCCGGCGGCAGCTCGCTGTTCGTCTGCATGGCCGCGGCGGGGCTGCTGCTCAACGTCGCCCGGCACGTCAACCGGTGACGCCTGGACGACGGCATCAGGAACATGGGTGATCGGTCGATGATGCGCGCCTCCACCGCCTTCGCCGTCGTCACGGGTGGCGGCACGTCCGGGCACGTCCTGCCCGCGATCGCGATCGCCGACGCGCTCGTGGCCGACGGGCATCGTCCCGATGAGATCGTCTACATCGGTGCACAGCGCGGCATCGAGACCCGGCTGCTGCCGGCCACGCCGTACCCCCATCACTTCCTCGACGTGGTCGGCATCCAACGGCGCCTCGCCAGGAGCAACCTCGGCTTCCCGCTCAAGCTCGTCCGCTCCGTCGCAGCCGCACGCCGGCTGCTGCGCACGTTGCGCCCGGCCGTCGTCGTCTCCGTCGGCGGTTACGCGAGCTTCCCGGCCACCTTCGCGGCGCGGCTGCGCCGGATCCCCGTCGTGGTGGTCAGCTACGACAGCACACCGGGGCTCGCCAGCCGGGTCAGCGCGCGCTTCGCCGCGGCGAGTGCAGTGGCCTTCGAGGGGTCGAAGCTGCCGAGGGCGCGCTACACCGGTGCGCCCGTCCGGCGCGACCTGATCCTGCTCGATCGCGCCGCGCAGCGCGATGCCGCGCGTGCGCAACTGGGGATCCCGCTCGACCGCTTCGTGGTGGCCGTGTTCGGCGGTTCGCTGGGTTCGAAGGTCCTCAACGACGCCGTGACGGGCATGGTCGAGACCCTCGCCGACCGGGCCGACATCGCCGTGCGGCATGTCGTCGGGGACCGCTTCCTCGGCGAGGCTGCCGCGCAACGCTCGGGCGCGGAAGGCATCATGTACACCGTGATCGGCTACGAGGATCAGATGGTGCAGGTGTACGCAGCGGCCGACCTGATGGTCACCCGGGCCGGCGCCAGCACCATCGCCGAGCTGGCCACGGTGGGCATGCCGGCGGTGATCGTGCCGTGGTCCGGCGCGGCCGACGATCACCAGACCGACAACGCCCGCATCCTCGGCGACGTCGGGGCCGCCGAGGTGATGAGCGAGGCCACGCTCGACGCCGCATCGCTCGCGACGGTGGTTGCCGGGCTCGTCGACGACCCCGCCGAGCTGCAGGCGATGTCCGCCGCCGCATACGCCGCCGGCGACGCCCACCGCAGCGGACGGTTGGCCGCGCTCATCGAAGACGTGGCGGCAGGGCGATGACCCAGCACGACACCGTGGCGATGCCGATCGCCCCCATCGACCTCGGCGAGCCGAAGCGGCTGCACGTAGTCGGCGTGGGCGGCCCGGGGATGAGCGCGATCGCGATCGTGCTCGCCGAGATGGGCCACAGCGTGTCCGGCAGCGACCTGCGCGAGAAGCCGATCCTCGACCGGCTCCGTGCCGCTGGCATCGCGGTGCAGGTCGAGCACGACCGCGCCAACGTGCACGGCGTCGACGCCGTCACCGCGTCCACCGCGGTCCCGGCGCGCAACATCGAGCTCGACGAGGCCCGCCGCCAGGGCAGCCTGGTGCTGAGCCGGGCCGGGATGCTCGCCGGCATCTGCGCCCAGGCCCGCTCGCTCGCCGTGGCCGGCACCCACGGCAAGACCACGACGTCGAGCATGTTGATGCTGGCGCTGGTCGAGGCCGGGTTGCGGCCGAGCTTCGTGATCGGCGGCGACGTCACCGACATGGGCACCGGCGCGCAGTGGACGGGCGGCGAGTGGTTCGTCGTCGAAGCCGACGAGAGCGACGGCACCCACCTGGAGCTGCCCCTGCACGGCACGATCCTCACCAACGTCGAGGTCGACCACCTCGATCACTTCGGCTCCTTCGCCGGCATCGTCGACAGCTTCGACCGGTACCTCGCCCAGATCCCCGGACCGAAGGTGCTGTGTGCCGACGATGCCGTGTGCGCCGAGCTGGCGACCCGTCACGACGGGATCACCTACGGCCTCACCGCGGGTGCGCAGTACCGCGCCGTCGATCTGCGTCCGGCCGACGGCGCCTTCCACTTCGCGGTGGAGCACACCGCCGACCCCTCCGGTGCCACCGGCACGCACCGACTCGGCGAGATCCGCCTACCGCTGCGAGGCACCCACAACGTCCAGAACGCGACGGGCGTCGTCGCGATGGCGATGTCGATCGGCATCGAGTTCGACGTGGTGGCTGCGGCGCTGGCCCGCTTCGGTGGCGTTGCCCGGCGCTTCGACATCCGCGGCCACAGCGGCGGCGCGACCCTCGTCGACGACTATGCCCACCTGCCCACCGAGATCGCCGCGGTGCTCGCGGCTGCCCGGCAGAGCGGCGACGCGTGGAAGCGCATCGTCGCCGTGTTCCAACCGAACCGCTACAACCGGATGGCCGAGCTCTGGCCGGCGTACAAGGACGCCTTCGTCGACGCCGATGTCGTGGTGCTCACCGACATCTTCGCCTCGGGCACCACGCCCATCCCGGGTGTCACCGGGAAGCTCGTCGTCAACGCAGTGCTCGACGCGCACCGGCGCGCCCGGGTCGTGTGGCTCCCGCGGCGGACGGACCTGATCGACTTCCTCGCCGCCGAGCTGCGCGTCGGCGATGTGTCGATCTCGATGGGCTGCGGCGACATCGCCTCGTTGCCCGAAGAGGTGATCGCCGCCCGCGACGAGATCGATTCGGCCCGGCGATGACGGCCCACGACCGCATCGATCAGGCCGGCGCGCTGCTCGACGGCTTCGTCGAGCGCGACGTGCCGCTGGCCCCGCTCACGACGTACCGCGTCGGCGGCAGCGCGGCGCTGATGGCCCGGCCGCGCACCCTCGACGATCTCCACGGCGTCGCCAAGGCCCTGGCCATCACCGAGCTCCCGGTGCTCGTGGTCGGACGCGGCTCGAACCTGCTCGTCGCCGACAGCGGCTTCCACGGCATCGCGGTGCGGCTCGACGGGATGACGGTCGACGGGCTCAGCGGTCCGGTCACGGCGTGCTACCGGGTCGACGGCACGCAGGTCGTCGCCAGCGCGTCGACCCTGCTCCCACAGCTCGCCCGGCGGCTCGTCGCCGAATCGCTGACCGGTTTCGAGTGGGCGGTCGGCGTGCCCGGCAGCATCGGCGGTGCAGTGCGGATGAACGCCGGCGGACACGGCAGCGACATGCAGGCGTGCCTCGTCGACGTGCAGCTGTTCGACCTCACCAACCAGTTCTGCGGCTGGGTCGACGCCGGCCGGCTCGGCCTGCGCTTCCGGGGCAGCGACCTCGCCGGGCACCAGGTCGTGCTGCAGGCACGCATCCAGCTGGCTGCCGGCGACCGCGAGGCGTCGCAGCGCGAGCTCGACGAGATCGTCCGCTGGCGGCGCGAGAAGCAGCCCGGTGGGCAGAACGCCGGCTCGGTGTTCGTCAACCCGATCCCCGGCGAGCTGGCGGCCGGCGAGCTCGTCGAGCGCGTCGGCCTGCGCGGCTTCACCTACGGCACCGCCGCGGTGTCCGACAAGCACGCCAACTTCATCCAGGGCAGCGACGGTGGCACCGCCGCCGACGTGCTCGCGCTCATCGAGCTGGTGCGCGCCCGGGTGGCCGCCGAGACCGGCTTCGTGCTGCGTAGCGAGGTCCGCCTCGTGGGCTTCGACGACGCCGAGCAGGGCGACGAGGCCGGGGTGGCGTTGTGAGCGAACCGCGCCTCCCGCTCGGCGAGGGGAGCGTGCCCGACAAGGCCCTCGAGGAGCTGCTCGCCGCGTTCGCCTCCGACACGCCGGCGCATGCCGCAGCGATCGACTTCGACGATCCGTCGATCGACCGGATGCTCGGCCTCGGCGACGATGCGCACGTCGATGCCCCGAACCATGGCTCGCCGAGTGACGACGCCTCGCCGGCAGCCGGCTTGGTCACCCAACCGGTCGACGAGATCGTGACGGGGCAGCTGCCGCCCACCGCCTCCACCCCGACCACGCCGGCGCCGCCCGACGCGCCCGTCGATGGCACCGCGGACGCGCCCCACATCGACCAGGCCGGCGGCGTCGGCGACCATGCGGATGCGCCGATCGTCACCTCGGCGGTCGACGCGGTCCCGGCTGACCCCGAGCCCGTTCGGTCGCCGTCGGATCCACCGCAGCGGGCCACGATCAAGATCGGCGGCGGCGACGACCTGCCCGACGCGCTCTACCTCGACGAGGAGGCCGGCGATCGCCTCCGCGGCGCGGGCCGGGCCACCGAGGCCTCGATCCGCGAGGAGCGCACCACCATCTTGATCGCCGCCGACGACGAGATGGAGGGCGCCTCGGGCGGCATCCCGTTGGCCACCGGACCGTCGTCGATGGACCCGCGCCTGCGCGCCCGGCGGATCGCCGTCAAGCGCGCCGTGGGCCGTAAGCGGTTGAAGTGGTTCGTGCTCGCTGGCGTCATCATCCTCGTGCTGACTGCCGGCTTCGCGGTGCTCGGTTCGTCGCTGTTCGCGGTGAACAACGTCAACGACATCACCATCAGCGGGGCGCGGCGCATCTCCCAGACGGATCTCGATGCGGCCATCAAGCGCATCGTCCACCATCCCGTGCTGCTGATCGACACCCACTCGATCGAGGCCCAGCTCGAGCGCTCGCCCTGGGTGCGCGAGGCACGGGTCTCGGTGCACTTCCCGCACACGGCATCGATCGAGCTGCTGGAGCGGGTGCCACTGGCGACCTACGCCGGCCCCGACGGCAAGTTCCGGATCATCGACGTCGAGGGCCGTGTGGTCGACGTCATCCAGAACCAACCGGTCGAGTTCATGCTCATCACCGGCAACGGCGTCAACGCCTCGCCGGGCACGTCGGCCGGCGACGGGTTCACCCACGCGGCCGAACTGGTCGAGGCGCTCAGCCCGGCGGTGCGGTCGCGAACCGCCTCGATCGGCGTGAGCGAGACGGGCGCGCTGTCGATCGCGTTCCACAACGGCGCGACGGTGCAGCTGGGGGCACCGACGGAGCTGCTCGACAAGCTGACCCGGCTGGAGGCGTTCCTGGCGAAGGACGACGATGCGTGCACCGGCACGATCGACGTCGCGACGAACGAGATCGGCAGCTGCGGCGGCGGTGGGAGCTGACGGTCGTCAGCGCCAGGAATGACCGGATCACCCCTTGACCCTCCCGCTTTCGGGACGATGGACATGTCAGGATGAGGACCAAGAAACCGTGTGGCAGGCTCTAGCCTGCTGTGTCACATGTTTGAGCAGAGGTCGGAGGTTCCCTGATGGCAGGCGCACCACAGAATTATCTCGCGATGATCAAGGTCATCGGCGTTGGCGGCGGTGGCGTCAACGCCGTGAACCGGATGATCGACGCGGGGTTGAAGGGCGTCGAGTTCATCGCGGTCAACACCGACGCGCAGGCGCTGCTGATGAGCGACGCCGACGTCAAGCTCGACATCGGGCGCGAGCTCACGCGTGGTCTCGGTGCTGGCAGCGACCCCGAAGTGGGCCGCGCCGCCGGTGAGTCCCACGCCGAAGAGATCGAAGAGATGATCAAGGGCGCCGACATGGTGTTCATCACCGCGGGCGAGGGCGGCGGCACCGGCACCGGTGCGGCACCCGTCATCGCCGAGATCGCCAAGAAGATGGGCGCGCTCACCATCGGCGTCGTCACCCGCCCGTTCGCCTTCGAGGGCCGTCGCCGCTCGGTCCAGGCCGACACCGGTGTCACCAAGCTCAAGGAGAAGGTCGACACGCTCATCGTCATCCCGAACGATCGGCTGCTCACGGTCGCCAACGAGAAGACCAGCGTGCTCAACGCGTTCAAGATGGCCGACGAGGTGCTGCTCCAGGGCGTCTCCGGTATCACCAACCTGATCACGACGCCGGGGCTGATCAACACCGACTTCGCCGACGTGCGGATGATCCTGTCCAACGCCGGCTCGGCGCTGATGGGCATCGGCCAGGCCAGCGGCGAGAACCGCTCGGTCACCGCCGCGAAGGCCGCCATCAGCAGCCCGCTGCTCGAGGCCGCCATCGACGGCGCTCGCGGCATCCTGCTGAACATCACCGGCCCGTCGAGCATGGGCCTGTTCGAGATGAACGCCGCTGCCGAGATCATCCACGGCGTCGCCCATCAGGACGCGAACATCATCTTCGGCACCGTCATCGACGACGAGATGGGCGACGAGATCAAGGTCACCGTCATCGCCGCCGGCTTCGATCGCTGGGACACCCCCGGCAGCAGCTCGTCCCCGCGCCCGGCCACCAAGCCGGCCGAGGCCCCGAAGTCGCCGTCCACGATCAAGGACCTGTTCGCCACCGACGCACCGGATCCGCTCGACGACGACGACGATTTCGACGTCCCGTCCTTCCTCAAGTAAGCATCGAGCCGAACCGCTCCACGCGCTGATGTCCGACATCATCGACTCGGCCGCCGTCGCCGAGGCGGTCACCGCTGTGCGGGCGCGCATCGACGCGGCCGGCCATGGGCGCGACGTGCAGCTGATCGCGGTCACCAAGGGCTTCGGTGCCGACGCGATCCTCGCCGCGGTCGCCGCGGGGTGCACCGCCGTCGGTGAGAACTATGCCCAGGAACTGCAACAGAAGGCCCAGGAACTGCCGGGCGACAATGCGTGGGCCAGACCGGAGATCCACTTCATCGGCCAGCTGCAGACCAACAAGGTCCGCAGCATCGCCGGTGTGGTCGACGTGTGGCAGACGGTCGACCGCGACTCGCTCGCCGACGAGATCGCCAAGCGCGCGCCGGGGGCGCGGATCTTCGTCCAGGTGAACACCACCGACGAGCCGCAGAAGGGTGGCTGCGCACCAGTGGGCACGGCTGCACTCGTCGATCACTGCCGTGCCGCAGGGCTGGCGGTCGAGGGCTTGATGACGGTCGGGCCGACGTCCACCGACGCAGCCGTCACCGCCGAGGCCTTCGCGGCGCTGCGTTCGCTCGCCGCGCAGGTCGGGGTTTCGGAGCTGTCGATGGGGATGAGCGGCGACTTCGAGCTCGCCATCGCGAATGGTGCAACGCACGTGCGCATCGGGGGTGCGCTGTTCGGTCCGCGTCCCAATCGGCGCACGCAGATCGGATAGCCTCAGAGCAGGAGGGTTTACTGGATGTCAATCATGAAGCGGGCGATGGACTTTTTGGGTCTCGGCCCCGATGATGCATACGACGACTACGACGTGCCGCCCGAGCCGGAGCGGCCGATGCGCGCGCAGCGCGCCCCGCGTGAGCCCGAGCCCGTGGCCCGGTCCAGTCGATCGTCGTACCAGGAGCCCGAGGAGGAGATGGTTCGCGCCGCTCCTGCACGTCCGAGCTTCCCCCTCACCAACACGGAGGCCAGCATGTCCCGTCGGCCACAGCAGCCCAACGACGACTCCTCCGTGCAGCCGAGGCCGACCAACCCGCGGCCGCCGGCCACGCCGACGGTGCGCACCCTGCCCATCGCCGGCGAGCCCGCGACGGTCAAGCCGCGCCGGTTCGATCAGGCCCAGGAGATCGCCGACCGGTTCAAGGAAGGCCTCCCGGTCATCATGAACCTCGAGAACACGGACCGCGACGTCTCGCGCCGGCTCATCGACTTCGCGAGCGGCATCTGCTACGGCCTCAACGGCAGCATGGAGAAGGTCGCCAGCGGCGTCTACCTGCTCAAGCCGCTCAACCGCCAGAACGGCGGCTACGACAACTGACGACCCGCCGTGGTGCTCAGGTCATCGCCCAGGCGGCGTAGCATCGAGCGTCATGGAATTGAGTCCGCAGTCCGTCGCGAGCACCACCTTCAAAACCGTCAAGAAGGGGTACGACCCCGACGAGGTGCGTGCCTACCTCGCCCAGCTGGCAACGGCGATCGAGAGCGCCCAGTCGCAGGCCCAGGCAATGGAGGCGAGAGCCCGTGCAGCCGTGGCCCGGCTGCAGGAGCTGGCCGCCCAGCCGGCGCCGTCGCACACGCCGCCATCGATCCCCAAGCCCGACGCCGAGACCGTGGCGGCCGCGCCCGTCGCGCCGGTCGCTGCCGTGCACGAGTCAGAGACCATCAGCCGCACGCTGCTGCTCGCCCAGCGCACCGCCGACACCACCGTGGCCGACGCCCAGAACGAGGCGGCGCGGATACGCAACGAGGCCGAGGCCGCGGCCAAGCACGCCGTCGACACCGCTCGCGAGACCCAGGCACGGATGATCGAAGACGCCAAGGCCGAGGCCCGTCAGGCCGGTGAGGGTGCGCGCATCGAGGTCGAGAGCGAGGTGCAGGCGCTGCTCGCCCGTCGCGAGTTCCTGCTCAGCGACGTCGACCACCTCGAGCAGCACGTGATCACCCACCGTGAGCGCCTGCGCGACGTCGCGTTCGCGCTCACCGACATCGTCGAGAACGCGCCGGCCGGTCTGGCCGACATCCGCCGGCCGCTGATGTCGGCGGTGGTCGACGAGCAGCCGTCACGTCCGGCCGCCGACGAGCAGGAGCCGACCCAGGCGATGCCCCGCCTCGACGTCACCAGCACCGCCACCGGCGCCGGACCCTCGACGCCCGTTGCGAACGACACCGACAACCTTCCCCTCAGCGACATGACGCCGGCGTTCGGCGGCGAGCTGCCGTTCATCGGCGACGACGCCTGATCGTTCACCGCTAGGATTTTTGTAACGGCATCGACGAGGCCATCACCTCCGAGCCTTCGGAAGAACGTGCGGCTCCGGCCGCATCACTAGAACCGAACGGGTCCAGCCCGTCATCGCTGGCGAACACGAGTGACCGGCGGCTGCGGCCGTCGGTAAGCAGGGTGGTACCGCGGGCTCCGGCTCGTCCCTGATCCAGCAGTCGGCGATCGAGCTCGATCGCCGGATCGTCTCGAACAGGAGCCCTCCGTGCCGTACCCCGTCGTCGAACCGCAACCGAACCTGCCGCGCATCGAAGAGGGCATCCAGGCGTTCTGGGAAGCCGACCAGACGTTCGAAGCCAGCATCGCCGCGCGCCCGGCCGGCACGGCGCCCGGCCTCAACGACAACGAGTTCGTGTTCTACGACGGCCCTCCGTTCGCGAACGGCCTGCCCCACTACGGGCACCTCCTCACCGGCTACGTCAAGGACGCCGTGCCGCGCTACCAGACGATGCGCGGGCGCCGCGTCGAGCGCCGCTTCGGCTGGGACACCCATGGCCTGCCGGCCGAGGTCGAGGCCGAGAAGGAGCTCGGCATCAGCGGGCATCCGGAGATCACCGCGTTCGGCATCGCCGAGTTCAACGAGGTGTGCCGCACGAGCGTGCTCCGCTACACCAGCGAGTGGGAGCGCTACGTCAAGCGCCAGGCCCGCTGGGTCGACTTCGAGAACGACTACAAGACCCTCGACATCACCTACATGGAGAGCGTGATGTGGGCGTTCAAGACCCTGTGGGACAAGGGCCTGATCTACGAGGGGTTCAAGGTGCTGGCCTACTGCTGGCGCTGCGAGACCCCGCTGAGCAACACCGAGACGCGCATGGACGACGTCTACAAGGACCGCCAGGATCCCGCGCTGACGGTCGCGTTCCAGCTCGCCAGCGGCGAGAAGATCCTCGCCTGGACCACCACGCCGTGGACGCTGCCGTCGAACCTCGCGCTCGCGGTCGGACCGGACATCGACTACGCCGTGCTGCAGGACACCGACGGCTCGCGCTACATCCTCGCCGAGTCGCGACTCGAGGCGTACGCGCGTGAGCTCGGCGACGCGGAGCGGATCGGCACCCTCACCGGCGCCGAGCTCGTGGGCCGCCGCTACACACCGCTGTTCGACTTCTTCGCCGAGACGCCGAACGCGTTCCAGGTGATCGCCGCCGACTTCGTGTCGACCGAGGACGGCACCGGCGTCGTGCACATGGCACCCGGCTTCGGCGAGGACGACCAGCTCGCCTGCAACGCCGTCGGCATCCCCACTATTTGCCCGATGGACGAGCACGGCCGGTACACGGCCGAGATCACGCCGTGGGTCGGCCAGCACGTGTTCGACGCCAACCCGCTGGTGATCCGCGAGCTCAAAGAGCGCGGCGACGCCGGAGCGGACCGCGTGGTGCTGCGCCACGAGACCTACGACCACAGCTACCCGCACTGCTGGCGCTGCGCGCAGCCCCTCGTCTACCGGGCGATCTCGTCGTGGTTCGTCGAGGTCACCAAGTTCCGCGACCGGATGGTGGAGCTCAACCAGGACATCCACTGGGTGCCCGGGCACGTCAAGGATGGTTCGTTCGGCAAGTGGTTGGCCAACGCCCGCGACTGGAGCATCAGCCGCAACCGGTTCTGGGGCTCGCCGATCCCGGTGTGGAAGAGCGACAACCCCGAGTACCCGCGCATCGACTGCTACGGCAGCCTGGCCGACCTCGAGCGCGACTTCGGCACCACCGTCACCGATCTCCACCGTCCCCAGGTCGATGACCTCGTGCGCCCCAACCCCGACGACCCCACCGGGCAGTCGATGATGCGGCGCGTGCCCGAGGTGCTCGACTGCTGGTTCGAGAGCGGCTCGATGCCGTTCGCCCAGGTGCACTACCCGTTCGAGAACCGGGAGTGGTTCGAGGGCCACTACCCGGGCGACTTCATCGTCGAGTACATCAACCAGACGCGCGGCTGGTTCTACACGTTGCACGTGCTCGCCACGGCGCTGTTCGACCGGCCCGCGTTCCGCAACTGCGTCAGCCACGGCATCCTCCTCGGCGACGACAACCAGAAGATGTCCAAGAGCCTGCGCAACTACCCCGACCCGTGGAAGGTGTTCGACACCTACGGTGCCGACGCGATGCGCTGGTCGCTGCTGTCGTCGGCGATCCTGCGCGGCGGCGACTCGCCGGTCACCGAGACCGGCATGCGCGAGACCGTGCGCCAGGTGATCCTGCCGCTCTGGAACAGCTGGTACTTCCTCACCCTGTACGCGAACGCCGAGGGTCGGCAGGGCACGTTCGACACGACGTCTACCAACGTGCTCGACCGGTACATCCTCGCCAAGACGCGTGACCTCGTCGAGCGGGTCACCGCCGACATGGACGCCTACGATCTGTACCTCGCGTGCAGCGAGGTGCGCACGTTCCTCGACGCGCTCACGAACTGGTACATCCGCCGCAGTCGCGACCGCTTCTGGGCCGGCGACCAGGACGCGCTGAACACGTTGCACACGGTGCTCGCCGTCGTGTGCGAGACGGTCGCGCCGCTGTTGCCGCTCACCAGCGATGCCGTCTACAAGGGCCTCACCGGCGAGCGCAGCGTGCACCTGCGCGATTGGCCGGATGCGTCGGCGTTGCCGGCCGATGGGGAACTGGTCGCGGTGATGGACCGCGTGCGCGACGTCTGCTCGGCGACCCTGAGCGTGCGCAAGGCCAAGGGCCAGCGCGTCCGTCAGCCGCTCGCATCGCTCACCGTGGCCGATCCCGGCTCGGCCCAGCTCGCTGCGTTCGTCGAGCTGATCAAGGACGAGGTCAACGTCAAGGACGTCGTGCTCACCGACGACGTGGCCGCGGTGGCCACGAGCGTCCTCCAGGTCGTGCCGGCCGTGTTGGGGCCGCGCCTCGGTGGCCAGACCCAGCAGGTGATCAAGGCAGTCAAGTCCGGTGACTGGCACCGCGAGGGCGATGTCGTCGTCGCCGGCGGGTTCGCGTTGGAGCCAGGGGAGTACTCGCTCAAGCTCGTCGCCACGAGCGACTCGGGCGACAGCGCGAGCACGGCGCTGTCCGATGGCAAGGGCGTCGTCGTGCTCGACTGCGCGCTGACCACCGAGCTGGTGGCCGAGGGCGTCGCCCGCGACCTCGTCCGCCTGGTCCAGCAGGCCCGCCGCGAGGCCGGTCTCGACGTCGGCGACCGGATCGAGCTCACCGTCGGCGCCTCGGAGCGGGTCCGCGCTCAGCTCGGCGATCATCTCGATTTCGTCAAGGGCGAGACCCTGGCCGTCTCGCTGAGCTGGAGCGATGCCCCCGCCGCGCCCACCACGGCAGACGCGGAGGGTGGCGACGGGTTGGTCGACCTCGACGGCGAGCCGGTGTCGATCGCGGTCGCCAAGGCCTGATCGCGCCGCCCGGGCACCAGGGCCCGCGATTCTTCGCGCAAACTGCCGGATTTCGTTGGGGAAGGGCGACCGAGGGCCTACGCTCCGCAAGTTCGATCCATCGGGAGGCCGTCATGGTCAAGAAGAGTGCGGAGCCGGCGAAGAAGGTCGCCGGATCGGCCGCCAAGCCGGCCGTGAAGACGGCTGCGAAGGCGGGAGCCACGTCCCCTCCGGCCAAGCCGGCCGCGAAGGCGGTGGCCACCAAGGCAGCCCCGGTCAAGCCGCTCGCCAAGGCGGCGCCCGCCAAGGCCGCTCCTGCCAAGGCCGCCCCCGCGAAAGCCGGCGCGAAGTCGGCGCCCCCCACTCCCACACCCACCAAGTCCCCGGTCGCCAAGACCCCGGCCGCCAGGACACCGGCGAGCACGACCCCGGCGAGCAAGGCTCCGGCAGCGAAAGCCGCGAAGGCCAAGCCGGGCACCCCGCCGGCAGCCACCACGAAGGCTGCCAGCTCTCCCCCCACCACGAAGGACGCAGTGAACGAAACCACCCCCGCCAAGAAGGTCGCCAAGGCCGCCGAACCGGCGCCAGCAGCCGAACTCATCAAGCGCGCCGGGCCGGCCAAGAAGGCCGCCGCTCCCGTCGTCGAGGCGCCCACGCTCCCGCCGGTGAAGGGCGAGACGAAGGAAGGCATCAAGTACACGAAGGACTTCGACGCGAAGTTCCTGACCGCGCAGCACAAGCTGCTGGTCGAGGCCCGGGTCTCGCTCACCGGCCAGGCGGTTCGCCTCGAGGACGAGGCCAACTCGCTCATCGACGAGGAGATGGGCGACGTGCAGTTCGACGACGAGTCGGGCGAGGGCGACACGATGGTGGTCGAGCGTGAGCGCGATCTGTTCCTCTCGGCCCGGGCCCGCCAGGACATCGAAGAGATCGATGCGGCGCTCGCCCGCCTCACCGCCGGCAGCTACGGCTACTCCGTCGTGTCGTTCCGTCCCATCCCGCGCGAGCGCCTCGAGGCGATCCCGTGGGCGACCGAGCTCACCGAGGAGAAGGTCGGCGGGATCGGCCGCCGATGACCGAACCGGTCGACGAGGCACCGGATCCGGTCATCGACGCGCCCGCCATCGACGAACCCGCTGTCGTGGAGCCTGCCGAGGTGGAGGACGCGCCCGACGGGGCAGCGACCACGCCGGTGGTGCCGCGGCGCCGCGCCACGTTGCAGGTCAGCCTGGCGATCGCCGCGGTCGTGCTGATCCTCGATCAGCTGACCAAGCGGTGGGCGTTGAACGCCCTGGCCGACGGTCGTTCGCGTCACGTGATCTGGACCCTGGACTGGAACCTCACGTTCAACAGCGGGATGGCGTTCTCGCGTGCGCAGGGCGTCGGCCCGTACATCGGTGCGGTTGCGTTCATCGTGATCGTGATCATGCTCCTGTCGGTGCGACGCACCGGGAGCCGGCTGTCGACGGTGGCCGTCGGCCTCGTCGTCGGCGGAGCGATCGGCAACCTTGCCGACCGTGTCTTCCGCGGCGATGGTTGGCTGCGCGGCAGCGTCATCGACTTCATCGACTTCCGCTGGTGGCCGATCTTCAACGTCGCCGACATGGGCGTCACCGTCGGCGGCGCGCTGCTGCTGTTGACGGCGCTGTTCGAATCACGCCGGGCACCGAGATGATCCGCGAGGAGATCCCGTCAGCGCTGGCGGGGGAGCGGCTCGACCGCATCGTGGCCCTGCTCACCGACATCAGCCGCTCCGATGCGTCCGGGTTGGTGGCCGACGGCGGTGCCAGCATCGACGGTGTGGTCGTGCTCAGCGGCAAGGTCCGGCTCGCGCTGGGACAGACGGTCGAGATCGATCCCGGGCGGATCCCGCAGCAGCAGCTCCCCATCGGCGACGCGAGCATCGACGTGGAGATCATCTACGCCGACGCCGACGTCGTCGTGATCGACAAGCCGGCCGGGCTCGTCGTGCACCCCGGCCACGGGCACCCCGACGGCACGCTCGTCAACGCGATGCTGGCCCGCTTCCCCGACATCGCTCACGTCGGCGACCCCATGCGGCCGGGCATCGTCCACCGCCTCGACGTCGGCACGAGCGGTCTGATGATCGTCGCGCGCAGCCAGGTCGCGTACGACACGCTCGTCGCCGCGCTCGCGGCCCGCCGCGTGGCCCGCGACTACCAGACACTGGTGTGGGGCCACCTCGAGTCACCGAACGGTGTCATCGACGCGCCGATCGGCCGCGATCACCGCGATCCGTTGCGGATGGCGGTCGTCGTCGACGGCAAGCCGGCCCGCACCCGCTACCGCACGGTCACCGAGTTCAGCCTGCCTGCGCCGGTGAGCCGGCTCGAGTGCCAGCTCGAGACCGGTCGCACCCACCAGATCCGCGTGCACCTCGCCGCAGCCGGTCACGCCGTGGTCGGCGACGGCACGTACGGCGGCATCCGCTCGGTGCTGACCGCACCGCGACCGTTCCTGCACGCAGCGGCGCTCTCGTTCCGCCATCCGGTCACGGGCGAGACGCTGTCGTTCGAGTCCGCCCTCCCGGCCGATCTCGTGGCGGTGCTGGACGGCCTGACGATCTGAGCCCCTACAGGGCGAGTGGGGTGGACAGCAGGTCGGGCCAGGGCTTGCTGCCCTGTGCCGCCTGGGCGATCTCGGCGAGCGTGAAGCCCTCCATGTGGCGGCGCATCATCTCGCCGGCGTCGTGCCAGATCGCGAGGAGCACGCACTGGCCCTCGTGATCGCAGGCGCCGTCCTGGTGCGGCTCACCGAAGTCGCCGAGCGAGATCGGACCGTCGACGGCCGACAGGATCTCCGACAACCGGATCTCGCTGGTGGGTCGGGCGAGGATGTAACCGCCGCCCACGCCGCGCTTGGAGCGCACGAGTCCGGCACCCTTCAGCGCGAGCAGGATCTGTTCCAGGTACGGCTGCGGCAGGCCGGTGCGACGAGCGATGTCGCTGACCGATGTCGGTCCGGGCTCGTCGATGTGCAGCGCGAGGGACAGCAGAGCTCGACAGGCATAGTCGCCCTTGGTGGAAACGCGCACACCATCATCGTAGCGGCACGGTGACGGGCGCGATGGCTGGCGGTCCGGGCGGGAATCGGCCGCCGTGTGGCGAAAGCTGGTCGAACGTGCTGGACTGGATCCGCCGTGAACGAACAACCCGTCCTCCCTCAGTACTCCGGAGCGAACGTGCGCGGCATCATCCCGGCATTGCTGGCACCACGGGGCGTGCCGCTGCCGCGCTGGATGCCAGCGCCCGCCGCCGCGGCGCAGACCGTGGTGCTGGTCATCGACGGGCTCGGCTGGGAGCAGCTCCAGGCCCGGATCGAGCTCGCGCCCACCCTCGCGTCGATGACCGGCGGCCCGATCACCACGGTCGCGCCGAGCACGACGGCCACGGCGCTCACGTCGATCGCGACGGGGCTCACGCCGGCCGAGCACGGCCTCGTGGGCTACCGCTTCGACATCGGCGGCGACATCATGAACGTGCTCCGCTGGCACGGCGATCGCGGCGATCTGCGCCGCGCCCATCCGCCGTCTGACGTGCAGCCGTTCACGCCGTTCCTCGGCGAATCGCCGCCGGTCATCACCCGCGGCGAGCTCGAGGGCTCGGGCTTCACCGACGCCCACCTGCGCGGGGCGCGCCTGCACGGCTGGCGCACCGTCTCGGCGATCGCGGTCGAGATCGGTCGCCAGATCGATGCCGGCGAGCGCTTCGTCTACGCCTACTACGACGGCATCGACAAGACGGCCCACGAGCGTGGCTTCGGGCCGTACTACGACGCCGAGCTCGTCAACGCCGACCGCCTCGTCGGCGACGTGCTCTCGCGGCTGCCGGCGCACGCATCGCTCGTCGTCACCGCCGATCACGGTCAGGTGCACGTCGGCGACAACACGATCCGTCCCGAGGCCGCGCTGCTGGCGATGGTCCGGGTGCAGTCCGGCGAAGGCCGGTTCCGCTGGTTCCACGCCCGCCCGGGAGCGCACGCCGACCTGTTCGACGCATGCCGCAGCGCCCACGCCGACACCGCCTGGGTGGTCACCCGCGAGCAGGTCATCGACGAGGGCTGGTTCGGCCCGGCGATCTCCGCCCCGGTCGCGAGCCGGCTCGGCGACGTCGCCCTCGTGGCACGCGAGCCGGTCACGTTCTTCGACCCCGCCGATTCGGGCCCGTACGAGTTGGTGTGCCGCCACGGCAGTCTGACATCGGCGGAAATGCTCGTACCCTTGCTGGCGGCCCCCGGCCGCCGTTGAACAGGAGCTCCCCATGACCGATGCCGCCAACGCCGTCGACACCACGGCCACCGAGGTCCCCGCCCCGACGCCAGCCGAGCCAGCCGTCGAGCGCGGCGAGATCGTGTCGCCCGACGCCGAGGACGAGGTCAACGAGACGGTCACCGCGCCCGCGAAGGTGATGCGGATCGGCTCGATGGTCAAGCAGCTCCTCGAAGAGGTCAAGGGCACCGACCTCGACGAGGCCAGCCGCGAGCGCCTCGCCGAGATCTACGAGCGATCCATCGTCGAGCTGGCCGAGGCGCTGTCGCCCGATCTGCAGCAAGAGCTGCGGATGCTGACCCTGCCGTTCAAGGACGGGGTCGCGCCGAGCACCGGCGAGATCCGGGTGGCCCACGCCCAGCTCGTCGGCTGGCTGGAGGGCCTCTTCCACGGGATCCAGGCCACGTTGTTCGCCCAGCAGCTCGCCGCGCGCCAGCAGTTCGAGCAGATGCGCGGCATCGCCCCAGGTCCGGACTCCGGCATCGATCCGCGGCTGATGTCGCCACGCCCCAATGCGGGTGGGCCCGACGGATCGGCCAACGATCGCCCGGGCACGTACCTCTGACGCGCTGCTACAGTCGACGAATCACAGCGCTGTAAGTACGCGCGGAAGAAGGGGTTCGTTCGTTGGGAGATTCGTTCACCCATCTCCATGTCCACACCGAGTTCTCGATGCTGGACGGGGCTGCCCGGCTCGACGAGCTGGTGGCCAAGGCGGCGAGCGACGGCATGCCCGCGTTGGGGATGACCGACCACGGCAACATGTACGGCGTCCTCGACTTCTACAAGGAGTGCAAGGACAAAGGCGTCAAGCCGATCATCGGCACCGAGGCCTACATGGCCTGGGAGACCCGGCTCGAGCGGCCGACCCGTCGTGGTCGGGTCGACGATTCCGGCGGCGACATCGACGGCGGCAAGAAGCTCTACTACCACCTCACCCTGCTGGCCGAGACCGACCAGGGCTACCGCAACCTGATCCAGCTGAGCAGCCTCGCGTTCATGGAGGGCTACTACTACAAGCCGCGCATGGACTGGAGCCTGCTCGAGAAGTACAGCGACGGCCTGATCGCGACGACCTCCTGCCTCGGCGGGCACGTGCTGCAGTCGCTGCTCAACGGCGACGAGAAGGGCGCGATCGAGAAGGCCGCCCGGCTCCAGGACATCTTCGGCCGCGACAACCTGTTCGTCGAGCTGCAGGACCACGGCCTCCAGGCCCAGCACGAGACCAACCCGAAGCTGATCGAGATCGCCCGCAAGATCGGCGCACCGCTGATCGCCACGAACGACAGCCACTACACCCATCGCGCCGACCACGAGGCCCACGACGCGCTGCTCTGCGTGCAGACCGGGGCGATGCTCAGCGACCCGAAGCGGTTCAAGTTCGAGGGCAACGAGCACTACCTGAAGTCCGCCGACGAGATGCGGTACCTGTTCCGCCAGTTCCCGGAGGCGTGCGACAACACCCTGTGGGTGGCCGAGCGGGCCAACGTCGAGATCGAGTTCGGCAAGGTCGAGCTGCCCAACTTCCCGCTGCCGGAGGGGTTCAGCAACGACACCGAGTACCTCGAGCACCTGGCCTGGAAAGGTGCGAAGGAGCGCTGGGGCGAGACGCTGCCGATGGCGGCCGTCGAGCGGATCGCATACGAGCTGAAGGTCATCGCCGACATGGGCTTCAGCAGCTACTTCCTCATCGTGTGGGACCTGATCAAGCACGCCAAGGACGCGAACATCCGCGTCGGCCCCGGCCGCGGCTCGGCCGCCGGCTGCGCAGTGGCGTACTCGCTGCGGATCACCGAGCTCGACCCGATCCGCTACGACCTGCTGTTCGAGCGGTTCCTCAACCCCAGCCGCATCTCGATGCCCGACATCGACATGGACTTCGACTCCCGCTACCGCGACGAGATGATCCGCTACGCGGCCGAGAAGTACGGGCGCGACCACGTCGCCCAGATCATCACCTTCGGTACCATCAAGGCCCGCAACGCCGTGCGCGACGCTGCTCGCGTGCTCGGCTACCCGTACGGCGTCGGCGACAAGGCAGCCAAGGCGATGCCGCCGCTGGTCATGGGCCGCGACACCCCACTGAAGTACTGCTTCGAGCAGAACCCGAAGTACACCGACGGCTACAACGCGGCCAGCGAGCTGCGCGCGATGTACGAGACCGACCCCGACCTGAAGCGGGTCATCGACGTCGCGAGGGGGCTCGAGGGGCTGAAGCGCAGCGACGGCATCCACGCCGCCGCGGTGGTGATCACCAAGAACGAGCTCACCGACTACCTGCCGGTGCAGCGCAAGCCGGCTCCCGGCGGCAAGGCCGAGGACGCCCCGGTCGTGACCCAGTTCGAAATGCACGGCGTCGAAGAGCTCGGCCTGCTCAAGATGGACTTCCTCGGGCTGCGCAACCTCGACGTCATCACCGACGCCGTCGCGATGGTGCGTGCCCGGCGCGACGCGTCGTTCGACATCGACACCATCCCGCTCGACGACATGCCGACCTTCGAGCTGCTCAGCCGTGGCGACACCATCGGCGTGTTCCAGCTCGAGTCCCCCCCGATGCGGGCGCTGCTCAAGGCGCTCGCGCCGGACAGCTTCGAAGACGTCGCCGCGCTCATCGCGCTCTACCGGCCGGGGCCGATGAGCGTCAACATGCACTACGACTACGCCGATCGCAAGAACGGCCGCAAGCCCGTCGAGTTCTTCCACGCCGATGCGGAGGAGGTGCTCTCGGACACGTTCGGCCTGATGATCTATCAGGAGAGCGTGATGCGCGTCGCCCAGAAGTTCGCCGGTTACTCCCTCGCCGAGGCCGACAACCTGCGCAAGGCGATGGGCAAGAAGTCGCGCGAGGTCATGGCCAAGGCCCGCGACGCGTTCGAGCAGGGCTGCGTCACGAGCGGCTACGCCGACAAGCTCGGCAAGGACCTGTTCGACATCATCGAGAAGTTCGCCGACTACGCCTTCAACAAGAGCCACTCGTTCGGCTACGGCCTGGTCACCTACCAGACGGCGTACCTCAAGGCGCACTACCCGGTCGAATACTTCTCCTGCTTGCTGACGAGCGTGAAGAGCAACCTCGACAAGGCGGCCATCTACCTGTCCGACGCGCGCACGATGGGCATCAAGGTGCTCACCCCCGACGTGAACCGCTCGGTCAGCGACTTCGCGGCGCTGTCGCCGTCGGAGGTGCCTGCGGGTGTCGAGCTGCCGGCCGGCAGCCCGGGTGCGATCTCGTTCGGCCTGTCGGCGGTCCGCAACGTGGGGGAGGGCCTGGTCGAGCTCCTCGTCGGCGAGCGCGATGCGAGTGGTCCGTTCGAGAGCTTCTACGACTTCGTCGAACGCGTGCCAGAGGGCGTGCTGAACAAGCGCACCATCGAGTCGCTGATCAAAGCCGGTGCGTTCGACGGCATGGGCCATCCGCGGCGCGGCCTGATGATGGTGTTCGAGCAGATCATCGACGCTGCGGTGGTGCGCCGGCGCGAGCGCGACCAGGGTGTGATGAGCCTCTTCGGCGACATCGGCTCCGACGCGGGCAGCTCGTTCAACGAGCGCGTCGAGATCCCCGACACCGAGTTCGAGAAGGCCCACCGGCTGAAGTCGGAGAAGGAGATGCTCGGGCTGTACATCAGCGACCATCCGCTGCTCGGCGTCGAAGCCGCGCTGCGCCGCAAGGTCGACTGCAGCGTGGCCGAGGCCTCCGAGCGCGAGGACGGCGCGATCCTCACCCTCGGCGGCGTCATCACCGGGCTGGCCCGCAAGTTCACCAAGAAGGGCGACCAGATGGCGGTGTTCACGCTCGAGGACCTCGACAGTGGGCTCGAGGTCACCGTCTTCCCGCGCATGCTCCAGGAGCAGGGACATCGTCTCGTCGACGACGCCATCGTCACCGTCAAGGGCCGGCTCGACCGCAAGGACGAGACGCGGGTCGGGTTCATGGCCCAGGACATCGCCGTGCTCGAGGGGCTCGACACCGGCAGCTCGGCGCCGCTCCGGCTGCGTCTGCCGGCGAACATCCTCAACGAGCTGAAGATCCACCAGCTCAAGCGGATCCTGCGCGATCACCCGGGCGAGTCCCAGGTCTACGTGCAGCTCGGTGGCGGCAAGACGTTGCGGCTGGCCGACGACTTCTGCGTCGACCTCGATCGCGCCGTGGGGGAGCTGCGCGTGGCGTTCGGCCACGATGCGGTCATGTTGTGAGGCATGACGCTGTGACGTTCGTCCTGTAGCGCACGTCACATTCGTACGTCCGTTTGCCCTTTCGTTTCCGGATCGAGCGGATTTGGTGGCAGAATGGAAACCTCATTGGATCCGCCCGGTCGCACGGCCTGGCTCGACAACCGGGGAGCATGAAGCGCAATGGCAATCCAGGTCGATACCAGGGACTGCGCGGCGCTGGGCGACGCCGACCTCGATGAGATGGCGTCGATGGGCGGCGCGTTCGACATCGGCGCGGTGTCGAAGGCCAAGGAGGACTGGGTCCTCAGCACCACGGCCCGCGTCGACGACACGTTGCACGGCTTCATGTTCGCCACACTCGAGCGCATCGGCGGCACACCCTGTGTGCTGCTCGGCCTGCTCAGCGTGAAGCGCACCTCCAAGCGCGATCAGGTCCTCAAGGGCCTGATGGGCGAGGCCTACCACCGAGCGCTGATGGCCTTCCCGGACGAAGACGTCGTGGTCGGCACCCGGTTCGTGTCCGCAGGTGGGCTCGAGGCCTTCAAGCAGCTCGGTGAGATGATCCCCCGCCCCGGCCACCGCGCCGTCGGCGAAGAGCGTGCATGGGGTCGCCGGCTGGCCAAGCGGTTCGGCGTCGACGGCAGCTACGACGAGCAGAGCTTCGTCGTCAAGTCCAACGGGCAGAGCGGGTTCCTCGACCACGAGTCGTTGAAGCCGGAGAAGATCAACCCCGATGTCGCCGCCCAGTTCGCGGCGGTCAACGTGAAGAAGGGCGGCGCGCTCGTCGTCCATGGTTGGACGATGGCCGAGGACCTCGTCAAGCTCGGGGCGCGCTGAACCCCGATCGTTCGTTCCCGGCGCAGTCGTTCAGGGAGCTCGTCCGCTCGCGGCGGATGACCCGCGACTTCGCCGATGCAGCGGTAGCGCCCGAGCTGATCGGCGAGCTGGTCGATCTGGCCACCCGGGCGCCCAGCGCGGGCAAGACCCAGGGTTGGCACCTCGTGGTGCTGGAGGGTCCGGAGACCTCCCGTTTCTGGGACGTCACGCTTCCCACCGAGCGGCGGCCCGGCTTCCGTTGGCAGGGACTGCTCGCGGCGCCGGTGATCGCGCTCGCGTTCGCCGACCCCGACGCCTACGTCGAGCGCTACGGCGAGCCCGACAAGGCCCGCTCCGGACTGGGCGAGTCGGCCGACGCATGGCCGACGCCGTACTGGACCGTCGATGCATCGATGTCGGTGATGACCCTGCTGCTGGCGGCCGAGGACGCCGGTCTCGGCGCGTTGTTCTTCGGGGTGTTCAACGCCGAGGCCGAGCTGCGCGCGTCGCTGGGGATCCCGACGGCGCTGCAGCTGATCGGGGCGATCGCACTCGGCTGGCCCGCGGCGACGGCGGCCGATGTCCCGGTGCCGGGGCTCAGCGCGAGCCGTCGGCGCCGGTCCGCCGCCGAGGTGATCCACCGCGGCGGCTGGTGACGGTCACGACTTGGGGCAGCCGGCGTCGACCCAGGTGCTGAACGTCGACGACGCCGTCGAGAAGTCGGAGCTGGCGAACAGCTTGACGAAGTCCGGATCCGTGCTGATCTTGCTGAGGTCATCGCCGTACTTGGCGTAGATCGTCTGCAGCGCGGCGAAGTCCTTCGACAGTTCCTTCACCGCCGCCTCGATGTTGGCGGGAACGTGCCCGACGAGTCCCGCGAACACCTGTGACACACCGTCGACCGCGTCGCTCTGGCCGGCGAGCGCTCCGCCGAACGCCGACAGGTACGAGGCGCAGGCCGCGCTGGCCCCGGGCGCGGAGCCCTCATCGGGGATGCTCAGCCCGGTCAGATCCGGGATGCTGAGCCCGGTCAGGTCCGGGATGCTCAATCCGGTCAGATCGGGGAGCGTGACACCGGGGAGGCCGGGGATCGTGTTGCCGGAACCCGTGCTCGAGCCGGAGCCGGTGCTCGTACCGGTGGTCGCGTCGGTTGCTCCCGAACCCGACGACTCACTCGTGTCCGGGCCGCTCGCACCGGTGCCGATCGTGGTCTTGGACTGATCGGACTGGCTGATCGACAGCTTGCTGTCGGAGCTGCACGCCGTGAGGCCGAGCAGTGTGACGACCCCGATGGCGGCGAACGTGGACTTCTGCATGAGAGATCTCCAATCAGTGGTTCGACAACAATGTCAGCAGGTCTGCGGGCGTTGTGACAGGCAGCTGGCACACGAAGTGCTCGCAGACGAAGGCGGCACCGTCGGCGCGGCCGTCCCAGAGCGGCGAATCGTACGGCTCGCCCCAGGCCAGCACGGCGTTGGGGAGCCAGCGCGAGCGGACGACATCGACCAGGTCCGCCCGGTCGCCGGTGATCACGATCTCGGTCATTCCCTGGTCGCGCATGTCGACGGCGGCGAGCGCGTTGCCGCCGGCCGTCGGTGCCTCGGCGAGGATCCGGCCGAGCAGCTGCATCGTCTGGTCGGCGTGGTTGGTGAACCGGGACTCGCCCGTGAGCGCGCCCAGCCGATAGAGCGCGACCGCGGTCATCGAGTTGGCCGACGGCGTGGCGTTGTCGACGAGGTCCTTCTGGCGCACGATCAGCGCCTCGGCGTCGTCGCCGGTGGTGAACACGCCGCCGGCATCGGTGTCCCAGAAGTGATCGAGCAGCGTGTCCGAGGCCGAGATCGCCTCCTCGATCCAGCGCGCCTGGCCGGTGGCCTCGGCGAGCCGGGTGAACGCATCGACGAGGCACGCGTGGTCGGCGGCGAGCGCGTCGTGACGGCCCTGGGGCTGGCCGTCGGCCTGCCACGAGCGGAACCAGCGCCCGTCCGGCCGGCGCAGGTTGGCGATCAGGAACTCGGCGTTGGCCACTGCGGCGTCGAGCCAGTCGGGCCGCCCGAGTGCCGCGCCGGCCTCGGACAGCGCGCCGAGGAACAACGCGTTCCACTCGGTGAGGATCTTGTCGTCGAGGCCGGGGTTGCGGCGGTGCGAGCGCGCGTCGGCGAGCAGGGTGCGGGCGCGCTCGATCTCGGGCGGCCGAGCGAGGTCGCCGCGGTGGTGCATCCGACTGAGGATGTTGCGGCCCTCGAAGTTGCCGTCCTCGGTGGCCTCCCACCAGTCGATCGCCGTGGCGGCGAGATCGGGTCCGAGGACCTCGGTGATCTCGTCGAGCGTCCAGGTGGTGAACAGGCCTTCGTGGCCGTGGCCGTGCTCGTCGGGTGAATCGGCGTCCTCGGCCGAGTACCAGCCGCCGCGCACGTCGCCGTCGTCGTGGGTCATCTCGGCGAGCACGTAGGCGACGATCTCCTCGGCGACCTGCTTCCACCGGGCCTCGCCGAAGACGAGCCAGGCATGGGTGTAGACGCGCAGCAGGAGCGCCTGGTCGTAGAGCATCTTCTCGAAGTGCGGGACGAGCCACTCGCGGTCGGTGCTGTACCGGGCGAACCCGCCGCCGACGTGATCGTGGATCCCGCCGCTCGCCATCGCGTCGAGCGATGTCGTCACCACCTGGCGGGCGGCGTCGCTGGGCAGCCGCAGATGGGCGCGCAGCACGAGGTCGAGGTTCATCGTCGACGGGAACTTCGGCGCGGTCCCGAACCCGCCCCATTCGCTGTCGAAGCTCTGGCCGAGCTGCTGGAGCGCGGCGTTGAGCGCCTCCATGCCGGGCAAGGTCGCGCCGGCCTCCAGGCGGCTCGACTGCGCGAGCGCGGTGTACAGCGCGTCGACGTTCTGGGCGACGTCGGCCTGACGGTTGCGCCAGATGTCGTCGATCGAGGCCATCAGCGCGAGCAGGTTCGGCTTGGGGAAGTACGTGCCACCGTAGAACGGCATCCGTGCGGGCGTGAGGAACACGGTCATCGGCAAGCCGCCCCGGCCGGTGAGGGCCTGGACGGCCTCCATGTACACGGCGTCGACGTCGGGTCGCTCCTCGCGATCGAGCTTGATGTTGACGAACAGCCGGTTCATCTCGGCCGCGACCTCGGCGTCCTCGAAGCACTCGTGGGCCATGACGTGGCACCAGTGGCAGGCCGAGTAGCCGACGCTCAACAGGATCGGCACGTTGCGCGCCTCGGCAGCCGCGAACGCCTCCGCCCCCCACGGATACCAGTCGACCGGGTTCTCGGCATGCTGGCGCAGGTACGGACTGGTCTCGGCGGCGAGCCGGTTCAACGTCACGCGGTCACGGTACCGCTCTCCTCCGCAGCCACAGGACGCACGCGGCCTCCTGTCGGCAACGGCTCACGCACCGGCGCTACGATTCGAGGTGGCGAGCAGCAACGCCACCGGTCCGCGGAGAGGGCAGAGCCCAGCTGCAGTACGTCGATGTCACGTCCCGTGCACTCCTTTCGCCTGATGATGCGGACCACAGGCCTCGCGAGAGGAGGGCGCTGTGCCCACGACATCCCTACCCGATGATCCCGACCTGGATCACCTGCGCCGGCAGGCCAAGGATCTGCGGCGCGCCATGCTCGCCGGTGAACCCGACGCCCGCGCAGCTGTTCACGAGCACCACCCACGTGGTCTCGAGGCGGGCGCGGCAGCGGGGACGTTCACGCTCAGCGCTGCGCAGTTGGTCATCTCCCGGAAGTACGGCTTCGCCAGCTGGCCGAAGCTGAAGGAGCACGTCGAGCTCGTCAACCGGCTCACTCGAGCGCCGGAGACCGAGGCGCCGCGGCCGGATCCTGCCGACGAGTTCCTCCGCCTGGCCTGCCTGACCTACGGCGGCGACTCGGTCGAGCGTCGCGAACGCGCGGCCGCGATGCTCGCCGCCGATCCCGCGCTGGGGGCGGCGTCGATCCACGCTGCGGCCGCGACCGCCGATGTCGACGCCGTGCGGTGCTTCCTCGAGTCCGACGCGACGTTGGCCGGCAGCGACGGTGGCCCGTACGACTGGGTGCCGCTGATGTACCTCGCGTACGCGCGCCACGATCCGGCGATCTCCGAGGCCGATGTGCTGGCCACCGCTCGCGTGCTGCTCCGCGCCGGCGCCGACCCGAACGCCGGCTACCTCTGGCACGGCATGCCATCGGCGTTCACGTTGCTCACCGGAGCCTTCGGCGAGGGTGAGCAGGGGCCGAAGGACCAGCCGCCACATCCCCACGCGCAGGCACTGGCGCGGTCGTTGTTGATGGCCGGCGCCGATCCCAACGACAGCCAGGCGCTCTACAACCGGATGTTCGAGCCGGGCATCGAGCACCTCGAGCTGCTGTTCGAGTTCGGACTCGGCACGGGCGACGGTGGTCCCTGGCGGCGACGCCTCGGCAACGCCACCCTGTCCCCGGCGGAGATGCTCGACGACCAGTTGTGGTGGGCCGTGATGCACGACATGCCGGATCGTGTGGCGCTGCTGACAGGTCACGGGGTCGACGTGCGCACACCGTCTCGCCGAGACGGACGCCTCCTCACAGAGGCGGCGGCGGTGGCCGGCCACGCGCAGATCGTGCGATTGCTCGTCGCCGCCGGTGCGGACCCGCCGGCCCTGCAGCCCGTCCAGCAACTGCTCGGCGCGCTGGCGGCCGGCGATCGTGATGCCGCGTCGACGCTGATGGCGTCGGACCCCAGCCTGGTCCGGGCGGCTCGGCGCCGTCGGCCGTCGCTGCTGGTGGACGCGGTCGCGGTAGGCCGCCAGGATGCCGTCGAGCTGCTCATCGAGCTCGGCTTCGACGTCAACCACTACGGTCGCGCGGACGTCCCTCAGAACGGCAGGTGGGAAACGCCACTGCACGTCGCCGCGGACCGGGGCCACCTCGACATCGCCCGATACCTGCTCGACCATGGCGCCGACCCGACCCTGCACGATCGACGATTCGACGCCACCCCGCTCGGCTGGGCCCGCCACGCCGGGCAAACCGCGCTCATCGAACTGCTCGAGCCGCTCACCCCCGACCCGCCGGAGGCTTGATGCTCCGAAGCCGTGGCGTGCACCGCGACGCAGACCTCCCCCAGAAGTTGGGACCACAACGGGACTGACAGCGGCGGCCACTCGTGGTCCCCTGCCCTCAGAAACGTCTCCTCAGCTCGATGCGATCGATGCTCCGGCTGACGTCAGCGCACGAGGAGCGGCAGATGACACAGCCCATGAGATTGGTCCACGTCGGCGTCGCAGCTGCGATGGCAGCCGCGACCGTGACAGCGATCGGGTTGGTGCCGTCAGCAGGTGCCACGGGAAGCACGGCGTCCGTGTACGTGCCGATCGTGCCCTGCAGGCTCGTCGACACGCGGTCAGCGCCCGACAACGTCGGACCGCGGGAGACGCCGCTCGGTGCCGGCGAGGCAGTCACCTTCGCCGTGTGGGGCACCAATGGCAACTGCACGATCCCGAACACGGCAACGGGCGTCGCCACCAACGTGACGGCCGTCGACCCGACGGCGAGCAGCTACGTGACCGTCTACCCGGCTGATGCCGGCCAGCGACCGACCGCGTCGAACCTCAACGTCGTCGCAGGGGGCGCGCCGACACCGAACCAGGTCACCGTCGGCCTTTCCGCCGCGGGTGCGATCGCCGCCTACAACAACGGGGGCACCGTGGACCTCGTGATCGACATCGTCGGCTACTACCAAGCCGCGCCAGCCGTGGGAGGCGGAGTCGTGAACAACGATGATCGCTACTACACCAAGACCCAGATCGACACGACAGTCGGCGCCGTGAACGGGTCGATCGCGCAGACCAACGCTGTCGTTGCCACCAAGTTGACCAAGCCCACCGGCACCCGCGACCTCAACATCTCGGGCAGCCAGTTCGCGCCGGAGGCAAGCACCTCCGCCTACACCACGGGAGTCAGCTTGCTCAGCCCCGGCACGAACGGCAGCTGCTACACCGCCGCCGTGACCCTCCCGGATGGCGCGGCGATCACCGAGCTGACCGCCACCGTGGGCGACTTCTCGTCGACCCAGAAGGCCACCGTCACACTCTGGGCGGCTTTCGCAGGCGGGGCCTTCGGCGAAGCGACGCTGCAGACGACCGCCCCGGATGCGCCCGGGATCATCGCCCTGAACAAGGAGCCGTCACCGGCGCTCGTCGTCGACAACCAGACCTTCGCGTACGTGCTCGAGTTCTGCGGCGGGATCAACGCCGACGTCCGCGAGATCACCTTCACCTACACCCTCCCGTGAGCGCCGGCGATCAGGCGCGGGTTGCCGGTCGCCGCGCGAAGCGGCGTCGGCCTCAGACGGCGACGGCGTGGAAGCCGCCATCGACGTGGATGATCTCGCCGGTGGTCATCGGGAACCAGTCGCTGAGCAGGGCAACGACGGCCTTGGCGACCGCGGTGGAGTCGAAGACATCCCAGCCGAGCGGGGCCCGGTCGGCCCACACGTCCTCGAACTTGGCGAAGCCGGGGATGCTCTTCGCGGCCATCGTCTTGATCGGTCCGGCGGCGACGAGGTTGCAGCGGACGCCCTGTGGTCCGAGCTCTTTGGCCAGGTAGCGGCTGAGCGATTCGAGCGCGGACTTGGCGACGCCCATCCAGTTGTACGCCGGCCAGGCGACGGAGTTGTCGAAGTCGAGCCCGACGAGCGAACCGCCGTTGGTCATCAGCGGGACGAACGCGTCGGCCAACGACTTCAGCGAGTACGTGGAGATGTTCATCGCCGTGGCGACGTCCTCCCACGGCGCGTCCATGAAGTTGTCGCCGAGGCAGCTCGCGGGAGCGAAGCCGATCGCGTGCAGCACGCCGTCGACCCGACCCCACTTCTCGGTGAGGATGCCGCGCACGTTGGCGAGGTGCTCCGGCACGGTGACGTCGAGCTCGTAGACCTCAGGCGTGGTGGGCAGCTTGCGGGCCACTCGCTCGGTGAGGCTGAGCGCGCGCCCGGCGCCGGTGAGCACGATCTCGGCACCCTCCTCCTGAGCGAGCTTGGCGACGCCGAACGCCAGCGACGCGTCCGTGAGGACGCCGGTGATCACGATGTTCTTCCCCGAGAGCAGACCCATGGGCGCGACCCTAGCGGCGGGCGTGTGACGCGAGTGGAGCGACGCTTTCGACACGCGTTGTGGCAGGCTGAGCGGATGCGAATCGGAATCTTGGGGGGCACCGGTCCGGCTGGAAGTGCCCTGGCCGCGCGCCTCGCGTCGGTGGGCTACACGTGCGTCATCGGCTCTCGTTCGAAGTACCGCTCGATGGAGATCCGCGACGGACTGGTGGGCAAGTTCCCGGAGCTGGCCGACCGGCTCGTGCCATCCGACAACCACGGTGCGGCCGACTGCGACATCGTCGTGATCGCCACCCCGTGGGATTCGGCGGCCACGACCGCGCAGGAGTTCGCCGGCCAGCTCGAGGGCAAGGTCGTCGTCAGCATGGCCAACGCGCTGGTGCGGGTCGGCAGCGAGTTCCAACCGCTGGTGCCCCCTCGGGGCAGCGTTGCCGCCCACGTGCAGGCGGCCGTGCCGAGGTGCCGTGTGGTCGCGGCGTTCCACCACCTCCCGGCGAGCGAGCTCGGCCACATCGGCGAGCCGATCGACTCCGACGTGCTCATCTGCAGCGACGATCCCGAGGCCACCAAGGTCATCGCCGAGATCGTGCTGAAGATCCCCGGCTGCCGTCCGCTCGACGCCGGCCAGCTGTCGAACGCCACCGCGATCGAGGCGTTCACCGCGGTGCTGCTGCAGCTGAACATCCGCTACAAGACCCGCGTCGCGCCGCGCCTGACGGGCATCCACGGCGACCCCCGTGAGAAGAAGGCCGCCGAGACCAAGGCCGCCGCTGCTGCTGCTGAGCCTGGCATCGATGCGCCGAAGGCAGCGGCCACGTGAGCATGCGCCTCTACGACACGGCGCGACAGGCCGTGGTGCCGTTCGAGCCCGGCGAGCTGGTGACGATGTACACGTGCGGCATCACGCCGTACGACGCCACCCACCTCGGTCACGCGGCCACGTTCGTCATCTACGACGTGCTCCAGCGGCGGCTGATCGACCTCGGCCACCGCGTGAAGTGCGTCCGCAACGTCACCGACGTCGACGATCCGCTGTTCGCCAAGGCGCGTCAGCTCGGCGTGCACTACCTCGACCTCGCCGCCGGCGAGGAGGCCCGGTTCGAGCGCGACATGGTGGCACTGAACATGCTGCCGATGTACAGCACCCCACGAGCGTCGTCGGCCATCAGCGACATCCGCGGGTTCATCGGGATGGTGCTCGACCGCGGCTATGCGTACCAGGCCGGCGGCTCGGTGTACTTCGACGTGTCGAGGTTCTCCAGCTTCGGCTCGGTGTCGAACTACTCGCGGGAGGAGATGATCGAGCTCGCCCGCGAGCGCGGCGGCAACGTCGACGATCCGAACAAGCGCGATCCGCTCGACTTCGTGCTCTGGCACCCCTCACTGGCCGACGAGCCCTCGTGGGACACGATGTGGGGGCCGGGCCGGCCGGGTTGGCACATCGAGTGCAGCGCGCTCGCGCTGCGCGGGCTGGGCACCACCATCGACCTGCACGGCGGCGGCAGCGACCTGATCTTCACCCACCACGAGTGCGAGCGGGCCCAGAGCGAGGCCGCCACCGGCGAGCCGTTCGTCAAGCACTGGCTGCACGGCCCGATGGTCTACATGGACGGCAAGAAGATGTCGAAGAGCCTCGGCAACCTGGTCTTCATCGACAAGCTGCGCGAGACGTACGACCCGCGCGCCATCCGGCTCGCCATCATCGAGCACCACTACCGCGAGAACTGGAGCTGGGACGACCAGCTGATGCCGCGTTCGGTGGCCCGGCTCGAGCGCTGGCAGGCGGCCGCCGGCGGGCCGCGGACCCCCGGGGCCGAACCCGTCATCGACCTCGTGCGGGCCGCGCTCGACGACGACCTCAGCACCCACACCGCCGTGGCGATCATCGATGACGCGGCCACCGTCGGCGAGGACGTCACCGAAGCCGCCGCCCTGCTCGGCGTGACGATCTGACTCGCCTACAGTTGGCCGGATGACGGCCGACATCGCGCGAGGGGCTGGCAAGATCCAGCAGCGGACCCGGCGCGTGATCCGTCCGATCGCCAACCGGCTGTGGACCTTCGACCTGCAGGGCTTCGACCGACTGCCCGTCGATGGCCCTGCCATCCTCTGCCCGAACCACGTCAGCTTCCTCGACAGCGGCTTCCTGATGCTGCACGTCGGCCGGAACATCAGCTTCGTCGGCAAGGCCGAGTACATGGACTCGTGGAAGACCAAGTTCCTGTTCCCGGCGATGGGCATGATCCCGATCGATCGCGCCGGCGGTGCCAAGAGCACGGCGGCGCTCGATGCCGCCGAGGACGTGCTGCGCCGGGGCGAGCTGTTCGGCATCTTCCCGGAGGGCACCCGCAGCCGCGACGGTTTCCTGTACAAGGGCCACACGGGCGCGGCCCGGTTGGCGATGAAGGTCGGGTGCCCGATCTTCCCGGTCGGCGTCATCGGCACGCGCGAGATCCAGCCGCCCGATGCCAAGCTGCCCAAGGTCCGCAAGCACGCGACGATCAAGATCGGCCGGCCGATCAAGGTCGATCGGTACCGCAACAAGCTCGACGACCACCTCGTCCTGCGCCAGATCACCGACGAGTTGATGTACGAGATCCGTGAGCTCACCGGCCAGGAGTACCGCAACACCTATGCCACGAAGAAGGCCGAGAGCCTGCCGGCCGACACCGCCGTCGTCGCGCACGTGAACGAGCAGGCGTCCGCTCGCCAGGCCGAGATGACCGCCGCCGTCGCCGGCTGACGCACCCCGTCGGCCGGTCGACGCACGGCGAATTGCCAGGGACTCGGCAGGGTCCGGTCGTACACTGGCCGGTGCTATGGCCGACATCAACATCCTCCTCCCTGACGGTACGCAACGCTCCTTCGCCGAGGGCACCACTGCGACCGACGTGGCGGCGTCGATCAGCCGTGGCCTGGCCAAGGCTGCGGTCGCCGCCGAGGTGGACGGCCACGAGACGGACCTCACGGCGCCGCTCGCCGACGGCGCACACCTGGCGATCATCACCGGCGACAGCGACGAGGGCCGGCACGTGTTGCGCCACTCGACGTCGCACGTGATGGCCCAGGCCGTGACGCAGCTGTTCCCCGGCGCGAAGTACTCGATCGGCCCGGCCATCGCCGACGGCTTCTACTACGACTTCGAGCTGCCCGGCGACAAGACGTTCACCGAGGACGACCTCGTCGCGGTCGAGGCCCGGATGCGCGAGATCATCAAGGCCGACCAGCCGTTCACGCGCAGCGAGATGAGCATCGACGAGGCGCTCGCGCTGTTCGCCGATCAGCCCTACAAGTGCGAGATCATCGAACGGGTGCGCGCCCTCGCCGCGTCGCCGGTCGACCTGGAGGACCCCGACGTCGATGTCGACGAGGTCGAGGCGGATGCCGCGGAGATCGAGATCGGCGACAAGGTCAGCGTCTACCGCAACACGCCCGAGTTCGTCGACATGTGCCGGGGCCCGCACGTGCCCAGCACCGGTCGGCTCGGCCACTTCCAGCTGATGAAGGTGGCCGGCGCCTACTGGCGCGGAAACGAGAAGGGCCCGATGCTGCAGCGCATCTACGGCACGGCGTGGGAGTCCA